>NZ_JASHKT010000001.1:0-429201 GCF_030056855.1 Rhodococcus sp. IEGM 1354
CTCCCCAGTCGTTGGAACTGAATTACTCAGTCCAACTTCTGGGGAGCGGTGCACACACGTCTGAGCGGTGCAATGGTCCATTCACCCGGAACCGGGCCGGCCACTCGCGCCGCGTCAATGGCACTTTGCATACGTCTCGACGGTGCAATGGTCCATTGACGCGGACACGAGGGTTACACCGCAACTGCCTCTCGGCGAACCGGCCGCACTGCGCGGTCGGTGAGGAACGCGAAGCCCAGTCCCAGAGCCAGCCACAAGGTTGCCTGCGTGGCCAGTGACGAGAGTCGGAATTCCCACAGCAAGGTCGCCGGGAAGTCCGAGCCCACCTCGTTCACGCCCGGTAGCAGTGCGTAGCCGACGCCGACGATCACCAGGAACGCCACCGTCGGAGCGCCTACACGGACTGCTGTCGACGACTGGGACGCCACCGCCTTCGCCACGTAGATTCCGACTCCCACGGCCAGCAGACCGAGAATCACGGACGCCAGCCAGAGCCAGGTGCGCTGGGTGATGGTCTCCGGATCTCCGACGGCCGGTGGGTTGGCCGGGTACTTGAAGAACGGCACTGCTTCGATTGCCAGCCATCCGGCCCCGGCTCCGAGGAGCGCGAGGATCGAGCCCGGGAGCGAGCTGAACCGTCGGGCATAGTGCAGGACCGACGCGAAGATCGCGCCGAGTGCGAGTCCGGCGAGTCCGGTGGCGAGGAACAGTCCGACGCGTTGCCCGTCGCGACTGACGAGGGCGTCCTCGTCTACGTGCGAGTGCGCAGCAGTCGCATCGGAGTCGGCGTGGTGTGCCTCGCCTGCAGCTTCTTCGATGGAGATGGCCGAATCGACGTGCGGCTCACCGATGACGAAGGCAACTCCGCCGGCGAGCAGTCCCGCGACGAGACCGGCGAGCAGACCTCGCACCAGCAACTGAACGAATGTCCCGGTCAGTGGCATGGCAGGCCCAGCAGGTGGCGGCCGTCGTGCATGAGTTCGTGCATGTACATGCCACTGCGCGAGATCGCGCCCTGGTCGAATCCGACGAGGTAGAGCACGACGAATGCGAGCAGTATCGTCGCCGCGACGACGACGGCCAGTGCCGCCGATTCCGTCGTGTTACTGGGTGCATGAAGTATTGCCATAGGTGTGTCCTCCTGGGATTGTGCGTCCCGTGGTCCCTTCGGAGATGAAGGGACGGCCATGCGGTGTACGAGTTTTCTGGCTTTCGAATTCGGACATCTGCCCGACGTCGATCACAGTGGCGCAACCGTTCCGGATTTTCACCGGATTACCTGCGTACATCGCGTCTTACCTGCGCACTGTGGCACCGCGTTCGACTCTGTGTCAATGGCTGTACGGCAAGCACACCGTCCGATGCCACAATGACGCGGTGACTGCCCCAGCGACCCGCCTGACGTTGGTGAGCCACGCCAGAACCGATGCGATGCGCTCGGCCCGCTTTCCTGCCGACGAGCCACTCGACGAGGCGGGTGTGCGCGCACTGGCCGAGGTGACCGACTTTCCGCGTGCCGACCGGGTGCTGTCGGGCCCGGAGGCCCGGTCCCGATCCACTGCCGAGATCTTCGGAACCGACGTCGTCGTCGAACCCGCGTTGGCCGATGTCGCGTACGGCCGGTGGTCCGGTCTCGAGATGACCGATCTGCCCGACGCCGACGCGATGGCCTGGCTCGGCGACCCGGCATTCACACCGCCGGGCGGTGAATCTCTGAACGCGTTGTTCGCTCGCGTCCGGACGTGGCTCGATGAGGACGGTTCGACGCCGGGCCGCACGCTGGCCGTGACCGCACCCGCGGTGATCAGGGCGGCGGTCGTGCTGGTGCTGGCGGCACCGGTCAGCTCGTTCTGGCGGGTCGACGTCGCACCGTTGACGCGCACCTCGATCCATCGCCGAGGCTCGCTGTGGACGATGGATTCGGTGGCACAGAAGTCTCTCTGAGTTTTTCCGGCATCGATGGAACCGATCCGGGCACGGCGGCGTCCTACCTACCGACAGCCCAGTTCGTCGATCGCAGGGAGCGTGCTCATGACCGTCATCAAAGTCGATCCGGTGGCTCTGCAGCTCGCTGCCTCGGAACTCGATGCGGTCGCTGCCCGCTTGCAGGCCGCCGTCACTGCGACGGCACTTCCTGTTCGGCCGTTACCGCCGGGCACCGACGAGGTGTCGCTCTTGATCGATCGCTTCTTCGCCACCGCGGCCGATACCTTCGGTCCCGCTGCCGCACAGGGTATTTCGGAGCTACACCGGGCCGCCGAGGAACTGCGCAAGCAGGCCGCGGACTACCTGGACACCGACGACGACACCGCCGGGGGCCTGCCGGGGCTCGCCGGCATCTGACGCACACATCGACCGGCAGCGGTTTCGAAAACGACACGGGGGCTCGAACATCATGGGGGCTGGACAATGACGCTCGGTGTGACAGGTGTGGTGTGGCTACCACGAACTGCGACAGGAAATTCGACGCGACTGCTGGGGCCCGGACCGGTGCCTCTACATGTCGCAGGCGGGGCCTGGGGTTCGGTGGCCGCGGCCTTCACCGAGGCCTCGGTGAGCATCGCCGCCATCACGACAGCTCTGACCGCAGGCTGGGAGGGTGAGTCGGCTCTCCTCGCGCAGGCTGCCCTCGCCCGGTTCGCCACGTGGACCGGAGCCACCGCGCTGAAGGCAGCGGCACTGTCGATCGAAGCCCCCGCCGCGGGGACCTCGTACGGCGTCGCGCTGGCCACGATGCCGTCGCTCGTGGAGATCGGTGCGGTACAAGCTGCCAAGGTCACAGCTGCATCGACCGGTGGTGCGCTCAACGGAAGTTACGAGGCGGCCGAGGTCGCGGACCGATTGCTCGACATCCGCGCAGCCATGGTCATGGAGGGATTCGAGCTGGTCTCCTCGCACCTGATCGCGAAGACGACGTTCGATCATGCGCCCGCCATCGTGTCCGAATCCGGCAGTGGTCTCGGCAAATTCGCCAACGGTGCGCTGATGACGTCTCCCGTTCAGGCTGCGGTCGGCGGTCTGATGGCCGCGACGCAGAACCCCGGCGTCGCAGCCGCAGCCGGGCAGCTCGGCAGTGCCGCCACCTCGATCGCCGGAACAGGCGTATCCACGGTGGCCACCGCGGCATCGAATCTGGTCTCGACGACGCAGCCGAGTGGACCCGGGGCCGGCATCGGCCACACCTTCGCACCCGGTGGTTCGGCATCTCTCGCCGTCGGGCCGGCGTCCACCCGTCCGGTGGCGTTCGGCGGACTGGGCGGAAGCAGCGGCAGCATCGGCGGCGGGCTCGGAATGCCCGCTTCGGCGTCGAGTCCCGTCGGCGGTGGATCGGCGCTCGCGGGTGCAGTACAGAGCAGTCCTGCCACCACGGTCGGTGCACCGACCACAGCCGAGGGCGGCCTCGCTCAGCGCGGAACCGGTGCCGGTGCTGCGCCCGCATCGGGCACACGGGCGCAGGACGACGACGAACACGACACCCCGGAATACCTCAAACAATTCGAGCATTTCGCCGACGGCCGCACGGTGGCACCGTCGGTCATCGGAGCGGACCCGGCCTTGCCCGACCCAGCCCTCCACAACCCAGCCCACAAAGACCCAGCCCTCCACGACCCAGCCTTCGAAGACATCGGTGAGATCGGCCGGTGATCGACTTGGGAACCGTGCCGGTGGGCCACACACTGCCGAGTGCCGCACTCGGTGTCGACGAGATGGACTTCCTGGTCGACGAGCTCTCGATTGCCGAACTACCCGTCGTGCTCGACGTCTTCCCGCGCTTCGACGACGCGGCAGCCCGCGACCGTGCTGTCGACCGCGGCCGGCAGGCCCTCGCGGCGGCTGGACTGTGGGACGGCACCGCGGTCCACGAGGACGTTCGCCAGTGGCTGCGGGTCCTCGAACAACCCCGCTGGTACGTCTCGGCGCGACAGTTCGAGGGCGACACCGTTCCCGTGACTCGGATCTGCATCGCATCCGACGACACCATCGCGGTGTCGGCGGTACGAAGAGAGAACGTCATCACCCTGCGCGTCATCGCCGGAGATCCGGCCCGCGATCTCGTCTCGTCGCTGGGATCGGCACCACCGTTCGATCCCGGCAGCATCAACGCGCCCACCGACTTGCTGGCCGAGGCACTCGACGCGGCACCGTCCGACGTGGGCGGCACTGCTTCCCGTCTGCGCAGCATCGGAATCGCCGACGACCGGGCCCTCACCCTGGCCTCGGCCATGGCCACGTGCGCGGGCAGGACCGAGATCACGGCCGTGACCCGCAGGCATGGGACTCGGCGCGGGGCCGGGCGTCCGGTGGCCCTGTTCGATACCCGCGCCGGACGAATCGTCGCCACCTCTGCTGTCGCCGCGGACGGCCGTTCGTGGAGTTCGTTGACCGGCGCGTCGGATCACCGGGTAACGGTGGCTCTGACCGAGCTGATCTCGTCGGCCATGGACCCGGCGACCACTGACCCCGCAATCGGCAACCCGGCGATCAACTGATCGGGTTGTCGGCCTTGTCACTGCCTTTGTTCTGGAAGGGCGGCAGGAACGTGCCCCACTTGGCGCATGCCCAGCCACCGTCGGGCAGCGGCAACAGCTCGACGGTCTGGGTGTTGTCGAGGTGGTTGTCTGCGGCGAAGGTGCCGTCGACACCGGTGAGGGCCGCCGCGACCAATCGAATTGCGGCCCCGTGGCTCACGACGACGACGTCTCCTGCGGTGTCGTCACCCAAATACTGTCCACGCAGCTCGTCGAGCACCGGGACGTAGCGCGCCAACACCGCGCGTCCGCTCTCGCCGCCCGGCGCGGCCGCATCCAGATCCCCGGTATGCCACCGGTAGAAGATCTCGGTGAACAGTCGGTGCGCCTCGGGATCGTCTCGATCTTCCAGTTCTCCGGCGGACGTCTCCTGGATACCGTCGGTCACGACGAGGGGCACTCCGGTGCCGCGCTCGACGTAGCCCGCAGTTTGCTTGGCGCGCAGAGCAATCGACGAGACCAACACGGCGGGAGGGTTTCCCAGCCGCGTGCGCGCGTACGCCTCGGCTTGCTGATGCCCGAGCTCGGTGAGTTCGGCTCCCGGCGGCGCGGTGTCCAGCTTCTTCGCGACGTTGGAGACGGTCTGCCCGTGCCGAACGAGAATGAGCTTGCCCATCACAGATCACCTCTACCGGAACGGATTTCGGACAACCACTGCACGTGCTCGTCGGTCGGTTGCGGCACCGAACCTCCCGATGTCGTTGCTGTGGGCCATGATCCGAGAAAACGTAGCGGCATCTTCCGATGGAATGCGGTGAGCGCCTCGGCGACGAGGGGATCGTCCACATGCCCGGCACAATCCACGAAGAACATGTAGGTGCCCAATTGCGAACGGGTAGGGCGTGATTCAATGAACGTCAGATCGATGTTGCGAATTCCGAACTCCGCCAACGCTGCCGGCAGCGTACCCGGGTCGTTCGGCGGCTTGAGCACCACCGAGGTGCGGTCGGCACCGGTGCGGGCGGGCACCGGCTGCGGCGGAGTCACCAGCACGAAGCGGGTGCGCGCACCCTCGACGTCGATGATGTCGTCGGCCAGCGTCGGCAGAGACAATCGCTCCCCGGCCAACCGTGTCGAGACAGCGGCGTCGACCACGCCGGCGGCAACATCCTCTGCCGCACCGGCATTCGAGGTCGCCGACTGTACGACGGCGTCGGGCATCGTCGCCTGCAGCCACTGCCGGACCTGATTGAGGGCGATGGGGTACGCACTGATCGTGCGGGCCGAGTCGAGAGTGACACCGGGTCCGCCGACGATGGTGAAGGCGACCTCGATCTCGGTCTCGGCGACGATCTGCAATCGCCGTCCTTCGGACAATGCGTCGAGAGTCGGCGGCACGGCACCCTCGATGGAGCTCTCGATGGGAACGACCGCGGCGTCGGCGGCACCGGATCGGACGGCCTCGAGCGCCGCGGGAGGGCTAGCGGCCGACACTCGCTCGACGTCGCCGCTCAGGCCGACCCCATCGAATGCACCGGCCGTTTCGAACTGCGCCAGCGCCATCTCCGTGAACGTTCCCGATGGGCCGAAGTAAGCGATGCGAGGCACGTCTCGAGGTTACGTTGTCGATGTCCACGACGCGATCAAACCGACGTCGACGAGCCGGGCGCGGGCGGCGACGGCGTCGGCGATCTCGACGCCCAGCAGTACCTCCCGCACCGCCTCGGCGGCCTCGGGTACGAGCTTGCGCAGAGCGCCGACATTCGGCGCGGCCAGAGCCGACGCGATGTCGTCTCCGCGCAGCGATGCCACCGTCGCCGCGAGGATCGCGATGACCTCGTCTCCGGTATCGGCGCGGGCGACCAGACCCACGTCAGCGTGCGAGACCACGGCGAGCACGTCGGCGATACGCCGCGCCGTGTCGCCGACACCGATGCCGGGGGTTCGATGAGCGGCAACGATGGCCTCTGCGGTCTCGGCCACGTCGATCGCGTCGAACACCGGGAAGACGACGAGGGGCGAGGGCAGTCGCAACCCGAGCGCGTCGGCGAGATGCTCGGGGACCGCGTCGACCTCGAATCGAACGGCCTCGTAGTTGGCTGCGCTCGACGCGCGGAGCTCGTCCGGGTCGATGTCGAGTCGCACGACGATGCGCCCGAGATTCTCGGTGGGTGGCAGCGTCAGCAGGGTCGAGGCCAGCACGACGGGCGGGCCGAATTCGGCGGCGCGCGAGGCGGCGTGCGAGGCGGCGTGCGAGGCGGCGTGCAGGGCAGGGGCATCGGCACAGAACGGCTGCAGCAGTCCGGCGACGAGCGCGTTCGGGTCTGGTCGGTGTGGCACACCGAGGGTCAACGGAATCGGCACACGTTCACGGTAGTCCCAGCTTGCGCTTGCGATACTCGCCACATCGAGCTAACTTAGGTGCACATTACTTAGGTATGCCTCACCTACTGGCCATTCGACTGTACCGACCGCATCGGAGGAGCCCATGCTCGGCGCAACCACCACCACCGGACCGACCACCGCCGAACGCGTGCGCAGCGCCTGCATGCGTGCCGAGGGCGCAGCTCTCGTGATCGACGGCAGCGACCCCGTCGTGACGTCCCTGCACCACCTGCGACCCAACGGCGAGATGATTCTTGCCGTCCCCACCGATTCCATCGACGACGCGATCACCTGGCAGTCCTCCCGCGCCGGCGTTCCCGCCGTCGTCGAGCTCACCGATCACGCACCTCTGGCACTGCGCGAACCGGTGCGGTCACTGGTGTGGCTGCGCGGAGAACTGCGCCCGGTGCCGGAGTCGCTGATGCGCCCGATGGCCGGCGCGGTGGCCGCCGAGCATCCACACGCGGCCCTGCTCGACGTCGGCCACACCACCTCCCTGGTGCGTCTGATCGTCGGCTCCGCAGTGGTGGCAGACAGCACCGGAGCCGAGCCGGTCGACGTCGACTCGCTGCTGGCAGCCGAGCCCGATCCATTCTGGGAGATGGAGACCAGCTGGCTCGAGCATCTCGACTCCGACCATCCCGATCTGCTCGCCCAACTGTCCCGACGCCTCCCACCGTCGCTGCGGAAGGGGCGCGTGCGTCCGCTGGGTATCGACCGCTACGGCATCCGTTTGCGTATCGAGGGCGAGTGCGGGGACAACGATGTCCGGTTGGGCTTCGCCGAGCCCGTCGACGACACGATCTCGCTCAGCCGGGCCCTCCGCGTTCTTGCCGGTTGCCCGTTCCTCAACGGCCTGCGCGCCCGGGGCTGACTCCGTCGCAGAGCAGAACAGGGCACACTCGTGCCGTGATCGACTTCAGGAATTGGTTGACGCCACCGCCGCCGGAGAGCACCGCTCCACCGCCCGATGCGCGCGAACGCACGACCATCAAGGTCGAGATCGCCATCGTGCTGCTGGTGACCTTCGGCCTCAGCGGCATGAGCAGCATTCTCTCGCTGATCGAAGACGCTCTGCAGACCGCGGCGCTGTCGGATCAGACGGTGGCATTGAACTCCTCGCGATCGAGCTTCAGCGTCATCGACCTGCTGTTCCAGCTGCTGAGCATCCTGCGCCTGTGCGCGTGGGGAGCCTTGGGGCTGTACCTGCTGTGGCGAGCAGATCTGACACCGCGTTCAATCGGGCTGGCGAAACCGCGCCTGAAGATCGACCTCGGCCACGGCGTCGGGCTGGCGGCCCTCATCGGGCTACCTGGTCTCGCTCTCTACCTGGTCGGCAATGCCCTCGGATTCAATCTGAACGTGGTCCCCAGCGCACTCGACGACCATTGGTGGCGAGTACCCGCCCTGATTCTGTACGCGCTGGCCAACTCCGGTGCCGAGGAAATCATCGTCGTCGCCTACCTGATCTCTCGACTCCGCAGACTCGGCCTGAGCGAGAACAAGTCCCTGCTGTGCTCCTCGCTGCTGCGTGGGAGCTACCACTTCTATCAGGGGGTGGGCGGCGGCATCGGCAACTTCCTGATGGGGCTGGTGTTCGGCCGATACTGGCAGCGCACCGGGAGGCTGTGGCCACTGCTGATCGCGCACGCCCTCATCGACATCGTCGCCTTCGTCGGTTATGCCCTGCTGCGTGAACACCTGACGTGGTTGCCGTGATGGGTACAGTCGATTCGTGAACGACGACGATCGCTACGGACGGCACGGCACGCCCAATCGGCGTACCCCGCCACCGAGCCAGCCGCCGCCACCGCGTCGACCACCCGGTCAGCAGCCCCCTCCCCCGCCTCGGCGCGCCGGTGGTCCCCCTGGACCGCCCCCGCCACCACCACGCCAGTACCGACCCGGTCCGCCGCCACCGGTTCCGAACCCGCGCCGGTACAGCCCTGAACCTCCTGCGGATCAAGGGACTCCTCGCCGTCCTGGGCCCGCGCCCGAGGGCACCGAATTCATCAGGCGCGACGGCCGCCCGGCCGCTCCCCGTCACGGTGCCCCTGTGCCACCCCAACAGGCGTGGTCGCAGGCACCCGAACCCGGCCCTGCCGGTTCCGTTCCCCCGAACTCGACGCGCCAGTACTCCCGCGCTGCCGAGGACCCCGCCGGACGCACCGAGTACGCACCGCGTCAACAACCGGAACCGTACGTCGACGAGCGGAAACAGCCACCGGCTTCTCCGCAGCGCGCCTTACGCCGACCGGAACCAGCTCGGCCACAACGTGATTCACGTCCCCCCAAGGTTGCGAAGCCCCGTAAGCGCAGGCACTGGGGCCGCCGGTTCCTGATCGTTCTGCTCGTCCTCGTCCTGGGCATCGGCGGCATCGTCTACTACGTCGACAGTTCGCTCACGCGAGTCGATGCCCTCACCTCGTACCCCGGGAGGATCGGCGACACCCCGGGCACCAATTGGCTTCTCGTCGGATCGGATTCACGAGCCGGCCTGACGCCGGAACAGGAAGCATCTCTCGCGACCGGAGGCGAGGTGGGCCCCAGCCGCACCGACACCATCATCATGATCCACATCCCCGAGGGCGACGGGGCAACGACGATGGTCAGCCTGCCCCGCGATTCGTATGTGCCGATTCCAGGCAACGGCGAGGACAAACTCAACGCGGCGTTCGCATTCGGCGGGCCCTCCCTGCTGGTGCAAACGGTCGAGGGCGCGACGGGAGTGCACATCGATCACTACGCCGAAATCGGCTTCGGTGGGTTCGCCGGAATCGTCGACGCCGTCGGCGGGGTCAACGTGTGCGTGCAGAACGCGATCGACGATCCGTTGGCGGGCATCAACATTCCCGCCGGCTGTCAGGATCTCGACGGTTCCGAGGCACTCGGCTTCGTGCGATCCCGTGCGACCGCACTGGCCGACCTCGACCGAATGAACAACCAACGGGCCTTCATGTCCGCTCTGCTCGACAAGGCAACCAGCGCTTCCACTTTCCTCAATCCGTTGAAACTGTGGCCGTTGGTGTCCGATACCGCGTCGTCGTTGAGTGTCGACGACGGAGACCACATCTGGAACCTGGCCGGGTTGGCCTGGGCGATGCGCGGCGGGCCGGTGACTACGACCGTGCCGGTCGGCGGCTTCCAGGACTCCGATGTCGGCAACGTCCTGGTGTGGGACGACACCAGGGCACCGGCATTCTTCGACGCCATCGCTCAGGATCGGGAAATTCCGCCAGATCTGCTGACCGGCGGACCCTGACGGGGGCGTGCGGCCGGTACGTTGTGGACCATGACATCGCCGTCGAATCCGCTCGTCACCTCGTTCCACGATCTACTGCGCGCCCAGGTTCGGTACGAGTTCACCGCCTCCCAGCAGTACGTGGCGATCGCGGTCTGGTTCGACCGCAACGATCTTCCGCAGTTGGCCCACCGCTTCTACGCCCAGTCGGCCGAAGAGCGCCGGCACGCCATGATGATGATCCGATTCCTCATCGACAACCGACTCGAGGTGGACGCGTCGGGCATCGACGACGTGGTGACCGCGTTCGATTCGGTCGTCGAGCCGGTGGAGTTGGCGTTGGCACAGGAGGTGGCGGTCACCGATCGAATCACCGCGCTCGCACAGGCGGCCAGAGCCGAGGGCGATTACATCGGGGAGCAATTCATGCACTGGTTCCTCACCGAACAGGTCGAGGAAGTAGCCGCGATGCAGAGCCTGCTCAACATCGTGCGGCGAGCAGGTTCGGACCTGTTCGACATCGAGCAGTACGTGGCACGCGAGCTCGGCTCGGTGATCCGCGCCACCAATGCACCCAAAGAGGCCGGAAGCGCGTAACTTACGCCCTGCTCAGAGCGGACATTTAGGATTCACTGTATTAGGCTACGTTCGCCTCAATAAGGCTCGACTTGGATGACATTGCCCTCTGACCAGGCATATTGTCCTCACCATGAGCGCAGACATCAAAGAAACGAACCACACGAAGTTCCACGCACTTCTTCGCGACCAGATCCGCAACGAGTTCAACGCCTCGCAGCAGTACATCGCCACCGCCGTCTACTTCGCGAATGTCGACCTGCCGCAGCTGGCCAAGCACTTCTACGCGCAGTCCGTCGAAGAGCGTAACCACGCGATGATGATCGTCCAGTACTTCCTCGATCGCGACATCACCGTAGAACTGACCGGTGTCGACGCGTCGAAGTCCGTGTTCACGGACCCGCGTGAGGCCATCGCCCTCGCACTGGCACAGGAAGAGACGGTCACCGAGCAGATCATCGCTCTGGCGAGCACCGCCCGCGAAGAGGGCGACTACCTCGGCGAGCAGTTCATGCAGTGGTTCCTCAAGGAGCAGGTCGAGGAAGTTGCCAGCATGAAGACCTTGCTCAACATCGCAGACCGCGCCGGCCACAACCTGTTCGACCTCGAGCAGTTCGTTGCCCGCGAGATGAACACCAGCGTCGTCGCCGATGCAGGCGCACCCACCGTCGCCGGCGGATCGCTGTAAATTCGCTCCACGCGACACGCATCGACGAGTAACGCGAGAGATCTCGCGCTCATACGGGTGGTCGTCGGACAAGCAGCCCTTGTCCGACGGCCACCCGACGTGCGTTTCAGTGCAACGACTTTCGGGCCGCCGCACGTCTCAGTTGGACTCGACTGCTCAGCGCAGGGTGACCTGACGGCCACGAAGGCCGTCCCGCGAACGCAGCTGCGCTCCCGTGAGCGGGGCGTCGACGGCAAGAGCCTCGTTCAGCTTCTCCCCGAATTCCTTTGTCGGAGCAGCCCATTCGGTAGGATGCATCTCCGGATCGAGATCGAATACCGGCACCAGCAACCCGTGCGTACGGAACGAGCCTGCGTAACGCGAGCCCTCACCGAGATTGAGATCTCCGGCAGCGTGCAACCGCGCGAGGGCGAGCATGACGTCGTCTTCGCTCTCCGGGCGAACCCATCGGATGTGCGCCTTGTCGCCGGCATCGACCCACCACGCCGCGACGACACCGTCCGCCTCGATCCGCGCCGAGGGCATGATCGCCTGATTTGCGCGCTCCACGGTCGCGGCCACATCGGCTGCGGGAGTGGCACTCTCCGGGATCCACCAATTGAAATCCTGATGCACGGTGATCTCGAGGAGTGCGGACGGGTCGAGCACATCGGTCAATGCAGGGGTGTTCTCGTCCACCTTCGCGGCTTCGAGCGACTCACCGGCGGGGGCGGCGGCGACCCAGCCCAACGCGCTACTGATGTCTGCTGCAACGTCTTTCGACTGCAACTGCACCTGCAGACCGACAAATCCTTCTACAGTGCCTGCCTCTTCGCGCACCAGTGCGGCGACGGCTCCCGGCAATACCGTTGCCAAAGTGACGGTGCGGCCGCCGGCGGTGACCGGCGCAGTGGCGGTGGCCGACGGCACGAATTCGCGCAGCGCTACCAGGTCGCATTCTGCGGCCAGGCCCTCGAACGGCCGCGTCGTCGCCGACTCGAGGCTTGCGCGCTCGGCCTCACGCTGCGCGAGCTTGGCCGCCCGGTTGCTGTCCTGCTTCGGTCCGCTGTTTCTTTTGCTCTTACCCACGCCAGAAAACCTACACGTTCTTCGATTCCAGCCAGGCTCGCGTTCGTCCGGGATGGTTGGTGGCGATCCACCCGACACCGAGTTCGCGACACAGGTCGACGTCGTCTCTCTCGTCGACCGTCCACACATAACTGGCACGGCCCGACGCGGCTGCTCGATCGACGAGCGTCGGATGCTCACGCAACGCTCGGATCGACGGACCGACCGCGGTGGCACCGACGGTCGTCGCTGCTCCGCCGCCCAGATAGTGCGAACTGTCGCCGAGGAGGACCGTCGGAAGCATCGGTGCCGAGCGGCGCACTCGCCACACGGCCGAAGGCGCGAAAGACATGATCACCGCCCGTGAATGATCCGCCGAGGCAGGCGCACCGATGCCGAAGTGGTGCAGCTCGGCCAGCACCGAGGCCTCGATCAGCGATCCGTAGCGCACCGGATGCTTGGTTTCGATGAAGAGCTTGACCGGCTTGCTGGTCCAATCCAGAACCAACGCGATCAGGTCGTGCAACGTCAGAAGTTCAGCGGGTTCGTCGACATCGCCGTAATTCAACCGGGAGAGCTCGTCGAAGGTCATCTCGCTGACGATCCCGGTGCCGTTCGAGGTCCGGTCGACTCGGCGGTCGTGCACACACACGATGCGGCCGTCCTTGGTCAGCCGAACGTCGCATTCGACGCCGTCCGCTCCCTCCCGCAACGCGAGATCGTAGGCGGCGAGCGTGTGTTCCTTCTTTGCCGCAGATGCACCCCGATGCGCAACGACCAGAGGGCCACGTCGGTCCGGGCTCACGAGACCGTCACCGCCCGGTCGCCCTTCTCGGCCCCGAAGTCCGCACGAGCTGCGTCGGCCGGCTCGGTCTCGGTCTCGGACTGCTCGGTCTCGGACTGCTCGGTCTCGGACTGCGTGGTCTTTCGCTCGACGCTGGGTGCGATGACCCAGCGGGTGGGACGAGACAACGCCGAACCGCGCAGGGTGCGGCCTTCGAGTCGGCGCATGACGGCCAAGGTCAGCACCGCGGAGACTGCGGCCACGAGCGCCACGACGGCGGCGAGCAGAACGCCGTCGGCGCGGGCTTGCAGTGTGTTGCGCAGACTCCACAGCACCTGCACCACGACCAGCGCGTTGCTCGTCGCCCAGACGGCCCACCAGATCCGGATCAAGGTGAGCTCGCGGTATACATCGCCGTCGGATTCGCTTCGGAGACGAACGATCTCCGTCAGGTACACCCCGGGCATCACGATCCGAACCAGAGGCAGCATCGAGAGCAGCAGCATCCATCGCACCGACCGCGGCTCGGTCGCCCCGACCGATGCGTAGGCCAGCCGACGTTGCCGAATCAGCCAGCACGACGACGTGATCAGCGCGAGCAGACCGACGATGAGCGCGCCGACCTGGGCGAAATAGACCAGCGCATCGGAGATTGCCAGCGTGATCGGCGACAGCAGACGGGTGCGGTTGTACAGCAGAATTCCGTAGCGAAACAGCTCGGCGAACGCCGCCAGCGTAAGCAGCAGCGCAGTGATCCAGACGAATGTCTGAGCGTTAGCTGCGTATTGCTCGACGCGACCGACGTGCTGGAGTGCGGCGGGGTCGCGTGGGGTGTCGCGCAGTCCCCACGTGGGCGTCGAGTCGTAACGCGGAGTGGGTGTCGGTGCCGCGACCCGGGCGAGACCGACGGCCTTGTTCTTCGACGATGCAGGCCGTGCAACCCAACGAAAATTGCGGCGTCCCTGTGCTGGTGCCCGAACGGACACCGGCGAGAGCAGCACGCCGTGGCAGCGGGGGCACCACGTACCCGGCCGTGCGCCGACCGCCCAGCGAGTGCTGCAGCGGGCGCAGACCTGGAACGCCTGTGCGCGCCCCTGCGGTGCCGACATCT
The DNA here is from genome assembly GCF_030056855.1 of Rhodococcus sp. IEGM 1354. Taxonomy (NCBI): domain Bacteria; kingdom Bacillati; phylum Actinomycetota; class Actinomycetes; order Mycobacteriales; family Nocardiaceae; genus Rhodococcus; species Rhodococcus sp. IEGM 1354. The sequence continues at coordinate 14,302 of NZ_JASHKT010000001.1, forward strand.
AGATGATTCTCGCTTCGCCCGAATCGTCGTCGCGTTGGATCGGCCTACCGGCGGCATGCCAGTCGAGCATCCCGCCCTCGACGTTGACGGCCTCGTAGCCCACGCGATTGAGGTACTCGACGACCCGAGCCGAGCGCCCGCCGGCTTTGCAGACGACGTAGATCTCGGATTGGTTGTCGATTTCGCCTGCTCTGGACGGAATGTCGCCCATCGGGATATGCACGGCACCGGGTGCGTGTCCGGCCTGCCACTCGTCGTCTTCTCGGACGTCGAGCAGCACGGCCGCTTCCGGGAACGGCACCGGAAGGCGGTCTACGGTGACGGCGGGCGACTGCTCGGGGTGAGACACCTCTCGATCTTGTCACGGGTGCGATCGCGACTGCCACTCGTGCCCGCTCGACGACGAGTACGCACAGCTATGACATACGTCACTTTGGTTCACAGAAGTCATCCACAATATCCACAGGTTGATGCACAGAATCGGGGCCTGTGCCGGTTTCTATCCACAGGTCACGGCCTCACAACTGCTTGCCGGTGTATCGAGTACCAATGAAGGCTGTGGATCGATCGTGATTTGACACAGCTGTTGTCTGCGGTCGTCTATCCAAGCTGATTACCCTGGCAAACATGACTTCTCACTCCTCGGTCGAGCTACGCGTCTTCACCGAACCGCAACAGGGCGCCACCTACGACGACCTCCTCCGAGTCGCCACAGCCGCGGAGCAATTCGGCTACGGTGCCTTCTTCCGATCCGACCACTACCTCGCGATGAGCGGCGACGGGTTGCCCGGCCCCACCGACGCGTGGATAACCCTGGCCGGCCTGGCTCGTGAGACGTCGACCGTCCGGCTGGGCACGCTGGTCACCTCTGCCACATTCCGTTACCCCGGCCCACTCGCCATCAGCGTCGCGCAGGTCGACGCCATGAGCGGTGGCCGCGTCGACCTGGGACTGGGTGCCGGCTGGTTCGAGGACGAGCACAAGGCGTACGGCCTTCCGTTCCCGGCGCTCGGTGAGCGCTTCGACCGACTCGAAGAGTCCCTTGCCGTCATCACCGGGCTGTGGGAAACACCGACCGGCGAGACGTTCTCGCATGCCGGAACCCACTACCCCGTCACCGATTCACCCGCCCTCCCCAAGCCGGTCCAATCGCCGCGTCCACCCATCCTCATCGGCGGCGGAGGCAAGAAGCGGACTCCGGCCCTGGCCGCAAAATACGCGGACGAATTCAACATCCCCTTCGCCTCGCTGGCCGACACCGAAACCCAGTTCGGACGCGTCCGCGCCGCCTGCACCGCCGCCGACCGTGACCCCGACTCCCTCGTCTACTCCAACGCACTCGTCCTGTGCTGCGGCCGCACCGAAGAGGAAATCGCCCGACGCGCAGCCGCCATCGGCCGCGATGTCTCCGAACTCCGCGAAAACGGGGCCGCGGGAAGTCCCGCCGAACTGGTCGACAAAATCGGCCGCTTCGGGGCCATCGGCGCGACTCGCGTGTACCTGCAGACCCTCGACCTCACCGATCTCGATCACCTCGAACTGGTCGCCTCCGAAGTCATCCCGCAGCTCTGACCTCCCCCTACCCATCCACCCCAGTCCACTCAACGTGACATTGACCCCCGAAAAGGCCACCAAATGTCACATTGACTACCCAGCGGGGGGTGGACTACCCAGCGGGGATCACTACCCAGGGGCTGGGGTCAGGCGGCAGATCGGGTGCGTAGTTGTCGGTAGCGCGTGCTGATGTGTCGTGCTGCGGGCAGTTCGATCCAGCGGTAGATGATTTCGGCGAGTGCGGCGGTGCCGGTCAGGAAGGCCAGGACGGCGGCGGTCGGTCCGAAGTGCGGTTCCACGGCTGCGTAGATGCGGTAGAGCACGAGTGTGTGGATCAGGTAGATGGCGTAGCTGCGGGTGCCGATCCAGCTGATGATGGGCCAGCGGGTGATGGGTCCGTCGTATCGGGCGAGGAGTAGCACGGTGCCGGTGACGACGAGCAGTGACCACAGGTAGGTCTCGCCCATCCAGAAGGTGTGGACGTCGATGGCGAGGCGGATCACTTCGATTTGTGCGACGACGCCGATGACGATCCAGCGCCAGGTGACGAGTTTCGCCCAGCCGAGGTAGAAGATCTGGCCGAGGAACAGGGTGGGCAGTACTCCGGCGACTTTGGTGAGGAACGGGATGGTGTACGGCTGCGGCAGGTAGAGGTTCCAGAGGATCACCAGTGTGCAGAGTGCGGCTCCGATGAGGGGCACGGTGATCGGGCTTGCTCGGAGCGCCGAGCGCATTGCGACGCAGTAGAGGTAGAACACGATCTGCACGACGAGTGTCCAGGTGACGCCCAGTACGGCGACCTCGGGTCGGAGGAAGAACCCGCCGAGGAAGAAGCTGAGTACGGCCTCTCCGTTGCTGATTCCGGGTTGTCCGCTGAACATGCCGTTGACGCCGAGTTTGACGAGTACGACGGCGAGGGCGATGGCGAACCAGAGGGCGGGCACGAGGCGGGCGAGCCGCGCGACCATGAAGTCCCGACGCGATTGCCGCATGGCGGATCGGGTGATGAGCAGTCCGGTGAGCAGCATGAACATGCTCACGCCCACGAAGGAGAGGTGGAGGTTGAGGCCTATGTCGTCGATGAGGACGAGGTTGACGATGTCGAGCATCCACCAGTCGCCGCCGACGTCGTCGAGTAGGTAGAACGAGATGTGCGAGTAGAGGACGGCGCAGACGGCGATGACGCGCAGGAGATCGGCGCCGTTCATCTGGACTCGGGGCGCGGTCACCGCGGGTGCGGCGACGGACTCGTCGACCGAATTCGGGTTCGGACGGTCCCCTTTCACACCCTCGAGTTTAGGTTCCGTTCATGGTGTGGACCAATTCGGCGCTGTTACGCAACTAATTCGTGATATTCGCAGGTTTTCGCAGCCCAGGAATCCTGCTGTCTTGTTCACGTGAATTTATTCCGAGAAAAGCATCTCGGTTACAACGGTTGCACAAGGGGTAGGAATGAGATTGGGTTGAACCCTACGAAAGATCCGCAGTAGGACGAACGTGCCCGCATCACGCGATGGGCACGGCGTCGTTAGAGAAGGGAACCACGTGTCCGAGTACACCTTGCCCGACCTAGATTTCGATTACTCCGCCCTCGAGCCGCACATCTCGGGCGAGATCAACGAGCTTCACCACTCCAAGCATCACGCCACCTACGTCGCCGGTGCCAACACCGCGCTCGAGAAGCTGGCTGCAGCCCGCGAGGCCGAGGATCACGGCAGCATCTTCCTGCTGGAGAAGAACCTCGCGTTCCACCTCGGTGGCCACGTCAACCACTCCATCTGGTGGAAGAACCTGTCGCCCAACGGTGGCGACAAGCCCGAAGGCGAACTCGGTGCCGCGATCGACGACCAGTTCGGTTCGTTCGACAAGTTCCGCGCACAGTTCACCGCTGCTGCCAACGGCCTGCAGGGCTCCGGCTGGGCAGTGCTCGGCTACGACTCGCTGGGCAAGAAGCTCCTCACCTTCCAGCTCTACGATCAGCAGGCCAACGTGCCGCTGGGCATCATTCCGCTGCTGCAGGTCGACATGTGGGAGCACGCCTTCTACCTGCAGTACAAGAACGTCAAGGCCGATTACGTGAAGGCGTTCTGGAACGTCGTCAACTGGGCCGACGTCCAGGCTCGTTTCGAGGCCGCCACGTCGAAGACCCCGGGCCTGATCTTCCCGTAGGTTTCGAGATTGCCGCACGACGCGCAATCGCAGACAGGGCCACCGCATTCGACGCGGTGGCCCTGTCGCATTTCGAAGGTCACGCTCTCCCGGCAGTGGGCACCGACCTGATGGTTGTCATGCCGTGGTCCGGTCTCGCGACGTCCTCGGAACGGCAGGTCGTTCGGCGCGGGGGCTCGGGATCGGGTGCCACGTGTACCTGCACAGTTCCCGACGTCGTCACCACCACGACATCCGACGCGACGCCGGACGACGTGACATCGGATGACGTGACATCGGACGGGTGGACGTCGTCGATTCCGGTGAGACCGTATTCGGTTCGTACAGCGTGTTCGGCGATCTGGGCGACGGTCTCGTCGGTGCAGCGGCCTCGGTAGTGGCGCAACGTGAGATGCCCGCGGTCGTGGTCGTCCACGACGGCCTGCGCGTTGGTCGGTTCGAGGTTGCCGTAGTAGCTACCGTCGGGCAGGGCCACCATGCCCGCTGCGTATCGATCCCCGCCCAGGTGCGTCGATTCCCATACCCGCCCACTTGGTCGGTCGAGGGCCGCCGCTACCGGCCGACCGAGCACCGCGCAGCACGGATCCTTCTTTCCGTGCGTGCAGACGAGGTAGAGCCGCTGGTCGACGCGAGCCCCGATACCAGGTGGGGTGCCCGCCGCAGCGGCTTCGAGGGGCAGTTCGAGTATCTGCTCGACGGTGTCGACCGTGTATTTTTCCAGCCACGGCCCGCGGCGACCCGAGTGAGCGAGAAACACCTGTCGCGTCTCGGTGGGTTCACGCCGGCTGTGACTTTCTCGCACCAGTTGCCGGCGCACCCCGACGGCATTGCAGCGACGCGAGAGTTCGGTGCCGATTCGACCCAGCGGCCCGTCCGGCCCCCATGGTTCGCGCCCCCACGGGCCTCGGTGCTCGATCAACACCCAGCCGTGTGCCCGTGCAGCTGTCCCGCGCAGTGATTCGTCGTTCTCACGCGCCACTGCAGCGCAGCCCACCCAGCGTTCCGATGCCGGCACGTCAGCCCCCGATTTCGGTCACGGTATCGACCAGGGCCTGGGCGGTCAGCACGTTGCCGAAGAGAAAATCCTTGGACGGCAGCTCTGTCACCCGAGCTCCGAGCCCGGTGAAGAGCGGGTTCTGCCGCAGTTGCGCCACGGCGTCCTCAGTCCCGGCGTCGGTGAGCAGAAGGATGTCGTCGGCTGCCAGTACGTCGATCAGTTCCGGGCTGACGTCGACCGTCTGCACCGCGTCGGATCCGCGATCCTGCTGTGCGGGCGCGCGGTAGCCCAGGTCGGCCAGAACTGCGTAAGGAAACGATCCGTCCTGCGTCATGTACCGCAACGAGTCGGTGCGCACTCGCGCGACGGTCAACGTGGCGTTTTCCCGAGGTGAGCGTGACTCGGATTCGTCGACCGCCTGTCGATAGTCGGCCAGCAAACCGTCGGCGATCTCCTGCCGATCGAGGATGCCCGCCAGCTGCTGCAAGGTGTTCTGCCACGAGGCCGGGGTGTATTCCACGACGACGGTCGGCGCGATCGGGGCGACCCGGTCGTACAGCGCTCGGTTGTCCTCACCCGTCGTTCGCATGACGATCAGATCCGGTGCGGCGGCCGTCAGGGCCTCGATGTCGACGTCGGCGTCGACGGATCCGATGTCGATCGGTTCGGTGGTGAGCCGATCCCGGACGACGGGTGCGTAGTCACCGGTGAGCGGCGGCTTCACCGCCGCGACGGGCTGAATTCCCAACGCGACGACGGCTTCCAACGTGCGATCGCCGTCGAGCACGGCCACGCGCTGTGGATCGACGGGAACACTCGTCTCACCGAATGCATGCTGCACGGTGCGAACCTCGCCGCCGGTCTCGTCGGTGGTCGATGCCTCCCGACTGCATGCGGCGACACTCAGCAGTAGCGCAACGGACAGCAAGGAGACGACGGTTCGCCGGGCGGATCCTCTGTTTTTCACCGCAGCAGCGTATCGGCTGCCGAGCCGCAGTGGGCCGGCTACGTTTTCGGCTGGCACTCTCCCCATCTTGTGTGCCAGCCGTTTTCGGGTCATCCTTCTCCTTACCCAACGTCGTGTACCCGGCTTCTGCCTCGTACCTGTCTGGGAGGGATGCGCAATGGACGATCGAGATCTCATCGGTGTCTCACCTTTTCACGCCGCCGGTCTACTGCGCGGGTTCGTGATCTCCGGTCGTTGGCCGGACACCACCAAGGAGTGGGCTCAGTTCCTGGCGCTGGCCGTCCGGGTCGCGTCGATGCCGGGTCTGTTGGCGACGTCGACGGTGTTCGGGGTGCGGGAGGAGCTGCCCGAGGATCCGGAACCGGGGACGGTCGGTCTGGTGTTGGCCGAGGGACCGGTGATCGGCGATTTCGCGTTGGCTCCCGGCCGGTTCTCGGACCATCAGCCGGCCGCGTTGCTGATGCTGCATCCACCGTCGGAGACGACGCCCTCTCTGCCGGAATGTGCGGGCGCGGCCTCGGGTTGCGTTCTGCTGCCCGGTCTTCCGCATCTGGGCCTCGATCACCGGGCCGCGTGGGTGGAGGCAGAATCCGACGGCACCGTGACGTCGATGATCAGTCGGGTCGGCCTCGATCCGATCAGCGATCCCGACACCGCAGTTTTGGCGATGCTCCTCGCATCCTGACCGCTCCCCGTACACGATTTTTCGGGTCCCCAAACTTATTGGCGCATTGGACAATTGGAGAAACGGCACTTAAAGTCGTCTGCAGCGAAGGGGAGTAGCCCCCAATCAACGTGTCGACATACTGGTCGTTTTCCACGACCCGGCACCTGAACCGGTACTTCCGGTGGGCGAGACCTTCGGTCCGTTCGACGACCGAGGAGTCTGCTGTGCTGTCCGCTCTACTGTTGAGTTTTGCTGTCATTTTCGTGGCCGAGCTGGGTGACAAATCCCAGCTGATGGCCATGACGTTCGCCTTGCGCTACAAGTGGTACGTCGTCATCGGCGGCATCACGGTGGCCACGACCGTCGTGCATCTGGTCTCGGTCGCCGTCGGCCATTTCCTCGGGGTGTCCATCCCCACCGAAGCCATTTCGATCGTCGGTGGTCTCGCGTTCGTCGTGTTCGGCCTGTGGACCCTGCGCGGTGATTCGTTGTCCGACGACGAGGGCGCGAAGGCGTCACGGGTCACCAAGTCGGCCTTCTTGGCCATTGCGTCCGCATTCTTCCTCGCCGAGCTGGGCGACAAGACGATGCTGGCCACCGTGACTCTGGCCGCCGACAACGACTGGGTCGGCGTGTGGATCGGCTCGACGGTGGGCATGGTCGCCGCCGACGCCCTCGCGATCGTCCTGGGTGCCGTTCTCGGAAAGCACCTGCCGGAACGGATGATTCAGTACGGTGCGGCCATTCTGTTCTTCGTCTTCGGCGCGGTCCTGTTCTTCGAGGGACTGATGCCGGGTACGTCGGCTCCGTACGTGGCGGCCGCAGTCGTGGTGGCGATCTCGGCCCTCGTCGTCGCCGCTGTGTTCGTCCGACGCTCCCGCAGCGATGCACCGCAGGAAGTGGAGAAGCGCAGCACCACCGAAGACGTCTGACCTTGGTTTACACTCCTCTTCCGGAGGGGTGAATGAACGAAGACCAGCAGGGGACGGGTAGCGACGCGGCACACCGTTCGACCGATCGGCTCATCAGGATATTCGGCCGTTTCGTCGGTACCGGCTACGCGGCGTATCTGCTGCTGCTCGTTCCCGATATAGCGCGCAGCAGCGTCACCGTCCCCGGGTGGTGGACCCCGGCCGCCGTGGTCGTCGTGTTCGGTACCGGTCTCGCGTTCGGAGCCTTCACCTTTCACCCGGATATCAGGGTCAGCCAGGTTGCGGGTTCGATCGCAGCGTTGGCATTCCCGGTCATGGCCCTGCTGTGGTGGGTGGCCTGGGACGGGACCACCTTCGATCGGAGCGGAATGTTCCTATCCGCATTCCCCGGCCTGGCCTCACTCGCGGCCGCCACCGTGTGGCGACCCATCCCGGCATTCGTGCACACGGCCGTCTCGGTGGTCATCGTGCAACTGATCAATCAAGCTGTGCGAGAGCCGTTTCCTCGAAGCAACATCATCGCCGAGATATTTTTCGGGCTGATGTTCTGCACGGTGTTCGTCGCCGCGACTCTGGCCGCACTGCGTACCGGTCGCATTCTCGATGCCACCATCAGCGCCACCCACGGCGATGCCGCTCGGGCGGCTGCGGCGAATGCACGCGAAGTCGAACGGGAACGGTTCGACGCCCTCATCCACGACGAGGTCATGTCGTCGCTGCTGGCGGTCGCGCGCCAGGGCCGTACTGCCAGCCTGGCCCGTCAAGCACGTTCGGCATTGGCCCATCTGGACGGGCTGCACACCGACACTGCCACACACGATTTCACCGTCGACGACACGATCGCGCTGATGCGGGCCTCCGCATCGACGGTCGACGAGTCGATCGATTTCAGGGTCCGCGAGGACCCTACCGATTCCCCGGCGAACTACCCTGCCGATGCAGTCCGGTCGATCGCGGGCGCACTCGCGGAAGCACTGCGCAACAGCGTCGTTCACGCTCAGGCGACGACCAGATCGGTGACGGTCGAGCTGGCCCCGTCGGCACTGCGAGTCATCGTGCGAGACAACGGTATCGGCTTCGATCGACGCTCGGTGCCTCCGCACCGACTCGGCGTCGCCGTCAGCATCGAGGGGCGGATGCGTCAGCTCGACGGCGGTTCGGCCGAGATCGACACCTCCCGCCGCGGAACCACTGTGCGATTGAGCTGGTCGCGATGAACGGCGAGGACGTTCGCGACCTGCTGTCGATGAAGTCGGGGGCCGCGTACGCCGTCGCCGGCTTCTACATCCTCGCGTGCGCCGTGTGTGCGTCGGCGACGCTGAAGGGTATGTCCGCGGTGTGGCCGCCGTTCGTCTCGGTGCTGGTGTTCTCGGCCGCGGTCATCCTGCTGCTCAGAGCGCCGGGGGATCCGCTGAGCCCACGGTCCACGGCGTTGCTCACAGTGTCCGGGCCGGTGGCCGCGTCGTTCGTCTTCGCCGTGGTGCCGGTGCCGCTGACCGGCAGTCTGCAGTCCTGGCCTCTGGGTATGTCCGTCGTGATCTACACGTTCATGTGTGTCCGTGGCCGCACGCCGGCCGCGTGGTTCGGACTCGCGCTCAGCATGTCCGTCGTCGTCGGCTGGGCAGCCTGGACGGGTCAAGGCGCACTGTTCGGATTGTCGTTCAGCGCCATCAATATTGCTCCGTTGTTGATGGCGACGTTCTTCGCCTTCACCATCCGACCCCTCGGTGCAGCGATCTTCGAGCTCCGTGAACAATCCACCATCCGCATCGCCGCCCAGGCCGCCGCCGCGGCGGTACTCGAAGAACGCGACGCACGCCTGGCCAGTCTCGATACGCTCGCCCGCCCGCTCCTGCAGCGCATCGCGGACGGCCCGGATCTCACCGACGAGGAAGTCCTGGCGTGCCGACTCCTCGAAGCCGAGCTCCGCGACACCCTGCGGGCCCGCGGGCTCGTTCTGCCCGAGTTGGCCAGAGCGGCACGCTCGGCTCGCGCCCGCGGCGTCGAGGTCACGATGCTCGACGACCGAAGCCCCACGGCCCTGAGCGAGAAGGTCCGCAACGACATCGCGGCCGGGGCGTCGAACAGTCTGGACGGAGCCGTGACGGGATCGGTGACGGTTCGCCTGCTGCCTCCGGGCCGACCGGCCGCGGCGACGATTCTGCTCGACGACTTCGGTGACGGTGCCCAGCGAGTCGAGTACGACGACTCCGGCCGCATTCTGCCCTGACCGTCGGGCACCGGACAGCGGGGTGAGGTCCCCCGCCGGTTATGGTGCAGAACACAGCGTGGTCGCTGCCTGTGCCGCGACCCGACACCGCTAACGAAGGGGATCGTACGACGTGGAGATTTCAGGAACAGCAGCACTCGTCACCGGTGGCGCGTCGGGCCTCGGAGCAGCAACCGCAGCACGTCTGGCAGGCGCGGGTGTCACCGTGTTCGGCCTCGATCTGCCGCAGTCCATCGAACGCGCCGGAGACAGTGTCCCCGACGGCGTGACCCTCATTCCCGCCGACGTCACCAGTGAAGCCGAGGTGGAGGCGGCACTGGACACCATCGTCGAGTCCGGTGTGCCGCTGCGCATCGTCGTCAACTGCGCAGGCGTGGGCTGGGCGGGTCGCATCCTGTCCAAGAAGGGACCGCACGATCTCGAGCTGTTCCGCACGGTCATCACCATCAACCTGCTCGGCACGTTCAACGTGATGCGGCTGGCCGCCAACCGCATTCAGTCGCAGTCCACCGTCGACGACGCCGGCCAGCGCGGCGTCGTCATCAACACCGCATCGGTCGCCGCATTCGAGGGCCAGATCGGCCAGATCGCCTACACCGCCTCGAAGGGCGGCGTGCACGCGATGACCATCACTGCGGCCCGCGACCTGGCCCAGGTCGGCATTCGCGTGAACACCATCGCCCCCGGCATCGTCGACACCCCGATGCTCGCCGGTGTCACCGAGGAATACCGTCATGGCCTCGAGGCGTCGGTGCCCTTCCCGTCCCGTCTCGCGCAGCCGACCGAGTACGCCCAGCTGGTGCAGATGATCGCCGAGCACGACTACCTCAACGGCGAAACGATCCGCATGGACGGCGCGATCCGGATGGCACCGCGCTAGACGTCCTTTCGCGTGTGACCCCGACTTCTCGGGCGCGGGGTCACACGCGAGCGCGCAGGTCCGCCACGGTCGGGATCTCGTGCTCGGCGCGGTCGGACATCCACTCACGCAACACTTTGGTCGCGAGCACATCGTCCTCGTTGTAGACGAGCAATCGCTCTCGCTGGGTGTGATCGGGATCGGAGTCGTATCCGACGGCCTCGCGGTACCAGCCCATCGACGCCTCGCCGCCGGCTTCCTCGTCGCGCCAGGAGAATCCGGCCACCGGGGCAATCTTCTTCAGGCCCTTGCCGTTCGGGCAGATGAACTGGTCACTGACGGCCTGATAGATGTCCACCCACTGCTCGCTGTCGATGAATTCGCGTATCTGCGCCTCGGTGGGCACCCCGGGGACGTCGGCGAAGCGTCGGGCCGAGTCGAGTAACCACTTGTCCTCGGCTTGTCTCGAATAGCAATACGCTGCAAAGGTTTTGCCCCGAGCCGCGGCATCGGCTCGCGTGTCCATCAACCAGTTCCAGAACACCGCGAACGAACGTCCCTCGTCGACGGTGGGCAGCGGATCCCACGTGACGAAGCCGCGATACTCCGGCGGCGGTCCGCCTGCCTCGGTGAGGAGCGTGCCCCACAGGTACGCGCCGTGCTCCTGGTAGCTCTCCATGTCGACGTCCACCTCCACGTCGGCGCGGTGGACCGTCACGGTCTCCGATCGACGCAGGAGCGGCACGTCCGCGCGCCAGGCCAGTGCCGCGGACACAGCGTCGTCGAAGTTACCGAAGGGCCACTCCTCGGGAGCCGGACCGGTCCATTGCGCCAGCTCGTCGATCGTCCGCACTCCTGCGCTGCGCAGCACATCGGCTCGGGATCCCGATGCGACGAGTGAGACGTCGCGGGCCGCCACCAACTGCGGCTTGCAGTCGAACCACCAAGCACAGGAACGGCATTCACTGATCTGCGAGGGAACGGTCACCGCGTCACCGCTCGCGACCGCAAGCCGGTCCGCGAAGCGGATGTCGTACTCGTCGAGCGCGGCAGTCAGGTCGTGTACCAACACGCACTCTCCGCGATAACCCACTGCGCCACCGACCGGGGTAGCCGTGGCCAGGCCCTCGTGGGCGAGCATGCGGTACAGGTGTGCGAGGCGGAGCTGATCGCGCAACTGGCTGCGCACCTTGCGCGTTTCGTCGACGGCCGGAGCCCAGTGCGTGAGCGGGGTGGTGCGCGCACCGCGCCCGGGGTCGGTCACCTTGTGATTGACGACGATCACCGGAATGTAGCCGCCCGACGCGTCCCGCACGAGAAGCTCGCTGCGTCCTCGGCGACCGGTATCGCGTTCGAGTGGCAGCACTGCGTTCCAGATACGTTCGACGCCTGCGCGGCAGGCCGCGACGGTCGCATCGGCCGCAGCACGGGCCGTGGGCTCGTCGATCTCGGTCCATTGCATGGGGTCGGCCGCTGCCAACTGCGCGCGAATGTTCTCGCGATGCGCCTGGGCCGCTTCGCGGCGTTGCCGCACCCCGGGATTCTCGGGTTCACCGCGCAGCAGCGCCCCGTACGCGGTGTCGAGATAGAGCCGGTGCCGACATCGCGTCAACGATCCGGCGTCGAGCAGCACAGGTGCGTGCGACGCTGCCGCATCTCGTTGACCGTTCACACCGCTAGACATTAGGTGAGCCCTCCGACAGCCGAAGAAGAACAGCTGCCTATTAGGCGGGAGTGGAGCCTGCGGAATGACCCATTAGGCTGTGTGGAACGCACCGTTACCGCCTAGCAGCACATGTCAGGAGCCTTGTCGATGGGTCTGTTCCGTAAGCGCAAAGGTCGTGCCACTCGCAAGGCGGAGGCGAAGGCCCTCAAGCACAAGGCCACTCTCGAGGCGAAGCTCGGCGCGAAGAACGAGCGCAAGCAGTTGAAGTCGATCGCCAAGGCGCAGCGCAAGCTCAGCGCGGTGGAGGCCAAGTCGCAGAAGAACGTCGAGAAGGCCCAGGTCTCGGCGTTGCGGGCCCAGCAGAAGGCGGCTGCGGCAGGCACGCTGAACGTGGCTCAGATTCGTAAGTATCTCGGTATTGCTCGGCTTCTGTTGCCGGTGCTGGCTCCGATTGCCTACCGTGCCGCCACCGTCGTTCGCGGGCAGCTCGACAACCGCAAGGCGCAGCAGCTGGGTGTCGCACCCGATCAGCTGAGCGAGTACTCGGGCCACGGCGGCAAGCTCAGTGCCCGGATCGCCGGCGCCGAGAAGTCGCTGAGCACCATCGGATCGCGTCATTCGGATCCGGAGACCAAGAGTTTCGGTGCCGCGATCAGCGAACGTCTCGACGATCTCACCACGGCTGTGCGCGCCGCCGAGCAGATGCCGCCCACGCGCCGCAAGACTGCGCATGCCGCGATTTCCGCAGAGCTCGACGGCATCGAAGCGGACGTGCTCGCTCGCCTCGGCGTGCGCTGATCTCACCGACCATCCGATGACCGACGGCTCCGCTGCACCGCTTCGCGGCGGAGCTGTCGGTACGGTCACCGCCGCGCTGGCGGTTGCTGCGCACGGAATGGCGGGCGGCGGCTATCTCAGCGGATCGGGCTTGGCTCTGCTGATCGCGGTCAGCCTCGGTGTCGGTGCCATGACTGCCGTTCCGCGTCGGTCGACGGTTCTGTTGCCCGCCCTGATGGGTGGCCAACTCCTCGCCCATACCGCGCTGAGCCTGAGCGATATGGCCGGCATGTCGGGCTCACCACACAGTCATTCGCTGCTGCCCAGTGCCGCGATGATCGGCTTTCACGCGGCCGCGTCGCTGGTCGCCGCACTGTCGATCGCCGCAGCCGAACGGCTCTACGGCCCGATCACGTCGATCGTTCGTGCCGTTCTCGCGCTCCTCGCTCCCCTGCCCGACGGTTCTGCTGTCGGTCGCGTCCGGTTCTCCGTCGCGATGCCGTCGGTGCACGGCATTGCTCTGGACTGGGCCATTTCTCGTCGTGGGCCTCCGATGTCGATCAGCTCGTAGCTCTGATCCGACATCCCCTTTCCACCTCCGTACAGAAATGACCCAACACTCATGAAGAGTTCCATTCCGCGTGCCTTGTTCGTATCCGGTGCCACCGTCGGCGCACTGCTGATCGGCGCAGGCGCAGCCTCTGCCCATGTGGTCGTCTCCGCGCCCGACGCCGCGCAGGGCGGCTACTCGGTCCTGACGTTCCGCGTCCCCACCGAGTCCGACACCGCATCGACCAACTCGGTCAAGGTCACCTTGCCCGGCCTCAATTCTGCTCGCACCCAGCCCATTCCGGGGTGGACGTCCACCGTCGAGAAGGACTCCGCCGATCTCGCCGTGTCGGTGACGTGGACGGCGAATCCCGGTGCCGAGGTCGGTCCGGGCCAGTTCCAGCAGTTCCTGCTCTCGGCGGGGCCACTGCCAGAGCAGGACACCGTGTCGTTCCCGGCCACGCAGACCTACACCGACGGTGAGGTCGTCGAGTGGAACGAGCCGATGACCGAGGACGGCAGCGAGCCCGAGTTGCCCGCTCCCACCCTGACCCTCGCAGCATCGAGCGGTGACGCGCACGGCGGAGCACACTCCGAGACGACCGACGCAGCCGAGGAGACGTCCACGTCCTCCTCGGACACCACCGCCCGGTGGATCGCCGGTGCCGGGCTCGTTCTCGGTGCCGTCGGCGCCGGCCTCGGCATCGGTGCAACCGTGCGGAGCCGACGCTCGTGAGGGCGCTGACCTTGTCCGCGAAAGCGCTGGTCGTATCGGCGGTGGCCTTGCTGGCACTGCTGATCGCGGCTCCGATGGCCTCGGCTCATTCGCAGGTCACCGGGTACAGCCCGGCCGACGGCTCCTCGCTCGACGCATCTCCGGCGACGGCATCGGTGACGTTCAACGAGGTGCCGCAGTCGCAGTTCGCCACGCTCAACGTCGTCGGCCCCGACGGCAACATCTGGTCGAAGGGCGATGCACGCATCGAGGGCCAGAGCGTGGTCGTCGACGTCGGTGAGCTGGGCCCTGCCGGCGAGTACACCCTCGCCTACCGCATCACCTCGGCAGACGGTCATCCGGTGAGCGGCACGGCCACGTTCACGCTGACGCAGGAAGGGTCCGGAACACCCGGGGCACCGGCCGATACGTCGAGCACCTCGAAAGAGTCCGAGGACGGGTTCCTCGGCGGTTACGGTCCCATCGTGCTGGTCGTGGTTGCGGTCCTCGCCTTCGGTGGAGCGTTGGCATTCGCACTGCGTAAGCCGAAAGACCAGCGTAAGCCAGAAGACCAGCGTAAGCCGAAGAGCGAGAAGTAGATCCGACGTGGCTGCGGTGAGCGAGAGGAGCGTTCGGCTCGTGCTCGCTGCCGCAGCCTCGGCGGTGGTGGGGGTCGCGGCAGCGTTCGCGCTGGCGTACCCCACCTTTCCCAGCGGGTCGTCGTGGCTTCGCGTCATCGCTGTCGCATCGGGTTCGGTGGTGTTGGGGTTCGGGATTCTCGCTGTCCTGGACGGTAACTCCGCATCTCGACGCCCCGCCCTCGACGCGCTGGTGATGTGGCGGTCGATCGGGTTCCTGTCGGGTCTGTGGGCGGTGGCCGAGTTCGTCCTGTTGGCAGCGGCCGCAGCCGAGGCCGAGGGCCGAGCAGTGACGGCGCTGTCGCCGAGTGCATTTGCGGCCTTCGTGGCGTCGATCTCCGTCGGTCGACTCGGCGCGACGACGGTGCTCCTCGCGCTCGTTCTGTGCGCCATGGGCGTACTCGGATATCGACGAGACGCATCCTGGTCCCCGGTTCCCGTGGTCACGCTGGCGGCGCTGGCCCTGGTCGCGCGACCGATCACCGGACACATGTCGCAATTCGCATTCGGGTCCATTGCCGTTGCCGTGCATGTGGTGTGCGCCTCGGTGTGGCTCGGTGTGCTCGGCGCGATGGCGCTGAGTCTGCGGACCAAGTCAGCGTGGGCGACGCTTCTACCGGCCTATTCCCGGATCGCGCTGTGGTGCGTCGTCGGGGTGACCGCGACCGGCGTGCTCGACGCGGTCCTGAAGTTGGAGAGCCCGGCGGCTGCGATCGAGACCGGTTACGGCCGAATCGTTCTCGCCAAAGTCGTGATGACCGTGATCCTGGTGGCAGTGGCATCTCGGATCCGCCGCACGTGGTTGCCGACCGCCACTGCGCACCGCTCCACGGCGGACTACTCGGTGCGGCGAGCTGCCGCTCATGTCTGTCTGCTTACGGTGGCGTTCGGACTGGCGGCGGCGTTGGCGACCACGGCCTGAGGCCGGAGTGCAGCCTGCGGAATGACCAGGAAAAGCCGGAGTGCAGCCAGCGGAATGACCAGACAAGCGAGTCTGTCGGGGCTCTGTACTAGCCTGAGTGCATGCCGAAGTTGACTGTGGTGCCGGGTGGTTCCTCGGTGTCCGCGCGCGATCGGATTCCCACGGTCGCCGAGTTCTTCGCCGGTATCGGTTTGGTTCGAATGGGCTTGGAGCAGGCCGGTTTCGAGGTGTGCTGGGCCAACGACATCGAGCGCGACAAGCACCACATGTATCGCCAACACTTCGGCGACGACGCGGCCCATTTCCAGCTCGGGGATGTTGCCGGCACGCGCGGCGACGATCTTCCGGACGGTCTGTCGTTGGCATGGGCGTCGTTTCCGTGCACGGATCTGTCTCTGGCCGGGGGTCGGGCCGGTCTCGCCGGTAAGAATTCCTCGACATTTCGGCATTTCACTCGCGTGCTGGACGAAATGGGTGACGGCCGTCCCGAGGTGGTAGCGCTGGAGAACGTCGTCGGTCTGGCCACCAGTCATGGGGGCGACGATCTGGCGGCTGCCGTCCGTGAGCTCAACGAACTCGGCTATTCGGTGGATGTCCTCACCATCGATGCTCGACGCTTTGTCCCGCAGTCCCGTCCCCGTTTGTTCCTGATCGGTGCGCAACATCCGCCGGAGGATGCCCGCGATCCCAACAGTGAACTACGTCCGGATTGGTTGCAGGCGGTCTACGGAGATTCGACGCTGTCGACGCATCGGGCTCCACTACCCAGCCCGCCGATTCCGTTGACCAGTGGCCTCGGCGATCTGGTCGAGCGGATGGATTACCGCGACGAGCGCTGGTGGGATGCAGACCGCACCGAGGCGTTCGTACGCTCGTTGTCTCCGATTCAGTTGCAGCGCATCGAGATCCTGAAGAAGGCACGCAAGGTCAGTTACCGCACCGCCTACCGTCGTACCCGCAACGGCGTCGCGGTGTGGGAGGCTCGCCCCGACGACATCTCCGGCTGCCTGCGTACTGCGCGCGGTGGGTCGTCGAAGCAGGCGGTGGTCAAGATCGGCCACGGCCGGTTGCAGGTGCGCTGGATGACGCCTCTCGAGTACGCCCGCTTGATGGGAGCCGGCGACTACACACTCGGCGGTCTGCGGAACAACCAGGCGCTCTTCGGTTTCGGTGATGCGGTGTGCGTTCCGGTGGTCGCGTGGCTGGCGGAGCACTACCTGATGCCCCTGGTGAACGGGACACTCGGTTCCATCGCGCCGAATGCGACTGCTGCGCATGTCCAGTCACGGTAAGTCCTCGCTCCGGGCGTCGGCGGTCGCGCCGCGCAAGAGCAGTCTGCCTGCGGACGATGTGCAGTCCTTTCGAGCTGCACTGCGAGAAGTGCTGAGCGAGAAGGACGATCGAGGGCGCGTCTGGTCGGCGGCCAAGTGGGGCGTGTATGCGTTCTACGACTACGACGGCGAGCCGATCTACGTGGGGCAGACCAAGGAGAAGCTCAGCGTTCGGGTGCAGCGGCATCTGACCAATCAGCGGACCGACGCCGTCGCGATGCGAGTGCTGGACGTGTTCGAGGTCGCGGAGATCGAGATCTGGCCGCTCTGGCAGTACGAGGACCTCAAGAAGTCCGACGGCGCAGAACAATTCCGCGCAGCCGAACGAGATTTGAACGCCCACGAGTACACCGCGTACCTCGAGGCCATCGACAGGTCGCGCCACAAAGCGATCCTGAACGAGAAGATCCCGCCGGTCTCCGAGCCCATCACTCTGCCTGCGTCACTGCGGCGGTCACTGATCTCCGAGCAGACCCGAATCGAGCGCGGGCACCCCGACATTCGGATCGCGCGACGCGCCGAAACCATCTCCAGATTGGCTGCGGTCACTCGCGAGCGCGGTGAGGTGTCCGAGGGTCTGCGACGCGTCCTGGTGGTGCAGGCAGTGCGTCTGGCGTACCTGTCCGCGGAGCGACTCGCCTTCGTCGAGGGGCACCCCATTCCCGACCCCGCGGCCATCGACGTCACAGCCCTGGTGGGTTCGGTGCTACACGAACGTAGCGATCCCGAGGATCCAAACGACCCCGGAGACCCAGAGGACCTACCCGAGCCCGACGCCGAGCTGGACCTGTTCAGCGACTACTGAATCCCGCCGTCGTAGGCTCGACCTGTGCCGCTTCCCCCTCACGTTGCCGATCTCACCAGCATCGACCTGTTGCTGTCGGTGGCCGAGCTCGGCAGCATCGGCCGTGCCGGACACGCCCACGGCATGTCGCAGCCGGCCGCAAGTTCTCGCATCCGCGCGCTGGAACGTCGCGTCGGAGCGCCGTTGTTGAAGCGGGGCGCACGCGGAACGGTGCTGACGGAGTTCGGCGAGCTCGTCGCGAGTTGGGCAGCGCCGGTCGTCCGGTCGGCCGAGGACTTGGCGACGGCGATCGCCACGCTGCACGCCGAGCGCATCGGTCACCTGCAGATCGCTGCCAGTCAGACTGTCGCCGAGTACCTTCTGCCGCGTTGGCTGGTCACGCTGCACACGACGCTGCCTCAGATCGTGCCCACGCTGAGCTCGGGCAATTCGGCGGTGGTAGCCGCGACGGTGCTCGCCGGAGACGCAGACCTGGGGTTCATCGAAAACCCCAGTGTCCAGGCCGAACTCACGTACCGCACCGTCGCAACCGACGAACTGGTTCTCGTCGTGGCACCCGGACATCCGTGGGCGCACTCTGCACCGTCGACCGCGCAGGTAGTCGAGACGGCGCTGGTTACCCGCGAGGCCGGGTCGGGAACCAGGTCCGTGTACGAGAGTGCGGTTGCTGCAGCAGGTTTCGGCCCGCCCACGAATCCTCTGCTGGAAGTGTCGTCGACGACGGCTATCAAGTCCGCTGTGGCGGCGGGGATCGGCGGCGCCGTCCTCAGTTCACTGGCCGTCGCGACGGAGCTGGCGGCGGGCAGTCTGATCAGAGTGCCGCTCCCCGATCTGACTCTGCACAGAGACTTGCGCGCCATCTGGCGATCGGGCCGTGAGCCCAGCGGCCCGGCCGCGGAACTTCTGGCGGTCGCTGGGTCCATCCAGCCATAATCTCCAGTTCTGGCTGGATGGCGAATTGCTACCTACCGGACGTGGGCCGCGTCGCGCACAGTGATGTCATGCCCGTCCTCGAGTCCGTCTCGTATGCACCCCGGCTGTCGCGCAGGCGGACCGTCGAGCACATCACACCCAACTGGTTCGCCGCCGTCATGGGAACCGGCATCGTCGCCACCGCGGCCGCCACGCTGCCTGTCGACTTTCCTGCGTTGCGCGTATTCGCCGTCGTCGTGTGGGTACTCGCCGCGGCCGTACTCGTTGTGATCGGCGCAGCCTTCGCGCGGCACTGGATCGGCTACCGCGAGCGCGCGGTCGACTACGCGCAGCACCCGGTGATGATGCAGTTCTACGGCGCACCGCCCATGGCCTTGCTCACCGTCGGTGCCGGGGCCGGCCTGCTCGGCGGAGACCTCATCGGTCCCACGGCGGCGACCGCACTGTTCGGAGTCCTGTGGGTCGCCGGGACGATCACCGGCCTGCTCACCAGCGTCGCGGTGCCGTTTCGCATGATGACGTCCGGGCATCGGCAGCAAGTCACGGCGCTACCGGCGTGGTTGATGCCCGTCGTCCCGCCGATGGTGTCGGCATCGACCGGAGCGTTGCTGCTCCCTCACCTGCCCGACGGCCAGTGGCGGTTGGCTCTGCTGAGCGCGTGCTACGCGATGTTCGGGCTGTCGCTGATCGTCGGGATGATTATGCTGACGCTGATCTACGGACGTTTACTGCACGGCGGTCTGCCGCCCGTCGACGCGGCTCCGACCGTGTGGATCACACTGGGGTTGATCGGTCAGTCGATCACGGCGGCGAACCTGCTCGGCACCGATGCATCGATGGTGTTCACCGGTGCACAGTCGTCGATCGCCGTCGGGTTGCACGTCGTCGGCATCGGCTACGGGTTGATCATGGGGGGATTCGGCGCGCTGATGTTCGCGCTCGCGACAACTCTCACCGTGCACGCGGCACGCAGGAAGCTGAGCTTCTCACTGACGTGGTGGTCGTTCACGTTCCCGATCGGCACCTGCGTCACCGGAGCGACGGCTCTGGGCAATGCCCTCGATTTCGGCGCGGTCCGTGCCCTTGCCGTACTGCTGTACGTGGCGCTCGTGACGGCCTGGATCACTGTCGCCACTCGAACCGTCCGAGGCGTGATACGCGGAACCCTGCTGCAGCCCAGCTGATCTCACATGTGCGCGAGCACGTTCACCACGTTGCCGCCCGCGTCTCGGAAGAAGAATCGGCGCACGCCCCACTCCTCGTTGGTGATCTCGTACACGATCTCGAGATGTGCATCCACCGCGGCGCGGTAGGCCGCGTCGACGTCGTCCACTTCGAGAGACGCCGACGGATTCACCGGGCCGGTGGGGTCGACGGTGATCAGACTCAATTGCGCGTTGCTGTCCCCCGGTGACGCAAGTGTGGCGATCCAACCGTTGTTCATCACTACCTCCATGCCGGTGACCTGGACATACGCGTCCAGCGCCGCATCGAGATCGGTGACCGTGAGCAGGGGCATCGCGCGCACAACGTCCATCTTCGGACTGTATCGCCCACCCCTGGGCTCGGGATCGGCTCCCCAGTTTCGGATTTGTGCCGCCGATCGCAGGCTGGAATCCAGATCAGGGGAGCCGACCCCCCACTCGGACCCACCTCGCTCCAACCCTGTGACCCACCAGACAGGAATATTGTTTGCTTAGCGCATGTATGTATATATATGGTTGCAGACAGCAAGTAAATCGAACTCAGCGTTGGAGTACTCATGGCAGTTCAATCCACGACAGCGGAATCGCTCGTCGAAGAGGTATTCCTCTTCGGGCGCACGCTGAAGCGGGCCGTGACCACCGGAGTCGAGGATTCACCGTTGCCGCAGGCGCTGACCGGAGTTCTGGCCATCCTCGCGACAGAGGGTGAATGCAGACAGACCGACCTCGCCAGCAGGCTCTGCGTCAGCCAGTCCGCCCTCAGCCGGCAGATCGCGGACCTCGTCGAACTCGGCTACATCGATCGGCATCCCGATCCGGACGACAGAAGAGCGTCCCGGGTCTGCGTGTCGGACGAAGGCCAGGCTCGACTGAAACAGATTTGGGACAGGCGAGCTCGTCGCCTGGCAGAGATGTTGAGCGAATGGAGTGAAACCGAGGCTCTCGATGCCCTCGATTCCATCCGCAAGCTCAACGACACGTTCACCGAAGACGCCCACGCCCAGCACCAGGACGTGGCCCGCATTGAATTGATTGCGAGATAACCAATGACAACATCCGCGGAGAATCCGCCGAATCAGGCAATCGCCGATCCCGATGCGATGACGCATCGCCAGATCCTCGAAGCCCTCACCGGTCTGCTGGCCGCGCTGTTCACCGCGCTGCTGAGCACAACCATCGTCTCGACCGCTCTGCCGACCATCATCGGTGACCTGAAGGGCTCGCAGACCGCGTACGCCTGGGTCATCACCACCGCACTGTTGGCCAACGCCGCGTCGACGCCCATCTGGGGCAAGCTCGCCGACTTGTTCAACAAGAAGGTGCTGGTCCAGAGCTCGATCCTCATCTTCGTCGCGGGCTCGCTGATCGCCGGCTTCGCGCACAACGTTCCGCTGCTGCTCGCCGCACGTGTGGTGCAGGGCATCGGCATGGGTGGTCTGACGGCACTCGTCATCGCCATCATCGGAACCATCGTCTCCCCGCGTGATCGCGGCCGCTACTCGGGTTACACCGGTGCCGTCATGGCAGTATCGATGTCCGGTGGCCCCATCCTCGGCGGGGTCATCGTCGACAGCCCCCTCGGGTGGCGCTGGTGCTTCTTCGTCTGCGTGCCGCTGGCTGTCATCGCCCTCGGCCTGCTGCAGAAGACGTTGCACATCAAGACCGTCCGCAAGGACAACGTCTCCATCGACTGGCTCGGCGCGCTCCTGCTGACCGCAGGCGTGTCCGTACTCCTCGTGTGGGTCTCGTTCGCCGGCAAGGCCGACTACTACGCCTGGATCTCCCGTGAGACCGCGTACCTCGTGGGCGGCGGAGTTGCGCTGCTCGTCCTGACGATCATCGTCGAGGCTCGGCACAAGTCGCCGATCATCCCGCTCAAGATCGTCACCGAGCGCACCACCGGCCTCGCCATCGTCGCGTCCATCGCGGTCGGCGTCGGCCTCTTCGGAGCCACCACGTTCCTCGGCCAGTACTTCCAGACTGCTCGCGGCTACACCCCTACCGAGGCTGGATTGCTTTCCATCCCATTGGTTTTCGGCATGCTCGTCGCCTCGGTCGGATCCGGTCAGCTGATCACCAAGTTCGGTCAGTGGAAGCCGTTCATCGTCACCGGCTCCATCCTGCTGGTCATCGGATTCCTGCTGCTGGGCACCATCGATCACGCCACCAGCCTGGTGACGGTCGGCATCTTCATCACCATCGTCGGTCTCGGTACCGGCATGCTGATGCAGAACCTCGTTCTCGCAGTGCAGAACACGGTCAGTGTGCAGAACGTCGGTGCCGCATCGTCGACGGTCGCCTTCTTCCGTACCTTCGGCGGAGCGATCGGCGTCTCGGTTCTCGGTTCGCTGCTGGCAACCCGTGTCGCCGAGAAGTCGGCAGCCGGTCTGGCGCAGCTCGGAGTGGACGGTTCGGCCGGAGGCGGCGGATCTCTCGACCTCACCGCTCTGCCGGCTCCGATCGTCAGCGTCATCCGCACCGCATACGGTGACGCGACCGGACGCATCTTCATGATCGCCGGCTTCGTTGCGATCGTCACGCTCATCGCCGTGATCTTCATTCCGAATCGCCCACTGCGACAGACGATCGACATCGCGTCGGCACCGGCGCAGGGACCCGTCGCCGATCCGAACAAGACCGATCTGGACCAGAACGATCTCGACGGTGATGCTCAGGCACAGCCCGAACGTCGCGAACAGTTCGCCGAGATCCCGTCTTTCGGGGCGACTCAGGACTACGTCGGAGCGCAGTACGGCAACGAGCGTCGCTTCGAGCGTCGCAACGAAGGTCGCCACGAGGCTCAGCCGGGTCAGCGTCCCTTCGATGGACTGAGCACCGATGCCCGTGATCGACTGCTCACGCTGCTGCTGCCCCAGCCCGAGGACACGTTGACCGCACTCGACGAGGCCGAGGCCATTCGCGCCGAGGTGATCGAGCTGCAGCAGGAGCTCGACGCCAAGATGCTCGACTTCGATGCAGTGTGCGAGCGACTCCGCCGACTCGGACTCAGCGAGCAGCAGGTGGCTCGGGTGTTGGGAGACAACCACATTCCCGACAGCCACAATCACTACGCCAACGCCGGACTGAACGGCCACAGCGTCAACTGATCTGCCACAGAACAGCGAAAGGCCCCGCACACCCGAAAGGGAGTGCGGGGCCTTTCCTCGTCCGTCTACCGACTACTACCGGCCGGGTACGTACTTCAGCGCTTTGACGAAGGGAGGCATGATCTTTGCCCACAGCTTCGGCGGAAGTCCGCGCGGGCCACCGAGATTGAGCAGGCGGGTCGTCGCGATGGTCTGCGGCTCGGTGTACTTGAGCAATCCCTCGTTTCCGTGCCGACGGCCCATGCCGGAGACGCCCATTCCGCCCATCGGCGCACCGGTGGTGCCCCACGTCGGCGCGTAGCCCTCGTCCACGTTGACCGTGCCCGCGTGCAGACGTGTCGCGATGGCCTCGCCCTGAGCCTTCGTCCTAGCCCAGACACTCGCGTTCAATCCGTAGTCGGTGTCGTTGGCCTTCGCGATGGCCTCGTCGACGTCGGCGACGGGGTAGATCGACACCAGCGGCCCGAAGGTCTCGGTCGCCGCGCACTCCATGTCCTCGGTGACGTTCGTCAGCAACGTCGGCTCGTAGAACAGCGGGCCGATGTCGGGACGCGCCTTGCCGCCCGCGACGACGGTCGCGCCCTTGACCTTGGCGTCGTCGACGTGCGCCGAGACCGTCTTGATCTGGTCCTCGGAGATGAGGCTGCCCATTTCGATGCCGAACTCGTAGTCGGCACCCACGGTCATGTTGCGTACCCGCTGGCCGAACTTCTCGGTGAACTCGGCGGCGATGGACTTCTCGACGTAGATACGCTCGATGGAGATGCAGAGCTGACCGGAGTTGGAGAAGCAGGCGCGCACTGCCGCGTCGGATACTTCCCGAAGGTTCGCGCCCTTGGCGACGATCATGGCGTTCTTGCCACCGAGTTCGGCGGAGAAACCGATGAGTCGACGCCCCGCCTGCTCGGCCAAGAGCTGACCGGTGGCCGTGGAGCCGGTGAACATGACGTATTCGGTGTTCTCGACGATTGCGGTGCCCACCACCGAGCCGGGGCCGGGGACCACGGCGAACAGGTCGCGGGGCAGACCGGCCTTGTAGAGCAGCTCGACACAGGCCAACGCGCAGTACGGCGTCTGGCTGTCCGGCTTGAGGACGACGCCGTTGCCGGCCAGCAGTGCCGGGATGGCGTCGGACACCGCGAGAGTCATCGGGTAGTTCCACGGCGAGATGATTCCGACGACTCCCTTCGGCTGGTACCGAACGCGAGTCTTGGTCAGCACGGGAAGCATGCCGGTGACCTTCTTCGGGGCCAGCAGCTTGGCCGCAGTGCGTGCGTAATGCCGCGAGGTCATCGAGATGTCGAGGACTTCCTCGAGGGCGGCGGCGCGGGACTTGCCCGTCTCGGCCTGCGCCATGTCCATCAGCTCGTCGCGGTGCGCGAGCACCAGGTCGCGGTAGCGGTGGAAGATCTCTGCGCGCTCGGAGACCGGACGCTTGGCCCACGCCGCCTGAGCGGTGCGGACGCGTGCGATCGCAGCCAGTGCATCTGCAGCCGTGCCGACCGGAATGGTCGCCAGCTCCTTACCGGTGAACACCTCGGTGATCGTCTTGGTGGGACGCGAGTCCGCGTCGGGAATGGCGATGAGATCAGCGAGCCGGGAAAAGGTCGCAGTGGACGGAGCAGGCATTTTTGCATCCCTACTGATGAGTAGTGTTCGGAGTAACAGACAACCTACCTGGTCTTCGGCTCAGTTCACAGGGCCGATGTTCCCTGGCCCTGTGGCACGATGGGCTGTGGTCTACTCCGACGTCGGGGCGTTCGGAAGCAACAGGGTGGGGAATCCATGCGCAAGGCACTAGTTCTGGCCGGAGCAGCAGCACTGATGGTGGCATTCGCGGGGTCTGCGCAGGCAGATCCGGTCCAAGATTTCATTGCTCCACCGAGCGATCCGGCTGCGTATCTCCCCACGTCACTCGGCGATCCGTGGTTCGATCCGCCGGCCGGATACGAGAATCTCGTGCCCGGCACTGTCCTCGCTCGACGCGATGTCGCGGTGACCCCCGAGGCCTCGTCCGTCCAATTGCTCTTCCGCTCGACCGATTCGAAGAACCGTCCCATCGCTGCGGCGACGACGGTGCTGACTCCCGCTGCCCCGTGGACCGGCGGTGGAGATCGCCCCGTCATCGCATACAACGAGGCGACGGATTCACTCGGCAACACGTGCGCGCCGTCCTACACCCTCCCGCGGGGAAACAACAAAGAGATCGATCAGGTCCGGATTCTGCTCGGCCGCGGCTACACCGTGGTGATGACGGACTATCAGGGCCCACGGCAGGCATATTCGGCCGGCCTCGTGTCGGGGCACACCGTGCTCGACGGTCTCCGCGCCTCCCGAACGGCGGGAGTCTCCGCCGATGCCCCGATCGGCATCACGGGATATTCCGGCGGTGCGATCGCGTCGGGCTGGGCGGCCCAGTTGGCCCCCGAGTACGCACCCGAGCTGAACATCGCCGGCGTTGCGTTCGGCGGTCCGCCGACCGATTACAAGATTCTGCAGACCTCGCTCAACGGCCAGATCGGATCGGGCTTGTTCACTGCGGCGACGATCGGACTGTCCCGGGAGTACCCGGAGATGCGGCAGCTCGCCAACGACAACGGCAAGCGACTGGCGCTGGCACAGAAGGATCAATGCGTGGATGTGTTGTCCTACAGCGGACTACTGCTGTTGGACCAGCGAAATCTCTCCAACGTCCCTGATGTCTTCGCGCATCCGATCACCACGGCCGTCGTCGAGGAAAACCGCATGGGCCAGACGAAGCCGGACGCGCCGGTGTACATCTACCAGGGCTTGCAGGACTTCCTCATTCCCAAAGAAGGTGCCGAGGCCGTGCAGGATCAGTGGTGCGCTGCCGGCGCGTCGGTACACCTGGAAGAGGTGCCCGGCGACCATTCACAGGCCCAGACCAACGGCCGTCCCGGTGCCTACGACTGGCTGGCGCAACGACTGGCCGGAGAACCCACCTCGGGTTGCGAACGTGTGATTCGCTAGAGGTCCACAACGAGTCGTTTTTCGTCTTGACCCTCACGCCACGGGAGGCAGCACAGTGTCCTTCGTGAGTGATTCGTCCGCGAACAGTTCGGTTGACGTCCAGGCCGGCATGCAGGTCGGCGCGGTCTCGAAGTTGGTGGGTGTCAGCGTCAGAACGCTGCATCATTACGACGAGATCGCGCTGGTGGTGCCGTCGGGGAGAACCCCCAAGGGCTATCGGACGTATTCGTCGGCCGATGTCGAACGGCTGCATCAGGTATTGACCTACCGGGAGCTCGGGTTCCCGCTCGAGGTCATTGCAGCGTTGCTCGACGACCCGGCGGTCGATGCCATGGCGCATCTGCGGCGGCAGCGAGAGTTGTTGAACGAGCGGATCGATCACTTGCACGCAATGGCTGCGGCCGTGGACAAGATGATGGAGGCGAAGAAGATGGGTATGCAATTGACTCCCGAGGAGCAGCGAGAGATCTTCGGCGACAACTGGCCCGGCGAGGAATACGCCGAGGAGGCCGAGCAGCGCTGGGGCGAAACCGACGAGTGGAAGCAGTCGCAGCAGCGGACGGCGTCGTTCACCAAGGACGATTGGAAGGCCGTCAAGGAAGAGACGGACCTCCTGGAAGCGGATCTCGCTGCCGCGTTGCAGCGGGGTGTGTCGCCGGATTCCACCGAAGCCGGGGTACTGGCCGAGCGTCATCGCGCGTCGATCGAGCGGTACTACGACTGCGGTTACGAGATGCAGGTGAACCTGGCGGAGATGTACATCGCCGACGAGCGATTTGCCAAGCACTACAACGATATCGCCGACGGTTTGGCGCAGTATCTCCGTGACGTCATCGTCGCGAACGCTGCTCGTCAGAGCTGACCCGTCTCGCTCCGCACCCCTTTTCGGAATCCGCGCCTCCTGCAGGGGGTGCGGATTCCGACCCGGGGCGTATGCGTCGAATTCACTCCCAGGGAATCCGGTACGGCTGATCATGGTCGGTCTGCATGGCGGCCGAATACCAGATGAATATCGGCGACGCCTTCAGTTCCCCGACTTCACGCGGCACGGGCATGCTCCGGTTCTCGATGTCCGACCAGGCGCACTCCCCGATGCGAACACGTTCGGCGTAGGCCTTCAGTTCAGGTGACGAAATCGAGAGCTCGGCAAGGGAAAACATCAGTCCGTCGGTCACCATCCTGGGTTCCTCGTAGAAATCGATCGGTATTCGTTCGAATTGGAGCCGGGCCCCGATCAATCGATCGATACTGTCGTTCAGTCTGCGCGCAGCGTCTGCCACTGCGGGGTCGGTGTAACTCATACCGCATCAGCCCACGGATCGGTGCCATCGCCTGCATCGAAGGGGTTCTTCGGGGCCCTCATCATCGGTCCGGAGTCGGCGGTGTTCTTGATATCGATACCGAGCTTCGTTCTCTCGACCGCGTCGGTCAGCGGTTCCAGTACCTTGTCGAATTGTTCGTTCAGGTATCCGCTCGGGCTCGTTACCAACGAGATGAATTTCGCGAATGCGCCGGTGACCTCTTGGATTCGAGCAACCATCTGTTCGACCAGTTCGATGGTGTCCTTGATGATCAGAATCACCGTCCCGATCTGATAGGTCGGGCCGAGAAACGGTACTTTCTTCAGTGCGATGTTCACCAGATTCTTACCATCGGTGACGTCGACCTCTTTGTCGAGCAATTCTTTGAGCTTGGCCACCACACTGATGACGGACTTCTTCATTTCGTCCGCAATTCTGTTCGAGGCAGCCTCGATCACCCGACCACAGGGGCCCTCCCACTTCATCGCCTCCACCTGGTCGTGGGCGAACGCGTCGAAGGCGGAAGCGGCAGCGCCGTCCCACGTTTCGCCGACTCGCTTGACCCCGCCCTCCAAGCTCAGACCTGCGTTTTCCATTGCTTCCCCCGCGATGCGGAAAGCGGAACCCAGGCGCTTCACCTCGTTCCAGTTTCCACCGATCGGATCGAGCAAGTCACGGATCGGGCTTCGCCCCGTGTGCACCTCGATGAAGTGATCGATATCGGCAACCCAGCCACCCGCCTCACGAATCACGTCGGCAAAATCGTCGGCAATGGTAGCCGGCGGTGAATAGACGATTCCGTTCGGTGCCCCGTAATCCACGGTGACGTCGTACTCGGGAACATGTCCGATGGCCTGCCTGGTCGGGTCTCCAGCAGTCAGAATTCCTTCGTACCTCAACTCGATCACCGCGTTGATCGCGTCGTAAGTCTTGCGTTCCTGATCGTCGTACAACCATGCGGCCCGATTGAGTTCCTCACCGAGCGAAGTGCACTTCGAGGAGAGGTCGCCGTGCCGATTCCGCCACGTACCTTCCAACAGTCGAAATGGGTCGCAGATGATGCTCAATGTCCCGATTGTGAAGTCGGCCCGAGGCAGCGCTTCCTCGTCGAAATACTTGGGCGCGAGAGACGTCTGGGTTCCGATCTCACCGACAAGCCTGCTGAGACCGGCTATATCGCTCGGCCGCGCTTTGAATTCCTCCATCAGCCAGCCGCTCGTTCGCTCGGAATCTTCTGAAGGGAGGACAAGATGCCCTCGCCCACCTGGCCATCCACCGCACCTTTCATGTCCCGATCGAGGGTGATCATGAACACCGCTACCGTCGCATTCGAGAACCCGGTCGTCGCGACGATGTCGAAACTTGCTGCGGGAGCATCGCACTCGCTCTCGACTTTCAACCCAGTGATGTCGGCGTCGATCCGGACCGCTGGTTCACCATCGATCTCGAATTCCACCGGATCCGAATAGGTGACCACGGCGTCGGGGTTGTCCGAATCCGCAAAAATGAGGTCGGCCTGCCGGGATACCTCCAACGCAGCGGCGGCGACATCGACGCCATTACGGCCGATCATGCCGGTCATGCCCAGATCGGCGGAGTCCTGAGCGGGACAGAACCCACGTCCGTAATCAGCGATCGCACCATAGGTGATCGACTCACCGTTCCCTTCCCACCCGGCGATGCCGGTCGAGAAGTTCCGCCAATCGGCAGGCACCGTGTAACTCAGGCCGAATTTGGTGTCGATCGGCTGAGGCTCGCCGTCAGCCACCTCGATCTCCGGGGGTGGTCGACGCATCGACGGAAATCCCGGCGGCGGGGTGTTGGTCACCACTGGGGGCTGCAACGTGACTGTTCCCGACGCACCTGTTGCCCTCGGCAAAGGCGTCGCCGACGGTGCGACACCGGCCGGACCGACATAAGAATCAAGAGTGTCGGGTGCCGCCTGTGCCAACCCGTAGATCACGGCAGCAGACACCACGACCGTCGCTCCGAGACGCGCGAACGCCACCTTCACCGACATACATGCTCCCCCCGGAATCGAACAGACGCTAGCACGCCGCGCCGACACCTCAACTGGCTGCCGAGCCGACAATGATCCGATCGAAGCCGGTGCCGCGGGCAGTCACATCCGGAGTACGTGATTCGCCAAGCACTACAACGCTATTGCCGCCGGACTGGCGCAGTACCTTCGGGATGTCATTGTCGCGAACGCTGCTCGTCAGGGCTGACTCGTCTCGATCCGCACCCCTTTTCGGAATCCGCACTTCCTGCAGGGGGTGCGGATTCCGACCCGGGGCGTAGATGTCCGGGCGAACGCTCGTCGTCAGGGTTGACGCGGGCCATTGCGGACCGCTCGTGTGCGGTCGATCCACCCCAGACTCCATGCCTTTCGTCGGTGTCGAGTGCGTGTTGCAGACAGCGCACGATCACGGGGCATCGATTGCACACGAGCTTGGCCTGTCGCTCCAGGTTTCTCAGCGAGTATCCCCTCAGGCCCAGGGGCGGGTAGAACATCGAGACCGGCATCGAGCGGCAGGCGGCATTCATCTGCCAATCCCAATGCTCCGAGAACGGTTGAAGTGCTTGCGCTTTCATCGTCGGTGCCTGCTTTCTTCGGATCAGAGATTCAGCAGACGGCGGGCATTGTCGGATGTGACGGCGCGCCAGTTCTCGAGCCCACCGTCCGCGGCTCCCGCGTCGAGCGAGCGCAGCTGCTCCTGCACCGCAACGATCGGGGTGAAGCAGAAGTCACTGCCGTAGACCAGACGATCGGGCCCGACCGCCGACAGCAACGTCGGTAGCTGCCGAGGAACCGGCGTACCGGCGAGGTCGAACCACAAGCGCTGCAGTACATCCGGCGTAGTCGGTGTTCCCAGACCCACCTGCGTCCGGAAGAAGTCGACCCGATCCGCCAACAGCGGGAGCACCCCGCCGCCGTGGGTGAACACCCAGCGGATGTGAGGGAACCGGTCGACCACGCCCAGCAGAATCAAGTCGACGACGGTTCGCGCTGTGTCGAAAAGGAATTCGACCATCGGAGCCGGCCGGCTCAGTGATACCGCAGCTACATTCGGCGGCGAGGTCGGGTGCACGAAGACCACCGCCGACCGCGCATCGAGCGCCGCGAGCAACGGTGCCAGCACCGCGTTGCCCAGATACATACCGCCGGCGTTCGACATGACGGCGACCCCGTCGGCACCGAGCTCATCGAGAGCCCGAACGGCCTCGACCGTCGAGTCGACGACGTTCGGAAGCGGCAGCGAGGCGAAAAAGCCCAGGCGCGGCTGCCCGGCGCCCGTGGCCGCCCCGAAATCGTTGACGCGGCGCGCCAAGTCGGCGGCTTCGGCGTCGTCCCCGAAGTGCACCCCAGGGCTCGACACGGACAGGATCGCACTGTCGATCCCGCACCGGTCCATCATCTGCAGATGCTCGGTCACCGACCAGGACGGCCACTTCGGCATGCCGTCGGGAAAGACGATGCCGGCCGCGAGCGCGTCGCGCAGATAGAAGTCGGGGACCATGTGCGAGTGCACGTCCACCACTCCCCCGGCGGCAGGCTTCGGTGACGCCGACGCGGTCGCTGCGGACAAGGCGACTCCCGAGAGCGTGGCTGCACCGAGCGCGCCGAGCAAGGTTCTGCGGTCGATCACGGTCTACGTCCTTGTCGTCGACACCACCCGGTCCGAACTGACGCTATCGTCACATATGAGATTATCCGCAGTCAACGGTGACTTGTACCAACCCACGTAGGACTAGCATTGCGCGATGACGACCGAACGTACGAAGCCCAGTCCTGTGCAATTCGTGGGGTACTCGTTCGGTCGGGTCCTGCCCCCGTCGATGCAGGATTGGGTCCGAAACGACCTCGTCGGCAACGGTGCCCAGGTGCGCTACCTGGCCCGATTCACTGTCCCCGTCATCCCGTTGCTGTTGCTGTTCCTACTCATTCCCGGCCCGCTGTGGATGTCGCTGGCCATGATGGCGTTGCTGTTCATTCCGCTGGTGTACTTCGCGATAGCGCTGATGAACGTCTATCGGCGCCACCGGTTGCTCATTCACGGCCTCGACCCCCAGTTGATCAACGCCAAAGCGCAGAGCCGCGTCGACCGCACCCGGGACGACTACGAGCGACGTCACGGCCGCGGCTGACGATCGGACGTTAGTCTTCTGCGCATGACTTCACCTGTGGAATTCAAAGCAACCGCTGATCTGGCCGACGAGATCGGTCCCGACATCCGCAGCTGCGACACCCAGTTCACACAGTTCGGCAAGCACACCGAGTTCGCCGGACCCATCACCACCATCCGCTGCTTCCAGGACAATCTGCTGGTCAAGCAGACGTTGAGCGAGCCCGGCAACGGCGGCGTCCTCGTGGTCGACGGCGATGCCAGCATCCACACCGCGCTGGTCGGCGACATCATCGCCGGGCGGGGCGTCGACAACGGCTGGGCAGGCGTCATCGTCAACGGCGCTGTACGGGACTCGGCGATTCTGCGCACCCTCGATATCGGCGTCAAGGCGCTGGGAACGAACCCACGCAAGAGCACGCAGACGGGATCCGGCGAGAAGAACGTGCCGGTGACGTTCGGCGGCGTCACCTTCACCCCCGGCGAGATCGTCTACAGCGATCACGACGGAGTGGTCGCGGTCTGATCCGACCAGAAAGGGACGGCCACGGTGCCGTCCCTTTCTGTTGCGTCTCGTACGACGTCGGTACTACTTCACGAACGCGAGGAGCGCGTCGTTCACTTCCTGGAAGTGCGTCCACAGCAGCCCGTGGGGTGCGCCCTCGACCTCGACGTACGTCGCCTCGGGCAACGCCTCGTGGAACGGGCGGCCGGTCGAATCGATCGGCAAGATGTTGTCGGCCGTGCCGTGCAGGATCAGCGTCGGCTTGCCCGACGCGCGGACCTTCTCGACGTCTCCGCGAAAGTCTTCGAGCCAGGTGGGCACGACGGCGTAGGCCGCGACGGGCGCGCTGGCGGTTGCGGTGTTCCAGCTGGCGCGCACGGTGGCCTCGCTGATGCGGCTGCCGAGGTTCTCGTCGAGGTTGTAGAAGTCCTTGTAGAAGTTCTCGAACCAGGTGAAACGATCCTCGCGCGCTGCGGTCTCGATGCCGTCGAACACCGACTGCGGAACGCCGGTCGGGTTGTCCTCGGTCTGTAGCAGGAACGGCTCGAGCGAGGCGAGAAACGCGAACTTGGCGACGCGATCGGTGCCGTACTTCGCGGCATACCGAGCCAATTCACCTGTGCCCATGGAGAATCCGACCAGGATGACATCGCGTAGGTCGAGCTCGGTGAGCACCTTGTCCAGGTCTGCAGCGAAGGTGTCGTAGTCGTAGCCGACGGTGGGCTTGCTCGATTGCCCGAATCCACGGCGGTCATAGGTGATGACGCGGTAGCCGGCGTCGAGCAGCGCACGCGACTGACGCTCCCAGGAGTTCCCGTCGAGCGGGTAGCCGTGGATGAGCACGACCGGTTGGCCGGTGCCGTGATCCTCGTAGTAGACCTCGACGGGGGTGGAGTTCTCGGTTCCGACGTTGATGTACGCCATGATCCTGCCTTCCTGTGTCCTGAGCATCGAGCGAGAGAACGGTCGTTCTCTGCGTGTGTGGACTACTGTAGAGAACGTTGGTTCTCTCGGCAAGGGGTAAGCGATGACCAGTACGGAAATCGGACGGGCACAGGTGGTGAACGCCGCGGACGAACTGTTCTATGCGCGCGGCATCCAGGCAGTCGGTATGGACGAGTTGCGCACCGCAGCGGGAATCTCCCTCAAACGCATGTACACGCTGTTTCCGTCCAAGACGGCCATCGTGGCCGAGGTCCTCCGCGGCCGCACTGCCCAGTGGAACGACGGGATCCGCGCCGAAGCGGACCGACACGACACGCCCCGCGGAAAGCTGCTGTCCATCTTCGACTTCCTGGATCGATGGTTCCGAGAGGACGACTTTCGCGGGTGCGCGTTCATCAACTCCTTCGGTGAGCTGGGTGCCACGATGCCCGAGGTCGCCGACGCCGCGCAGCAGCACAAGAAGAGCTTCATCGAGTACGTCACCGGACTGGCCGTCGACGCCGGATGCGAGCCGACCGTCGGGCTGCAGATCGCTTTGCTCGCCGAGGGTGCGCAAACCACTGCGGCCATCACTGAACTGGCCGAATCTGCCACGGCAGCAAAGACTGCGGCCGAGATCCTGTTGAATTCGAGCGCAGGACGATGACCTCGACATTCGGCCCGGCCGTCCCCATTCTGCGCATCTTCGACGACGTCGAAGCGCGTTCGTTCTACCTGGACTATCTCGGCTTCTCGGTCGAGTGGGAGCACCGATTCGAGCCGGATCTGCCGCTCTACATTCGCATTTCACGCGGAGACTGCATCCTGGATCTGTCCCAGCACTACGGCGACGGCACCCCGGGAACGTCCGTCTGGATACCGATCGCGGATGTCACGTCCTTCAATGCCGAACTCCTGCAGAAGAAGAACCCACGCAGCCGACCCGGAATCGATCACGATGCACCGGGTGGTCCGACCATGACAGTGACAGACCCGTTCTCGAACAACCTCCGCTTCTGCCAGGTCGATCGCTGACTCATCGAAAATCACTGACATTTGACACTGAAATCCTTCGCAGGGTGGCGATAGCGTCGAAGACATGAGCAAGCTACGAGTCCTCGCCGCCCTCACCGTCTCGACGTCCTTGCTGGTCAGCGGATGCACGTCATCTGACGAGCCGTCAGCCGTCGAAACGACCACCACGACGCCCCCGAGCGGAACCATCAGGACCGACGACGTCCAGGCAGCCTTGGACGCCCTGGTCGACGCCGGGTCCGTCGCCGCTGTCGCGCAGGTACGCGACGGTGAGGATTCCTGGTCAGGAGCGGCCGGTTCGGTCGAGCGCGGTGGCACCGAGCCTGCGTCCGCCGACGATCCGGTCCGTATCGCCAGCGTCACCAAGGCGATGGTTGCCGCCGTGGTGCTGCAGCTCGTGGACGAAGGCAAAGTGCAACTCGATCAGCCGGTCGACGAGATGCTGCCCGGCCTACTTCCCAAGCCTGTGACCGTTCGCCAGCTGCTCGATCACACCAGTGGGATACCTGATTACCTGGTGGGGTTCGATTCTGCCGAGCAGATCGCCGCGCGCGCAAACGATGCAGTCACCGACGACGAACTGATCGCACAGGCGTTGGCTATGCCGTGGACAAGTGAACCCGGTCAGGGGTTCAGCTACTCGAACACCAATTACGTGCTGCTGGGAAAGATTGCGGCAGATCTCGATGGACAGTCGGTCGGACAGTCGTTGCAGGACAGGATTTTCGACCCATTACAGATGACCGACACCACCTACCCCACCGATGCCGTCATCGCTGACGATGCACTGCACGGCTACGTGTTGGAGAACGGAACCTACACCGACGTCACCGAATACGACGCCAGCGTCTGGTCCTCCGGTGCCGCTGTCATCTCCACCGTCGCGGACGTGAACACGTTCTTCCGTGGATTGTTCGACGGCACCCTGCTTCCGCAGAATTTGGTCGACGAGATGCAGGTGGTCAGCCCCTCCGGCTACGGCCTCGGACTGCTTCTCGGCGGCGACGCGTGCAATCCAGGATCGGGCGAGCTGGTGTTCGGTAACCGCGGCAACGGGTTCGGTTACCGCACCTTTCAGTTCTCCAGCCCCGACGGGGAGCGTCAGGTATCGCTGGCTTGGACTACAGCAGCTCCGAATCCCGCCGCAGACCCACTCGAGCAGCCCGCCACGGAAGCACTGATCGCCGGACTCGCGTCGACCTGCCCCGCGTAGCTACAGCACACTCACCCAACCGTGCACCTCGTCGTTCGTGAGTGCAGCCTGGTGACGCTTGCGCAGAGTGAGCGTCACCGGGCCGGTCTCCCTGGTTCCTATTGCGCGGCCGTCGATTTCGTACACCGGAGCCACTCCCGCCGAGGTACCGCATACGAACACCTCGTCGGCGATGTACAACTCGGTGAGGTCGACGGTGCGCTCCTGAACCGTCAGCCCTTCTTCGCGCGCCAAGGTCAGGAGCGTTCGACGGTTGATCCCATCGAGAATGTCGCTGGTGACGTCGGGGGTGACGAGCACTCCGTTTCGGACGAGGAAGATGTTCGCGGCACTGAGTTCGCAGACGTGGCCGTTGATGTCGAGGAAGATGCAGTCGTCGAACCCACTGTCGATGGCATCCTGTTTCGCCAGAACGGAATTGACGTACGCTCCGTTCACCTTCGCGCGAGAGGGAATCGCATAGTCGGGGATGCGACGCCACACACTGGTCTTCAATCGCATACCGTCCTGCGGCACAATGGGATTGGCAGCGTAGAGGAAGATCGACACCGTGGTGTGCAGCCCCCGCACCCGGGTTCCAGGGATCGACTCGTCCACATGGACGGTGGCTCGAACGTAGACCTCGGTCGTCGGGGCATTGGCGGCAACCACGTCCCGTGTCGCTTGCACGAATCGCTCGAACGTCCACTCCGCCGCAAAGGTGTCGATACCGATGATCTTGCAGGACTCGACGAGGCGCTGATAGTGATCGAGCAACCGGAACGCGGTACGCCGATCACCGTCCACCTGCACCGGAAAGACGGTGTAGACACTGAGCCCGTACAGGACGGCCGAGGTGGCGACCCCGAGCGTCGCGTCCTTCGCATCGACCAGTCTGTCGCCGAAATACACCTTCGAGTGCGGGAGTGCCATGCGGCGATGCTAGTCGCCCGGTGAGTCCAAGCGACAACGCTTTTACTTCTCTAGGGTCGAGTACATGAGCGAACGCACAGTACCGACACGCACACTCTGGAACGACGGCCCCGAGGTGGGTGCCATCGGCTTGGGCTGCATGGGAATGACCTGGGCATACAAGGCAGACGACCAAACGGAGTCCCCCGATCGCGTCATCGGGCACGCCTTGGACCTGGGTGTGAACTTCATCGACACGGCCGACGTCTACGGCCCGTTCACCAACGAGGAAGTCGTCGGCGCAGCCATCGGCAGTCGGCGCGACGAGGTGGTGCTCGCGACCAAGGGCGGATTGACCTCCCACATCGGCGACGCCGGAGAGCCGGTCATTTCGGGCCCCAACGGCAAGCCCGAGCACCTGCGTTCGGCAATCGACGACTCGCTGCGTCGACTGGGCGTCGACCACATCGATCTGTATTACCTGCACCGTCCCGATCCTGAGGTCGACGTCGAAGACAGCATCGGCGCGATGGCCGAGGCCGTACAGGCCGGAAAGGTTCGTGCACTGGGTGTTTCGGAGTTCACCGTCGAGCAGCTCGATCGTGCCCAGCAGGTGCATCCGATATCCGCCGTGCAGTCGGAGTTGTCGTTGTGGACACGCGACCACCTGGTGACCTCGTTGACATGGACGAAGGACAACGGTGCCGCCTTCGTGCCGTTCTCGCCGCTGGGCCGAGGGTTTCTGACGGGCAACTTTCGCGGAACCACACCCGCTGCAGATGATTTCCGCTCTCGACTGCCGCGTTTCAGTCAAGACAACCTCGATGCGAACCTCGTCATCGTCGACGCCATCGCGGCCATCGCCGCGGAACTCGACGCGACTCCGGCGCAGGTGGCCCTGGCATGGGTGCTGGCCCAGGGAGAGCACGTCGTGCCGATTCCCGGCACTCGTCGCACCTCCCGGCTCGACGAGAATGCCGGTGCCGCTTCGCTCACTCTGAGCTCCGAGCACCTCGCCGCGCTCGACGCGTTGCCTGAGCCCGCTGGTGGCCGCTATTGAGATAGCGCAGGTCGATCCGTCGACAAATCGATTGTCGGCCGAGAAGATCCTCGCGGTACAGAAGAGTGCTTACGCGGTCGAGGCCGAGCTCATCGGCGACGACCGCATCCCGCTGCTGCACGAGTCGGTGGACGATCTGTGTGCAGCACAGGTCCACTGGCTCGTCGCGCGTGATCTGGACGAAATCCTCGGTGCCGCAGCGTGGTCCGGTTCGGAAATCGACCGTCTGGTGGTGGCTCCACACGCACATCGCCAGGGCATCGGTCGCGGTTTGGCTACCGCGGTGCTGAATTGCATTGCCGGAGAACGTGTGCTGGTGGCTACCGGGCGAGACAATGCCCCGGCCCGTCGCCTGTACGAGTCCCTCGGCTTCGCGCACACCGAGAATCAGCAGGTCCTGCCGGGGTTGTGGCTGGCCCGTTACGAACTCGTGCGCTGATCGGTATCGGAGTCGCGCGGACGAGCGACGAACCATATCAGCGCGCCGGAAATCGGCATGATCAACCCGAGCAGACACCACCAGAACGCGGACCCCCGACGAGCCTGGTTGCTACGGAGGATCGAAATCCAGGCAATGGCTACGAGGCCCAGCCAGAGAAGAATTGCAGCAATCCATGCGAGATCGAACGCCAGCGGCACGGTGGGATTGGTGCCGTCCATGATTACCCTTCCCTTCGCGTCGAATAGCCCGCCTGCCGATCTTGCTCGGCGTTAGGCTGCGACCATGACCGCCTGGATCGAAGTGCTCACGGCCATGACCACGAAATCGACCATACCGATGCGGGGCACCATCGAGGAGATCCACGAAGCAGGCAGTCCCGAGTCCTTCCGTCACGGATTCACCAACAGTGGCACGCCGCCCGTACTGATCGCACCCGAAGACAGCTGTCGGGTATGGCGATCCGGGCGCAAGACGCGCGTCGAACGTCTCGACGGCAATCCCATCTTCATCAGCGACGGCACGCGGGCCTGGGACTTCACAGGCCCGGCCGACCGACCACGCGTCGGTCCCCTGGGCAGGGTGTTGTATCTGGGGCCGAGCCAATTCTTACTGCAGCAACGCAGCACCGCCGAATGGACCGGAAACGAATTCGCGCAACCGATCGGGGCGGTGGAGACGGTCGAGTTCGCAGGCCGCCGGTGTTGGACGGTTCGACTGGCTCCGCCAGAGGACAAACCTTATCCGCTTCGCATCTGGGTCGACGTCGAATCCGGGTTCATCCTGGGCGACCGCATCGACGAGGCCGGATTCGGCTCGCAATTCGTCGAACTCACTGTCGGCGAACCGATCGACGATGCAGTATTCGTCTGGGACGGGCCCGCGTACACCGGCGAGGAGTATCAGAAGATGCTCGAGGACGAGTCGAGAGCGCTGCGACACACGCACGCGCAGTGGTTCAGGGACGAGGTGGCGTCGACACCGTTGATCGTGCGCGCACCACTGGATTTCACGCCGGATTACGTGCATATTGCAGAGTCCGGCGATGGAGGCTTCGATACCAGCAATCGGAGAACACTGTTGGGACGGCGCCCCCGCAGCGACGAGGGATGGGCACCGAAGTGGGCAGTGACGCACAATGTTTGGTCCACTCCGGACTGGGATTGGGCGGCCGGGGCAACAGACGGACAGCTCGACGATCCCGCAGTCCTCGAACTGCAGCAGTCGTTACATCCCGGGGAGCCGGTGGACCGTGGTCGGAGAATCGCCGGACGCGATGGCGGGTAGCCTCACCCCCCATGACCTCGCGGAAAGGCGCATGAGCGGCCATCGCACGCTTGTCGTGCACATCTCGGCATCGGTGATCGGTGACGGTGAGATCGACTCGCCCCGTGTGGGTTCGGCGCTGACCGGCCCCCTGAGGTTCGTCGAGCTACCCGATACCGAACCGGAGGTCGTCACGATATCGGCGAGCCTCGAACCGTCCGGGCGGGAGCCAATCCGGCAATACACGGGACCGAAATCTCCTCGGCGCTGGGAATGGACCGGACTGCTTCGCGGCGACGGCTGGACTGCGTCATGGCGTGGATTCACCCCCAGGACTGGGCAAGTCGAGTTGACCGGACGCTTCTACGGCGTTTTCGGGTATGACACCGAGGGACGCTTCCGCGGTCGCGTGTCCCGAGTTCAACTGGTGTCGGAGCGCTACCAGTTGATTCCCGGCGAGGGTTGGGTCGTATGCCCTGGTCACCGTGCCACTCGCGACGTGGAGGAAGTCCGTCGAATCTTCGGCCACGAGTCGATGCGCGAGGACGGTGGCCCCGTCGACCAGGAGAACAGCGTCATGATCGATCTCGATCTCGACGACGTTCCGCCTCTACCGACCCGCCCGAGCATCGTGCCGGGAGACGTGGCCGCTGGCGGCGGCGTCACCTGGGTTCTCGACGCGGAATTGCCGCTGGTAGTCAGCATCGATTCGGAAGGTATTGCTGCCGAACATGTTCTACCGGCCAGGGTCGGTGGTTCGCGTTCCGTCTGGGCCACCGAAGCAGGGTGCTGGGTCGGCGGAATGGACGGAATGTTCTGGATTTGCCTCGGTCAGGACGCAGTTCGGGTCGATACCCTGCCCGCGCTCATCGGATCCGTCAACGGGGGCTGTTGCTCGTCTGTGCCGGAGCGGCAATGTGGCGTCTGTACACACCGGGTTCGGATTCGACGGCCGTCGCGGCTGTCGCGGGCCACGTCAATTCCATTGCTGTGGAACGTGATGGTTGGGTCGTCTGCGTTCAGCCTCCCGCGGAATCAGTGGTGCGCCTGGTTCGGGTGTCAGGGACGGGGCATTCGACCATCGGACCCGTCATTCCGCAGCTACCGCGCGGCCACGGAAATCCTTATCTTGCGGGCGATCCACTTCGTCTGGTCCGAGGAGTCGACGTTGCATTCGTCGAACCGGACCTCACCATTCGCGACGACGGTGAACAGCTGGGGCGCAGCCAGTTTCACGGTGGTCAGCTCGGTCACTTTGCGTGGTCGATCGGGCATCCACCCGACGGCACTTCATCAGCGGGGTGGTGGCCGCTCTCTGGCCCGGTCACCTACGAACGAGGCGAACAGTTCTGGTTGTTCACCATCTATGACGCGACGACCTTGACGCCACTGACGAGCGTTCCCGTGATCGCGACCAGCCCGAGCGTCGCGATCGACGACGTAGGTCGGATTCTGGTCATCGCGCGTGGGATCCAAGTACTTCGACACGACGATCCGGTGCTGCGATGGCCCGTGGAGCTTGATATCTCAGCAATGCTCGACGATTCGATGTCGGGCGAACAGCAGAGGTGACCGCAGGTTGCCGCAGAGGAGGCTAGCTTTACGGGCATGACTTCTGCCGGCGGCGCGATTGCCTTGGCGCTCTTCGGCATGGCTCTCGTGTCGATCGTCCGTGACACCCGCACCGGCTGGCTCATCAAGCTGGCGTGGGTAGTGGTGGCAGTGATCCTGCCCATCGTCGGTCCCATCCTGTGGTTCGCAATCGGGAAGCGCTATCCGTACGGGGTGAACGGCGGCAACAGCTGAGGGTTCAGTGTCCAGTCGCATTGCGTAGGTCGATGTTCACCAGATGGCTCACTTGGTCGCGGAGCCATTCGACGGTCTGCGGGTCGGGCGCGGGCGCGTGGGCCAACAGTGTCCAGCGCAGACGAGTTTCTGGAGTCAGGTCGAACTGCAACAGGACGTCGGGGACACTCGGCCACGGCGAGCTCCACACCACGCGGTCGAACTCGCTGCTCTCGACGATCCGCGGCAGAGCGGCACCCTCGAACATGACCGGCCAGGCGAACCCTTGGTTCTTCGGATGCACATCTGGGCGCATCAGTGCCTTCCATACGAAGAAGACCGGCGGCGACAACTCCGCAGTCCTGCTCCCGAGAACCATCATCGACCCACCGCACGCAGGTCCCGACTCGGGAGCCTTCTATTTTTCGCGCACGACCGGTATGGCGGCTGCCATGTACCGACGACAGGCAGAGCTGTGCCCTGACGCTTGTGTAGGTCGTCACGCGGGTTGTCGAGGTTCCTCGTCGCCGTTGTCGCCTGTGTAGTCGTGTTGGTCGGGTGGGTACAGCACTTCCTCGGGGTGGTGTGCGTGGTTGATCAGCCCGCGGCGTATGGGGTCCATCCCTGTTGGTGGATGCCACAGGGTTCGGCCCGGATAGCGATGTCCTGCTGTGGTTTTGGTGGTTGCCCACTTTCCGGGGCCGGTGCCGACGAGTGCGTGGTGCATGTCGCATCCGAAGGTGAGGGAGTCGATGTCGGTGGGTCCGCCCTCGACCCAGTCGTCGAGGTGGTGGGCTTGGCACCAGGTCGCGGGGCGGGTGCAGGAGGGGAAGCTGCAGCCGCGGTCGCGGGCGATGAGGACGATGCGTTGGTCGGCGGAGGCGATGCGTTTGGATCGACCGAGGTACAGGGCTCTGCCGTTGTCGTCGAAGATGGTCAGGTAGTGGTGGGCGTGGGAGGACATGCGGATGGCGTCGCGGATCGAGACGCGGGATCCGGTGGCGGTCATGGCGTAACCGCAGCCTGATTCGAGGTCTTTGAGGGTCATGGTGACGATGGCGGTGACGGGCAGTCCGCGGTGGGTGCCGAGCGTCCCGGAAGCAAGGGTGTGCCGGAGCGCCATCTTCAGGGCATCATGACGGCGTTCGTTCTGGGTGCGCAGATCCCACGCGGCGGCAGCATCACGTATATCTGCTGCTTCGTCTGAGTCTGCAGCGCCGTCGGAAGCAGCTGCGTCCTTGGGTGCCGCTGCGTCCTTGGGTGCGGCTGCGTCCTTGGGTGCCGCTGCGCCGTCGGGCCCTGTGCCGCAACCACAGTCGACACCGTCGCAGTCGTCATCGTCGCAGTCGACACCGTCACCGCAGTCGTAGTTCGTCTCATCCCACAAGCCCGCATCACTGGACCCGGCATGGCCCGGAAAGGGCTCGGGCGGCGGCGTAGTAGCGCTGCCGCTCCCGCCGTTGCCATCACCGCCGGCCTCGTCTTTGTCGTAGTCACGTTCATCCTCGTGGACGATCGATGTCGGGTCGGCAGGATTGTTCACTCCCGGCTTCGCTGCTTGGAGAACAGGGCTTCGAGGTAGGCCCGCAACTCGGAGTCGACGCAGAACTTTCCTTCCGACATTCCGTCGGCACCCTGCTCGCCGAGGTAGAAGAACGCATCGCGCCGTTTCCGCGGCCTCGGCTTCGCGTTCTTGTCTTCGTCTTCGTCGAAGTCGCCGTCGGGGTCGAGGATCGAGTCCAGGTGCGCCACCAGTGGTGCGAAGTCGTCGGGCCGCCTCGTCGAGGCGAGACCCACCAATTGCTGTTCGGCGAGGTCCCGCGTCTGCGGATCGACACTCGACGGCAGGTGCCGGAAGAACTCACGGATCATCTGCACATGCTGGGCATCGAGCAATCCCGCCCGCACCGCTCCAGCGGTGCGCGGCAACAAGGGAGGCAGAACTTCGCCGGACAGTGCGGTGCGGTCACCCAATTCGGCCGCCAGACGTACTCGCGCCCCGGCAGCGCGTGGGGTGATTCGCAGCATCCACGCTACCGAGCACGGCACCGATCCCGGATACACATCGAGCCCGTGTTGCGAGATCAGCTCGTTGAGCCAGGTGTGCGAGTACGCAGTCACAGACCGCGACAGAGCTTCCATGCGTTGGATCACCGCCCGTCGGTCGGCATTCGTCCACGACACCGACGCTCGTTCGGCCAACTGGGCGACCGCCGACTCCGCCGCATGGACCAGTGCCGACAGTTCGGGGTCGGACACCTCAGGGGCAGGCGGCACCGTTTCGATGCCGTCCACCCCTGATCCGCCGTCCCCCGAAAGCATGGACAGAATCTACCGCGACCCACCGACAACTATTCGAACACACGTTCCTATCCGACTTTGTCGCCTCAGACCGCGGTGACGACTGGCACCACTTCATAGGCCAGCTCCGGTAGTCCGGTCCACCTCATGGATCGGTAACGTCGCACTAGCGCAAGCCCGGTATCGACTCAGGAAGGGCACACCATGACCGTGCGACCATCCAGCGATCCCACTGCCGCCGACTGGCTCGTCCACGCTGATCGAGATTGGTGGGACCTCGCCACCAGAGGCCCACTGGGGTACGAGAGCTACGCGCGTCTCCGGTTCATCCCGGATCCGACGAACGCGGATCTGCGTGAGGGCGATGCCGACGTTCCATACGACGAGCGTTCGGAGACAGACCAATTGGCGTTCGTCGTTGCGACGCTGGCCAAACACACGACGACACCAGCGGACTGCCACTTTTGCGTGTGGGAGGGGTGGGGTGGTCTCGAGGCTCACGGGGCCGCGCGAATCAACCTTCCCGAGCGGGAAGCGTTCCTGTTCCGAGGACCTGCGCTGGACCTGCTGAACTGGGAGCAGGCGCTCAATCCCCCGGGTCCCGATGGTCTGCCGATTCCCTCGTTCGTCTGGCCCGCCGACCGCGCCTGGTGCATCGCCAACGACGTCGACCCACACTTCGCCACCATCGGTGCCAGCTCGTCCGCGATAAAGGACGTTCTCGCCGACCGTCGAGTCGACACGGTCATCGACGACCCTGCCAGCCCACAACCCTGGTACAGCCATTGAACACCGACGGCGCAGAATGGTCGAATACTGATCTGCAGCAGGATGTCTCGGAAGCAGACTGGGTAAACGACAGTCTGCAGGTCGTCGCCAACACCACGGTGGGCTCGCTGGTCCCCACTGTGTTCGACGCCTATGCCCGCATTCCGTATCCCGCGCGCAACGGCACGCCACACCGTACGACGCCGGCGAAACCCGTTGCAGCCTTGCACGTTCAGCTGACATCGATCATCGAGGTACTCGCTCGTAGCACGAACACACCGGACGATTGCTTCTTCGCTATCTGGGAAGGCAACACGGCACTCGACGACATGCGCGTGATGGCACCGACCGCAGTAATCGCCGGCTACAACTATTTCCTGTTGAGGGGTCCGATCGAACGCGCAACGGACACCCTCGGAGGATTGTCTCCGAATCTGTGGTGGCCCGCCGACCACGCGTGGTGCATGGTTCAGCACTTCGATTTCCCCGCTGCGTATTTCGGAGGCACTACGGATGCCGTCGCGGACCTTGTGACGCTCACCGACATCGAGTCGAGGCAAGTCCGCGTCGACCAGATCATCACTGCAGCCTACGACGAGACCGATTAGCCCCCGCCAACAAATCTCGGTAACCGACGCTACGTCAGAACTGCGCCCGAGGTGCTCCCATTCCCGGGTCGATTTGGAACGGTCCGCTGGGGGACGGCGCTATCGGGAAGTCGAAGATTGCGGTGGGGATGTACACGGTGGCACAGGAGTTGGGGATGTCGACCACCCCGGACAGGCGTCCTTC
Organism: Rhodococcus sp. IEGM 1354; assembly: GCF_030056855.1. NCBI lineage: Bacteria > Bacillati > Actinomycetota > Actinomycetes > Mycobacteriales > Nocardiaceae > Rhodococcus > Rhodococcus sp. IEGM 1354. Next base: position 58,723 of record NZ_JASHKT010000001.1, read on the forward strand.
GATCGGTGCCGATCCCAGCAGCAGGTACGCCTGCTCGGGGCTGTAGCCGAACTTGGTGAGGTAGTCGATCGCGTGCATGCAGGCGTTTTGGTAGGACAGGTCGGAGTCCAGATACTTCTGCTCACCGTCGACGGTCACCGAAATACCTGAGAAGGCAATCCATTCCGAGTACTGCGGTGCGGTGTTGCCTGGCATGAAGATCGCGTTTTCGCTCACCCCGTACGTTTCCATGCCGCCCTTGATCAGGTCGACGTGCAGGTCCATGAAACCGCCCATTTCGATGGCACCACAGAAGGTGATCTCGCCGTCACCCTGCGAGAAGTGCAAGTCTCCGAACGACAACTTCGCCCCCGGTACGAACACCGGATAGAAGACGCGAGTGCCCTTGGTGAGATTCTTGATGTCCTGATTGCCACCGTTCTCTCGTGGCGGTGCCGTACGTGCGGCTTCGCCTGCGACACGCGAGAACTCGTCGCCGCTCAACGATCCCAAAATTGCCCCGTCGAGTTCGGGTGCCAAAGCCAGTGGCGGAACACGATGGGGATCGGTGGCGATCAGAGCACCTTCACGGGCGTTCCACTTCGCCAGCAGAGCAGCCGACGGCGCGGTTCCCATCAGGCCGGGATGGGTGATTCCGGTGTACTTCACGTGCGGAACGTGGCGAGATGTGGTGGTCTGGCCGGAAAAGTCCCAGATCGCCTTGTACGCATCGGGGAATCGATCGGTGAGGAATCCGCCGCCGTTCTGCTTGGCGAAGATCCCCGTATATCCCCAGCCCTGACCGGCGAGCGGACCCGAATCTTCCTGGGGGATCGGACCGACGTCGAGAATATCGACGATCAGCAGGTCCCCGGGCTCGGCTCCCTCGATATGGAACGGCCCGGACAACGTGTGCACGTTGTTGAGCGGCGCATTCAGAATGTCCTCGGCGGAGTCGTCGTTGTGGATGGCCCCGTCGAACCATTCGCGGCAGTGCGCCCGAAACGACGTGCCGGGTTTCACTGTGACCGCGGCCGGGATGTCGGGATGCCATCGGTTGTGACCGACGATCTCCTGTTCGGTGAAACTCTTCGTCGAGTCGAGCGGAAACAGCAGTTCGGGCACGAGGCACCTCCGGTTGCGCGGATTCTCCTCCCTCGATCATTGCACCGTCGTGGTGGATCCGGCCGCATATGACATGTAAATGTTGTATGACGTTGCGCCGGAACGCCACTGACACGACACCTCGCGCTACCCTCGTATGTGTGCCCACCTACAGCTTTCGCTGCACACAGCGTTGCGAACCCGTCGAGCAGAGATTTTCCATGGCCGATGTCCCCTCCCAGGTGACGTGCCCGGAGTGCGGCGAGAGCGCTGCACGCCAAATTTCGTCTCCTGCCCTCGGTAGAGGAAACAGCGCTGCGATGAAGGCGCACGACGCCTCGCGCGCCACCGCCGATTCACCGACCGTGGTCACCTCCATCCCACAGCAGGGGCGGGCGTCGAGCCCGACGACGTCGAACCCGCTCCACCGCCGCCTGCCACGTCCCTGATATCGGCGTTTCTCTTTCGTGCCGACGGGGAAGTCCGGGTCCATGTCCCAGCTCCCCGCTCCCCCGTCGATCGCCGACGGCTTCACCACCGACGACGTCGCTTCCTGGGTTGCCGAGCATCTGGGCGACCTGACGCTCGAGGGGCCGGACAACATAGCTCCGGGTGGCATTCGCGGCGGCCAATCGGCGGCCGATGCCGCGCTGGCGAGCTTGGACATCACCGGGTACGCCCGCGACCGCAGCACTGTCCTTCCTGCGAATCGCCGGGGAGCCAGTCGAATGTCGCCCTACATCCGACACGGTCTGCTCACCCTCCGTGAGGTGTGGGACGCCGTCGCGGACGCCCCGGCGCGCGATCGCACGCGCTACCGTGACGAGCTCATGTGGCAGGAGTACGCACGCCATCTCTACGCCCGGGTCGGTACCGATCTGGGGCAATCTCTGCGCCGTGAGCAGCCGCGTCCGCGGAACTGGACTTCCGAACCCTGGCCCGACGAGATGAACTGCATGTCCACGGTAGTGGGCGAATTGCACAGTGATGGTTGGCTTGTCAATCAGACACGCATGTGGTTGTCATCCCAATGGGCTGTGCGTGCCGGCGCGTCATGGCGCGAGGGCGAGGACGAGATGTTCACCCACTTGCTCGACGGCTCACGGGCGGCCAACCGCCTCGGCTGGCAGTGGACCGTCGGCACCGGAAGCGGCAAGGTCTACGGATTCAGCCGGTGGCAGGTGAACAAGCGCGCACCTTCCCTGTGCCGCAACTGCGCGCTGAAGGATGCGTGCCCCATCGAGAATTGGCCCGACGACGACCTCGGACCGGCAGTCGACGGCCCGGATCTGAACAAGGCACCGGTACCCGCGGGCCCCGTGCACGTGGAAGGCGATGGTGCAGAACAGGTCTGGCTGACCGCCGAATCGCTCGGCACTACAGACCCCGCCATGGCTGCGAATCCCGAGCGACCTGCCGTCTTCGTGTTCGACGAACCACTCCTGCGCAAGCTTCGGCTGTCCGGAAAGCGACTGGTGTTCCTCGCCGAGACCCTCGGCGAGATCGCGTCGACCCGGCCGTTGGAGGTACGCCGCGGCCGAGTAGCCGATGAGCTTTCCGGACGGTCTCTGGCCGCCACCTGGGCACCCGTTCCCGGCTTTTCACGAATCGCCGACGCCATCGCCCCGGTCGAATTGCATCCATGGCCCTGGCTGACGCGTCCCACCACATCCTCGGTCCGATCGTTCAGTGCATGGCGGCGCAGCCACTGACGTGCACTAACGTGCCCGCACCGTGATCTGCCCTTCCTCGCTGGTAGCGGAGACCGTCTTCGGCGACCTCGGGTCGTTCACCACGTCGACGACGACGTCGCCTTTCTCGGATGCAGCGTCGACGGCATAGAAGTCGGCGGGAGGAAGGCCGATCGTCGTGTCACCGATAACGTTGCGCGTCTTCACCGATTCCGGTGCAGTGCGCGATTCGACGGTGATCTCACCGAACGTCGTGCTCACGTCCACGATGGACGCAGTTGCATCGCTGATCTTCACGTCGCCGAACCGAGTGTCGACCCGGATGGCTCCTGCCGATCCACGAGCGAACACCGATCCCGACGCGGTGGATACGGTCGCGTCTGCATCGACATCCCACAGCACGACGTCACCGCCCGCCCCGTTCACTGCGAGGGTCAGACCTGCCGGTATCTGCAATTCGACGTCGGCGTCGCATGATCCGTATTTGTCGTACGTGCATTCCACCGCTACCGTCGAGCCGTCAGCTTCGACATCGACTGTGGGGCTGTCTCCTCGGTAGATACCGTGCGCTCGAACATGCAGCGAATCATCGGGACTGGGCACGAACTTCAGGTGCGCAAACCCGGTAGTCACGGTCAGCTGCGAGCCGTCGATCGCGTGATCTACCGAATAGTCGTAGTTCTGCGTTTTCGGAACGGAGAAGCCGAGCGCGATTGCCGCAGTTGTGCCGGCTCCGGCCGCACCGACCACGACCGCCGCGGTGGTGATCGCCAACGTGTAGCGCAACAATGGAATTCGATTCATCGAATAGCTCCCAGGTATCGTAGGACTGCCATGACCCGGCGGTGATCCGCACTGTCACCGAGCAATCCGAGTTTGGCGAAGATGTTTCCGATGTGCTTCTCGACGGCTGCTTGACCGACGACCAGAGCGGCTGCGATGCCGGCATTGGACTTGCCTTCGGCCATGGCCGTCAACACATCCCGCTCTCGCGGTGTCAGCGAGTCAAGTGGATCCGATCGTGGTGCTCGCGCCAGAATCTGTTGCACCACTTCGGGATCGATGACGGTTCCGCCATTGGCGACCGTCTTCACCGCGTCGGAGAATTCGTCCACATCGGCGACGCGATCCTTCAACAGATATCCGACGCCGTCCGTACTCTGCCGAATCAGTTCTGCCGCGTACCTTTCCTCCACGTACTGCGAGAGCACCAGTACTCCGACATCGGGCCAGCGCTCACGAATCACCAGTGCCGCTCGCAGACCCTCGTCGAGAAATGTCGGGGGCATCCGCACGTCGATGACGCAGACGTCGGGCACGGGCTCGGTAGCCGACATCAGCGTCAACAGCTGCGCCGCGTCACCTACTTTTCCGATCACCTCGGCACCCGAGTCGACCAACAAACGCGCAACACCCTCACGTAGCAATACCGAGTCGTCGGCAATGATCACTCGCACGGGATGGTCACCTCCACTCGTGTCGGGCCGCCGGACGGCGATGTCACCGTCAGGGTTCCGTCGATTCCGCTGAGCCTGTCGGCCAACCCGGCCAATCCGCCGCCGGGCTCGAGATGTGCACCGCCGCAACCGTCGTCGACCACGGTGACGGCGACAGAGGACTCGCCGCGAACGACGTCCACCTGCACGTTTCCGGCGTGGGCGTGCTTGCCGACGTTGGTCAAGGCCTCGGATACCACGAAGTACACCGTCGACTCGGCGGTGGCGTTCGGACGACGCTCGCCGGTGAGGGCCGGGTCGATGGCGATCGTCACCGGAACCGTCGACAACGCCGCGACCGACGACAGTGCCGCGTCGAGTCCACGATCGGTCAGGATCGGGGGATGCAGCCCGCGCGTCAACGTTCGGATCTCCCCGATCGCGTTCTTCGCCTCCCGATGTGCATCGTCGAGCAGCCCTTTCAACACCACGTCGTCGGTAGCCGAGGCGCGAGACTTCGCTTGCCCCAGTGACATTGCTACCGAGACCAGCCGTTGTTGGGCACCATCGTGCAGGTCTCTTTCGATGCGTCGCCGCTCGGCATCGGCAGCGTCGACGACGCGAGCGCGGCTCACTGTCAGTTCGCTCACCCGTTTGCTCGACTCGGACTGCCCGAGAAGTGCTGCAGCGCTCCACCAATCGAGCTTGGCGATCAGGGTCGTCAGGGGCGGCACGCCGGCAACCAAGACCACGAGAGCTGCCACACCGATCACCGCAACCAGCGGGAAGTCCACTCGTTCGGCTATCTCCAGCCCGGTGCCCTCGGGATCGGTGATCAACCACGCGATGGGGGCGGCAGCCAGAACGGGAAGTGCCAGGAACAGCGCAGGCAGCAAGAACAGCAGCGCGGCCGAGATCGGAATACGAATGATCCAGTAGACGAGCGACTTCCACAGTCCGACGTCACGGACGCACCACACCAACTTCTGCCAGCTGGTCGGATAGACGATGGTGTCGGGCTTGGAGATCTCGATGCCACTGGTGAGGTCTATGCCCGCTCGCGCCGCGATGTCCAGCCAACGGAGGACCACGATCGTGAGCACGAAGACGAGCACACCGCTGAGGGCGAACGGCAATGCGAACACCGCGAGCAGGAGCAGACCTACGATCAGCCAACCGCCCAGTCCGGCGAACGTCGTCGCCAACAGCGACGCCATTGCCAACCACCACTGCTGCGAAATCCACGCCCTGAGGGGATTGAAGGGAATCGGTAATGCCTGGTTCATGCGGATGAGCCTAAGTGGGCAGTTGCCGGGGCGTCCTCACTGCGAACCCACGAGGTGAGGTAGGGCCAGCCCTACCCTCGGCGCGTGAGCCCACGCGAGTTCGCGCAGCTCAGGCGTCGAACACGCCCTTTGCTTCCCGAACTTGTCGGTACCCGGTGATATCAAGGAAGTACACGACGACAGAAAGGGTTCCCATGTCCGCCAGTGTCGATACCTGCCACGGAACACTCGTGATCCACGCAGTCGGTAGTGCGGAATGCACGGAACCCGATTGCATGGATCTCGAGTACGTTCGCCACTTCCTGGTGCTCGAGTGCGAGGAGATCACCGGCGGCTGCCAGTGCACGGCGCTGGTTGAGCTCGCTCAGGCGTCCTGACGCCGGACGACCGGCTGCTGCAGTTCCGTCACCCAGTTCTCCTGCGGCGCAGGCTCGGAGACCAGGTAGTACTCGCGGCAGATGCCGGAGAGCTCGTAACCGTTGGCGTCGATCCAGGCCATGAACTGCTCCCAGGTCTCCCCGATCGTCGCCATCGAGCCGTGGTGCACGGTCGTCAGCGCGAGATCGACCGCGGGTAGCTCGGCGACGTCGTAGTCCACGCCTGCATCGACGTCGGGGGCGATCTCGAACGCGGCGTGCACCGTGATGCCGGTGCCGTCACCGTCGTCGACGGCCTCGTACAGGGCGATCGACGACGGTCCGAATTCGACTCCGTCTCGTGCCAGAGACGACGCGAGCCGGGCGTACATCGGACCGATCACCGGGCCGATGTTCTGTGGCCCGTAACCGGCAGCATTCTCGGTGACGACGGCGACTCGGGTGGCCGGCAGCGACTTGGTGTCCACGGTGACCATCGAATCTTCTCCCTCTACGGCGCGGAGGCGCGCATCGATCCGACGCAGTCGGGCGGCATCGAGATCGAGTCGATGGGCGACGTCTTCACGTTTGGCGACGAGCATCCGACGCAATCGGTCTTCGCTGACCTGCGCATGCACGATCTGCTTCACCTCGTCGAGCCGAAATCCCAGGTCCTTGAACATCAGGATGCGGCCCAACTCCTCGAACTGTTTACCGTCGTACGACCGATATCCGGTGAACGGATCCACCCGTGCCGGCGTCAACAGCCCGATCTCGTCGTAATGCCGAAGCATGCGAACCGAAACCCGGCCGATCGATGCGAACTCTCCGATACTGAACATGACCCTCCGAGACTGCCGTCTCACACTGTGTGAGGGTCAAGTATCGCGCGCCGTGCGGTGGCTCGACCCGTTCTGTGCGCACCGATCAACCGATTTCGCCGGTCGTCGCATCGATCGAGTGCGCTCCCTGATGGTCACGAAAAATTCGGACCAGGCCATTCGCCAGGTCTACGGCACCCCAGCGGTCACCGTAGCGCAACAGACGTTGAGAAACCAGGCTCGGCGTCGAATTCTCGAGACGCCGCGAGACGGCCTCCCGGACCCGCCTCGATAACCGACCGGGCGTCTGTAATCAAATGTTGAACGACCCTGTGAATGCGACGTCGCAGCGGTTATGGTTCGTTTCGATGCTCCTGCCCCGAACCCACAAGGACTCGCCATGAAGAGACGCCTGATCGCCTATTCCGTTGCTGCACTTGCTATCTCCGCCACCGCAGTGGCGCTTCCCACCGGAGTGGCGTCGGCCGCGCCGTGTTCGGATGTGGACGTCTCGTTCGCTCGCGGCACCGGGGAACTTCCCGGCCTCGGCATCACGGGTACTCCCTTTGTGAACAGCGTCAAATCGCAACTCTCGGATCGCTCGGTCAGCACGTACGCCGTGAACTACGCCGCCGACTTCACCCAGGCCAGCGCCGGACCCGGATCTCGCGACCTCGTGGCTCATCTCAATTCCGTTGCGGCATCGTGCCCGTCGACGAAATTCGTGATCGGCGGTTACTCGCAGGGGGCCACCGTGGTCACCAACGCAGTCGGTCTGCGCACTCCCAGCAGCTTCACCGGTGCCGTCATCCCGGCCGCGATCGCCGACCGTATCGAGGCCGTTGTGGTGTTCGGCAACCCATTCGGGCTCACCGGCAGGAAGATCGAAACAGCCAGCAGCACATACGGTTCACGCACCAACAGCTTCTGCAACTTCGGCGACCCGGTGTGCCAGATCGGCGGCTTCAACACCTTCGCTCACCTGACCTACGGCACCAACGGCTCGACGACGCAGGGTGCCTCGTTCGCGGCAGCTCAGGTACGCAGCTGATTCGACTCACCGAAATCGGTGCGCGGGCCCCGATGGTTCTGCGGATAGAAAAGTCGGTTCCGGTAGCCCGGATCGCTCTGCGCTCGTACAGATTTCCTCAGCGACTGCATCGACCCGAGCTATCGGAACCAACGCAATGGCAGAACCCCCGAACCCCCCACCAGTCATACGGGCCCCGTATGCCCCGGCTCGCAGCGCAGCATCGACGGCGCTGTCCAACTCGGGGGAACTCACCTCGTAGTCATCTCGAAGCGAGACGTGTGACTCCGTCATCAGGTCGCCGAGTTCGGTACCGATGGCACCGGCGTCCAGCAACGCTACTGCCCGCTCGACTCGTCGTATCTCGCTGGTGACGTGACGAACTCGGGGAACGAGAGCCTGATCGGTAAGCCCCGATACCGCCCGCTCGGGGTCCAGTCCGCGCAGCGTCGGCACACCCAGCTCCAGGTAAGCGCGGTCGAGGGCGGCTCGGCGGGCACCGTACTGGCCGTCGACCAGACGGTGCGGAGCGTTGGTGTCGATCACCATGATGCGAGCACCCGACGCCGCGACGTCCAGTGGGATCTGCCGGGTCGACCCGTCGAGGCAGTCCAGAAGCAGGGCGTGTCCTCGTTCGGCAAGCATCGCGATGGCTTGATCCATTCCCCCGGTCGACGCGCCGGCCACATCGTTCTCGGCCCGAATGCTGGCGTCGATCAGTACCTTTCGATCGACGTTCAGATCGAACAGATCGCTCAGGGCCAAGGCGAACGAGCACTCGAGGGCCGCCGAACTCGACAGGCCCGAACCCACCGGTACCGAGGAATGCACGGCAACATTGACTCCGTCTATCCCGTGCTCCTGCAGCGCCCACGCGACGCCCGCCACGTACGCGGCCCAGCCCGACGGACTTCCCGGTCCGATGTCACCGAGTTGCCCCGTCCACGTCCGGTCCGTGTGCGTCGAGACCGCCCGCATCGTGGCATCCTCGTGCCGCCTGACAGCGACTGCAGTAGCGAAGGGCAGCGCGAACGGCAACACCAGACCTCCTGCGTAGTCGATGTGTTCGCCGATCAGGTTGACTCGCCCCGGTGCGATCCAGACACCGTCCGGCTCCCCGTCGAACGCGGTGTCGAACAGCTCCGAAGCACCGTCGGCGAGGCTCTGCTCGGATACGGCGCTCAACCAGTTCACACCAACACCTCACGCAATCTGTCTGCGATTCTCTCGGGAGTCGTGTCGTTGATCCATGCGCCCATCGCCGACTCGGATCCGGCGAGAAACTTCATCCGGCCCGGTGACCGCATCATCGAGAACAGCTGCAGGTGAAGACGTCCCAGCTCTCGATCGTCCCCGACGGGGGCCTGGTGCCACGCCGAAATGTAGGGCACCTCGTCCACGCCATCGAAGAATGCGTCGACGCCCCTCAGCAATGCGCGGTAGACGCCGGCCAGCTCGTCGCGCTCCGCGTCGTTCAGTTCGGCCAGATCTGCGACGTCGCGGCGCGGAGCAAGATGCACCTCGAGCGGCCAGCGTGACGCCGCAGGAACGTACGCCACCCAATGCTCGACATCCACGACTATCCGTCGACCCGAACGCAACTCGGCAGCGAGTACATCGGCCAGCAGAACCCGACCGGTGTTCTCGAAGTGCTTACGCGACTGCCTGATCAAAGCACCGGTACGCGGAGGAAGGTAGGGGTAGGCGTAGATCTGGCCGTGTGGATGAGTCAAGGTGACACCGATCTCCTTGCCACGATTTTCGAAGCAGAACACCTGTTTCACTCCATCGATCGCCGAGAGCTCCGTCGTCCGGTCTGCCCACACGTCGATGATCGTTCGCACCCTCGACAGTTCCAGCGAGACGAAAGATGCGTCGGGATCACTGGCGAAACAGACGACCTCACACCGACCGGTACCTGCCGCCAGCGGCCACAGCGGCTCACCGTCGACCGCTGCCGGAAGAGTCTGTTGCGCAGCACTTCCCGCCAATGACGGGAAGCGGTTCTCGAACACCACGACGTCGTAGTCCGAGGCCGGGATCTCGGTCGGCGGCCGGCGGGGACGGCTGGGGGCCAACGGGGACAGGTCGGCGGGAGGCAAGAACGTGCGATCCATCCGCTGGGCAGCCATGACGATCCACTCGCCGGTAAGCACGTCGAATCTCATCTGCGAGAGCGACATCGAGGGCGGCAGCGGCCGCGAGTCCACGAGCTCCCGGGTGTCACCACCGGAAAGGTAGGGCTCGGTGTCGTCGTAATAGATCAATTCTCGACCGTCGGCCAGTGTGGTCGAGGTCTTGCGCATGGGATGGGTGGTGTCCTGCGTGGTCATCGACTGCTCGCTTCCTGGGTGGTCGGCCGGGGTTCGGCGGGACCGGCTGCGACGACCACGTCATCGACGATGTCGGTCAGCGCGTCGCGAATACGTTCGGGCACATCGACATCGGTGACAATCACATCAACCTCCGACAACGCAGCGGTGGTTGCGAGGGCGCGAACACCCCATTTGGTGTGATCAGCGAGGACCGCGACGCGTCGAGCCGAGGCGACGAAGGCTTGATTGGTCTGTGCCTCCAGCAGATTGGGGCAGGTGAGGCCCGCATCGATGTCCACTCCATGCGTGCCGAGAAACAGAATGTCGACGTGCAGCGTCTGCAACGCGCCGACCGCCAACGGACCGACGAGTGCGTACGACGGGGTGCGTTGGCCTCCGGTGAGCAACACGGTGTGGTCTGCTCTACCGCCGGCATGAAGGACGTCGGCGACGGGCAAGGAGTTGGTCACCACGGTGATGTCGGGTATCCGAAGCAGTTCCCGCGCCAGCGCGTGTGTCGTCGTACCTCCGGAGATGCCGATGGTCGTTCCTGGCCGGATCAATCGTGCGGCGGCGCGGGCAATGGCGGCCTTGGCGTCACGGCTCTGCTCGGACTTCACCGGAAAACCCGGCTCGAACGCGCTCGCGGAACTCGGCGCGGTGATGCCGCCATGCACTCGCTCGACCAGGCCCTGGGCGACCAGTTCGTTGACGTCACGTCGAATGGTCATGTCGGACACCGACAGAGCAGTGCCCAACGCGGCCACCGTGACCGCTCCGTCGGACAGCACTCGGTCCAGGATCTTCTGCTGACGTTGATGGGCGAGCATCACACCGTCACCGATCCTGAGTCCATGCACACAACATTCACCAGATAACAACAAATGTCAACAATATCGAACAAGTGACCGTCGATGTGGTCAGAAGTCGTCGTCCCCCTCGGACGCGGTCTGTGCACGACCGATCCGCGTCAGATGGACCCGTCGCGCCAGTCGGATCACGGGACGGATGAGCAGTTCGATACTCCCGAGCAGGAAGAACCACGTACCGATCACCGTCGTGCTCTCCTGAAAGAAGAGGATGCTGCCGGCGATGAACCAGACCGCAACGAGAATGTCGTTGATGATGCTGACAACTTCCCACCGCTGGCGAATCACCAGTTCCTCGTGCCCGATGGTGAAGGTCAGGTCGTTCATGTCGGCTCCTTTGCACAACGTCGGTGTACCAACTCCGACTACCCGGATCACCGCGCTCGAACACGGCGGATCAGCTCCAGTCGACCCGGGCTGCCATCTCGAGCAGTTTCCGACGACGTGTCTCGCTGGTCTCGCCGATCCGCGCGATACGTCCGTACACATGGGCACGGAAGTCGGTCAGATCGTCTCGATTCTGTTGGGCTGCAACGCTACCGATGCAGTTGTGCAGTAACGCGCGGAGGTTGTCGTACTCCTCTCGCGGAACTGCGGGCCACGCATTGACCACCAGCCCGGTGAGCTGTTGGCGTTGATGAGCGCGCCGCACTCGGGTTTTGTCGGGATGAATCGTGAAGCCCTCGTCGTGCGCGATCTGGGACACCACCCACAGCAACTTGTCGACGTCGAGCTCGGCCGGACCGGAGAACGCCAGGTCGTCGGCGTAGCGGGTGTAGCGGGCACCCGTGGTGCGAGCGAGCCCGGCAGCTCGAATATCGAGTTGACGGGCAGCCAGGTTGGCCAAGGCGGGCGACGTCGGTGCGCCCTGCGGCAAGTGAGTGGTGCGAAGCCTCGCCGCCGTCGCGCGGTCCATGCCCGTCAATTCTCCGGCCGGAGTGACCGTTGTGCACAGCGCGGCAAGATTCGCAGCGACCTTTCGGCGGTAGCCGACGGCCTCGAAGATCGCCACCACTCGATCGAACCCGATGGACGGAAAGAAGCGACGTAAGTCGACCGAGATCACCACCTCACGCTCGGCGTGGGGCGTCGCGAACGTGCGGGGGCTCCGCCCTTGACGAAAACCGTGCGCGGCGGGGTGAGGCGGAATTCGATCCAGGATGCGGCGCAATATCTTTCGTTGAATCTCGCGCAGGCGCGGTTTGGGCACCTCGAGCAGACGAACGCCGTGGCGCTTGTCGAGACGAGCAGATCGATAGTGCTGCAGGGGAAACGGTGCAGTACGCAGCCGACCTTGCAGATCTGCGAACCACTCGATCTCGGAAATGGTCAGATCCAGTGATTGCGCGAGCTGGCCCGTCGTCTCGTAGCGAGGCACCTCGAACCGCCAGGGTACGACACGGCCACGCACGGGCTTTCGCGGCGACGACTTCGACGGATCGGCGATCAACGGAAGATCGCGCAGCAGAAAGAATATCGACGCCTCGTCGAACGGCGGACTCGGGTACAGGTCGATGATTCGATCGGCCAACCGCGAGGCCTTGGCCGGCATGAATCGAGAGAACGCCTCCTCTAGCCCTGATTGCGTCCACTCTGCGTCGGCAGCCAAACGAGCCAGGGTTGCAGCGGCGCGCGGAGACAGTTCGCGGTCGTTCACGTCGGTCGCTCCAACGGGTCTCGAGCGAGAGAATGCAGCGGCGCGGGGCGACCGAAATCTTTCGTCCTCGGAGCAGGCAAGCACGCGGAGCGTGCCGAGCTGCTTCGGACGCAGTGCTCGATTCTCTTCATGTACCCAGGGGTTACCCCTGAGACCGGTCCCGCGGACCAACTCTCGCCCACGCGCCGCTGCATCCCACCACAATGCCAAACCGACGCGGATCTGTCAGCGGGATGACTCACTAGTTCGACCGACCGGTCGGGTTTTGAAGTTCTCGTGAGTTGCTCGATTGCGAGCCGGAGCTCTCGAGTCCGGAGCCGGTAAACGGAACCAGTGCCGACTCCGTTGCGTCCAACCCGTAGATGGGCTCTTGGGAAAGGACAGTGCACATGCATCGAAGCAGTCGATGGGCGGCATTCGCAGTAGGTCTGCTCCTGCTCACCGCATGTTCGACGGGCCAAGACGGTACTGCAGTCCCCGAAGTCATCGCGACGACCAGCATCGCCGTCGCCGCACCGACGCCGTGGGATCCATGCACCATCCCCGACGACGCCATCGAGCAGGCGGGATTGAACACGGCCACCAAGGAATCGGGAGTGTTCGGCAGAGATCAAAACGGATTCAAGATCTGCGGATGGGAAAGTCAGCCGCCCAGCAGCAAATACTTCTTCTCGCTCTTCGTGGGGATTGCGAGTATCGACTACATCGACGATCCGAGTTACTTCGACCGACTTCAATCCGTCCGAGTGGGCGCACGTGACGCCACCCAGTACCAGCAACTGTCTGCTGACTCGTCCCGAAACTGCGGTGTTGCCTTTGCTGCGGGAGCACAACTGGTCAGGGCGACTCTGGTTACTGCCGGACGTGTCGACGACCCGCCGTACGAACCATGTATCGAGCTCAATTCCGTAGTCACACTGCTCGAGTCCCAACTTCCTGCCTGACCCTCAGAACCGAAGGGTGCAAACTATGTCCGAGTCGCCGCCTGATTTGATCACCCATTGGCAAGGACTCAACGCTCTAGCTGAAGCTGGGACACTGACCATTCCTGCAGACGTCGCCGCCAAGTGCGACGCTGCCTGCGATGTCTATCTTGCGCACCTCGAGAAAATGCAAGCTGACGCCCGCAAACTGTCGGAGACCAAGAGTTGGGGCGACATGAAATCTGCTCAGGACCTACAACGTAGGTTCGCTCGCCTGGCGACCGGCAAAGACACGTCACTCGACGTCATTCTGCAGCAGCACATCGACGTCATCGATTCGATGCGTACGTTGTTTCGGCGCTACTTCGAGGACACTGCCGAAGTCGACAGCAGAACAGCCGCGACTATCGCCGCGCCCACTCCGGAGAACTGACAGACCGAAGCGCTTTTTGGTGGACCTCGACTTCGTACTTGTCGTTGTCCAGTCGCCGCTCGGCCACGCCCCCCGATCCACGCCCTCCGGCGTTACTCGTTCCCCATCAACGCGGTATGGATCTCCACGAGGGGCGTGAATCCCAGCATTGGGGCACTTACGTGACACCTGGTCCGTACTTGCATATGACAGTTGTCAGCAGTTCACCATGACACTGGAAACGACGTCCCGTTTGCCGTTGACCAGCACTTTCGTCGCAGTGAAGAGTGCGATGTGTCGCCGAGGAACACGGCCGAATATGCATCGACGGAGCGAAGGGAATCGCAGATGATCACGGAGAGTTCAGCTCGCAACGAGGCGGTGGGGACCGCGCCCCGCTTCGCGATCCACGCGACCGGCGTTCACAAGTCGTTCAGCGACTCCACGGGTGTGCAAGTTCGCGCCGTCCGCGATGTGAACCTCTCGATTCCGCGCGGGCAAGTTGTGGCGTTTCTCGGGCCGAACGGCGCAGGCAAGAGCACGACGATCGACATGATCCTCGGACTGACCGAGCCGGACGGCGGCACCATCGAGGTGCTCGGCACCGATCCGCTGACCGCCGCGTCGACAGGACGCAGTGCCGCGGTACTACAGTCCGGTGGACTGTTGTCTGACGTCACCGTCGGCGCACTGGTCGCGATGATGGGCTCGCTGTACATCGGTGCCGATCCCGCTGCAGCGATTACCCGCGCCGGACTCGGTGATCTGGTCAATCGTCGCGTCTCGAAGTGCTCCGGTGGCGAACAGCAGAAGGTGCGGTTCGCCCTCGCACTGCTCTCCAACCCAGAGCTACTGTTGCTCGACGAGCCGACCGCCGGCATGGATGTCACTGCGCGCAAGCACTTCTGGCAGGCGATGCGTGCGCAGGCAGCCAACGGCACCACCGTCATGTTCGCAACCCACTACCTCGAAGAGGCACAGGACTTCGCCGATCGAATCGTCGTCATCGTCGACGGAGCCCTCGTCGCCGACGGCACCGTGGCCCAGATCAAGGCCACCGTCTCCAGTCGGACCGTCGATGCCAATTTGCCCCGTTCCGAGGCCGAATTCGTTGCAGCGCAAACCGGCTCGCGGCCGCAGGAACTCGCCAACGGCCGGTTCCGCTTCGTGTGCACCGACACCGACCCCGTGGTGCGCGCACTGAGCACGTCGACGTCCGCGACCGATATCGCGATCGTGTCGGCCTCACTGGACGAAGCGTTCTCCGCGATGACCGACCGCACACACCAGAACTGAGGACACGCGATGACCACTACAACCTCACTACGCCCCCGCCGCGGACTGCACCCCACGTTCGTACTGCACGACATCCGCAGGCAGATCACCCCACAGAATCTGATCTTCACCGTCGCGCTGCCCGCCGTGCTCTACCTCGCCCTGTTCCGCATCGTGGAGCCCAGCGCCGGAGTCGACTTGCCGCACGGCAACTTTCAGGCCTGGATGATGATCGGAATTGCCGTCTACGGTGCGTCGATCGGCACGATCTCGCGGGCCGCGGGCATCTCCAACGAGAAGGCCAACGGCTGGCTGCGCACAATTCGCCTGTCTCCCTTGGGTGCCGGCGGATACGTCGCATCGCGCATCATCGCCTGCCAGGTCTACGCGGCCATCCCGGTCATCGTGGTCGGCGTCCTCGGAGCACTCACCGGTGCCCACGCCGACGCGATTGTCTGGATCACCGGCCTCGACGTGGCCTGGATCGGATCTGCGATCTTCTCCGCTCTCGGCCTGGTGCTGGGGATGCTGCTGCCACCCGAGGTGGTCACCCACGTTCCCGGCGTCGTCATGACCGGACTTGCCTTCCTGGGCAACATCTTCATCCCGCTCTCTGGCGGCATGCTCGCCGTCGCACAGGTGACACCGCTCTACGGCGTGGCGACGTTGGCCCGCTACGCGCTGACTGACGGCTACAACCTCGACGGGTCTCACGCCTCACTGGCAGGTGCCCTCATCAACTTCGCAGCCTGGTTCTTCGGATTCTCCTTCGCTGCCGTCCGACGATTCGCCGGGGCGACCGGCCGCCAGTGACATACAGGTCACGGTTGCCGAGCGCTGAGGCGTCGTTCATAGTGTGGGTTCCTCACCCGGAGAAAGTGACGGCAGTGACCACGCAGAAAACCGATGCCCGACGCGACGAGCGGTTCCCCAGCGCGTTGGTCGCGTTCATTGCGAGTTGGTTCGTCGTAGCGTTGTTCACGTTCATTTCTCTGACAACGGTGTTCGATCACCGGGAAATCATCGGATACGGGCTTGCTCTACTGGCAGCAGCGATGGTCGTCTTCATTGCAGTAATCCTGGTGCTGACACAACGCATGTCGGTATTGGGACGCGTCGATTCCCGACTGACGGTGGCGGCGTGGATAGCCATTCCGCTCGGCATCGTCCTCGTCCCGCTTTCCGAGGTCTGGGAGATGAGCGCGATGTCGGTCGCGATCGCGGCGACCTTGGTGCGTGGACGTTGGGCACCAGCCGTCGTCGGCGGTGTGTTCGTCATTGCGACCGTTGTCACTGTCGGCGTGGACCGCGCTGAACCCCTACAGGCGTTCGGAATCACGTTGTTCAACACGTGTACGACTGTGGTCCTGATCGTACTCACCGAACTTGCGCTGGCACTCGATGCTTTGCGGGCGTCTCGTGAACAGGTTGCCCGGCTGCTCGTCGATGCTGAGCGACATAGGATTTCGCGAGATTTACACGATGTCATCGGCCGAACTCTGGTGACCGCGCAGCTACGCAATCAGGCTGCACTGCAGATGTTCGAGAACCAACCGGAGAAGGCCCGCGAACAGCTGGGGCATGTGCACGACGTTCTCAACAGTGGTCAGGCAGATCTCAGGAGGATTACCAGCGGACCCATCCTCGACGACTTCGTGTCGGAGCTGGCAGCCGTCGAAGCGATGTGTGCCAGGCTGGGCATCGACTGCCTGACGTCGGTGGAAGCCCCGCCGGTCAGCGACGTGGACCGCATCTTCGCCGCCGTCGTACGCGAATCGTCCACCAACATGCTCAAGCATGCTCACCCACGCAGGTGCACCGTTCGAGTCGCCGCTGAGAAGGACTGCGACGTCTTCGAGTTCACCAACGACGGCGTCACACGTGAGGAGACCGACGCGGGTACGGGAACCGGGATCGCTGCCTTGACCCGTCAGGTGGAAGCCGTCGGAGGCAGATTCACAGCCGGCAAGACGGCATCGGGTACCGAGTTTCGAGTCGTGGCCACCATCCCGAGGGTAAAGGCAGACGTATGACGATCACCGTGTTGCTTGCCGAGGACGTCGCATTGCTCGCCGATGCTTTCGAAGTGTTGCTGTCCACCGACCCTGACGTAGAAGTGGTCGGTCGAGTGTCGCGTGGAGACGAAGTATGCGATGCCGTATCTCGCCTGCGACCGGACCTGATCCTGATGGACATCGACATGCCCGGGATGACGGGCATCGCAGCCACGGCCGCCCTTCGAGCAATGAATGATCGCACCCCAGTGCTGCTGCTGACTGCCCTACCCGGCAGCGGGCATGTGCACGACGCATTGGCCGCGGGAGCGAACGGGTATCTCCTCAAGAGCACGGACGCGGTGCACCTCTTCGCCGGTATCAAAGCCGTGTATTCCAAGCACACTGTCATCGATCCCGCACTTGCCGCCGAAGCATTGCGCGCCGGACCGAATCCACTGCGGGACCGCGAACTCGACGTCCTAAGGCTCGTCGATCAAGGGTTGTCCACCAAGCAGATCGGCGAACGCTTGTTTCTCAGCCCCGGAACCGTGCGCAATTATCTCTCGAGCATCATCACCAAGTTGGACGCAAGCAGTCGTCTCGAAGCGATAAAGTCCGCACGTGAAAACGGGTGGTTGTAGATCAGCCTCCGTGCGCCTCGACGGCCACGGGCTGCCATTCGCGCCAGTTCGCCAGGCGTGATTCGTAGTCCGTCGTCGCGATCTGGAGCGGTGCTTCTCCGAAAAAGACTCGCAGCGGCGGCTTTTCGGCGTCGACGACCTTGAGCAGCGCCGAACGCGTAGCTACCGGATCGCCAGGAGTCGCCTGCCTTGCACTCCGCAGTTCGGCGGCCTTCTTCCGAATCGGGTCGTACGCGGCGATGTCGGTGGACTTCTTGGCGGACGGACCGGCCCAGTCTGTGGAGAACCCACCCGGCTCGATCAGCGTCACGTGGATACCGAAGTCCTCGACCTCCTGCGCCAGGGCCTGACTGAATCCTTCGAGGGCCCACTTGGACGCGTGGTACGCACCGACATTGGGGAATGCGGAGATTCCGCCGATGGACGACACCTGCAGGATGTGGCCGCTGCCCTGTTCACGCATGAACGGCAACGCGGCCTGAGTGACCCACAGCGCTCCGAAGACATTGGTCTCGATCTGCGCGCGGGCGTCCTCCTCGGAGATCTCTTCGATCATCCCGAACTGGCCGTAGCCGGCGTTGTTGACGACGATGTCGAGCGATCCGAAGGTCTTGTGCGCCAGGGCGACTGCTGCGAAGTCGGCAGCGCGGTCATTCACATCCAGCTCGATCGGCAGAATCGCGTCGCCGTATTTCTCCACGAGATCGTGCAGTGTCGCCGTGTTGCGAGCAGTGGCTGCGACTCGATCGCCGCGGTCGAGGGCTGCAATAGCCCACTCGCGTCCGAATCCCTTGGAGGTGCCGGTGATGAACCACGTCTTGGCTGCCATGAATCTCGTCCCTTCGCTGCGCGGACAAAAGTAGGGACGACGTCCGCTGCAAACGCCTCTCGGCGAGTGGTCGCTCGTAGCGACAAATGGGGTGAGGCCCGGGGCTTGCCAAGCGAACGCCGTCGAAAGAGTCCAACGGGGTACGTCCGCCGACTATTCCCCGCACGTCAACTGCGTTCCGTTCAGCTGTGCTCGGTGATCATCACCGCCATGGTGTTCGGCTCCAGCGCCTCGAAGATATGCAGCGCGTCGCCGGGGTAGGCGACATAGTCGCCGGGCAACAGTTCGACTGCCTCGCCCACCGGCCCCACCAGCGCTCGTCCGGCGCTGAGCACCACGTGCTCGACCACGCCGGGGGAATGAGGGTCCGAGCGCCTGGGCTCGCCCACGTCCGCACTGACCAGATAGATGTCTCGTCGCGCGTTCGGCGGAGACGACGCCAGCAGCGTCGCCGAGTAGTCCGCCCGGTCCGACGCGAATCTCGGTCCCTCCCCCGCACGGATCAGCCGGACCGACTGCTTCGCGGGCTCGACCAGTCTGGAGAACGGCACATCCAGGGTGACGCTGAGCGCCCACAGAGTTTCCAGACTTGGATTCCCGGTACCCGATTCCAGTTGCGAGAGAGTCGATTTTGCGATACCCGCACGACGCGCCACCTCGGCCAGCGAGAGGCCGACGCGTCGTCGTTCCTGCTGCAGAGCAGCCGCGATGGCCGCGATAGGTGGTCCGGCGTCCGCCATTCGTTCACTCCATCGGTACGTTCGTTTGATTTGACGAACAGCTTAACATCGTCCACTATAACGACCATGCGTTCGACATGGCGAACCCTGCAGGGGGTCAACATCCGCGACATCGCGTTGGTCTGTCTGGCCGACGCCTTGGTCGGGGCCTCGTTCGGTGCCATCGCCGTGGCCGCCGACCTGCCACTGTGGTTACCGGTAGTGATGTCCCTGGTGGTCTTCGCGGGCTCCTCCCAATTCATCTTCGTCGGCATCCTGGCCGTCGGCGGCAACCCCGTCGCCGCCGTGGCGAGCGCGTTGCTCGCCAATACTCGGCTGGTGCCGCTCGGATTCTCCATAGGATCCGTCTTCGAGAACGTCTCGCCATGGAAGCGACTGCTCGGCACCCACCTGATCACCGACGAAGCGGTCGCATTCAGCGTCGCCGAAGAAGACGAAGGACGGCGTCGAACAGCGTTCTGGCTGTGCGGAATCGGACTGTTCGTCACCTGGAACATCGGGGTGGTGATCGGCACTCTCGGTGGTGGCGCAATCACTGATACCGCCGCACTCGGACTCGACGCCGCATTTCCGGCGATCCTGCTCGGACTGATCATGCCTGCGCTCCGAGATCGGGGCACGCGCAATGCCGCACTCGTCGGCGCAGGGATCGCCCTGGCAGCGTCGATGTTCCTGCCGAGTGGGCTCCCCGTGCTCCTCTCGCTGATCGCCGTGGTGCCCGCACTGCTGTCCACCACGCCCGCCGCACAGAAGGACTCCGCATGAACCTCATGATCCCGCTGATCGCCTTGGTCGTCGGCACCTTCGCTCTCCGCCTCACCGGCCCGGCCCTACGCTCACGCATGACCATCTCGCCCCGCATCGACCGCATCATGTCCACCTCGGTCGCCGTCGTATTCGTGGCCCTCATCGCCACCTCCACCCTGCTCGTGGGCAAGGACTTCGCGGGCTTCGCGGCCCCCATCGGCGTCACCGTCGCCGGAATCCTCGCTTGGCGCAAGACACCCTTCGTCGTCATCGTGATCGCCGCTGCCGCGACCACCGCTGCCCTCCGCTGGTTCGGTATCGACTGACCGAACCGCGGCACCCCGAGTCCACTAGATGTGACATTGACCCCCGAAAAGTCCACTCGATGTCACATTGAGTGCATCGGATGGGGAACACGGGTGACAGCCATCGCCCCTTCGCGGACTACCGGCACGGCAACAAGCCCATTGCCACCCCGGCGACCTCGCTTACTGACCTGAGCGCCCACTATTTCTCTGCATCCACGGGATTCCGCCTTTCGAGCCGAATTGTGGGCGCTGACATCAGTTGACCGGCGCAGCGCGAACCGCCGACACCCACTGGACCCACCTGACCTCGCGCACCGCTCCCCGTTCACCGGCACCCCGGGTCCACTAGATGTGACATTGACCCCCGAAAAGTCCACTCGACGTCACATTGAGTACCCCCGGGCGGGGACAATGGAGAATGAACACAATTTTTCGATGTGGGGAGCAGCAATGACCGCGCTGGATGCAGTACGACGACGCTGGCCGAAGACGATGCCTCTTCAGCCGCTTCCGTCGGAGTCGTGGGCCAAGCAGGAGCCGACGTGGAAGGGTGCGAATCCCCAGGTCATCGAGTCTGCGTTGAAGCGTGCGAAGACTCGGACGTCGGGCAATTGGTTCGTTTTCGCTGCCAGTCGTGACGTGAAGGCCGACAAGCCGTTCGGACGCTATGTCGGCACCACCGAGTTGGTTGCGTGGCGTGATTCGGTTGGCAAGGTGCACATCGGTCCGGGTGCGTGTCCGCATCTCGGGGCGGCGCTCGATACCGCGAAGATCGAGTGCGACGCGTTGGTGTGCCGGTGGCATGGGCTGGCGTTGGGTCCGAAGGGTAAGGCGGGCTGGCGGCCGGTTCCTGCGTTCGACGACGGTGTACTGGTGTGGGTACGGCTCGACGAGCTGGGTGGCGAGGAGCCGACGCCAGTGCCGGTGGTTCCGATCAGGCCCCCTGCGTCGACGTCCATTCCCGGTGTCGTCACGTTGATCGGGAAGTGCGAACCGGACGACATCATCGCCAATCGGCTCGATCCGTGGCACGGTGCATGGTTCCATCCGTACTCGTTCGCGAGGTTGAAGGTGGTCAGTGCGCCCACCGACATCGATGTGCCCGAGGAGGACGATCGATTCCTGGTCGACGTCACGTTCCGCGTCAGTCGCGGCATCGGTGTTCCGGTTCGAGCCGAGTTCGTCTGCCCCGGCCCACGCACCATCGTGATGCGCATCCTCGACGGGGAGGGGGCGGGAAGCGTCGTCGAAACGCACGCGACTCCCCTGGCTCCTGCTCCCGACGGCACCCCGCGGACCGCGGTCATCGAGGCGACGATCGCCAGCTCGGATCGACCCGGCTTTCAGATGGCGCGCAAGGTCTCGGGATTGCTGCGGCCGGCGATGAACTTCACCGCCGCTCGTCTGTGGAAAGACGACCTCGACTACGCCGAACGCCGTTACGAACTGCGCTCGACGGGTCGCGCGTGATCTAGCCTTCGACGAACGCGGCGAGTTGACCGATGACGGTTCCCCATCCGTCCTGAAAGCCCAACTCCTCGTGCGTCTTTCGGTCTTCTACGTTGCGGTGCATCACGTGCGCCCGGTACTCCGTCCCGTCGGGGTGGTCGGCGAACGTGATGACCGCGGTCATGAACAGTTGCGGGGCAGGTCGCCAACCTTCGACGAGGGAGTTCGTGAACACGATGCGTTCCTGGTGGTCGACGGCGAGAAAGCAGCCGTCGATGTGCGGCTCGAAGTCGCCTCCGGGTTCGCTCATCAGCGTTCGGAATGCCCCTCCGGGCTGCAGATCCCACGCATCCACTCGGCACAGAGTCGGTGCGGGAATCCACCATTTCTCGAATTTCGACGGGTCGGCCCACGCATCCCACACCGTCTCGCGCGAAGCCGCGATGATGCGGGAGATACTCAGGTCGAGTTCGGGATCGAAGGAAGTCATTGCTGTTCACTCTCTTTCGAGGATCGGGTGACGAACTGTTCGAGGCGGTCGGTTCTCGATTCCCACACGGACCGTTGCTGTTCCAGCCACGCGGAGGCTACGTCCAGGTTGGCCGGCTCGATCGTGCATGCGCGTACCCGTCCGGTCTTGTGGGTGCGAATCCATCCGCTGCGCTCGAGTAGATGAATGTGTTTCATGAACGACGGCAGAGTCATGTCGAATGGTTCGGCCAATTCACCAACGGTCGCAGGCCCGGACCCCAGCCGGCCCAGTACTGCGCGTCGCGTGGGATCGGCGAGCGCCTGGAACACGTCGTCGAGAACCTCGGAATACTGAGCCATATGGCACAGTATCTCCGCAACAACACTTAGCGCAAGGGCACAGTATCGGCGATTCGGTGCGGACTCGCCGGAACCATCAGTCGTCGCCGAGGTCCTTGAAATAGCGGGCGACAGGCCACCTCTCGAAACCGCTCTTCTCGTAGACCGATCGCGCCGGCGCGTGACCGGGATCGCCACCGGTCTCGACCATCACCATTCGCTTTCCGGCGGACCTCACTCGTGCGAAAGACCGATCGAGGAGCGCCCTTCCGACGCCGGCTCCTTGTTGCGCCGGGTCGACCACCAGGACGTACACCTCTCCCATGTTGTCGTTCGGGTGCATGCGGGTACAGACCCAGCCGACCGGCGTGTCACCGTCCACGGCCACGTCGACGCTCTCGGGTTCGTCGTCGACGACGGATGCGAGATCGTCGTACTGACGTGCTTGCCATCCCTGGGGATAGAAGCAGTCGTACACGAACGACGGGACCGCCTCCTGCACAAGGGGAAACACCGGCTCCCACGCGCGAAGCGACAGCGCGAGCAACTCGGCCCGATACCGGGGGGCGTACGGCACGATGGTCACCATCGGACCGAGTGTAGGTTGCAGCATTCGAGCAAGGCGGCGGTTCGACCGTCACACCGACTGCTGCGAGCCACCCCCATTGCGCCGCAGCACTATTGGGTCGAAAAAATTCCCGAAAAAGTGCCGAAAAGGTCTTGGCACTCGCCGCATCCGAGTGCTAATTTCTGTGTTGCACAGTTGAGGAGCGACTCGCCACAGGGGCGAGCGCATCTGGGTACAGGAGGTGGTTGCTGTGCTTCGTTTCGATCCGTTCCGTGACGTCGATTCGCTCACCTCGGCATTGTTGGGTGCGTCTACCGGTTCGGACCGCGCACCGCGTTTCATGCCCATGGATCTGTACAAGGTCGACGATCACTACGTACTCAGTGCCGACCTTCCCGGCGTCGACCCGGGATCCATCGACGTCGATGTCGATCGCGGTACCTTGACGCTCACCGCGCAACGAACCGTGCCGGAAAGCTCCGGCGTGCAGTGGATCTCCTCGGAACGCTTCGCCGGAACGTTCCGTCGACAGATCTCGCTGGGTGACGGCGTCGACTCCGAGCGAATCTCGGCGTCCTACGACAACGGCGTCCTGTCGATCACCATTCCGCTCGCCGAGAGAGCGAAGCCGCGCAAGATCGACATCGCTCGGGCCGACCTCACCGGCGAGCAGAGATCCATCGAACATCAGTCGACCTGATCCGTCACGCGCACAAGCACATCGAGCACTGCCGAACTACTCAGGGAGGGTGATGCATATGGAAACGGATACTGTGGTCTGGCCGGAATCTCCCGATCGCGACCGGTGGTGGCGCACGGTTCTCGGGGTCGGGACCGGGATCCGTGAATGCGCGACGGCTGATCTACTGGATCAGCAGCGAGCAGAACCGGTCGACGACGACCTCTACCCGCACGTACGGCGAGAGCCCGTCGCTGCGTGATGCGAACGACCGCAAGGCCGGCACCGACATTCGGTGCCGGCCTGCGTCATTGCGGCACCCCGCCACAGGTCACAGGACCAACGAGTAGAACGTGCTCGACGGGTCCACCACGTAGTCGCCGAACGGGGGCACTTCGTTGAACCCGTGACGCACGTAGAGGCGTCGAGCTGCGGCGAAGTAGTCCTGGCTGCCCGTCTCGAGGCTGACGCGCTCGAACCCCAACCGCCGCGCCTCCGTCAGAACGTGCTCGAGCAGTCCGGACGCCACCCCGCGACCTCGCGCGAAACTCGAGGTGCGCATCGATTTCAGTTCTCCGTGTTCGGGAGTGAGTGTCTTCAGCGCGGCAATGCCGAGCAGTGCCCCGGCCTCCCACGCCGTCCACACCCGCATGTCCTGCCCACGCAGACCCGACAGATCCAGTGCGTGAACACTCTCTGCCGGGGACGTCGCGTGCATGTCCGCAAGGTGCTCGACGAGCAACGCACCGACCTCCGGCCGCGACAGATCGTCGACCTCGAGACGCATGCAACCTCCTGTCGTGAGTGGAAGTTCGACCCCTGCTACGAAGTACCACTCACCTGCGGCGAAGCCGCTCCAAAGCGTCGAACATCTTGAACCGTCCACTGGTGGGCACGGTTTCGATATCGTGCCCGGTGACGCCCCAGCCCGCCAGCAGAGTGTTCGCTGCCTGCAGTCCGGTGGTGGCGGCACGTTCCATGAGGGCAACGGGCAGATCGATTCGAATGCCGTCACCCGCCAGTACCAGCGAGGGCTCGGGGGTGCGCACGGTGGGCCGCTCGGCGAATGCTCCGAGGCCGAACATCGGGCAGTCGTCTCGCCATTCGGACCGTTCCGCGATGACCTCTGCCGCAGCGGTTTCCGGGTAGATCTCGTGCATGCGCGCCATCAGCTGCGCGCGGGTGACCTCCTCGGATTCCTCGGCGGCGTAGGCATGCAGTTCGACGACCGAACCTCCGGTCCGCGCTGCCCACTCCGCGGCCTCGTCCTCGAACCGCTCGAGCACACTGATGTTGTCGATCGGAGGCATACCGCCGGTGCCGATGAACGCGGGACGATCGGCATTCACCGCCTTGCTCAGCCACACGCGGTGGACCATGAATGGCGGGGTGTTCTGCAGCGCGCCGATCTGCTTGCGCCATGCCGGCGTCCCGAGCTCGGGGGATTGCTCGAGCACCCGCTGCAATCCGGCGATGTCGGTAGCGAGGACCACCGCGTCGGCGTCGATGATTCCGCCGGCGTCGACGCGGAACTTGCGCAGGCCACCGCGGGTGATCTCGCCACACGGAGTGGACGTTCTGATGTCGACACCGAGACCGCTGAGGTACTCCCCCAACGGGTTCCACAGTGCCTGTGGATATGGATCGCGGGGGACGTCGAAGATCAGACCCTCGGAGGAGCCGAGGAAGTAGATGTGGAACATCATCGCCAGTTCGGCAGCCGACATCTCCTCCGGGTCGGCGAAGAAGCTGCGTGAGAACACCCCGAACGCCAGATGGCGTGCCGCTTCGGGAAAGTTGATGTTACGCAGGAACTCCGCAGCGGGAGTGGTGTCGAGTTCGTCGAAGGTCTTCGGCACGCTCACCGTCATCAGTGGCAGGGCGGCGATTCCGTTGAGATCGGTGAGGTCTTTCCACCGGAACGTCGGACTGCGCTTGACGAACGCGAACGCATTGAGCGGTGGCGTCTCGGGCAGACCCTTGAATCCGTCGATACGACCGTCGCCGTCGATCAGCGGGTAGTCGTCGACCGGGCGTAGACGCGCCAAGTCGGGGTCGGTGCGGCGCAGCAGGTTTCGCAGGTTGTAGTACTGCCGGAAGAACGCATGGAAGCCGCGGCTCATCGTCGCGGGCGAGCCGTCCTCCAGCGTCGTGTCCCAGCCACCGACGCGGCCACCGAGGTAGCTTTCACGTTCGACCAGATGGACCTTGACGCCGCGTTCGGCCAGCGCGGTCGCGGCGCTCAGACCCGCGATACCGCCGCCCACCACCACCACATGCGGGACGTCGGCCAGCTGGCCTGCATCCGAATATCCTTGCACCGCAGCATGGGTGACCTTCTTGGAATCGGTCAACGCTCTTCCTTCGCGGGTCGAGAGCCCAGGAACGTGTGCACCACACCGTTCTGCCATCCGGTCATCGTTTCTCGGGCGACACCGCTGTAGCCCGCACGCTGCATCCGTCGCATGAACGCCGATGCGCCGTCGAACGTGACGACGCTGCGCCACAGGTGCCGATACAACGTGGCGTCTCGCGTCGCGAGCCAGCCGAGCGGGATGATGATGCCCCAGCTCACGACGTTCCAGGAGATGCGAGCACGCAGTGAATCGTGCACCGAGTATTCGTGGAACGCGATCGTCGAACCCGGACGCAGCAGCGCCAGTAGCGATTTGAGTTCGGTGTCGGGGTCGTCGACGTTCCTGATCAGATATGCGGCCAGGATGGCGTCGAACGGTCCGTCGACCCCGTTCACGGCCAGATCCTCCACCCGCGAGTGTACGAACGTGACGTTCGACGGCCAGTCCTTGCTCCGGGCGACCTCGAGCATCTCGGCGGACGCATCGGCGGCGACGATCTCGGCATGCGGCGCGGCTTCGAGCAGCGCGGCGGTGGACGCACCCGTACCGCAACCGATATCGAGCAGGCGCAATCCGCTCCCGAGATCTGGGATGCGGAGGCGCTGCGCAGACTTGACGAGGTGCTCGTGGTAGCCGGGGTTCGCACCGACGAGTCGGTCGTACGCTTTGGCACCGACGTCGAATGCGCCGGGAACTTCGTTTCGCGGAAGACCGCGCTTACCGACCTTCACAGTGCCTCTTCCTTGCTCACGCGGGCAGCTGGCCCACCCTGGACCGACACGACATCTCCGTGCTGCAACTGCCGACCGCGGCGGATGTCCACGTCCCCGTTGACGCTGACCAGGCCGTCGGCGATGATGCCCTTGGCTTCGGCACCGGATTCGATCAGGTTGGCGAGCTTGAGGAATTGGCCCAGCCGGATCGATTCGTCGCGGATGGGGACATCGTGTGCGTCGGACATGTCTCCATCCTGTACTAGCGGGCCGCTCGCTGCTACCAACGAGTCACATCGCGGCGCGGAAGCGGCGCAACCGCAGGCTGTTGCTCACCACGAACACCGAGGACAGCGCCATCGCAGCTCCGGCGAGCATCGGGTTGAGCAGGCCCGCGGCTGCGAGCGGAATCGCTGCGACGTTGTAGGCGAACGCCCAGAACAGGTTGCCCTTGATTGTGCTCAGCGTGCGACGAGAGAGCCGGATCGCATCGCCGACGGCCCGTAGGTCGCCGCGGACCAACGTCAGATCGCTCGCCTCGATCGCTACATCTGTACCGGTCCCCATCGCGAGGCCCAGGTCGGCGGTAGCCAGTGCAGCCGCGTCGTTGATGCCGTCGCCGACCATCGCCACGACCTTGCCTGCGGCCTGCAGTTCACGAACGGCATCGACCTTGCCCGACGGCAGCACTCCGGCAACAACCTGCTCGATGCCTACCTCCGCGGCGATCGTTCGGGCGGCGGCCTCGTTGTCGCCGGTGAGCATGACCGGCGTCAGGCCCAGCTCGCGCAGTTCTGCGACGGCCTGCTTCGAGGTCGGCTTGACCGAGTCGGAGACCACCAGAACCCCGCGGGCCTTCCCGTCCCACCCGATCGCGACGGCGGTGCGTCCCTGGCGCTCGGCGTCGTCGAAGGCGTCGGCCAGTTTCGGTGGCAGAGGCATCGACCAGTCGGCCAGCAGGCTGCGACGGCCGATGACCGCGGCGCGACCCTCGACGACGCCCTGGACACCGAGACCCTCGAGGCTGGTGAACTCCTCGACCGACCGGGACGATGCCCCGCCTGCGATGGCTCGCGCGATCGGGTGCTCCGAGCTCGATTCGAGGGCAGCCGCAACCTCGCGCACCGTGTTCTCGTTCTCGCCGTCCGCCACGTGCACCGAGTGCAGTGTCATCTCACCGGTGGTCACGGTGCCGGTCTTGTCCAGCACCACGGTATCGATGCGGCGGGTCGATTCGAGCATTTCGGGGCCCTTGATCAGAATCCCCAACTGCGCTGCTCGTCCGGTGCCGACCATCAGAGCTGTGGGGGTGGCAAGCCCGAGTGCGCAAGGGCAGGCGATGATCAGGACGGCTACCGCCGCCGTGAAGGCGGCCGCCACCGAATTGCCGGTGCCGAGCCAGAATCCGAGCGTTGCCACCGAGATGGCGATGACGATCGGCACGAAGATTCCCGAGATGCGATCGGCCAGACGCTGGGCCTGAGCCTTGCCGGTCTGCGCGTCTTCCACCGCCTTCGCCATCTGCGCGAGCTGGGTGTCTGCACCGACTCTGCTGGCGCGCACGGTGGTTCGACCACCGACGTTCACCGTCGCTCCGGTCACCGCGTCGCCGGCCCGGACCTCGACCGGCACCGACTCGCCCGTCAGCATCGACCGATCGACGGCAGAGGATCCACTCTCGACGGTTCCGTCCGTGGCGATCTTCTCACCCGGACGGACGACGAACAGATCGCCGACGGCGAGCTGATCGATCGGAATCTGCTCTTCCTCACCGTCTTTCACCACAGCGACGGTCTTGGCACCGAGGTCCATCAGTGCGCGCAACGCCGCACCGGCCTGTCTCTTGGACCTGCTCTCGAACCACCTGCCGGCCAGGATGAAGGTGGTGACACCCGCAGCTGCCTCGAGATAGATATTGCTCGCCCCGTCCATCCGCGCGATCGTGAACTCGAACGGATGCGTCATGCCGGGCTCGCCGGCCGTACCGAAGAACAGCGCATACAGCGACCAGCCGAGTGCAGCAAGGGTTCCCATGCTCACGAGGGTGTCCATCGTCGACGTCCCGTGCTTCAGGTTGGTCCACGCGGCCCGGTGGAACGGCAGCGCTCCCCAGACGACGACCGGCGCGGCGAGAGTCAACGACAGCCACTGCCAGTTGGTGAACTGGAGTGCCGGAATCATGGCCATCGCGATGACGGGCACGCTGAGCACCGCCGAAACGATCAGACGCTGCTTCAACGGATCGACCGGTGTCTCGGCGTCGACCGGCTCGGTCACCGGAAGGCTCGCGGTGTAACCGGCGGCTTCGACAGCGGCGATCAGGGCCTCGGTGGCGACGCCGTCACTGGTGACGCGCGCCTTTTCGGTGGCGTAGTTGACCGTCGCCGATACCCCGTCGAGCTTGTTGAGCTTGCGTTCGATGCGGTTGGCGCACGACGCACAGGTCATGCCGCCCAGAATCAGTTCGGTTTCCGTACTCATCCCTGATTCCCCTCTGCCTCGATGACGAATGTGGCCGTGCGGACGACACCCCGATGCTGGAAGTCCGGATGGAGCGCAGATGTTCCGTCGTGCGACTCGTGGTCGGAATGCGTCGGTTCGCTGGGCGACGCGTCGGGTCCGATCGTATGGCCGACGAACAGGGCAAGAAAGAAGACGAGGGCTATGCCGACGACGAATCCGACGAGCTTGGTCGGGGTGCCGAGTTCCTGTCGCGTGAAGTTCACATGCCTACCCTACCCCCCCAGGGTATCTAGTGGGTAGTGCCGATCGCCTTCTTGAAGCCGACGTGCGAGGCAGTGAAGCCCAGACGGGTGTAGAACCGGTGGGCATCCACTCGACGCGAGTCGGACGTGAGCTGCACCAGAGCGCACCCTCGCCGCGTGGCCTCCTCGATCGCCCACTCGATCAACGCGCCACCGAGTCCGCGGCTGCGCCAGGTAGCGGCCACCCGTACGGCTCCGATCTGAGCGCGCAACGCACCACCTCGCGCCAGCCCCGGAATGACCGTCGACTGCAGAGTTCCCACCACCTCGTCACCGTGCACGACGACAACCAGCACGTTCCGTGGATCAGAGGAAATGTCCTCGAAAGCGGTTCGATGTCCGTCCATGTCGTAGACGGATTCGCGCGTCGCGCCCATCTGGTCGTCCGCCAGCAGCGCCACGATCGACTCGAGGTCCGACGCCACCGCCTCACGCACGACGCACGTCGACCCGTCGGTCAGGGTTAATTCCATCGGTGTCATTCGAGCGTGAAAAGTCATGTCCACGACGGTAAACGAAGCGTTTTGTAACGCGAACCATCCGAGCGACGAAATGCCGGGTAACCCACTGGCAACTGCAGTCGGGATCGGTTCGGGCGTGGATGATGGGGATCGAAAACATGAATGGTGGCAAGTCGAAGCGTGTGCGCATCGCGCTCAGCGCGTTTGCGATCGGCGCACTCGGTGCCGGAGTGCTGGTAGCAGCACCCTGGTCCGCATCGGAAACGAGTGTCGAGGCCTCGGTCGAGCTGGTGTCGACATCGACCTGCTACGACATGGTCAGCATTGCCATCGGCGGCCGCAGCGACACACCCCGCGAAGGCGTCAAATGGCTGACCAAGCCCGACGGCACGCGGCTGCCTGCAGCGATGTCCGGCGACTACACCAGTGACTGGATCGATCAGGCGGTGCGGGCACCGATCGGCAAGGTAGACGCCGATTCCTACGCGGCGGTCTACGTGGAGTACCCGGCGGACCTCGCGAGCTACGAGAACGCTGTGCAGACGGGCGTCACCAATTCGCAGACCATCATGAAAGAAATCACCGCGTCCTGCCCCAACACTCGCTTCGCCATCGTCGGCTACAGCGAAGGTGCAGACGTGGCTCGCCGCACCGCCATGGAGATCGGCAACCAGGCAGTTCCCGAGGATGGCAAGTACGGCATCATCGACCCCTCCCAGGTCGTCGGGGTCGTCATTCTCGCCGACGCCGGCCGCGTCGCCGGCGAGGGTCCGTTCCCCGGTGCCGAGAACCCGTTCAGCAACCCGGACGGTTTCGGCACCAAGTACCAGAACGGCAACACCGCCATCCCCGGTCAGGGCGCGTTGCCCGGAACCTCGGGCAGCTTCGGCGCACTCGACGGACGCGTCGCGTCCTTCTGCTCCGACGGTGACCTCACCTGCGCTCTGCCGAAGAACACGTCGCTGATCCACTTGGCCGCCAACGTCGGTCGACAGGTCAATGCCGACGCGCTGCAGAACGAGCAGCTCACTCCGGCCACCGGAGCCGATCTGGCTTTGGCCATGGGCCGCATCGCAATCAATGCGTTCAACGACATTGCGTCGCAACCCAACTGGATGCAGAGCGACGAGACGTTCCTCGACGTGCTGATCAAGGTGTCCGAGCCCAATTACAAGCCCGGCACCGCAACGACCCCCGTCTCGGCCAAGGTCGACGGTGAAGAACCGATCGAGACCGGCCAGATGGTCGACCTGGTGTACCTGCCGCAGAAGATCTTCCGCGAAATCACCGGATTCATCTCGTCCAACCAGAACACGATCCCGGTCGTCATGAACGATCCCTACGGCCTCACCCTCGGACCCGGCACGGGACACCACTTCGACTACTGGCGCGACGCCGACGCAGCCAACGGCAAGCCACTGACGTCGGTCCAGTACGCCGCAGCCTGGCTGACCCAGCTGGCCGAGCAGGCCAACCGAGGCGAGCCGGTGAAGACCCAGGAAGTACAGGAGAAGGCAGGCCGCGCAGCAATTCAGGCCATCGCCGCCACACCCGAGACCACCACCTCGGCAACGGCAACTCCGACCGCAACCACGACGGCACCGGTCACCACCAGCCCCGCTGCCCCGGCCGCCCCCGTTGCGCCTGCTCCCGGCCCCGCGGCCGAGGTGCCGGCACCCGCACCGGCACCGGCTCCCGCTGCCGAGCCTGCAGAACCGGCTTGCACGACTGCAGCCGAGGGTGAGGCACCCGTCGAGGGCGCACCGCGGGTATGCGTCACCGCGCCCGCCACGGACACCCCGGTCACCCCCGAGGCCGCAGCTCCGACGACGACTGTCGCGCCGACCCCGTAGGTGAGTGGAAACGCGTAGCCCACTACGAGTTTCCACGCACGACGGGTGAGCGTCGCGCCAGCAGAACAGCGGCACCCGTCACCACAGCAAGAACCACGAGCCCGGCCACCGACAGCACCAGGTGGTCGGGCTCGCTTGTGCGTGAGATGATCGATTCATCCATGGACAACGACGGTGTGTAGCCGGCGGACACCACTGTCACGGGCAGCGCCATGACGAACAGCGCCGGCAGTGAGATCGCCAGAGATCCGGGGGACGTCGCCAGTGCGGAGACCAGAACATAGGCCGCCACGAGCGGCAGAGCGAACTGCGAGACCATCGGCATCTCGACGTAGTTCTCCGTCAGGCTCGTAGCAGCGACGACGAACAGGCCGCCCAGCCCGATGTACAGCTGCGGCCACCGGTAACCGATTCCGGCTCCCACGATCAACAGTGCGGCGCTCGCACACAACCGAACGGCATCTCCCGCGGCGAAGCCGGAGGTGCCCAGGGCCGTCGCCGATACTGCGAACAGCACCAGCAGCAGACGTCCGTTCCGGCCAGGAAGTAGGAACGACGCCAGCAGCGCAGCAGCCGTCATACCCACGAGAGCCCCCAGCCACTCGACGCTCCGCGTATCGGCATCTGCCGCAATCCAGCTCAGGACGCTTGCCACGACGGGCAGCGACAGGCCGACGAGCAGAATCCGCGGGGTCTCGGGTGGCTGCACCACCTCGTGGCGGCGTGCCAGGAACAACGTGACTGCCGCGCCCACTGCAGCGATCACCATGACGATCGCGCGCTCGGGAGCCACATCGTCCTCGGCACCGACCACATCCCAGACGAAGACGGGACCGTCGTTCGCCTGCAACAGCGCATCGAGCCAATAGCCCAGCAGCCCGGCGCCCACAACCGAGACACCCAGGGCGGCCTGTGCACCACGGTGGTGTCCCGACAAAACCGCGGCCGCACCCAGCAGCACACCGGTGCCCACGGCAGCGGCCCAGTGCCCGAGCATCCCGGGCACCATTCCGACGGTCTGGAACACCACGACGAGCAGCGCTGCCATCGCCACAATGGTCGCAGTTGGTGCACTGGACCGGGCCGCGGCGACCGCCGTCCCACAGGCAGCGACGGCAACAACTGTGAGCCCGTTGACGATTGCCCAGAACGACCCGAAGACGGCAGTGCTGTACACCAGCGAGTCCACGGGGCCGATGTCACTGGTGGCATAGCCGAGAACGAAACCGGCCAGGAGCATCGACAGTACTTTCATACTGCCGATCATGCCGTCAGCCGAATTTCACTCCCTGCGCCAGGGGCAGTTCGTTGGAATAGTTGACCGTGTTCGTCGCCCGGCGCATGTAGGCCTTCCATGCGTCCGAACCTGATTCGCGTCCGCCACCGGTTTCCTTCTCACCACCGAAAGCACCGCCGATCTCGGCGCCCGAGGGACCGATGTTGACGTTCGCGATACCGCAGTCCGATCCAGCAGCCGACAGAAAACGTTCTGCTTCACGCAGGTCGGTGGTGAATATCGACGACGAAAGCCCCTGTGGCACATCGTTGTGCAGGGCGATGGCCTCGTCGAGGGTGTCGTAGGTGAGCACGTACAGGATGGGCGCGAACGTCTCGTGCCTGACGATGTCGGTCTGGGCGGGCATCGTCACGATCGCGGGCTGCACGTAGTACGAATACTCGTCGACGACATTCACGCGCTCACCGCCGACCATCACCCTTCCACCGTCGGACTCCGCAGCCTCGAGCGCTTTCTGATAGCCGACGAACGCGCCCGCGTCGATGAGCGGACCCACCAAAGTGTCACTCTCCAAGGGGGATCCGATGGACAGCGTCTCGTACGCCGCGACCAACTTGGCCACCAGTTCGTCCGCAACCGAGGAATGCGCGATGACGCGTCGGAGCGAGGTGCATCGCTGGCCGGCCGTACCCGCAGCCGAGAACACCAGCCCGCGCGTCGTGAGATCGAGGTCTGCCGACGGCGTCACGATCGCCGCGTTGTTGCCGCCGAGTTCGAGCAGCACGCGCCCGAATCGCTGCGCAACCCGCGGCGCAACAGCCCGGCCCATTCTGGTCGAACCGGTTGCCGACACCAGAGCAACACGCGAATCATCCACCAGCGCTTCGCCGGACGCTCGGTCTCCGATCACCAGTTGAGCGATCTTGGGATCCACGCCTGCAGCGGCAGCAGCGCGCTCGAACAGAGCCTGCACGCCGACGGCAGTCAGCGGGGTCTTCTCCGACGGCTTCCAGATGACGGTGTCGCCCGCCACCAACGCCAACGCCGTGTTCCAACTCCACACCGCGACAGGGAAATTGAACGCCGTGATGACGCCGACGACACCTAGTGGATGCCACTGCTCCATCATGCGATGCCCGGGCCGCTCGGTGGCGATGGTGTTGCCGTACAGCTGGCGTGAGAGGCCGACGGCGAAGTCACAGATGTCGATCATCTCCTGCACTTCACCGAGCCCCTCGGACACGATCTTTCCGGCCTCGATGGAGACCAACGCGCCGAGGTCCTCCTTGTACGTACGCAGCAGTTCCCCGAGCTCCCGGATCACCTGACCGCGTGCCGGTGCCGGCACCTGCGACCACGAGACGAACGCTGCAGCTGCGTCCGCGATGACACCGTCGACGTCTGCGGCCGAGGCCGATGCCAGCGACGCCAGATTTCCGCCGGTGATCGGCGATCTCGCGGTGATCGCGTCGGGACCGGCAGGCACGTCGAGCGCGATCGTCGCACCCAGCCGGTCGAGAATGGCGCGCGTACGCACACTCAGCTCGTCGTGGGTGATGGATGCAGACATGCGCGTACACCTTCCGTGGAGAGAACCGAACCGTTGAATATGACCCTACCGATGGGGGTCACAACCGCATAATTTCCTGTCTTATGGTCTTGCTTACGGAATTTTAACGCGTATGTTCGTGGTCATGACGCAAGTATTACAGCGAACCGGAGTGCCCATCGACGCCTCGACCGCCCGCGAGGTGATCGGTGAACACTTACTGGCCGACGGTTTCGAGCTGGTCCTGGATCTCGATGCCTCCACCGGGTCCACCTTGGTCGACGCCCGAGACGGCACCCGCTACCTGGATCTGTTCACCTTCTTCGCGTCCAATGCCCTGGGTATGAACCACCTCGCCCTGACCGACGATCCGGATTTCCGGGCCGATCTGATGCAGGCGGCGATGAACAAGCCCAGCAACTCCGACATCTACACCGTGCCGATGGCACGCTTCGTCGACACGTTCGCCCGGGTGTTGGGTGATCCGCGGCTACCGCACCTGTTCTTCGTCGAGGGCGGTGCATTGGCGGTGGAGAACGCATTGAAGGTGGCATTCGACTGGAAGTCCCGGTGGAACGAGCGCAAGGGCATCGATCCATCCCTGGGCTCGCAGGTGATGCACTTCGAGCACGCGTTCCACGGGCGCACCGGCTACACGATGTCCCTCACCAACACCGACCCGAACAAGGTCGCGCGCTTCCCGAAATTCGACTGGCCCCGAATCCCTTCCCCATACATCAGATCCGACGCGAACATGGACGAGCTCGAAGACGCATCGTTGGCGGCCGCGCGGCTGGCCTTCGAATCCAATCCGCACGACATCGCCTGCGCCATCATCGAACCCATCCAAGGCGAGGGTGGGGATCACCATTTCCGGCCCCGCTTCCTGCAGAAACTGCGCGCACTCTGCCACGAGTTCGACGCGTTGTTCGTCATGGACGAGGTGCAGACCGGGGCCGGAATGACCGGCACCGCATGGGCTTTCCAGCAGCTCGACGTCGTCCCGGACGTGGTCGCCTTCGGCAAGAAGGTCCAGGTCTGCGGAGTGATGGCGGGCGGTCGCGTCGACGACATCGACGACCACGTATTCGCGGTCAGCTCCAGAATCAACTCGACGTGGGGTGGCAGCCTCACCGACATGGTGCGATCGCGTCGAATACTGGAGGTCGTCGAAGCCGAAGACCTCATCGAACGAGCCGGCCAACTCGGAGCAGTACTGTTGAAGCAGTTGCAGGAGTTGGCAACTCGACATGCGATGATCTCCGAGGTTCGTGGACGCGGACTGATGTGCGCCTTCTCCCTGCCCGACGCCACGACCCGCGACCGAGTGATCAACCTGTTGCGTACCGAGGAACATGTACTGGCGCTCGGCTGCGGCGACGCGGCAGTGCGATTCCGCCCGGCACTGACGGTCACCGAAGCCGAACTGACACAGGCAATCGAGTCGATCGATCGGGTGTTGACTCGGCTCTAGCGCTCGGGCTCGATGTCTTTCTGCAACAACCGAATCTGTGACGTCGGAATGACACCGGGACGGAAGTAGAAGTTCTCCGGCGACTGCACGAGATCACCGTCTTCGACGCCACTGACTTCCCAGACATCGACCGGTCCACCGGTGTTGTTCATGCCCACGAACCAATCACGTTCCCACGCATCGGCTGCCAGAAAGCAACCTTCCTGCTCGGGCTGATAGCTACCGGCGATACCGCGAGCGGCACCCATTCGACGCCAGTCGAGTCCGTGCCGTCGAATCGACTCACGGTTGAGTACCGAGGTCACGTGGTAGCGAATGGTCATCGGCAAAAGCTAGCAACGGAACGCGGTGAGGTACAGCGAATATCGTTCCGCCCAACGCTCATCGATTCGCCCGCGGTGGGGTGCCCGCGCGGCAGCAATTCTCGATCCCGTCGGCGATGGGCGGCCCGATATCGTCCCGAACGACAGTCCGGCCTGACTTACCGCAGCAGGGTCGCTGCGGCAGCTGCCACGGCGTCGGCTGCTCGTTGCAGTGCAGGCGAGGACAGCGACCACTGCTGCCAGTACAGCTGGACGTCTTCGATGCCGTCGGTGTCGAAGCACGTCAGCGATTCACAGTTCTGTAGGTCCGGGATCATTCCCCAGCCGAAACCGAGTTCCACCGCCCGCGCGTAGTCCGATGACGCCGGAACAAGATGGCGAGGTGGAGCGTGCGAATCGACGACTCGGTGCCGTAAGTAGTTGTCCTGCAATCGGTCGTCGGCATCGAACACCACGACCGGTGCGGTGCCCAGTGCCTCTGTCGTCGCACCGGCACCGAACCATCGCTCGATGAAGTTCTCGGTGGCCGACGGCCGGTAGCGCATGGCGCCGAGGGATCGGACGGTACATCCGCGGACCGGTTCGGATACCGATGTGATTGCGGCAGAGACGATTCCGTCGTGCAACAGCTGGGCCGTGCGATCCTGGTCCTGGCGGTGCAGATCGAAGGTCGTCGTACCGGCGAGTGGTGCGAGCGCAGGCAGCACCCACGTCGCCATCGAATCGGCGTTGACGGCAATCGAAATGGGGGCCGAGACGCCGTCGTCGTTGAGCTCGGCTCTCGTCTGATCCGTCAGCGTATCGATCTGACGAGCCAGACGCAGTACCGCCGCCCCCGATTGGGTAGCCACCACCGGTTTCGTTCGCTGTACGAGAGTGCGCCCGAGCGACGCTTCCAGAGACTTGATTCTCTGGCTCACCGCAGAGGGGGTCACGTGCAATGCACGTGCGGCAGCCTCGAAAGTTCCACCGTCGACCACTGCCTTCAGCGCTCTGAGCTGCTCGATCTCCATAATATGAAGCTACACTTACCGATGCTGATAAACATTCGCTGGCTCTAATGCCAGCAGACTCCTAGCGTGAACAGCATGACCTCGCTTGCCGCAGCACAGTCGACTCTGACCGGATTGGGAGTCGGCCTGTCCCTCATCGTCGCCATCGGTGCGCAGAACGCCTTCGTCCTGCGCAAGGGCGTGCAACGCACGCATGTGCTCCCGGTGGTTGCGGTGTGCGCGCTGTCCGACGCCGTGCTGATCGTCGCCGGGGTGGCGGGCATCGGTGTCCTCGTGGACCGGTTTCCGCTCGCGCTGCGCGTCGTCACCGTGCTCGGGGCGCTGTTTCTCTTCGTCTACGGCGTGATGGCGTTGAACCGCGCCCGCACCCCTGCGGCAATGATCACCGACGCCGGTGGCGGGGGCTCGCTGATCGCCGCTGTCGCAACGTGTCTCGCGTTGACGTGGCTCAACCCCCACGTCTACCTCGACACCGTTGTGTTTCTCGGGTCCATCGGTAACCGGCAGCCGGGCGAGCTTCGGTGGTGGTTCGCCCTCGGTGCCGTGCTCGGCAGCGTGCTCTGGTTCACCGCTCTCGGATACGGATCGCGCGTGCTCAGCCCGCTGTTCGCGCGGCCGATGGCGTGGCGGGTCCTCGATCTCGGTATCGGAATCATGATGCTCACCCTGGCCGCACTGCTGCTGTTCGGCTGATCCAACCGCCGACGGAACGCGAGCAGTGAGCTGAGTGTCCACAATTTTCGATCGCGGCCCTCATCCCGATTTCGGATGCACAGAATGGACACGCAGCCCACCACCCGATACCAAGGACCCATGGCACAGCTGACGACGTTCCCGGAGCCCGATTCCTCCTTGTCCGATCCCGCCGACCTGTTCGTCGAGTACCTGCGCTTCTACCGCGGTGAGCTCGCCCGGCGGATCACCGCGTCGAGCGGCGACTCGCTGGCCACGTCGGCTGTGCCGTCGCAGTGGACTCCCCTCGAGATGCTCATCCATCTTGTGTACATGGAGCAGCGCTGGTTCGTCTGGGGGTTTCTCGGGCGCACCGTCGACGATCCGTGGGGGGACAAAAAGGACGGATCCTGGCATGTGCCGACCGACGTGCCGGCGGCGGCATTGCTCGCGCGCCTCGACGACGGCGCTCGACTGACCGAGCAGGTGCTGCGATCTCATCGCATGGACGACGTGGCAGCCCTCGGCGGACGATTCACCGAAGAACAGCCCACGCTGATCTGGATCTGCTTTCATGTACTGCAGGAATATGCCCGCCATCTCGGCCACCTCGACGTCGCCGTCGAACTGGCCGGCGGGCCCACAGGCGAGGGGCCGCAATGAGAATCAACATCACCAGTGTGTTCGTCGGCGATCAAGACAAGGCACTGACGTTCTACACCGACGTGCTGGGGTTCGTGGTCAAGCACGACATTCCCATGGGCGGAACCGATCGCTGGCTCACCGTCGTATCTCCTCAGGAGCCGGAGGGCACCGAGTTGCTGCTCGAGCCCAGTGGCCATCCGGCAACCGGACCGTTCAAGACGGCACTGTTCACCGACGGCATCCCGTTCACCCAATTCGCCGTCGAAGACGTTGCAGCCGAACATGATCGGCTCGTCGGACTGGGTGTCAGGTTCACTCAGGAGCCGACCGAGATGGGCCCGGTGGTCACCGCCGTGTTCGACGACACCTGCGGCAACCTGATTCAGATCATCGCTCCGGTGAGCTGAAGCCTCAGAGGTTCGCGTACAGATCGACGGTGGTGCCGTCGGGATCGTGCACGACGGCATAACGCTGCCCCCAGAACGCATCCCACGGCTGCAGGTGCCCCGTGTACCCCGCGTCGGTCACCGCCGCCCACGCGGCATCGACGCCGGCAGCCGTGCCGCAGTCGAATGCCAGCGCGACGCGGTGGCCTCCGCTGGGCTCGGTCCACGTCGGATCGAACGAGGTGATCGTCGAGGGTAGGTCGAACAACAACCGAACCCCACCGAGGTCGACCTCCACGTGTTGCTCGGCATCTGCGTCCGCCGGAATGTCCAGTCCCAGAACGCGGTAGAACGCCAACGCAACTGCCATATCGTCGACGACGATTTCGATTCCTGCCAGACGTGGTTTCACGCCGACAAGGCTAGCCGCGTCAGCCCCAGTTCGCGGCATTTGTCAGGCAGAAGGGATGCCCGGCCGGGTCGAGCAGCACACGCCAGGTCTCACCCGGTTGCTCGTCGGGCACAATTGCACCCAACTGCACTGCTGCTTCCGTGGCCGCGTCCAGATCGTCGACCGCAAGATCGAAGTGAAACTGCTTGCTGTCCTGAGTGTTCGGCCACTCCGGCCGCTGATAATTCTCCACGCGGCCGAATCCGAGCGCGCTGGAGGGCCCCTGCAGCATCGCGTAATCCTTCTCCGCGTGGACGACGGTCCAGCCGAGCAGCGCAGACCAGAACGTCGCGCTGGCCTCGGGATCTCCGCAGTCCAGCGTGACCATCTTCAGGGTTGCCACGGGTGCGTCGTTCATGGTGTTTCTCCTCGGCAGCGTCGATTGTTTCTCGAAGGTGTCGGATCAGACTCCTACACTGACGCCCGTGCCGGATAGGAGAAATGCGACAGCCACCCACGCCGGCGTCCTGCGACCGGATCAGCTGGCGCAGTACGTCGACCTGGTCCGGCTGCCGTGTGCGGCGTCGTTGGAACCGTGGGTCGAGAACTACTGGCAACTTCGGTGGGATCTGCCGTCGGGCACCTCGTATCGCAGCTCGACCCTGCCCCACCCGGCATGCACGCTCAGCGTCGAGCACGGCTGGACCCGCGCCAGCGTCACCGAGCCGGTGGTCGTGACCGGAGTGCTGACCCACCGGTTCGACGTCGAACTCGCCGAGTCCGGGTGGGTGTTCGGCGTCAAGTTCCGACCCGGCGGTTACGCGAGCTTCACCGGCACCGTGGCCCGAACTCTGCGCGACGTTCCAGTAGCTCCGCCCACCCCCTTCCGATCAGAGACCGTCGCCGCGTTGACGCAACTGGACGCACAACACGACGCCGACCACTGCCGAACCGTCGTCGACGCGGTTCTCGAGCCCTACGCCCACGATGTCGAGCCGGAGTACGAGAGCGTCTTGAAAGTCATCGGCACGATGCTCGGTGATCGGACGCTGATACGCGTCGGCCAGGTGGAGGACAGATGTGGCATCGGGACTCGTCGGCTACAGCGGTTGTTCGAGCGTTATGTCGGTGCGACTCCCAAGTGGGTTCTGGGCCGATATCGGATTCACGACGCCCTCAGTGAACTCGACAACGGATACAGCGGGTCGCTGGCGGAACTGGCCGCGCGGTACGGCTGGTTCGACCAGGCGCATTTCACCCGCGAGTTCACCGAACTGGTCGGTGTGTCTCCCGGTACGTATCAACTGTGAGTAACACCTTCGTCACGCAATGCGACTTTTGCCGATTCGTTTGGCACAGTATCCCGCGGTGCTCGGTAGCACCCGGTGGGCAACCGCAGCACAGAGGAAGAGTGGGCTTCAACGCATGATCAACATTCTCGTCGCCGGTGGAATCGCATTGGCGGTCTCGATTCTGTTGACGCCATTTCTCATCGCGCTGTTCACCCGGCAGGGCTTCGGCCAGGAGATTCGCGTCGAAGGCCCGGCGAGCCACCAAGCCAAGCGAGGAACGCCGACGATGGGCGGCGTCGCCATCATCGTGGGTCTGTGGGCCGGTTACCTCGGTTCCCACCTCGTGGCGATGGGAGGCGACGGGCCGTCGGCATCGGCGCTGTTGATCCTCGGTCTCGCGACCGCCCTCGGCATCGTCGGCTTCCTCGACGACTACATCAAGCTCCGCATGAAACGAAGCCTCGGCCTCAAAGCCACCGGAAAATACGTCGGGCAGATCAGTGCCGCGGTGATCTTCGCGGTCCTGGCACTGCAGTTTCGCAACGGCAACGGGCTGACGCCGGGCAACGTCGAACTGTCACTGGTGCGGCAATCGACCTTCTTCACGATGGCCCCGATCGTCTTCGTGCTGTTCTGTGTGTTTCTCGTCGTTGCCTGGTCCAATGCCGTCAACCTCACCGACGGGCTCGACGGTTTGGCGGCGGGCTCGATGACCCTCGTCCTCGGTGCCTACACGGTGATGACGTTCTGGCAGTACCGGCAATCGTGCGCAACCAATTCGGTGGCCGGGTGCTACCAGGTGCGTGATCCCCTCGACCTCGCTGTCGTGTGCGCGGCGGCCGCGGGAGCATGCATCGGATTCCTGTGGTGGAACGCAGCACCGGCCAAGATCTTCATGGGCGACACCGGCTCCCTGGCACTCGGTGGTCTGCTCGCCGGCCTGTCGGTCGTCAGCAAGACCGAGCTGATCGCGGTTGTCTTCGGAGCCCTCTTCGTCGCCGAGAGCGCGTCGGTGGTCATCCAGGTCGCGTCCTTCAAGTCCACCGGCAAGCGGCCGTTCCGGATGGCACCGATCCACCATCACTTCGAGCTGGGCGGCTGGGCGGAAACAACGGTCATCATCCGACTGTGGCTGTTCGCGGCCATCGCGTCGGCGCTGGGGCTCGGATTGTTCTACAGCGAATTCCTCGCAGCCGTCGGCTGACCTCTACGATTCCGATATGACCGACGAACTGTCTCCGCTGGCCAAGGTCGACGCTCTCGCCGCCGAACTCGAGGCCCTCGATGCTCGACGCGTCGCCATCGGGGTCGAACTCGTCAACCTCCAGTTCGGCCTCGACGGAAACGCCAAGATCCGCGCCACGGAGGTCTTTCACAGCGACTACCTGGAGCGCTTGTTCACGTTGGTCGACGAACTGCGCACGGACGAGTAGGGCTCGCTAGAGCGCATCCAGGTCCGATCGCGACACCGCAGTCAACCGAAAATCCCTCAGCGACAACGTCCATGCCGCCACCGCGGCCAGCACAGCACCACCGATGGGAAACACGGTCCACGGACTGCCGATGATCGGGGTGAAGGTCGACGATGACGCTTCGTCGACAGGAGCGTCAGAACTGTAGAGATTCCCGACGTAACCCTCGTCGTCCTGAATACTCATGCCGGACAGACCTCCGGTTGCGATCCCGAACGGCGACTGCGGTATTTCGTTGGTGCCACCGTAGATGACGATGGATCGGGACCACACCGATGCAGGAACGACAGTCTGTTCCGACCGCTGCGGCGGCCAGTGGGTCCAGGCGAAGGCGCTGCCCGCTCCCAGCGCCGCGCCGACCACGATCAGCAACGTGAACAGGTGCGCCGAACTGTACTGACGGTCTCTGACGATGCGCATTCCGGAATCGACGAGAAACCACGCCACCACCAGAGCCAGAGCCACCCCGGCGGCAACCAGATACAGCGACACGGGGAACCAGCTCGGTCGCAGATGTGCCGTCCCAGGAGTGTCCGGCGGTTCGGTGATCGCAACGTGCCACACCACTGCGGCCCCAGCGCCTATGGCCGCGCCGACGCCCGCGAACACTGCGACGAGTGCTCTGCCGGATGGGCTGTCCACGCGCGAGACTCTACCGGTCAGTCGGTCTCTTGACCTCGAGCATTGTTGAGGTTCTACGTTCGATGCATGACGACACAGCGCGCTATGCAACGACCCGAGAACCAACCCATCGGCTTCTGGACCGTCCGCGCCGGAGAAGCGGTCCGCACTCGAACGCGCGGAGCGCTCCGCGGCGTCGGCATCACCCACGCCGAATAGTTGCTCCTGCATCAGATCTCACTGCATCCCGCTGGTGCCGATCGAGCGAGAACTATCGACACGATCGGACACAACGACACGCCCGAAGCGATCGTCGACGCAATCGACTCCGCTACCGAGAAGGGGTTGATCACCGAATCCCATTCGCGCCTGAAGTTCACACCGGAGGGCCGGCAGCTATTCGCCCGCGCCGAGGACATTCAACGGATGCTGCAGGACGAACGCATGCAGGGAATCAGTCAGGACGACTTCGCGACCACCATCCGCGTCCTGCAACGAACCATCGAGAACGTCGGCGGTGCCGCCTGGCACTGGTAGGGCAGTCGCTCGTAGCCGACAGCGTCAGGGTCGCCTTCTCGTGAGCAGAACCCCGACAGTCAGACCGAGCACAGCGCCGAGGATGGGTAAGCCGAGGATGGGTAAGCCGAGGATGATGAATGCCGTTGTGTACGTAAGCCACAACGATTCAATGTAGCTTGGATTGTCGGCAACGAATAC
Organism: Rhodococcus sp. IEGM 1354; assembly: GCF_030056855.1. Taxonomy (NCBI): domain Bacteria; kingdom Bacillati; phylum Actinomycetota; class Actinomycetes; order Mycobacteriales; family Nocardiaceae; genus Rhodococcus; species Rhodococcus sp. IEGM 1354. The sequence continues at coordinate 102,586 of NZ_JASHKT010000001.1, forward strand.
ATAGTTGATGCGTCGCGGCCTGTTCTCCCACAACAAGTATCCGAGCGAGCCGATCGATCCGATGCACAGCCCGACCAGGGCGCACAAATTACACCTCGTCATGCGCCCCACGAGCTGCGTCGGCGAACTCCGCCATGCTCGGGAACCGCATCGCAAATCCGTAGTCGCCGTTCGGCTCCGGTGTTGCGCCCCACCCGGGCCGATCGTGTCTGCGATCGATCCACACCGAGGCAAGGCCGTGCCGCTGCGCCGGGACGTGATCGTGGAACAGGCTCTGTGCCACGTGCAGCAGACGTGACTTGGGCACCTCGAAGTCGTCGAGGATCGCGTCGAGCGCATCGAAATGGTTGTCCGCCGGCTTGTATGTGTGGACATCCTCGGCTGTGACGATGGCGTCGAATTCGACGCCGAGCCGACGGTTGCTGCCGGCAAAACCCTCACGGTGCACGTTGGACAGAATCACCAGCTTGTAGTGCTCGGCAAGGGATGCCAGTGCCTCCGCCGAGTCCGGAAAGGCCGGCCAGTCCGGAACGGAGCCGGCGAGTCTGCCCGCCCATTCCGCGGTGACCGGGATACCCAGCGCGTCGCCTGTTCGTCCGAATGCGTCGGCCAGGATGTCGGGATAGAGCATTGCCGGTGAATCCTGCTGCGCCTGAGCCTCGTTGGGGGCATAGCCGGCGAGTAATTGGTCCTTGGACATCGGCGATCCTGCATCCGCAGCCCATGCGCCGAGCACGTCGCCGATCCCCGACTCCCAATCGATCAGCGTTCCGTAGCAATCGAAGCTCAGGACGTCGTAATCGGCCAGGTTCATCGGGCTCCCTTGGGTATTCGGTGGCGGTCGGATCCGGATGCCTCTATCGTTTGAAGGTCATGTGCATCGTACTGCGGTTCGCCGACCCTCGACCGATCGATGGTCGGCGGTTGTGACGCCGACCCGACTACGGCCGGCAGCCGCCACGGACGCCGAATTCCTGTACTCGATGGCGTCGGACGCCGCCGTCATGCGGTGGGTGGGCGACGGAAAGCCCTGGACAAGAACTTATTTCGACCGTCGATTCAGCCGTGCACTGGCGACGACGGACCTCGATACACCCGACCTGCCGATGTGGTCGATCGGAATCGAGGATGCGGTACCGGTCGGACTGTTGAGCCTCATCCGTCGAGCCGATCATGTCGAGGTGGGCTACTGGGTACATCCAGAGCACTGGGGACGCGGCTGCGCAGGACGAATGCTGGGCCAGGTCCGCGAGACCGTGGGCAACCTCGCAATGGTTGCGACAGTCGCACGCGGCAATGCCGCGTCGCAAAGAGTGCTGGAGAAGGCACGTTTCACGGTCGTGCACAACGGTGATCCGTTGACCTACCGTCGATCACCGTCGTCCTGATTCGACTGCTCACCAGGACCGCGGCGGACGTGGGCGCACCGACGTCCGCCCGCTCGTAACCCCACGCACCATCGGACGCGCCAGGAATTCGTGCGGAAACCCCATGTCGATGGCGCTGACCGACTGCAGTCGTGCCAACTGCGTCTCGTCGAAGACGACATCGAGCGCACCGATGTTGTGCTGCAACTGTTCTGCGGTCCGCACACCGATCAGTGAACTGACAACGGCGGGGTGATGAAGCGTCCATGCCATCGCCACCTGGGCCGGAGTCGCACCCAGCTCTGCTGCCACCTCGACGACGACGTTGGCTTGCGCACCATCTGAACCCGACGCAGCCGGGCTCGAAAAGTCGAGCCAGCCGTGCCTGCGCCTCCCTATCGTTGTCACCAGAACGAAGAAAAGGCCACCGGCACATGCTCGAACGATGGAATGCAGCACTGGACTACATCGAGGACAACCTCGACCACGAGATCGACCCGGCACAGCTTGCTCGCATCACCCTCACGTCCGACTATCACTTTCGACGCGTGTTCTCCGCACTGGCCGGAATCCCACTGTCGGCGTACATCCGGCAGCGGCGAATGTCGTTGGCAGCAGCAGACATTCTCGCCGGCATCGGGGTGCTCGACGTCGCAACCAAGTACGGCTACAGCGGTGACGCATTCACTCGCGCATTCCGAGACATGCACGGCGTCACACCATCCCACGCCCGCAAACCAGGGACCACCCTCCGCTCCAGACCGCCCCTGGCGTTTCACCTGACCATCGAAGGAAAGAGCACCATGGACTACCGCATCACCGAATTGCCCGCATTCCACATCATCGGCAAATCGACGCGAATCCCCCTCACATTCCACGGCGAGAACACCGCCATGACCCAGTTTCACCAGACCTTGCCCACCGGATTCGGCGAACAACTCCGCCGACACGCCGACCTGCCCGAACTCCCCCACATCCTCTTCGTCATCGACGGATTCGAACCCGACCGAACCGACGGCAGTCTCTTCGACTACTACTTCGCCGTCGCCACCACAGCCCCCGCACCGGCCGACCTGGACTCCCTCAGTGTCCCCGCATCGACATGGGCGGTCTTCGAAACACGCAGCGACACCGCACTCGCCCCAGCACTACAACAACTCTGGGCCGACGCATTCAGCGAATGGTTTCCCTCCCACCCCTTCCACATCACCCCCGGCCCGGAAATACTGACCGTCACCGAAAACACCCCCGACTGGTCATCGGGAGCAGGAGAACTCTGGATCCCGGTTGCCCGCAACCAATGACTCCCCGCCCGCACTGGCTACTCAATGTGACATTTGGTGGCCTTTTCGGGGGTCAATGGCACATCCAGTGGACTGTGGGGGCGGGTGTCGGTGCCAACTCATGACTAATCTGGCGTGATGTCCAGTGGTCGCCGGAACGAGCTGCGGCGACGGTATCTGTCGCTCGGCCTGGGTGAGCTGTTCGCCGCAGCGGTGTTTGCCGCGATTGCACTCACCATGGCAGAACCGTGGCTCGACGGTCGCGAGGACTCTCTCGCCATGTGGTCTGCTCTCAACCCGTTGCTCGCCGTCCTCGTGCAGGCAGGAATCTACTGGTTGATAGCGCGATCCTGGGTCGAACTCAGCCCGATGCCACCGGCCATTCGCGCGATCTATCGCGTATGTCGAGTCGCAAACGTCCCACTGTTGGCGGCTGGGCTCATCGGTGTCGTCGTATGGTTCCCGTCGAGCGCCGGAATTGGCGTCGCACTGCTCGTCGTGTGGCTGTTCGCCGTTGTCGAATTCGTCAACTACTTCGTGGTTCGACTGTCGTATCCCGCACACCGCTGGCGGTCGACAGTCGGTCAGATGCGCACTCCTCGGCTTGTCCTCGACATCAACACGCGTCGCTGATCGAAACTGGGAGCACTAGCACGACGTCCCGGCACTCAATGTGACATTCGGTGGCCTTTTCGGGGGTCAATGGCACATCTAGTGGACTGCGTGGGTGCGGGCTCACTGCCGAGGATCAGGACGTGCGGCGGGCGAGAATGCTCGTTATTTCCGCCAAGGCCGGCAGAGCTGCGGCGATGGCTTCGCGGTTGTGTTGACTCAGTTCGTCCAGTGCGTCCGCGAGTACTCGGGAGCTCGCCTCGTCGTATTCGGCGAGGAGTTTCACAGCTTTCGGCGATGCGGTGAGTGTCGCCCCTCGAAGGTCACCGGCGGTGATCGATCTTTCCACCAGGCCGGCGTCGACCATCGCTCTGATCAGGTTGCTCACGGTGGATCGGGCCAGGTTGAGGCGGGTGGCAAGGCGTCCCGGACTCATGGACGGTTCTGTTGCGAGGGCTCGCATCACCTCGATGTGCGAGTCGGCGATGTCGGGCAGCTGCGCGATGTCCCGCGTCGCTCGGAGCAGTGATCGCCGCAGGGGCCCCAGCTGTCGGGCCAGTTCCGTTGCGGTGGAGTCCATGCGTCGATGATCGCACAGATAGTTTTGCCGCAAACATAGTTTTGTGACAAAATGAAGACCATGACCACAGTCGAGAACCCCATTCCCAGCCAAGATCTGAGCGGTATCGTCGGGCATCGCTTCATCTACACCTACGCCAACAGCTGGCAGTACGAGATGTATGTCAAGAACGCGACCACGATCGACTACCGAATTCACACCGGCATGGTCGGCGGGCGCTGGGTCAAGGACCAGGAAGTCGATCTCGTCCAGCTCGACGACGACGTCTACAAGATCTCGTGGAACGAGCCCACCGGGACCTCGGTCGTCGTCAACGTCATCCCATGCAAGCGTCGTCTGCACGGAACCATCTTCTTCCCGCAATGGATCGAATTGGACGGCACCAAGACGGTCCTCTACCAGAACGATCACCTCGACGAAATGCGTGCGTACCGCGACGCCGGACCGACCTACCCCATCTATGTCGTCCCCGAGTTCGCCACGATCACGCTCTTCGAGAACGTCGGAGCCGACGACGAGACCATCGTGTCCGTCGCACCTGGCGATCTTCCCGACGGCTTCGCGGACCGAACGAACTGACGTGCGCCCCGATCTGACGTTCGTCGCGCACTTGTCCGTCACGGTCGGGCAGCCCATCGATCTAGGCCAGGTCAGCGACGGGCATCGGCGCCTCGTACCCATCCTCGGTGGGACCGTCGACGGGCCGGTGATGCGAGGGCGCGTCCTGGCCGGCGGTGCCGACCACCAGGTGCTCAGATCGGCCACTGTCACCGAACTCGACGCCCGATATGCACTCGAGACCGACAAAGGCGAACGGATCTCGGTCCACAACGTCGGACTGCGCACCGGCAGCGAACAGGACATCGACGCACTGACTCGCGGCGAGCAGGTTCCCGCCGACCGAATCTACTTCCGCACCTTTCCTCGACTGTCCACGTCCGCCGACTCCCTCAGCTGGATGAACGGAACACTCTTCGTGGCCACCGGTGAACGTTTACCGAATTCCGTCGAACTGGACGTCTACCAACTCACGTGACGGAGGCAGATGTGCACCGACCTCAGTGCACTCAATGGCACATTCAGTGGCCTTTTCGAAGGTCAATGGCACATCGAGTGGACTGCCGGGGCGATCAGGTGAGGCTTTCGCCATAGACGTGGTCGACGGCGATGGTCACCAGCACTCGGCGATCCGCGGCCATTGCGGCGCGGTATTCGTTCCAGTTGGGGTGCTCTCCGGCGGCGGCCCGGTAGTAGTCGACCAGCGCATCGATTTCGGGGCTGTTGGGGTTCGCTCCCGGTCCGGTGAGGGTGACGGTTCCTTCGGCTGTTGCCCAGGCCTTGCCGTCGGCGCTGGTCACTTCGAGTGCAGCGCGCGGGTCTCGGCGTAGGTTGGCCGTTTTCGCTCGTCCTTCGGTGACCGAAATCTTGATTGTTCGCTCGGTGCGATCGTAGAACGGCGTCACCGGAGACAGTTGCGGCAGGCCGCTCGCTTTTATCGTGGCGAGTACGCCGAGTCGGCTGTGCTCGAGTAGGTCGTGTGGATCGAATGCTCCGCTGGTCATGGCTTCACCTCGGGGTCGTCGAGCGAACTGGCACGATCAAGGTCGGCAACGCCGTCGTCAGTGTCGTTGTTCCTCGGTCTGTCGGCACGGAGGTCGTCGGCATACGTTCCGATTGCGCGACAGTATGTGCCGAGCGCAGGCTTCGCTGCCTGCAGTGCCGCCTTCAGCGCGCCAGCACCATCGCCCAGATCCCACAGGATCAGAGCCATGAATGCATCTCGCGCAGAGGAGAATTCGTTGGAGAACTCGAAGTCTTCCAACACACGCGACGCGTCCTCGCGTCGGCCGACATTGCGCAGCGAACTGGCGAGCTGAATTCTGGCCTTGCTCTCGTGCACGGAATCGAGCCCACTCGACAGCGACGCCTCGTACAACGGAATCGCAGCCGATTCTTCGCCCAGAAAATCCTCGAGCGACGCACGTTCGAACAGTGTCCGCGCTCGGGAAAGCCCTGTCGCCGAGAGCAATTGGTTCATCTTCGACCGCATCAGAGCAGGCTCGCCGTCATCTGAGTGGCACCAGAACGCAGCTATGGAGTCCATCTGGGCCCCCCGAAATTCGGCCGAACAGCTACCGACAAGCGACATGCGCTCACGTTCGTCCCCTTACCAGTCCATCGTTGCAGAGCATGCCTACGCTTGGAATTTTCACTCTGTGATGCTCTCTGAGCCGAAGCGAAGTACACGATATCGATGTGAGTCGTCATAGACGGTATCGGCCGATCTACGAACTCGAAAAGATGGTGAACAGCACCACCACCGACCTGAGTGAGACTCGTTCTGGAAACGTCCCACTCGATTGACACGTCGGTGAACGGTAAGCAAACGTATAGCCATGCAACTGAGATTTCTGGCCGGCATCTCGACGGCCTTCGCATGCAAGCTTCTGCTGATGCGAGTGCTGACCTTGAAGTTGCAGCGAGACATCGAGGCGCTCAACAACGGAAACTATCGCCCTCTGCTCTCGTCGTTCCACCGAGATGCGGTCCTCAAATTCGCCGACGGTGACAGCCGCTGGTCGGGCACCCACCGCGGACGACCGGCAATCGAAAAGTTCTTCCAGGATTTCGTCGCCGCCCGGATCCGCGGGCAGGTCACGGAAATCTACAGCGGCGGAGCCCCCTGGCGCATGACCCTGCTCGTCCGCTTCGACGACCAAGCACACACAACCGACGGCACCGAGTTGTACAGCAACCGAACGGTGCTCCTGGTCCGCACAAGTTGGGGCAAAATCATCTCGCAAGAGGACTTCTTCGAGGACACCACGCGCATCGACGCATTCGAGCGAAAATTGCGCCAACTCTAGATTCGGTCTCCCCTCCCCCCAGTTCGCCCCTTCCCCCGGTACTCAATGTGACATCTAGTGGCCTTTTCGGGGGTCAATGTCACATCGAGTGGACTCCGGGGGCGGTCTGTCGGGGCGGCGATAGGTCACCTGGGGGTAGTCGTCGGTATGCGAGACGCTGGCGTGCACGTTGTACACCTCGCGCACCAGGTGTTCGGTGATCACTTCGTGTGGGGTTCCCGATGCCACGATGGTGCCGTTGTTCAGGACGATGATGCGGTTGCAGAACATGGCGGCGAGGTTGAGGTCGTGGAGGGCGATGTAGCTGCTCAGGGGTAATCCTGCGACGAGGGTGAGGATATCGAGTTGGTGTTGGATGTCGAGGTGGTTGGTCGGCTCGTCGAGCAGTAGTTCGGTGGGTTGTTGAGCGAGGGCTCGTGCGATCTGGGCGCGTTGGCGCTCTCCGCCGGAGAGGGTGTGCCAGCGTCGGGTGGCTTTCGACGCCATGGCGGTATCGGTGAGTGCCTGTTCGATCGCGGCGTCGTCGGCGGCTGTGTCTCCGCCGAGGATGCCGTGGTGGGGGATGCGGCCCAGGCGTACGACGTCGCGGACGGTGATGTCGACGTCGGTGTCGGAGTGTTGGTCGACCATGGCTACGCGTCGGGCGATGCTGCGGCGACGCTGGGTGCGCAAGTCCTTTCCGTCGAGCAGGACGTCGCCGCTGTCGGGTGCCACGATGCCGGCGAGGATTCGTAGTAGCGACGATTTGCCGGATCCGTTCGGGCCGATGAGCCCGATGGTTTCGCCCGGTTCCGGCGCGAAGCTGATGCCGTCGAGAATCGGGCTCCCGCCGCGTGTCCAACGAATGTTGTTCACGTGCAACGTCATCGGGATCTCCTGAGTCGAAACAGAATGAGCGCGAATGCCGGCACGCCGATGAGTGCGGTCACCACTCCGACGGGTATTTCCTGCGGCGCGAACAGCGTTCGGGCGATGGTGTCGACCCACACCATGAAGATCGCGCCGATCACCACCGTCGTCGGCAGCAGTCGTCGATGCCGTGCGCCGACGAGAAAACGTGCGGCGTGCGGCAGAACGAGACCCACGAACCCGATGGCTCCGGCGGCGCTGACAAGCGAGGCCGTGATCAGTGCGGTGATGATCAGCAACAGGATTCGCACCCACTTGACCGGTACGCCGAGGGACGCGGCCGCGTCGTGACCGAAGGTGAAGGCGTCGAGCGCGGAGGTGTTGAACAGGCACACCACCATCCCCACCAGCGCGACGGAACCGCACAGCACCACGTCCGTCCAGTCGGCACCGCTCAGTGATCCGAGAAGCCAGAACAGCACGCCGCGTGTCTGTTCGGCGTCGGCCGAGGAAATGACGATGAACGACGTCAGTGCCGAGAACAGCTGCGTTCCGGCGACCCCGGCCAGCACCACGCGGTCGTTTCCGCCGCCTGCTCCTGCGGCCAGCAGCATCACCAGGACGAACGAGAGCAGCGCACCGGCGAATGCCCCTGTGGACAAGGACAATGCGCCACCGCCGACGCCGAGAACCGCCACGAGTACAGCTCCGGTGGATGCACCGGACGAAATGCCCAGGACGAAGGGATCGGCGAGAGGGTTGCGCAGCAGTGATTGCATGATCGCCCCGCACAGCGCGAGACCCGCGCCGCACACGGCGGCCAGCAAGGTCCGGGGCAGGCGCAGCTCCCAGACGATTCCGTCCTGGATGCGACTGACTCCTGAACTGCCGATACCCATGTGCGTCGATATCACTCGATACACGTCGGGCACCGACACGTTCGCGGGTCCGATGGTGACGGCGACGCCGATCGAGAGCACCAACAGGGCCGATCCTGCGAGCAGTAGTGGGACGAGCACCCCGCGATCGGTGCGGCTCATCGCGACGCCATTCCCCAATCCTGCAGGGCGGCCGCAACTTTCTCGACACCGTCGATCGTCCGAATGGACGGGTTCAGATCGGCACCGTTGACGACGATGTACCGCTTGTTCTCGACGGCGGGCATTCGGTTCGTGACCGAGTTCGACTCCAGGAAGCCGATTTTGCTGTCCAGGGCGTCCCCGGCGATACTGCGTCGGCTCAGATCTGCGAGCACCAGTGCAGTCGGGTTGCGATCGAGCACACTCTCCCAATTGACCTGTGGCCATTCGTCGGTGGTATCGGCGTAGATGTTCTCGGCACCGACGGAGTCGGTGATGATGCCCGACGATCCGCAGCAACCGGCCATGTACGGCGTATCGGTGTCGGCAAACCAGTAGGCCAACGACACACCTGACGCGTCGACCGAGCCGGAGGCCTTCTCGAACCGATCCTGCAGTTCGGCGACCAGGCGCTCGCCACGCTCTCGTACGTCGAAGACCGCCGCGAGATCACGAATCTCCCGATAGACGGTGTCGATCACCAACGGCTCCGTGCGGGCACCGTCGGCATTGACGCTCTCGTCGGTCTTGCCCTGACAGTCGGTGGGCGAGAGGTAATTCGGCACGCCGAGTTGCTCGAACCTGCTCCGATCTGCGACTCCCCCGGGTCCGAGTGTGCCGCCGAAGGACGCGGACACGAAATCGGGCTCGGTATCCAACACGACCTCGAGCGATGGCTTGTTGTCCGCGAGCCTCGGCACCCTGGCGTTCTCGGATTCGAGGTTCGAGCGGACCGGGTCGGTCCAGGTGGCGGTGCCCACCATCCGGTCTGCGAGGCCGAGCGAGAGCAGTATTTCCGTCGAGCTCTGGTTCAACGACACCGCACGCTGCGGTGGTGCGTCGACGACGACGTCGCGTCCGCAGTTCTCGATGGTCAGGGGATAGTTCCCGGAGGTGTCGGTGGACGCGTCGGGGGTCGACGCGGTCGAACAACCGGAGACCAGAAGGATGGAGACAGCGCCTAGTGCGGCGAGAGAGGTACGCATCGAAGAGCTTCCTGCTTGGGGCTCGTGTCGCGGAGCCGCGGGTGGGGTTCGATCACGACGTCCGAGCATTCGGACTTCGAGCTCTCACCCGTCACCGTTGCGCGCCAGCTCCGGAATTGCACCGGATTCCCTCGTTCGTCGCGTGCTGACCCTATCGCGCGGGAGGGCCGAGAGGTCAGTGCGCCGGTGTCGAGACCGGTACCGACGGATACGAGCTCGGAAAGGCTCTGCGCGCGACCACTACGACGGTGAGTGCCACAGCCACCAGGATCGTCGCCGCAGCGGTCACCGCCCCGATGCCCCTGGCGTCGACGACGACACCTCCCACCAGGGCCCCGGTGGCAATGGCCAGTTGGAACGCGACGACGTAGATCGCCGATGCCTTGTCGGCGTCGGCAGGGGCGGCCCTGACCACGGCGGACTGGATGCAGACCGGCAGTGTGGTGAAGGCCAGACCCCACAACGCGATCGCACCGACGGCGAGGACGGCCAGGCTTCCCGGTGCTGCGCTGAGGGTGCACCACAGAATCGCCGCCGCGGCCGCTACGGCACCCAGAGCAGCGATGGTGGACGGCCGCGGCCAACGGTCGTACGTTCTGCCGATCACCCAGATACCGACGACCCCGAACAAGCCGTAGAGCATCAACATCAGCGTCAGAGTGGTTCCGGCCGAGCCGATTGCGCGATCGACGATGAGCGAGAAGTACGTGTACGCGGCGAAATGGCCGAGGACGGCCAGGAACGTGACTCCACACAGAATGGCCAGGGTGCCGTCGAGCACCCGCGGTGATTTCTTGTTGCCCACAGCTGCTCGGGTGACCGGTAGTGCGGGGAGCACGAAGTAGAGCGCCACCGCGATAGCGGCGGCGACGACACCGAGAATGGTTGCAGCAGTGCGCCACCCGAACCACTGACCCATGGCCGCGGTGATCGGATTTCCGGCGACCAACGCCAACGAGGTGCCGGCGTACACCGTGGCGATCGCTTTTCCTTGCTTACCGGGAAGTGCGAGCGACGCCGCGACGGGTGCGACCACGGCCCAGAAGACTCCGTGGGTGGCCGCGCACAGCATCCTCGACAGCACGAGCATCGGGTACCCGACGGACACCGCGGAGAGCAGTTGCGAAAAGGCCAGTGCCGCAACGGTGATGACGACGACCCGTCGCCGCGGCCATTCGCGTACGAACCTGATCAACGGCATGGTCATGACGGCGACGCCGTATGCGTAGAAGGTCAGCAGCAGACCGACAGCGGATTCGCCGACGCCGAGATCGCCCGAGATCTCCGGAAGCAGACCCACGGGCAACGTTTCGGCCGTGACATAGATGAAGGCGGCTGCACCGAGGACCAGCAGCTTGGGAAGGGGCGTCGACATGCTGTGTATCGTTACACAGCATGTCGACGCACGCTAAGGTGACCCCGTGAACACTCGGGTGACGATGGCCGACGTCGCGGCGTCTGCGGGAGTCTCCACCATGAGCGTCTCGTACACCTACAACCAACCCGACCGCGTCTCGCCTGCCACCCGAGACCGCGTCCACGCTGCGGCGGCGGCCCTCGGATACGCAGGTCCCAACCGTGCGGCACGCTCGCTCCGCAGCGGAAAGCACAACAGCATCGGCGTCGTACTCGGTGAAAAACTCACCTACGCCTTCGAGGATCCCCAGGCCCGACGGTTCCTCTCGGGCATCGCCGACGCGTGTCTCGACGCCGACACCGCCCTGGTGATGCTGCCGAACCTGCACCGCGACAGCGACATTGCGAGAATTCGCGACGCGCAGGTCGACGGCTACGTCGTCTGGACCACCGGCGTCGACGACCCCGTCCTCGACGTCCTCGTCAGCACCGGTCGACCCACCTGCGTCCAGGGCGGACCCGAGCATCCGGGATTGAACTCCATCGGAATCGACGATCGCGCCGCCGCCGACGCGATCGGCACCATTGCTCTGCGCAATCGCCGTCGGCCCGCGATCGTCGCGCTGCGACCCGATTCGCGACGCGAATCGACGGTCGTGCACGGTGCAGACGCGTCGGACATCTCGATGCCGGTAACCCGCGCACGACTCGAGGGCTACCGCGATGCGTGCATGCGTCGAGGCATCGAGTGGTCGACGGTACCGACGCTGTTCACCACCCACAATTCGCGTGCAGAGGGCACACGGTCAGCGCGACTGTTGTTGCGCGACAACGCCGTCGACGTGATTTTCGCGATGAGCGACGAACTCGCCTTCGGCGCACTCGACGCGGCGACGGCTGCCGGTATCGACATTCCCGGCCACGTCGCACTGACCGGATGGGACGACTCCCCGGCAGCGGCAGCGGCCCACTTGACCACCGTCGCTCAATCGTTGTTCGACCAGGGACGATCGGCGGCCCGGTGGGTGCTCGGCCTCAGCGACACCGTCGACGCAGCGGTGTGGAACATCGAGAAGCGAGGGTCGACGGGCGGGCTGCGTAACGCCCTCTAAAAAGGGCACGTTCCCCGTTTATAGGCGATAAGCAAACTCTTCGGCTAGTATCGCCGGTGGCCGTCCGGCTACGAGGGGGCACTGTGAGTCGAGAACACGACACGCCGCTCCGCCATGCCGACCCCAACCCGACGCTCGACGCCCTCACCGGGCTTCCGAACCGGGACAAGATTCTGGCCACCATCACCGCCGCGCTGGTCGACCTCGGCCCCGAACAGCACTTCAGCGTCCTCCTCGTCGACATCGACGGCTTCCGTGAATACAACGACGCGCTCGGACCGGCCCAGGGCGACGAGCTGCTGTGCATGGTCGCCGACCGGCTCACCGCATCGACCCGACCCGGCGACACCATCGGTCGACTCACCGGAGACGAATTCGTCATCGTCGCCTACGGCAGCCATGCCCTGGCAGCCCGAGCCATGGCCGCGGGATTCGCCAGCATCTTCGAGCCCCCCTTCGAGCTCGGCGGCCGTCAACTCACTCTCACCGCCAGCGTCGGTGTCGCGTCCACCACCGGCAGCACCGATCGCGCCACCCAGCTTGTGCACAACGCCACCGCCGCGATGCACGCCGCCAAGGCCACCGGACGCAACCGCCATCACATCTTCACCGACGAGCTGCACCACACCAACCGCATGCGACTCGAACTCCTCGAACGATTGCGCGGTGTCGCCATGACCGAGCGCGAGCTCACCATGGTCTACCAACCCATCGTCGAACTCGCGACCGGAGCAGTCGTCGGAGCCGAAGCCCTCGTCCGCTGGAACCACCCCGAACTCGGACTCCTCATGCCCGACGCCTTCATCCCCCTCGCCGAAGACAACGACCTGATCGTCCCACTGAGCATGTGGATTCTCACCGACGTCGCGGCAACCATCGCCGACTGGCAATCCCGCGCGATCATGCTCCAAGTCGGAGTCAACGTCAGCCCCGCACACTTCGCCGCAGGAACCCTGGCCACCGACGTCATCGACATCGTCGACACCCACGGCATCGAACGCGGTCGACTCGCACTCGAACTCGCCGAATCGCAGACGCTGCACGACCTCGACGCCGTGCACTACCAACTCCGCGACGTCCAACGCCACGGCGTCCTCATCGCGATCGACGACTTCGGCTCCGGCTTCTCCTCCCTCGAACGACTCGCCACCCTCCCCGTCGACATCCTGAAGATCGACAGATCCCTCACCCAGCACCTCGACAGCACCAACCTCCACCGACGCCGCGCCATGACCACCCTCTGCACCGCCCTCGTCGACGTCACCACCACCCTCGGCAAAGACACCGTCATCGAAGGCATCGAGACCACCGAACAACTCCGAATCTGCACCGACATGGGCGTAACCTTCGGCCAAGGACACCTACTCGGACGACCCATGCCCGTCGCCGACCTCGAGCAATACATCACCCGACACAGCAGCCACAGCGAATCCGCATGAGGAACCGAACGTGAAGATAGACAACGAAATTCAACGCTTCACCGACGCGCCCCGCGCCCAACTCTCCACCATCAACCCGAACGGCACCCCACACCTGGTCCCCATCGTCTACGCCGTCGCACCCACCGGCGACCGCATCTACACAGCCATCGACTGGAAACCCAAAACCACCCAGAAATTGCAGCGACTCGACAACATCCGCGCCGACCCCGCCGTCAGCCTCATCGTCGACCACTACTCCGACGACTGGTCCCAACTCTGGTGGATCCGCGCCGACGGCAACGCCCGCATCGTCGAATCCTCCAGCGCCGAAGGCACAGTCGGAACCGACACACTCGTCGCGAAATACAGCCAATACAAGAACAACCGACCCGAGGGGCCGGTCATCGTCATCGACAAACTGTCCTGGAGATCGTGGTCCGCTTCCTGATCGTTTTCCTTCTCCCCCAGCACCCCCCGGACACCACTACCGTCTGACCACTCCCGGCTGACCACTCAATGTGACATCCGGTGGCCTTTTCGACCGTCAATGGCACATCGAGTGGACTGCATACGGTCGGAGGGCACCGAAAATCAGTGGAATCGGCAGTGACAGGGAGTCAGACTGTCGCAATGGTCAGCGCACCTCCCGTTCGGATTGTCACCGACCGTCTCGTGGTTCGACGCGAGACGGCAGCCGATGCTGCTGTCATTGCCGAGGCGATCGACCGTAATCGCGCACGCCTGCTTCCGTGGCTCGGTTGGGCCACGGAGGACGCTGCCGACAGGTCGGCTCAGATCGTTCGCATCGCGGAAAGCCGGAAGCTATGGGAAGCCGGCGAAATGTACGACTACGGGATTTTCGGTCGATCCACCGCCGCATTCCTGGGGAAGATTGCACTGCACCGCCGCGTCGGACCGGGTGGGATCGAAATAGGGTACTGGCTCGACGGTGCAGCAGAGGGTGACGGCGTCATCTCCGAAGCCACCGCGGCCCTCACGCAGCAGGCATTGAACCTCACCGACGTCGACCGCGTCGAAATTCATTGCGATGCAGCCAATTCGAGGAGTCGATCCGTTCCGCAGCGGCTGGGTTTCGTCCTCGACAGGATCGAGCCGCGAGCCGTGGCCGCGGCGGCCGAAACCGGAGACCACATGATCTGGGTATATCAGCCCGATCGACGGTAGGAAGGGTCGACGGTGACGTCGGGGCGCGGACGCGCGAGCGCCTGTCGGTAGCGTGACCGCAGGTCGGACAGGACGCGTTCCGGATCGTCGCGGATATCGCTGGGCAGATGGGTCACGACAATGATGCCGGCGTTCTGAGCGCGCTCCCGTCGTTCCACGGTGGCGCGGTGCGCCGCGGGCGACAGGTGATATTCGAGCGAGTCGATCTCCCAGTCGAGGGCGACGTCGTCGAGCCAATTGTCGGCCACCATCAGCAACCTGCCCGACCTGTCGCGTACCGCGACATTGTGGGTCATCGGGGGAAGGCCGCTGCGCGCGTACAACTTCTGCGCGTGGGCTTCGGCAACAGAGTGCGCGCCGGCGGCCAGTTCCCGAAGCACTCGACGGGGCATCGCGGTACCACGCGTGCTGCCGGCGTCCAGTTCTTTCATGATCGCCTCGATCGTTGCCGCACCCCGCTGAACAACACTGGCAACGAGCGCAATGCACTGTTCGGCGTTTTTCATGCGACGAATCGCGTCGCACAAACACCGAACAACCGGCGCGACGCGAAGACCCGACTTGGTTTCCGCCGTCGGCATCCGCCACGTACGTTCCACTGCGGCGAACCCCACCGACCTGCGATGCTGCGCCTCGGGAATGAGCACGAACGTCTCCTCGTACGAGCCGGATGTACCGAGACCATGCAACGCCAGCCCGGCCCGACCACTGATGACGCCATCACGACCGCAGTAGATGGACGCGGCAACCGCCCGCTCCAAGGGCGTCAGCGAACGGTTCTTCAAGAACACCAGGCCAGGTAGCGCCCGTGACCAGATACCGTCCGGCAGCGTGCGCCGAACAATCGTCTTGGACGCGACGCCGAGTTCCAGGAGATGAGCAGTCCGGACCAGCCCGCGATCCGACGCGGCCGCAATTACTCTCGCATCGACCCGTGCGCCGCCCCTCTTCATACAAACGATCGTGCACGCTCGGCCGGACACCGGATCGCACCCGACGTCGCACTATCGACAGCCCTGTGGATAACCGAATGCCTGTGTACAAACGCACCAGGAAGGGTGACCCGCACTCTGCCTCGATCGCCGCCGCGCGCGTTCTCGGACCGGGCCGCAAGTCCACTCGATGTGCCATTGACTGCCAGAAAGGCTACCGAAGGTCACATTGAGTGGACGGCGGGGCAGCAACAGGCGACCCACCCACCTCAGCGGGGATACCGTCTATCTTGCAACTCGTGCGTTCTTATTTCGGGAGTGAGACATGACGGCGACAGCAGTTCCCTCGGATCGGTCGGGTATCACGTCACCACGGTCGTTTTCGCCGCCGCAGCGCGGTCGGTTGAGTGAGGTTCCGCATATCGCGGGCCTGGTGCTCGGTGTGTTCGCGGCGGCGTTGTTTCTGTGGAGTCTGTCGCCGACTTTGCGGTATCTGGTTCATGCGCCGCGGGAGTATGTCGATACGTATTACTTCGATGCTCCGGATACGAGTTTGTCGTGGGCGTTGGTGGTCGGGTTGTTGGCGGCGGCGTTGGCGAGTCGGAAGCGTATTGCGTGGTGGTTGCTGACGATTTATCTGGTGTTGTTGGCGATCACGAATGTCGCGGAGGGCATCGAGGACAAGAACGTCAGTTCGTGGATTGCGTTGGCGGTTCATGTCGTCGTGACGGGTCTGTTGATCGCGTCGCGCAAGGAGTTCTACACGCGGGTTCGGCGCGGTGCGGTGTGGAAGGCGCTCGGAGTGCTCGTGCTGGGTGCCGCCATCGGGACGGTGATCGGTTGGGCGTTGGTTGCGTTGTTCCCGGGTTCGTTGCCGGAGGGTCAGACGTTCCTGTGGGCGTTCAACAGGGTGACGGCGTTGGCGACGGTGGACAACGAGCAGTTCGACGGTAGGCCGAACGGTTTCGTGAACACGGCGTTGGGACTGTTCGGTGCGCTGGCGTTGCTCGGTGCCGTGCTCACGTTGTTTCGGTCGCAGCGGTCGAGCAATGCATTGACCGGGCGCGACGAGTCGGCTCTGCGCGGTCTGCTCGACAAGTGGGGTGCCGACGATTCCCTCGGTTACTTCGCGACCCGCCGCGACAAGGGCGTCATCTTCGCCACCAGCGGCAAGGCGGCGGTGACGTATCGCGTCGAGGTCGGGGTGTGTCTGGCCAGTGGGGATCCGATCGGGAATCCGGAGGCCTGGCCGCACGCGATTTCGGAATGGCTCGATCTCGCCGAGAAATACGGCTGGACCCCCGCGGTCATGGGGGCCAGCGAGATCGGGGCCACGGCCTACAAGCGGGCCGGCCTGAGTGTTCTCGAACTCGGCGACGAAGCGATCCTGAAGACCAAAGACTTCAACCTCAATGGACGCGAGATGCGTCCCGTGCGTCAGGCCGTCAACCGGGCTCGTAAAGCGGGTGTCGTGGTCACCGTGCGTCGTCATCGCGATATTTCGGCCGCGGAGATGGACGAGATCATTGCGTGCGCGGATGCGTGGCGCGATACCGAGACCGAGCGTGGTTTCTCGATGGCGCTGGGCCGGTTGGGCGATCCGCTCGACGGCGATTGTCTTCTGGTGCAGGCGGTTCAGGGCGAAAAGGTGGTCGGTGTCCTGTCGCTGGTGCCGTGGGGTCGTACCGGCGCGTCGTTGGATCTGATGCGCCGCGATCCGGCGTCGCCGAACGGAGTCATCGAGCTGATGGTGACCGAACTTGCTACCGGCGCAGATCATTTCGGTGTCAGCAAGATTTCGTTGAACTTCGCGGTGTTCCGCGCTGCGTTCGAGGAGGGCAGTCGGATCGGGGCCGGTCCGGTTCTGCGAATCTGGCGCAGCGTACTGGTGTTCTTCTCGCGTTGGTGGCAGCTCGAGGCGCTGTACCGCTCGAATGTGAAGTACTTGCCCGAGTGGGAGCCGCGCTATCTCTGCTTCGCAGACAATCGAGTGCTGCCGAAAGTCGGTGTCGCGTCGGCCATTGCCGAAGGGTTCTTGACTCTCCCGACCTTTCGGCGGGCCTCGAAGCACACCGGGTCCCACGTCGCGGTGCCCGCAGCGTTGGTCGATGCCGAGGACATTCATTCCGACGGCAGCGGACCCGAGACTCCCGCGGACGACACCGTGCCCGGCCGCAAGCGTCCCGACCAGGTACGCGTGCGCATGTCGAAGCTCGACCGCCTCGAAGGCGAGGGCATCGAGGGCTATCCCGTCGCCTATCCCCCGACGCATACCGTCGGCGAGGCAGTGGCGTCTCCACAGGGGACGACTGTGCGGATCGCGGGCCGAATTCTGCGTATCCGCGACTACGGCAGTGTGTCCTTCGCCGTCATCCGGGACTGGTCGTCCGATATCCAGGTGCTGTTCGACCGCGAACGCGTCGGCGACAGAATCGAGGAATTCGATTCCGACTTCGACCTGGGTGATCTCATCGAAGTCAGCGGCACCATCGGATACAGCAGGCGTGGTGAGCTGTCGCTGTTGGCCACCGAGTGGCGAATGAACGCCAAATGCCTGCACCCCCTGCCCGACAAGTACCGCGGTCTGACCGATCCGGAAGCGCGGGTGCGGCAGCGATACGTGGACCTGGCGATCAATCGCGATGCGCGCTCGCTGATGATCGCGCGCTCGAACGTGGTGAAGTCGCTTCGTGATTCACTGAGCGATCGCGGCTACATGGAGGTCGAGACACCGATCCTGCAGCAGGTTCACGGCGGTGCGAACGCTGCCCCGTTCGTCACCCACATCAATGCCTACAACCTGGATCTGTACCTGCGCATCGCGCCGGAGCTCTATCTCAAGCGGCTGTGCGTCGGCGGCATGGAGAAGGTGTTCGAGATCGGGCGAGTGTTCCGCAACGAGGGAGCGGACTTCAAGCACAATCCCGAGTTCACGATCCTCGAAGCGTACGAGGCACACAGTGACTACGAGCGCGCAATGGTGTTGTGCCGCGAACTGATTCAGCGCGCGGCCGTCGCAGCGCACGGCCGCGAGATCATTTTGCGTCCCGACGGTCCGGACGGCGAGATGATCGAGATCGACATCTCAGGGGAATGGCCCGTCAAGACACTGCACGGTGCCGTCGCCGAAAAATTGGGTGTTCCCGTCGAGCCGTCGACGTCCCTGGACGAATTGCAGCGGCTGTGCGACGAGAACGCCATCCCGTACGAGAAGTCGTGGGACGCGGGTGCCGTCGCGCAGGGAATGTACGAGCACCTGGTGGAGGACTACACCGAATTCCCCACCTTCTACAAGGACTTTCCGACGTCGATGTCGCCGTTGACGAGACCACATCGGAGCATCCCCGGCGTCGCGGAAAAATGGGACCTGGTGGCATGGGGGGTCGAACTGGGGACGGCCTACAGCGAGTTGACCGATCCCGTCGATCAACGTCGACGCCTCACCGAGCAGTCGTTGCTGGCTGCGGGTGGCGACGAAGAGGCAATGAGCTTGGACGAGGACTTCCTGCAGGCCCTCGAGCACGGCATGCCCCCGACCGGAGGGCTCGGCATGGGCGTCGACCGCGTCGTCATGCTCATCACCGGTGGCAGCATTCGCGAGACACTCGCATTTCCGCTGGCCAAACCGCGACAATGACGGTCTTTCCGAGGCGATCCTGCACGGGAAAGTTGCAAAACGGGGCGAATGGTGGAAACTGGAGGCTTAAACAAACTTCGAGTAGGCAATGCATGGTGGGGACGAAAACATGGATCACGGGAATCGAACCGAGCACGGGGCGTTGTTTCCCGTGAAACATCCTCCCGGGCAGTACGTCGAAGTGGACGGCCAACGACTGCATCTGTTCGTCCGGGGAACCGGCCCTACGATCGTGCTCTGCGGAGGCCTGGGTAGTAACTGGTTCGATTGGAACGACACCGTCGATATCCTGAGCGCCCACCATCACGTCGTGGTTCTGGACCGCCCCGGCTTCGGACTCAGCGACCCCTTGCCCGACGGCGCAACCCCCACCGTCCGCGGCGAGGCCGACAGGATCGTCGGCGTCCTCGACGCACTCGGTGTCACCGAACCCGCCGTCGTCGCGGGTCACTCGATTGCCGGCTTCTACGCAGAAGCGGTGGCCCGGCTGTTCCCGTCGCGCATACGCGGCGTTCTTCTCCTGGACTCGAGCGCCGAGTCCGACCCCCGCCGCATCCTTCCAGCGGCTCTGCGAGTGCGCGCAGCGCATTTCGTGTCGACGCTACTGAGCCGCACGGGCCTGCAGCGGCTCGTCGGCCCGCGCGTCCGGCCGATACTCAACCAGGCGACGCCACCCGACGGGACACCGAAGGACGTCGTCGACTGGGTCGACGACATCTACCGCAGGCCCACCTATCTCACAGCTGCACTTGTCGAAGACGTCGTCTACCCGGACCTCGCAGCCGAGTTGAACCGACTTCGGAAGCGATTGCCGCTGTTCGTTCCCGTCATCGTCGCGGCCGCCCACACCGGACGCCCGTCCCCGTGGGGACGCAGATGGATCAAGACCCAACGCAAGCTGGCGACATATCTGCGAGCCGATTTCACCGTCGTCATTCCTGCCCATCACCACGCCATGATCGACAAACCCGCCGAGGTCGCGGCCCTCATCACCGAACTGGTGTGAACCTCTCCCGTCGACGCACGTAACGTGTGTCGACGAGCCCGTAGCCCAAGACCCGAGCCGAAGCTCGGCGATGGCGCGGTAGCACGAGAGGAAATTGAAGATGGGTGCGATCAGCACAACGCAAGGTCGACAGTCGAAGATGCTCGGTCTGGGCGTTCACCGCCCCGAACGAATAGTCACCAACGATGAGATCTGCGAGTTCATCGACTCCAGTGACGAGTGGATTCAGACGCGATCGGGCATCAAGAACCGCCGATTCGCCGACCCCGAAGAAAACGTCGTCCAGATGTCGATCTCGGCAGGCCGAAAAGCACTCGAAGCCAGCGGCATCTCCGCCGAGCAGGTCGACACCGTCATCGTCGCGACCTCCACACACCTCGAACTGACACCCCAAGCAGCCGCCAAGGTTGCCCACGGACTCGGCACCAAAGGACCGGCCGCGTTCGACATCTGCGCCGGATGCGCAGGCTTCTGCTACGCACTCGCCGTCGCATCGGACCTGGTCAAAGCCGGAACCTCGCAGTACGTCCTCGTCATCGGAGCCGAACAGCTCAGCGTCACCACCGACCCGTACGACCGCACCACCCGCTTCATCTTTGCCGACGGTGCCGGAGCCGTCGTCGTCGGACAGAGCGACGAAACCGAAATCGGGCCCGCCGTGTGGGGATCCGACGGCTCCCAGTCCGACGCCATCGTGCAGACCATCGACTGGTACGACTACATCACCAAAGCCGACGTCGAACGCCCCTGGATCCGCATGAACGGCATCTCCGTCTTCCGCTGGGCCGCATTCGAAATGGGCAAAGCCGCGCAGAAGGTCCTCGACGTCGCCGGCATCAAAGCCGACGAACTGCACGCCTTCATCCCCCACCAGGCCAACAGCCGCATCACCGAACTGCTGGCCAAAAGCCTCAACCTGTCCGACGGCACCCCGGTCGCCAACGACATCGCCGAAACCGGCAACACCTCGGCTGCGTCCATCCCCCTGGCAATGGAAGAACTGCTGCGCACCGGAAAGGCCAAAGCAGGCGACACTGCGCTGCTCCTCGCCTTCGGTGCAGGACTGTCCTACGCCGGACAGGTCGTCAAACTCCCGAAGCTGTAATCGCTCCACCCGCCCGCAGCCCTCACCCACCCGCAGTCCACTCGATGTGACATTCAGTGGCCTTTTCGGCAGTCAATGGCACATCTAGTGGACTCGGGTTGGGTGGGCCGTGGGCGAGGGTCTGGCCGAGTCAGCTCTCGGGTCGTAGGGTTGGTTCATGCCCAAGCCTCCGTTGCCCGTTGATGCTGTCGAGTTGCTGAAGAAGGCCAATCCCGCTGTCATGGCGGTAGTTCGTGCCGATGGAACTCCGATCACCGCGCCCACGTGGTATTTGTGGGAGGACGGGAAGATCGTGCTCAATTTCGATGCCTCGCGTAAGCGGCTCGAGCACATTCGGGCGAATCCCAAGGTCTCGATTTCGGTGATGGACGAGGCCAGTTGGTATACGCATGTGACGGTGCACGGTTCGATCGAGTTGCAGGACGACCCGGATCTGGTGGATATCGATCGCATCGCGACGCATTACACCGGCGAGCGGTATCCGGTTCGCGATCAGCCGCGGGTGACCGGTTACGTGACCGTCGACGCGTATGTCGGCTGGGGCAAGGTCGGTTCGTAGACCTCGCGTTGCCGCTTGCGACGGCTCAATCGAGGTGCAAGACTCCCGCAATGGTCAATCCGCAGGGTGAAGGTAGCGACGCGTTCGAGAAGGACGAGCCGTACGGGGGTCAGCAGTACCCGCCGTATCAGGACCCGAACACGAGCTACCAGAACCCGCAGCACGGACAACCTCAGTACCAAGATCCTCAATACCCGAACCCTCAATACGGACAACCCCAATACGGTCAGCCGCACTACGGTCAAGCCCCATATGTCGGCGCGGGTTTTCGGCCGGCACCCGCGACGAACACGTTGGCGATCGTGTCGCTCGTGTTGGCGGTGTTGGGTCTGACGTTCATCCCGCTGATCGCGTCGGTGTGTGCGGTGGTATGTGGCCACGTTGCGAAGGGGCAGATCAAACGGACCGGCGAGGGTGGGTCGGGATTCGCGACGGCAGGTCTGATCGTCGGCTACGTGTCGATTGCCCTGTTCGTCCTCGTCCTGGCTGCGATTTTCATCTTCGC
Organism: Rhodococcus sp. IEGM 1354; assembly: GCF_030056855.1. Taxonomy (NCBI): domain Bacteria; kingdom Bacillati; phylum Actinomycetota; class Actinomycetes; order Mycobacteriales; family Nocardiaceae; genus Rhodococcus; species Rhodococcus sp. IEGM 1354. The sequence goes on from NZ_JASHKT010000001.1 coordinate 125,027, forward strand.
GCTAGCCGCCTCCAATTCATCCACGTACTGAAATCGGTTGCTGCGCCAGTCGGCCGTTCATCGCTGCGGCCCACAGGCCAGCGATGACTGCCAACGCAATGACGAACAGCGCCAAGGCATTCCATCCGAGTGACTGAAAGACCACTCCGCCGAGCCAGCCCACGACGGATGATCCTCCGTAGTAGAACAGGTTGTACAGCGATGTCGCCTGGGCCCGTCCGTGGACGGCTCGCTGGCCGGTCCATCCCGACGCGATGGCGTGGGCGGCGAAGAATCCCATCGTGAAGATCACCAGCCCGGTGAGGATGACGGCCAGGTTCGACGCCATCGTCAGTGCGACTCCGGCAATCATGGTGGCGGTCGATCCGGCGAGGACGATCGACCGGCCGTGCTTCGTCGCCAACTTCCCCGCCACTCGCGAGGACACCGTGCCACTGAGGTAGGCCACGAAGATCAGGCTGATCAGAGACTGTGGAAGTCCGAAAGGTGCTGCCTCGAGCCGGAATCCGAGGAAGTTGTAGACCGCGACGAATCCTCCCATCAGCAGGAACCCCTGGCCGTACAGCGCCAGCATCCCCGGCTCTCGGAGATTCACCCACAACCGACCGGGTAGGTCACCGATCTTGCTGTGCACGAGGGTGGTTTGCGGCCGCGGTGCCAACCACACGAACAGTCCCGCTGCCAGCGCCGCGATGACCGACACGGTCAGGGTTCCGATTCGCCAATTGGTTTGTTCTGCAACGGGTCCTGAGACTATTCGCCCCAGTAGCCCACCGAGCGTCGTACCGGACACGTAAGTTGCCGCCGCCAACGCGGTGTGATTGCGGTGCACCTCCTCGCTGAGATAGGCGATCGCGATGGCCGGAAGTCCACCCAGCGCAGCACCTTCGAAGAATCGCAGGACCAGCAGCACCTCGAGCGAAGGCGACAGAGGCACCAGCAAACCCAGTGTCGTCGCGACGAGTATCGAGGCGGTCATCGCTCGAACGCGTCCGATTCGGTCGGCCGCTACCGACCACGGAATGACCGACACCGCAACGCCGACGGTCGCCAGACCGACGGCGAGCGAGGACTGAGACGGAGTGATGTCGAGACTGGACGCGATGAGCGGCAGAATCCCCTGTACCGAGTAGAGCTGCGCGAACGTCGCCACTCCGGCGAACAGCAGCGCCAACACGAGACGTCGGTACTCGGTCGATCCCTTGGGGTGCCCCTCCCACTCCAGAACCTCGGGCCGCGTCGTAGTCATGACAAAGACGTTAGAAGCGCTCACGTTATACGTCCAATGCATGAGAGATCACCGATCGATACGTCAGCGATATGCTTCGCCCATGCGCCGCGAGACCACCGAGCTGCTACCGCTTCTGCCGACCCTGGTCGCGGTGGCGGACACCGAACACATCACCGACGCCGCCCACGTCCTGGGAGTCCCACAGCCCACCGTCAGTCGACAGGTCGCCCGCGCGTCGGCGATCCTGGGCGTCGACATCGTGGAACGACGCGGTCGCGGCATCGTGCTCACCAGTACCGGCCGCGTCCTCATCCCGTATCTGCAACGAGCCCTGAGCGACATCGATGCCGGTATCGACGCCATGACCGAGCACGACGCCAGAGCACGTGGCCGAATAGCCGTCGCGTTCCAGAACACACTCGGTGAGGACGTCGTGCCGGCACTGATCCGGCACTTTCGCGTCGACCATCCCGCGGTGACGTTCGATCTGGACCAAGGCGCACGTGCGCGCTGCCTGGACCGGCTCGCAGACCGCACGTCCGACCTGGCGTTCGTGTCTTTGAGCGCCGAACACACCGACACGAATTCTTTCCAGCTGTACGACGAGCGGCTGATGCTGGTGGTCCCCGAACATCACCGCCTCGCGTCGCGGAAGACGGTCGATCTCGCCGACACCGCCGACGAGAACTACATCGCCATGGGTCACGGCTTCGGAATGCGCTCGATCTGCGACGAGTTGTGGGCCGATGCCGGGTTCAGTCCGCGCATCGCGTTCGAGGGACAGGACACCCATACCGTGCGCGGACTCGTCGGTGCCGGCCTCGGCATCGCCATCCTGCCGCGGATCCGTGCACACGGCGCCGAGGGTGGAACGGTCGACGTGGGACTCACCCAACCGGCTGCGCGCAGGCGAATCGGCATGGTGTGGGAACCGGGAACCGACATGCCCCGCCAGGTGGCGGCCTTCCGCTCGATGGTGCAACGCAGTGGACGCACACTCGTGATTAGGTGAGTCGATGCAACTGGTTCTGGTACGGCACGCCCTTCCGCGACGATCGGAGTCCTCGGCCGATCCCGATCTCGACGAACTGGGCGTCGAGCAATCCCGCCGAGTGCCGGATGCGCTGGCACGCTTCACGGTGTCCCGAGTCGTGTCGAGTTCGCAGCAACGCGCGATCCGGACCGCGCAGCCACTCGCCGAACGGCTCGGTCTCGAGATCACGACCGACGACCGTCTGACCGAATACGACCGGGACTTCGGCGGCTACGTCCCGATCGAGGCCGCGAAGACCGAATTTCGCGACGCCTACGACCGCATCAAGGCCGGTCACCTACCCGAGCAGGTCGACGAACAGGCCTTCCGCCAACGAGTTCTCGCCGGAGTGGCCGATATCGTCTCGACCGCCGAGCACTCCGATACCGTCGTCCTCTTCGCTCACGGCGGCGTCGTCAACATGCTGTTGCAAGACATTCTCCAGACCCCGAAGGTGCTCGGATTTCCCATCGACTACTGCTCGGTGACGCGTGTGCTCTTCTCCCGCAGCGGTGCCCGATCGGTCTCGTCGGTCAACGAGACCGCCCACGTGTGGGACCTGTTGCCGCGCAACCGACAATCCACAGAGACCTCTTAAAGTCCCTGGTAGAGGGGCAGAACGGCCGCTACGGATCGCTCCTGGTGGTCGGTGCGGCCGGCGGTGGCAGTTAGCCTCGAAGTCATCATGGGTGAAATGCGTATCTTCCGACGTCCTGCCGTTGCTCTCGTCGCACTGGCGTTCCCTCTGGTGGCTGTGGGTGCGTTCGCACTCGGCACCGGCTACGACCTGGGCGGGGAATCGACCACGACGACCGCCGTTGCCGCCGACACTCAGCAGGCCCCGGCCGAGGTACAGCAGACGGCCGATCCGCTGTCCAAGGCCAGGAGCAGCCTCAACAGCGCCTCGCTGCCGATCACCTTTCTCTCCAGCGGCATCGGTCAGCTGACCGAAGGCGGAACGCAGCTCAACGACGGCGTCGGCCAGCTCGCCGACGGCATCACCCAGGCCCATGACGGAACCATCCAGCTTGCCGACGGGTTCGGCCAGTACCGCGACGGCATCGGCCAACTCGGTGACGGCGCATCGCAGATCAGCGGGGGTGTCGACCAGGTCGTCGACCAGCTCGCCGGATTCGGAGCTCTGCAGGCCGACTTCACCGCAAAGCTCGCCGCCACGGCAGACACGGTCGATCGCTTCCCACATCCGGGATCCGACGCGATTTCCGGCGAGATCCGCGGAGTGATCGACAACCTCAACACTCAGGCGTTCGGTCCCGACACGCTCGCTCAGCTGCAGACCCTCAAGGGTGGTGCTCAGCAGCTGTCGACCGAACTGAACGACCCCAACAGTCAGTTCCTCGGTGCCACCACGCAGCTCGGCGACGCAACCGTGCAGCTGCGTGACGGACTCGGCCAGCTCGACGACGGCGGGCAGCAACTCGAGGCCGGCACCGATCAGCTCGTGACGTCGGTGAAACCCGTCGAGGGAATCGTCAACGGCATCGCCACAAATGTGCGCGACGCCTCCGCCGCCCTCCCCGCAAAGGCGGCCGCCACGACCGATGACGCCACCTCCCACCAGAACGTTGCAGCGACGGCGACGAGCACCGGTACCGGTGCCACCCCGTATCTGATTGCCACACTCGTGGCACTCGGAGCTCTCGGCTGCGTCAGCCTCGTGCGGGTCCTGGGCAGGGACACCAAGCCGCGGTGGCTCGCCGTCGGAGCGGCCGTCGCCGCAGTGGGCATCAGCGCCGCAGTCGCGTTCGCGTTCGCCACCGACGCCGCCCTCGGACCGGTGATCGGAGCCGGCGCGTTCCTCATCGTGTCGGCCGCGGCCTATCTGGCCACCGCAGGCGCAATTCAACGAGTCCTCGGTGCCGTCGTCGGGCAGATCGTCAACGTCGTCGCGCTGGTCGTCCAGGTAGTCGTCTGCGGATTCGCGTACGCATCGACGGCACCGATCTGGGGAGACGTCGCAGCCTTCATGCCGATGAGCTACACCGCCGCCGGTGCCCGCATCATCGCGTCGGGAGAGATGAGCGGGACCGGGTGGCTGGCGATCGGTGCCACGGTGGCGCTGCTTGCCGTCTCGGCACTCGTGTACGTCAGCGCGCGGGCAGGCTCAGCCGACGGGCCGGAGCGGATGGATGGCGGGCGGGGCCGCGAGATGGGCACCGAATTCGCTTAGCGCCTGCTGCAGGTGCGGGGTCTGCATGTGGCCGTCCAGGTCCTTCTGCGACTTCCATACCTCGATGGTGATGAAGGTGCCCGGCTCGACCGCCGACTCGAACAACTTGTAGGAGACGTTGCCGCTTTCCTTGCGTGACTCGGCGACCAGAGCCACGAGCCCGTCGCGCACGGTGTCGATTGCGTCCGGCTTGGCGGTGATCGTCGCGACTACCTCGAGATCGTTGATCATGCGGAATCGGTTCCTCCGTTCGGCGAGACACACTCTTCTTCACCGAACCTACTCCCGACCCACCTAAGGTGAGGTGTCCACGCGGAAGGGAAGAAGCAGTGAATCAGACGGCAACCGAGGATCGCGCCACGAAGAAGGAATGGCTCGGCCTCGCGGTACTGGTGGTGCCGATCCTCGTGGTCTCCATGGACATGTCGGTGCTGTATCTCGCTCTGCCCTTCATGACGGCCGATCTCGAACCCACCAGCAACCAGACCCTGTGGATCCTCGACATCTATGGATTTCTGCTGGCCGGTCTGCTGATCACCATGGGCTCGCTCGGCGACCGCATCGGTCGGCGGACCCTGCTGATGGTCGGCGCGGTGGTCTTCGGCGCGGCATCACTCGCCGCGACGTTCTCCACCTCCCCCGAGATGCTGCTCGTCGCGCGCGCACTGCTGGGAGTGGGCGGAGCCACCATCGCGCCGAGCACACTGTCGTTGATTCGCAACATGTTTCACGACCCTGCGCAGCGAAAGGAAGCGATCGGTCTGTGGACCGCAGGATTCGCAGGTGGTGCAGCCGTGGGCCCGGTTGTCGGAGGCGTTCTGCTGGAACACTTCTGGTGGGGTTCGGTCTTCCTGATCAACATCCCCATCATGGTCGTGCTCTTCGTCGCGGCCCCGCTACTGGTACCCGAGTTCAAGGACCGCGACCCCGGTAAGTTCGACCCGATCAGCGTGATCCTCGCGATCTCGTCGATGCTCTCGATCGTGTTCGCCATCAAGCACGGGGCCCAGGACGGTATCGATGCCACGACGATCACCACCGCGATCCTCGGCCTGGCGCTCGGCTTCGTGTTCGTCATCCGGCAACGCAAGGCATCGAACCCGCTCATCGACGTGACGCTCTTCGCCGAACGTGCTTTCAGTGCTGCAGTCGTCGTGCAATTTCTGGTCATCTTCTCCATGACCGGGTTCAGCCTGTTCGCCTCCCAATACCTGCAGCTGGTTCTGGGACTCGGACCACTCCACGCCGGACTGTGGCTGTTGATTCCCGCTGCCGCGGCGGCGGCCGGTGCCGTCACCGCACCGACGATGAGCAAGGTGATCCCCACCGGCACCATCATTTCGGCAGGCCTACTGTCCATCGTCTTCGGTTGCGTCGCACTGATATTCGTGCAGTCCGACTCCGGCCTGCCGCTGCTGCTGACCGGAATGGCTCTGGTCACGTTCGGGATCGGAGCAGCCTCGACCCTGAACTCCGACATCGTGCTGACCGCTGCGGCCCCCGAAAAGGCCGGGGCTGCATCGGCATTGTCGGAAACCGGGGCCGAGCTCGGCGGTGCCGTCGGCATCGCCATTCTCGGGACGATCGGCAGCACCGTCTATCGACACCGTATGGAGGACGCCATCCCGGCGGGCACGCCGGCCGAGATCGCCGATCCGGCCCGCGAAACCATCGGCGGCGCGATAGCCGTGGCCGACTATCTGCCGGAGCCGTTCGCATCGCAGTTGACCGACGTCGCGCACTCGTCCTTCATCGACGGCTTCAACCTTGCCGCCGGCACGAGCGCCGTGCTGATGTTCGTCAGTGCCGTGGTCGTGTTCCTGCTGCTCCGTCGGGTGCCTGCTACGACGTCGTAGTCAGACCGCGTCGGCGAGGTAACGCGCCAACCACCGCGTCGCCGACACTCCGTCTCCGACGTCGTAGGTCTGATATTCCTGGTGGATGCCCGAGCGATAGAAGGCCTCGATTTCCCGCTGACGCTGAGCGTTGGCCTGATCCGACAGCTGCCCCTGCAGTACCGGAAGTCCACCGGACGCAGCGAGGTCGGCGATCAACGATTGTGCTTCCTGGGTGTACTGATCTGCGACGTCGGGCGCAGGGTTGGACGACACGGCCAGGAAGCCCGCGAGTCGCGCCACGTAATCGTCCTTGGGCGTCGAGCAATACAGATCGCCGACGGCGCAGAACGTGCGCACCACCGGGCTGACGTAGCCGAATCCGCCGACCCTGGGTCCACCGACGCCGGTACCCACCACAGGGGGACCGACCAGGGCGTCGGTGTCCGACCGCTTCGGGTCGGAGACGAGCCCGACCGCCACCACCTTGTCGGCGGGAACCACCCCGAGACCGGTTCCGATGGACGCGGCGAGATCACCCGCCGCGTCGGCTCCCTGGCTGTAGCCGATGATGCCCAGTTTCGTTGCGCCGCAACGATCCGCCATCGCCTTCAGCATCCCGCCTGCGTTGGTGACGGCAGCAGCACGCGACTGCCCGTAGATTTCGCCCTCCCACGGAAAGGCGGTGGCGGGATACGCGACGTAATCGGTGCGAATGCCGTCGCCGAGACGATCGGTGACATCGGTCAGCATCCCCGGCTTCGGGGCAGCACCGGAGCTGGTCTCCCACGTTCCCGGAATCGCGACGACGTACATCGAGGGACAGCCGGCGGGATCCGCTGAGGCAGGCGACGCCCCGACGACCAGACCGGATGCAACAGCTGCAGCGACGCCGACACCGGCGCAGATCTTCTTGACACTCATGGGGAGGGGGCCTCACTGGGTGATCGAACGCTTCTATTGTTCGATCACCACAATGACAGCGGCCTGTGACCATCCGATGCCCACATGGTTAACGGACGTAACCGTCCGTCACACGGTTCGCCGCCACCCCGTCGGGATCGGTCGCCCCCCGTCGGGATCAATGTGGGTTTCAGTCGCTCAGAGTGCAACAAAGGGACATTGATCCCGACGGGACGGACGGAAAATACCTACCGCTGCGGTGCCTGGGTGGGCACGATCGGCGACGGCAGTGCCGTTGCTCCCTGCAGGAAGGTGTCGACGGCGGCCGCGCAGGAGCGGCCCTCGGCGATGGCCCACACGATCAGCGACTGGCCGCGGCCCATGTCTCCGGCGACGAAAACGCCGGGGACGTTGGTGACCCACTCGTTGGTGCGTTCGACGTTTCCGCGCTGGTTGAAGTCGACGCCCAGGTCGTTCAACAGTCCGCCCTTGTCGGGTCCGACGAATCCCATGGCGAGCAGCACCAGATCGGCTTCGAGGGTGAACTCGCTGCCCTCGATCTTCTCGAATTTGCCGGCCTTGAACTCGACCTCGCAGGCTTCGAGTGCGGTGACCTTGCCGTCTTCGCCGACGAAACGCTCGGTGTTGACGGAGAAGACGCGCTCGCCACCCTCTTCGTGTGCCGACGCGACGCGGTACATCAGCGGGTACGTCGGCCACGGGGTGGAGGTGGCACGCTCCTCGGGCGGACGGGCCATGATCTCGAACTGGTGGACGCTTGCCGCGCCCTGACGGTGCGAGGTGCCCAGGCAGTCGGCCCCGGTGTCGCCGCCGCCGATGATGACGACCTTCTTGCCTTCGGCACTGACCGGCGGCTGCTCGAAGTCGCCCTGCTGGACGCGATTGGCGTGCGGCAGGAACTCCATGGCCTGGTAGATGCCGTCGAGTTCACGGCCTTCGATGGGCAGATCGCGCCACGCGGTGGCACCTCCGGAGAGGACGACAGCGTCGAACTGCTCACGCAGTTCGTCGGCCGAGATGTCCACGCCCACATCGACGTTGGTGCGGAAGACGGTGCCCTCGGCCTCCATCTGCGCGAGCCGTCGATCGATGTGGCGCTTCTCCATCTTGAACTCGGGGATGCCGTAGCGCAGCAGTCCGCCGATGCGATCGGCACGCTCGAACACCGTGACGGTGTGGCCGGCGCGGGTGAGCTGCTGCGCTGCAGCAAGTCCCGCGGGTCCGGAGCCGACGACGGCGACGGTCTTACCGGTCAGGTGCGTCGGGTAGACCGGCGTGACCCAGCCTTCCTCGAAGGCCTTGTCGATGATCTCGACCTCGACCTGCTTGATGGTGACCGGATCCTGGTTGATGCCCAGGACACACGCCGCCTCGCACGGAGCGGGGCACAACCGTCCGGTGAATTCCGGAAAGTTGTTGGTGGCGTGCAGGCGATCGATGCTGTCGCGCCAGCGGTCCTTGAACACCAGGTCGTTCCACTCGGGAATCAGGTTCCCGAGTGGACAACCGTTGTGGCAGAACGGAATACCACAATCCATGCACCGGCTGGCCTGGGTGCGCAGAGTGTCCTTCGAGAAGTCCTCGTAGACCTCTTTCCAGTCCATGAGGCGCAGATCGACGGGCCGCCGCTTGGGTACTTCGCGAACCGTGTTCTTCAGAAATCCCTGTGGGTCACCCACGAGCTGCCTCCATGATCGCTTCGTCCACGTCCGCGCCGTTCTTCTCGGCTTCGGAGATGGCCAGCAGTACCTTCTTGTAGTCGCGAGGCATGACCTTCACGAAATGGTTCACCTGCTGTGACCAATCCGCGAGGATCCGCTCGGCCACCTCGGAGCCGGTCTGCTCCTGGTGACGGGTGACGATGTCCTTCAACCAAGTGAATTCGTCGCCCTCGAGCTCGTCGATGTCGACCAGCTCCGTGTTGAGGTTGGCCTCGAACGTCTTGTTCGGATCGAAGATGAACGCGACGCCGCCGGACATGCCGGCACCGAAGTTTCGTCCCGTCGTACCGAGGATGACGACCTTGCCGCCGGTCATGTACTCGCAGCCGTGATCGCCGACGCCTTCGACGACGGCAACGGCACCGGAGTTACGAACCGCGAACCGCTCGCCGACGACGCCGCGGATCAGGGCTTCACCGCTGGTGGCACCGAACAGGAACACGTTGCCGCCGATGATGTTGTCCTCGGCCACGAATCCCTTCGGAGCGTTCAGCGACGGCCGCAGCACGAGATGTCCACCGGACAGGCCCTTGCCGACGAAGTCGTTGGCGTCTCCGTTGAGGCGCAACGTCATACCGGAGGGCACGAACGCACCGAAACTGTTGCCGGCCGAGCCGGTGAACGTGATCTCGATGGTGTCGTCCGGGAGGCCGACGCCGCCGTAGGCCTTGGTGACCTCGTGCCCGAGCATCGTGCCGACGGTGCGGTTGACGTTGGTGATCTTGGACTCGAACGCGACCTTCTCGCCCTTGTCCAACGCATTGCGGCTGGCCGCGATGAGCTGCTGATCGAGTGCCTTGTCGAGACCGTGATCCTGAACGCCTGTGTTGTACAGGTTCTGGTTCATGAACGCCGACTCGACCTCTTCGAGGATCGGCGACAGATCGAGCTTCGACGCCTTCCAGTGCTCCTTGGCCGCGGTCGTGTCGAGCAGACCGACCTGGCCGACGGCCTCGTCGAGTGTGCGGAAGCCGAGCTCGGCCATGAGCTCGCGAACTTCTTCGGCGATGAACATGAAGAAGTTCTCGACGAACTCGGGCTTGCCCGCGAAACGCTTGCGCAGCAACGGGTTCTGTGTCGCAACGCCGACGGGGCAGGTATCGAGGTGGCAGACGCGCATCATGATGCAGCCCGAGACCACGAGTGGAGCGGTGGCGAAACCGAACTCCTCGCCGCCGAGCAACGCAGCGACCATGACGTCACGACCGGTCTTGAGCTGACCGTCCACCTGCACGACGATGCGATCGCGAAGACCGTTGAGCAGCAACGTCTGCTGGGTCTCGGCCAGACCGAGCTCCCACGGTCCACCTGCGTGCTTGACCGACGTCAACGGCGTCGCGCCGGTGCCGCCGTCGTGACCCGAGATGAGCACCACGTCCGCGTGCGCCTTGGACACACCGGCAGCGACGGTGCCGACGCCGACCTCGGAGACCAGCTTGACGTGGATGCGAGCCGACGGGTTGGCGTTCTTCAGGTCGTGGATCAGCTGCGCGAGATCCTCGATCGAGTAGATGTCGTGGTGCGGCGGCGGCGAGATCAGACCGACACCCGGCGTGGAGTGCCGAACCTCGGCGACCCACGGGTACACCTTGTGTGCCGGAAGCTGGCCGCCCTCACCGGGCTTGGCTCCCTGCGCCATTTTGATCTGGATGTCGGTGCAGTTGGTCAGGTAGTGCGAGGTGACGCCGAAACGTCCCGACGCGACCTGCTTGATGGCACTGCGTCGCCAGTCACCGTTCTCGTCCGGCTCGAAGCGCGAGACGTCCTCGCCGCCCTCACCGGAGTTCGAGCGTCCACCGAGACGGTTCATCGCGATGGCGAGGGTCTCGTGTGCCTCGGCCGAGATGGAGCCGTAGCTCATCGCGCCCGTGGAGAAACGCTTGACGATCTCGCTGGCCGGCTCGACTTCGTCGATCGAAATAGCTTGCCGCTCTTCGGTCTTGAACCGGAACAGACCGCGCAACGACGCGAGCCGCTCGGACTGGTCGTCGACCATCTTCGTGTATTCCTTGAAGATGTCGTACTGACCGGTGCGGGTGGAGTGCTGCAGCTTGAAGACGGTGTCGGGGTTGAAGAGGTGGTACTCCCCTTCCCGACGCCACTGGTACTCGCCGCCCGTCTCGAGCTCACGGTGCGCGCGTTCCTGACGGTTGTCGAGGTACGCGACGCCATGTCGGGCTGCGACGTCGTCGGCGACCTGATCGAGGTCGATACCACCGAGGTGGCTGTTGAGCCCGGTGAAGTACTCGTCGACCAGTTCCTGCGACAGGCCGATGACCTGGAACAGCTGGGCTCCGGTGTACGACGCGAGGGTCGAGATGCCCATCTTGGACATCACCTTCAGCACGCCCTTGCCTGCGGCCTTGATGTAGTTGCCGACGGCCTTGTCGAACTCGATGCCGGTGAGGGCGCCGCGCTCGATCATGTCCTCGATCGACTCGAAGGCCATGTACGGATTGACCGCTGCCGCACCGAATCCGATGAGCAGAGCCATGTGGTGCACCTCGCGGGCATCACCGGCTTCGATGATCAGACCGACCTTGGTGCGGGTCTTCTCACGGACGAGATGGTGGTGCACTGCCGAGGTGAGGAGCAACGACGGGATCGGAGCGAGCTTCTCACTGGACTCCCGGTCGGAGAGCACGATGATTCGCGCTCCGCCCGAGATGGCAGCGGAAACCTGAGCGCGAATGGCCTCCAACGCCTTTCGGAGACCCTCACCGCCCTCGGCAACCGGGTACAGGCCACGAACGACCACCGAGCGCAGCTCTTCCTGCGTGCCCTCGTCGTTGATGTGGACGAGTTTGGCGAGATCGTCGTTGTGCAGGATCGGCTGGGGCAGCACGATCTGCTTGCAGCCGTCGGCACCCGGGTTGAGCAGATCGCCCTCGGGACCGATGGTGCCGCCCAGGCTGGTGACGATCTCTTCACGGATCGCGTCGAGCGGTGGGTTGGTGACCTGGGCGAACAACTGCGAGAAGTAGTCGAACAGCATCCGCGGACGTGCCGACAGCACGGCGATCGGGGTATCGGTACCCATGGAACCGATGGCCTCCGCGCCGGACTTCGCCATCGGCGAGACCAGCACGTTCAGTTCTTCGGTGGTGTATCCGAAAATCTGCTGCCGGATCAGGACGCGATCGTGCGGCATGTGCACGTGCGGCCGCTCGGGTAGGTCGTCGATCGACGTCAGACCCTCGTCGAGCCACTGCTGGTACGGGTGCTCGGCGGCGAGCTCGTCCTTGATCTCGTCGTCGGAGACGATGCGGCCCTGCGCGGTGTCCACCAGGAACATCCGGCCGGGCTGCAAGCGAACCTTGCGGACGACCTTGGACGGGTCGATGTCCAGAACGCCGACCTCGGACGCCATGACGACCAAGCCGTCGTCGGTGACCCACAGGCGGCTGGGGCGAAGACCGTTGCGGTCCAGAACGGCGCCGATGACGGTCCCGTCGGTGAAGCACACCGAGGCCGGTCCGTCCCAGGGCTCCATCAGCGAGGAGTGGTACTTGTAGAACGCCCGACGTGCGGGGTCCATCGACTCGTGCCGCTCCCAGGCCTCGGGAATCATCATCAGCACGGCATGCGGCAGGCTGCGTCCGCCGAGGTGCAGCAATTCGAGAACCTCGTCGAAACGTGCTGTGTCACTGGCTCCGTGGGTGACGACGGGGAAGATCTTCTCGAGCGCTTCCGAGCCACCGAACACGTCGGAGGTGATGAGGGCCTCGCGGGCGCGCATCCAGTTCTCGTTGCCGGTCGCGGTGTTGATCTCACCGTTGTGTGCGACCCGGCGGAACGGGTGGGCCAACGGCCAGGACGGGAACGTGTTGGTCGAGAAACGCGAATGCACAAGTCCCAGTGCACTTTCGACGCGCTCGTCCTGCAGGTCGAGGTAGAAGCCCTTGAGCTGGGGTGTGGTCAGCATGCCCTTGTAGACGAACGTCTGCGAGGACAGCGACGGGAAGTACACGGTCTCGCGACCGGGGCCGTCCTTGCCTGCACCTTCTTCACCCAACTCGTGTTCGACCCGCTTGCGGATGACGAAGGCACGACGCTCGAGTTCGAGGTCGGTGATCGCCGCGTCGGGAGCGGAGAAGAACAACTGACGGAACGTCGGCATGGCGTCGCGGGCCAATGCGCCCAAGGAAGAGTCGTCGGTGGGGACCTCACGCCATCCGAGGACGGTCATGCCTTCGCTCTCGACGATGCGCTCGACACCCTCGCACGCGCGTGCTGCGTCGCTGCGGCCCTGCGGCAGGAATGCGACACCGGTTGCGTAAGCACCGGGTGCGGGGAGCTCGAAATCTACGACGGCGCGAAAGAACGCGTCCGGTACCTGGATCAGAATGCCCGCACCGTCACCGGTGTTCGGTTCCGAGCCCGCGGCACCGCGGTGCTCGAGGTTGACCAGTGCGGTGATCGCCTTCTCGACGATGTCGCGACTGCGGCGACCGTGCATGTCCACCACGAATGCGACACCACAGGAGTCGTGTTCGTTGACGGGATCGTAGAGGCCTTGCGGGCCCGGAGTGTGCTTCATACCTAGCCTTCGGATAAGTCCAGCCTTGAAACTCGTCGGCGACGGTGTGGTGTAACCGGCTGCTCGAACGGCCTGCGGTGCGTCCTCGCCGTTGAAGCAGCACCTGTCGATCTTCCACGCTTTCCTCTGCACGGGCGGGTGGGCTCGTGGTAGAAAAGTGAAGGTCTCGACGGATCAGGCCGTGGTGAGGCCGATCCAATTACGAACGATAAGTCAGTACCAGGGTGCTCTCGCAAATAAGGTAAGCCTACTTCGGGCTCTCACCTGCGAATTTCCACCGAGTCGACGGGGCCCGGAATCCGGCTCGGCGTCGGCGCGTCGACATCGTTGTCGAACTACACGAATGTAAGGCATCACCCGCGCTCACACGCCGGGGTTCGAAGAAACTACTGGCCGCAGCGATCGAGATCAGCTGCGGCCAGTGTGGTGGGCGGAGGGGGACTTGAACCCCCACGTCCCGAAGGACACTGGCACCTGAAGCCAGCGCGTCTGCCATTCCGCCACCCGCCCGGGTGACGGCGAGAACACTAACACGCACCCCGCCGTGCTCGAAAATCGCCGTCTCGAGCTGCCCCGAGCAACCGGCGGCACACCGTTGCTGTCGGCCGCACCGTATATCATGCTTGCAGCGCGACTTCGTGATGACACGCGGCCGTGGCACCGTTGTAGGCAACAGGCACCACAGGGTGGAAGAACACAGTGAGAGGAGGGGTCACGATGGGCATCGTTCAGCGTTTCGAACGCAAGCTGCAGAGCGCTGTCGGCGACGTCTTCGCCCGCGTGTTCGGCGGCGGCGTCGTACCGGCCGAAGTCGAGGCGGCGCTGCAACAGGAGGCGTCCGATCTCGTTCGCCCCTTGGACGGCGGTCACTACCTCGCACCCAACAACTACGTGATCACGATCAACAGCTCGGATCACGAGGAACTTGCAGGTGATCGCGAGCTCACGGTCAAGGCTTTCTCGCGTCACCTGGACGATTACATCCGTGATCAGGGGTGGCAGACCTACGGTGACGTGGTGGTTCGCTTCGAACCGTCGCCCACCCTTCACACCGGACAGTTCCGGGCCAGTGGCTCGGTCGATCCCGATGTGGGACGATCGGCGATTGCTGCGCAGAACAGCTCTGTTCAGCAGAACGCGTCGGCACAGCCAGCCCGTCCCGTCCCTTCAGCCACGCAGCGACCGACTGTTCCACCGATGTCGATACCAGGAGCCGGCCACATGACGCAGAACCCAGGCTACGACCCGCAGCGTGACCCCGCGGACGGACATCGTCCGGATCCGCGCGCGCGCAACGGATACGCCGGTGGCCAGGATCCTCGCTACGCGGCGCGTGAGCAGAACGGATACGACGCGCAGGGTTACGCACCCGCCGACCAGGATCAGCGCTACGACCAGCAGCCGTACAACGCCCAGGGCTACGAGAACCAGGGCTACGACGAGCAGCCGTACGCCCAGCACGGCCAGGCGTACAGCGCAGCCGGCGGCCAGGATCAGGGGTACGACCAGGCCTACGGAGCACCCAACGGCCAGGAGCAGAGCTACGACGCCCAGGGTTACGACCGAGCGGGATACA
The DNA here is from genome assembly GCF_030056855.1 of Rhodococcus sp. IEGM 1354. NCBI lineage: Bacteria > Bacillati > Actinomycetota > Actinomycetes > Mycobacteriales > Nocardiaceae > Rhodococcus > Rhodococcus sp. IEGM 1354. Next base: position 140,078 of record NZ_JASHKT010000001.1, read on the forward strand.
ACGCGCAGGGTTACAACGCCCAGGGCTACAACGCGCAGGGTTACGACGCCCAGGGCTACAACGGTGCGGGCTACGACTACAACGGTGGCGAGCAGGGCGGTGCCTACAGCGAGGCTCCTTACCAGGAGCAGGCCTACGGCGAGCCCGCCGGCCGCTATGCCGAGCCGCAGGGTGCCGGTTACCCACAGCAGGGCTACCAGCAGCCTGCCTACGACTACCCGCCCGCCCAAGCGCCCTACGGCCGCGGCTACCCCCAGGGTGCCGGTGATCGCGGTGACGGTTACGGCTACGACCAGCCGGCGTCCTACGCAGGTCAGTCCCAGGCGCTCGCCGCGACCCTTCAGCTCGAAGACGGCAGCGGCCGCTACTTCCAGCTCCGGGACGGACAGAACATCATCGGGCGCGGCCAGGACGCCCAGTTCCGCCTCCCCGACACCGGCGTGTCACGCCGACACATCGAGATTCGCTGGGACGGCCGAGTGGCCATGCTGTCCGATCTGGGATCCACCAACGGAACCACCGTCAACGGTGCTCCCGTCCAGGATTGGCAGCTGGCCGACGGCGACGTGATCCGCGCCGGTCATTCCGAGATTCTGGTCCGGATCGTCTGATCACCGGAGTGGCCCGGCCGACCGAGATGTTCGTCTCCTCGACTCGCAGGTTCGCCCACCCGTATGTCGTCCACACGAGCGACTGCACCCTATGATGCTGCGAGACAACCATGTCTGTCGCGCCGCCGCGTCGGATTGTGGGGGATGCAGGTCCGATCGCGAAGGAGGAGGTGAATCGTCGTGCAGGGATTGATTCTGCAACTGACCAGGGCAGGTTTTCTGCTCCTGTTGTGGTTCTTCGTCTGGGCCGTTCTTCGGACGCTGCGCAGTGACATCTATGCCGCAGCCGGTATGCGTGTGCCCGCCCGCTACTCCGGTGGCTCGAAGGTGCTCCCGTCGTTCAACAAGCAGAAGGTGGCGAAGTACCTCGTGGTGACCCAGGGCGGCCTCGCCGGCACGCGCATCTCGCTCGGCACTCAGCCGGTTCTGATCGGACGCGCAGACGATTCGACTCTCGTTCTGACAGACGACTATTCGTCCACCAGGCACGCTCGCCTCTCGCCTCGCGGCGGAGATTGGTACGTCGAAGACCTGGGCTCGACCAACGGCACCTACCTCGACCGAGCGAAGGTCACCACCGCCGTACGCGTTCCACTGGGAACCCCGGTTCGCGTCGGCAAGACCGTGATCGAGTTGCGCCCGTGACCCTTGTTCTCCGCTACGCCGCCCGCAGCGATCGCGGTCTCGTTCGCTCCAACAACGAGGATTCCGTCTACGCGGGTGCGCGACTGTTGGCTCTGGCCGACGGCATGGGCGGTCACGCCGCAGGCGAAGTGGCCTCGCAGTTGATGATCGCCGCGCTGGCGCACCTCGACGACGACGAACCGGGCGAGGATCTGCTCGGCAAACTCGAAGCAGCCACTCGCGAGGGCAACGCCTCCATCGCAGACCAGGTGGAAGACGAGCCGGAACTCGACGGCATGGGAACCACGCTGACCGCAATCCTGTTCGCGGGCAAGCGAATGGGTCTGGTGCATATCGGTGACTCGCGTGCCTACATGCTGCGCGACGGTTCGCTCACTCAGATCACCCGCGACGATACGTTCGTCCAGTCACTGGTCGACGAAGGCCGCATCACCGCCGAACAGGCGCACACGCACCCGCAACGCTCACTGATCATGAGGGCGCTGACCGGCAACGAGATCGAGCCGACGCTCACCGTCCGCGAGGTTCGTGCCGGCGATCGCTACCTGTTGTGCTCCGACGGTTTGTCGGATGTCGTGAGCGACGAAACCATCGAGAACACTCTCGCCGAGGGCGAGACCGGGCCGTGTGCCGACCGCCTCATCGAACTTGCTCTGCGCAGCGGCGGTCCTGACAACGTCACCGTCGTCGTCGCCGACGTCATCGACCTCGACTACGGCCAGAGCCACCCGATTCTCGGCGGCGCGGCCAGCACCGAGGACGAAGAAGACGCTCCGCCGCCGAACACTGCAGCGGGCCGCGCCGCCGCCATGCGTCCCCCGCGCACGACGCCCAAGCGCGTCACCGCTCCTGTGGTGACACCGGAGAAGAAGTCGCACAAGCTGCGGTGGTCGCTGATCGCGCTGACCCTGATCGTGTTGGCCGGAATCGGTGTGGTGGTTGCCAATTCGGTGATCAAGGGCAATTACTACGTCGGTGCGGACGACGGCAAGGTCACCGTGCTGCGCGGTCTCCCCGGTTCGGTTCTCGGGTACTCGTTGCAGAGCGTGGAATTGATCGGCTGCCTCGACGACAACGGTGGCGTCACACTGACCGCACCCGACGCCGCGCCGGCCGATTGCGTCCCGTTCGAGATCGACGACCTTTTGCCGGCCGCGCGCGAGCAGGTGACCGCAGGACTCCCGTCGGGCTCTCTCGACGACGCCCGCGGTCAGGTGCAACGGTTGGCCTCGGGAGACCTACTGGAGGTCTGCGAGACCGAGCCGGCAGTGACCACCACGGCTGCACCGATCCCGTCGACGATCATCCCGCCCCCCGGAGTTCCGTTGCCGCCGCCCGCGCCGGAGCCCGTTCCGGAAGCTGCCCCGACCACTACCGCCGTGCCGACACCGACCGTCGCGCAGATCCCGGGCCAGAACTGCAGGACCGGTACTCGATGAGTTCCAATCCGTCCGCAGGAGGCTCCTTTCCGAGTCCTCCCGGTGGGTTCGCTCCCGCACCGATCCAGTCGAATCGTCGCAATGTCGAATTGCTGCTGCTCGGTGCCGCGGTCCTGATCACCACCATCTCGTTGATCCTCGTCGAAGCCAGCCAGGAACAGACGATCACCTGGGACCTGGCGAAGTACGCGCTCGCGTACCTCGCACTGGTGACGGTGGCGCACTTGGCCGTTCGACGGTTCGCCCCCTATGCGGATCCGCTGCTGCTGCCTATCGTCGCGCTGCTCAACGGTCTCGGTCTGGTGCTGATCCATCGACTCGACCTGGCCGATCAGCAACAGGCGCAGTACCTCGGCAATCCCATTCCGTCGCCCGACGCCAACCAGCAGGTGCTGTGGACGACGCTGGCCATCGCCGGCTTCGTGGCACTGCTGGTGTTGCTGCGCGACTACCGCACCCTGGCTCGCTACGGGTACACCCTCGGGCTGGCCGGGCTGATCCTTCTCGCCATTCCTGCGCTGCTGCCGTCGGCATTCTCCGAGGTCAACGGCTCCAAGATCTGGATTCGGTTGCCCGGCTTCAGCTTGCAGCCCGGTGAGTTCGCCAAGATTCTGCTGCTGATCTTCTTCGCGTCACTGCTGGTGTCCAAGCGCGAACTGTTCACCACTGCAGGCAAACACTGGCTCGGCATGGACTTCCCGCGCGCTCGCGATCTCGGACCCATCATCGTCGTATGGATCGTCTCGGTCGCGGTGCTCGTGTTCGAGAAGGACCTGGGCACGTCGCTGCTGATCTTCAGCACCGTTCTGGTGATGATCTACATCGCCACCGAACGTGTCGGCTGGATCATCATCGGCAGCGGTCTGCTGATGGTCGGATTCTTTTTCGCCTACCAGGCGTTCAGCCACGTGCGCGTGCGAACACTGACCTGGCTGGACCCGTTCGCGGACTACAACGACACCGGCTACCAGATTTCCCAGTCGCTGTTCGGTCTGGCCACCGGTGGGCTCGCCGGCACCGGCCTGGGCAGCGGCCGCCCGTCGCAGGTTCCGTTCCCCAAGACCGACTTCATCATCGCCACCGTCGGCGAGGAACTCGGCCTCATCGGTCTGGCCGCGGTCCTGATCCTGTATCTGCTGTTCGTCATTCGCGGAATGCGCACCGCGCTCGCCGTCCGAGACAGCTTCGGCAAGTTGCTCGCGGCCGGGCTCTCGTTCACCGTTGCCGTGCAGCTGTTCGTCGTCGTCGGCGGCGTCACCAAACTCATTCCGCTGACCGGTCTGACCACCCCGTACATGTCGTACGGAGGCTCCTCGTTACTGGCGAACTATCTGTTGGTGGCTCTGCTGATCAAGATCTCCGATGCAGCGCGTGAGCCTGCGACACCCAAGAAGAAGCCCGCTGTGGCCGCCCCGATCGCCGAGGCGCCGACCGAAATGGTGAAGCGCGCATGAACACTCCCCTACGCCGCGTCTCCATCGCCATCATGGTGATGGTGGTCGCCCTGCTCGCCAACGCGACCTACGTTCAGGTCATCAAGGCCGACGACCTGCGCACCGACCCGCGGAACTCCCGCGTTCTGCTCGACGAGTACTCACGTCAACGCGGCCAGATCTCGGCCGGTGGACAGGTTCTCGCATCGTCCGTCGCCACCGACGATCGCTACAAGTACCTGCGCACGTACCCGCAGAACTCGATCTCCCCCGCGAGCCCGCAGGCCAACGCTCCGATCACCGGCTTCTATTCGATGCTGTACTCGAGCACCGGTCTCGAACGCGCCGAGGACCCGGTACTCAACGGATCCGACGACCGGTTGTTCGGCGGACGCCTGTTCGACCTCATCTCCGGCCGTGATCCCCGCGGCGGCAACGTCGTCACCACCATCGATCCCGTCGTCCAACAGGTCGCGTACGACCAGCTGACCGCTAAGGGATACACCGGCTCCGTCGTGGCCCTCGACCCCGCCACCGGCAACATTCTCGCCATGGCCAGCACACCGAGCTACGACCCCAACCTGCTGGCCAGCCACGACGGCAGCACCACGTCGACCGCCTGGGAGAACCTGAGCGACGATCCGGGCAAGCCGCTGGTGAACCGCGCGATCTCGCAGACCTACCCACCGGGATCGACGTTCAAGGTGATCACGACCGCCGCTGCGCTCCAGGCGGGTGCCACTCCGGACGATCAACTCACGGCCGCGTCGAACATCACTCTTCCTGGAACGTCGACGACGCTCGAGAACTACAACGGTTCGACGTGCGGAGGCGGTCAGACCGCCTCGCTGCGTGAGGCGTTCGCACGGTCGTGCAACACCGCCTTCGTCGAACTCGGTATCGACACCGGTGCCGACAAGATGCGCGAGACGGCCGCCAAGTTCGGCATCGGAGAGGACACCAGCATCCCGCTCACCGTCGCCGACAGCACCATCGGATCCATCGACGACGACGCCGCCCTCGGCCAATCCAGCATCGGCCAGCGCGACGTGGCGCTCACCCCGCTGCAGGACGCCGTCATCGCCGCGACCGTCGCCAACGGCGGTGTGCGGATGGCGCCGAACCTGGTGCAGCAGTTGCAGTCTCCCGACCTGTCGGACCTGTCCAGTTACCAACCCCAATCGATGGGTGAGGCGATCAGCCCCGATACGGCCTCGACCCTGACCGACCTGATGATCGGTTCCGAGAACAACACCAGCGGGGAAGGCAAGATCCCCGGTGTACAGATCGCGTCGAAAACCGGTACCGCAGAACACGGTTCGGATCCTCGCAACACCCCGCCCCACGCGTGGTACATCGGATTCGCACCGGCGAAGGACCCCAAGGTCGCCATCGCCGTCATCGTCGAGGACGGCGGAGATCGAGCCCTCGCCGCCACCGGCGGTTCGGTCGCAGCACCCATCGGCCGCGCCGTCATCGCCGCCGCATTGCAGGGGAGGTGAGCATCGGTGCCACTGAGTAACGGAGCCGTCATCGCGCAGCGCTACAGACTGCTGCGCCTCATCGCCACCGGCGGCATGGGACAGGTCTGGGAGGCGATGGACAATCGCCTCGACCGCCGTGTCGCCGTGAAGGTACTCAAAGCCGAGTTCTCCGAGGACCCGGAGTTCTTGCAGCGCTTCAGGTTCGAGGCCCGTACCACCGCTCAGCTGAACTACCCCGGAATCGCCGGGGTGTACGACTACGGCGAGACCCGCGACGGTGCAGGCGAATCGCTCGCCTACCTGGTGATGGAACTGGTCAACGGTGAGCCACTCAACGCCGTGCTGGGCCGCATGACCCGGCTGCCGCTCGGCCACGCCCTGGACATGCTCGAACAAACCGGGCGCTCACTGCAGATCGCGCACACCGCAGGGGTCGTGCACCGCGACGTCAAGCCCGGCAATATCCTGATCACCCCCACCGGGCAGGTCAAGATCACCGACTTCGGCATCGCCAAGGCCGTCGACGCCTCCCCGGTCACCAAGACCGGAATGGTCATGGGCACCGCGCAGTACATCGCGCCCGAACAAGCCCTCGGCGAAGAGGCGACCTCGGCATCCGACGTCTACTCGCTCGGTGTCGTCGGATACGAAGTACTCGCGGGCACACGGCCTTTCGTGGGCGACGGCGCCCTGACCGTCGCCATGAAGCACGTGCGCGAAGCACCGGCACCCATGCCGGTCGACCTACCACCTGCCGTCCGTGAACTCATCGAGATCACGATGGTCAAGGATCCGGCCGCCCGTTACGCCAACGGCGGCGAATTCGCCGACGCCGTCGCCGCAGTTCGGGCCGGCCGCCGGCCACCGGCACCCGGCAACTCGCGCGGTACCGGAACCGGGAGAGTCATGATGCCCGGCGTCGTGCCCAGCCCGCAGCCGCCTCCGCCGTCGAGCACCCAGATGATGCCGACCTCGCAACGCGATTACCGGGGCCCGGCTACCGGCACGGCAGCTGCGGCGGTTCCCGAGCAGACCGGCATGTCGTCGGCACAGAAGGCGCTGGCCTGGGGCGGCGGCGCGCTCCTGCTGTTGGCCATCCTGATCGGCGGTTACGTACTGCTGACCGGTGGCAGGGACGACTCGCCGACGCCGTTCGTGCAGCCCACGACCACCACTCAGCCGACGACCACGACCACAACGACCACCGAGCCGACAACCACCACCGAAGAAACCACGACCACCGAAGAAACGACCACCACCACCACCACCACGACGACCACCGCCACCTCGGAGGAGCCGACGACCACCGAAGAGAGCACGACGACCTCGGCGCAGCCCACCCAGACGACGACTCGCAGGCCGCTGATCGAGATTCCGTTCCCGCAAGCACCACAAGGACAACGATGACGACTCCCCGTACGCTCTCCTCTCGCTACGAGCTGGGCGAGATACTCGGTTTCGGCGGTATGTCCGAGGTTCACCTCGCTCGGGACACACGACTCGATCGTGACGTCGCCATCAAGGTTCTGCGCGCCGACCTCGCTCGCGACCCCACGTTCTACCTCAGGTTCCGACGTGAGGCACAGAACGCTGCTGCGCTCAATCACCCCGCCATCGTCGCCGTCTACGACACCGGTGAAGCGGAGACCGAAGCCGGTCCGCTCCCGTTCATCGTCATGGAATACGTCGACGGCGACACCCTGCGCGACATCGTGCGCGCCGAAGGACCCATGGAGCCGCGTCGGGCCATGGAGGTCATCGCCGACGTCTGTGCTGCGCTCGATTTCAGCCACCGCAACGGCATCGTGCACCGCGACGTCAAACCCGCCAACATCATGATCAACAACGCCGGCGCCGTGAAGGTGATGGACTTCGGCATCGCCCGTGCCATCGCCGACTCGTCCTCGCCGATGACTCAGACCGCCGCCGTGATCGGAACCGCGCAATACCTCTCGCCCGAGCAGGCCCGCGGGGAACAGGTCGATGCGCGTTCGGACGTCTACTCGCTCGGGTGCGTGCTCTTCGAGATCCTGACCGGCGAGCCGCCGTTCAAGGGTGATTCGCCGGTCGCCGTCGCCTACCAGCACGTCCGAGAAGACCCCCAGCTGCCGTCGCTGGTCAACGACACCGTCCCGCGCGAACTCGACTCGATCATCCTCAAGGCAATGGCCAAGAACCCGGCCAATCGCTACCAGAGCGCCGCCGAGATGCGCACCGACCTGGTCCGCGTTCTGGGTGGACAGCGGCCGAGTGCGCCCATGGTGATGAACGACGAGGATCGAACCACCATTCTCGGTTCGGTCGATTCCCGTCAGGCCGATTTCTCCGGCAAGGACAAGCCGGCCGCTGCCGCGGCCTCTCGGTCGTCGCGCCACACGGAGGACTACGACGAGCCGAAGAACCGCCGCGGCCTCAAGATCGCGTTGATCTCGGCCGCCGCGATCATCGTCGTCGCTATCGTCGGGGCCTTCCTGTGGTCGCTCGGTCCCGGTGCCGACCCCAAGACCGTCGCCGTCCCCACCGTCGTCGGACTGTCCGCAGACGAGGCGCAGCGGCAACTCGAAGAAGCCGGCCTGCGAGTGAGCATCCAGGAGAAGCCCGACGCGGCGATTCCGGAAGGATCGGCCATCGGCACCAATCCGGCGGCCGGATCACAGACCGAATCGCCGGGAAACATCCAGCTCGACGTGTCCTCGGGACCACAGCAGGTACAGGTTCCGCGACTGACCGGACTCACGCAGCAACAAGCGTCCGATGCACTCAACGAGGTGGGCCTCCAGCTCGATGCCACCATCGCCCGTGCTCCGTCGACACCCGAGAACCTCGACAAGGTCGTCGAGCAGAATCCGTCCTCGGGCGTGAGCATGAACGCGAACTCGCAGGTTCGCATCACCCTGGGCACCGGGCCCGCGCAGGTGCGGATGCCCGATGTGGTGGGGCAACTCGTGAACGTGGCGCAGCCGAACGTCGAGGGAGCCGGACTGCGCGTCCAGGTGCAGAACATCGACTCGGGACAGCCGACGGGGCAGGTTGTCTCCACAGACCCCGCGGGCGGCACCAATGTCACCGAGAACACCGTCGTCACGCTGCGCGTGTCGAACGGCGACAAGATCCCCATGCCCGACCTCGCCGGTCTGACCGAGGCGCAGGCGTTGGCCGCGCTGCAGTCGGCCGGCTGGACGGGAACGGCAGCGGAACTGACGGCGACGCGAGAAGCGACGTTGGATCCGTTGATGGTCGGGCGAGTGGTGAATCAGACGCAGCCGGCAGGGTCCGAGATCAGTAAGTCCGACACCGTCACGATCAGCATCGGAGCCCTGGGTATCCCCGGGCGTTAGTTGTCGACGATCAGGCGAAGGCCTCGGCGACCTGCGCCTCCAGGGTTCCCACCAGGACGGAATCGGTGGGCATACCGCACACCGCGAGCCAGTTGGCCAGCATCCGGTGCCCGCCCTCGGTGAGGATGGACTCCGGATGGAACTGCACGCCGTGAATGGGTAGCTCGGTGTGCCTCATGGCCATCACCAGACCTGATTCGGTACGGCCGATGATCTCGAGCTCCGCGGGGATGGTGTCCTCGCGGACGGTCAGCGAGTGATAGCGGGTGGCCGTGAACGGCTCGGCCATCCCTTCCAGGACGCCGACACCGGTGTGATGGACGAGGCTGGTCTTGCCGTGCAGCAATTCCGGAGCCTTCTCGACCGTGGCACCGAACGCGGCTCCGATGGCCTGATGGCCCAGACACACACCCAGCAGCGGGGTTCCGGCCCGCGCGCTCGCCGAAACCAGGTCCATCGTGGCCCCGGCGCGCTGCGGAGTTCCCGGGCCCGGGCTGAGCAGAATGCCGTCGAACTCCGCGGCAACAGCGTCGCGGTCGGCAAGTCGCTCGTCGTCGTTGCGCCACACCTCGACCTCGGCGTTCAACTGCCCCAGGTACTGGACGAGGTTGAAGACGAAGCTGTCGTAGTTGTCGACGACGAGAATGCGCATGTCGACAGCGTACTCAGCGCGGCTCCGCGAAACGCATGCGCACCGATTCGGTGTACGCCGGAACCGAGACGTTCTGATACGCCGCGACCTCGTAGCGCAGACCGTAACGCAGCGCATACTGCTCGTACAGCCGTACCCCGGGCTCGTTGTCCAGCGCCGCCCGCAATCGATCCGGGTCGCCGAGAGCCGTCATCACATACGGCGGACTGTACGTCCGGCCGCCCAGTAACAGCGTGTTCCCGATACACCGCGGTGCCGACGACGCCACCAGACGCTGATCCTGCATCGCCATCGCCGACGCGCCGCCGGCCCACAGCGCGTTGAGGACACTCTGCACGTCGACCTGATGAACCACCAGGTCGTCCGGGGACGCGTCGGACGCATACGACCCGTCGGGACCGCGCGGGGCGTCGGCCATCGTCACCGTCAACCCCGTGCCGGACGCCTCCTCCCGACCCGCCGCGTCCGAGAGTTCATCGACCCGAGCCAACGCGTCGGCCACCTCGGAGTCGCCCGCCGCTGTGCGTTGCTGCAGGAGGTCGACCTGCTGCTCCAACGCGTCTCTACTGCGCAACGCGTCGTCGCTGCTCCGCTGGGCCGAATCGACCAGATCGGCGAGCCGTGTCGTGTCACCGCCCCGCAACTCGTTGCCGTCCGAGGCATGCCTCGTGGTTCCGAGCAGCAGGCCGACCACAGCGCACACCGCCACAGCGAGCACCCACCATCGGGTCTCGGAGGAATCGGTCTGTCGTCGTCTCACAGAGTGCTCGCCACTGTTCGGTAGGTCGGTGCTGCGCTGATCTGAGTTAGCGTGTACTACAAACCGGGTGGATGACCGCCACGGCTCTCCGGGAGACAATAACCTGGGGAAGCACGCAACTCGATCGATCCACAGGTTGTCACCGTCAGTTGTCCACAGGTACGGCGCACGCCGATGACCGTCAAGAACACGAAGAGGACGCAATGCCGAAGTCGAAGGTACGGAAGAAGAACGACTACTCGATCAACCCGGCCAACCGCACGCCGGTGAAGGTCAACGCCGGACCGTCGCCGGTCTGGTACGTGGTCCTGATGCTCGGATTCATGCTGGTAGGGCTGCTGTGGCTGATCGTGTACTACCTGGCCCAGGAAGACATCTCGTTCATCGGCAACCTCGGTGCGTACAACTTCCTCATCGGGTTCGGATTCATGGTCGTCGGCCTCGTCATGACCATGCGATGGCGCTGAGAGCCGGCCGAGTTACACCCATGTCATTCATCCCCAATGTGGATAAACCCTGTGGATAACTTTCCCAACCATCCACAGGGTGTGTACGAGCACCGATGGGCGACGCCCGCCATAGCCGTCGGAGCGCTGGTGGCAGGCGGTATCGCACTCGCCATCGGTGCCGTCCTCGCCTCCTCGGACGCCGCCGGAACCTTCCTCGTCGGACTCGCCGCCGTCGGAACCTGGGTAATGGCAGCCCTCGCGGCCGCACAACGCCCCCGACTCGCCATCACACCCGACGGGTCACTGGTGATGAAACGACTCACCGGCACGCGCACGTACTCGCGCGCCGACATCGTCCAAATCAAAGTCGTGCGCTACCCCAGACTGGGACGACGAGTACCGATGCTCGAACTGGACGTCCGTGCACCCGACGAGGACGACGATCGACTCATCATCTTCGGTCGATGGGACCTGGGAACTGACCCACGCGACGTATTCGAAATACTCGACACCTACGGACTGGTGCCGCCGAACAACTGACCGCCCACCTTCCGGGGGTACTCAATGTGACGTTCAGTGGACTTTTCGGGGGTCAATGGCACATTCGGTGAACCGGTGAGTCGTCGCACAGCCATCGGGCACCAGCCGGCAGCCCGCGGGGATTCCTGGGCCATCGATTGGCATCGCCGGGAGTCAATGTGACGTGCAGTGGCCTTTTCGGGGTTCAATGTGACGTTCAGTGACCTTTTCGGGGGTCAATGGCACATCTAGTGGACTTCAGAGGCCCATCTGCGCGCGGAGGTCGAGGACTCGGACCGCGATGGTGCCCAGAGATATCAGGGCCACGGCTGCCACGGAGAGCCAGGCGAGGGATACGCCGGCACGAGGCTGCGCGTCGTTGCGGTTGGGTAGGAACACCAATCCGGCGGTGGCTGCCGCTCCGGCGACCAGTCCGCCCATGTGGCCCCACAGCGAGATGCTGGGGATCGAGATGCTGATGAAGATGTTCAGCGCGATCACGATCAGGACCGGGGTTGGGGAGCGCTTGAGTCGAAGCAGAATGACGGCCTGTGCGCCGAGCAATCCGAACACGGCACCCGACGCACCGGCGGTGGCGGCCAGGGGGTTCTCGAACAGCATGACCGATGCGCTGCCACCGAGCAGCGACAGGAAGTAGACGGCGAGATACCGGCTGCGGCCCAGCACCAATTCGACGTCTCGGCCGATGATGTACAGGGCGAACATGTTCACCAGCAGGTGAATGGGTCCTATGTGGATGAACCCGCTGCTGACGAGGCGCCACACATCGCCGTCCGCGACCAGCAGGCTGTTCAGTGCCCAGGCGTCGGCCAGCGACGATCCGCGAAAATTGCTCATGAAGTCGCCGGATTGAGCGGCGGTGATGCCGAATATCACGACGTTGATCGCGATCAGTGCGAAAGTCAGCGGGGTCTTGGCGGAACGTGTCATCGGCACGCCGGCGACCGTACGTGCGGTCCGGACGTTCTTGTTGCCTTCGCGAACACAGTCGACACAGTGTTGCCCGACGGCCGCGGGTTGCAGGCACTGTGGGCACGCGGGCCGGCCGCATCGAGAGCAGGCCAGACCCGTCGGGCGATCGGGATGTCTGACGCACACCGACTGGGGTGGGTTGGGCTGGTCGCCGTACGCGCCACCCCAGCCGGGGTTCGTCATCGTGTAATTCCTTCTACAACCGAATCAGGCGATGGTGATGCTGTTGATGACGACCTCGTCCACCGGGCGGTCGCCGCGGCCGACCTGCGTGCTCGAGATGGCGTCGACGACCTTCTTGGACGCCTCGTCCGTGACCTCACCGAAGATGCTGTGCTTGCGGTTGAGGTGCGGGGTCTTGCCGGTGGTGATGAAGAACTGCGATCCGTTGGTGCCGGGGCCTGCGTTGGCCATGGCCAGCAGGTACGGGCGGTCGAAGGAGAGCTCCGGGTGGAACTCGTCCTCGAACTTGTAGCCCGGTCCGCCGGTGCCGGTTCCGGTCGGGTCGCCGCCCTGGATCATGAAACCGTCGATGACGCGGTGGAAGACTGCGCCGTCGTAGAACGGTCCGGTCTTGGCACCCGACGCGTTCTGCGTCGTGTATTCCTTCGACCCGTCCGCAAGGCCGACGAAGTTCGCGACGGTCTTGGGGGCGTGATTGCCGAACAGTTCGATGACGATGTCGCCGCGGTTGGTGTGCAGCGTTGCCGTTTGGGTCTTGTTTGGTGAAGTCACGCTCACCATCGTGCCATCTCGAGCGACCGGGTAGTTCACAGGTGGTGTATCGGGAGGGTCGATCGAGGCGCTGTTGTGGAACAGTGAGGGCATGACGAGCACAACGAAAACCGAGCGGGTTCACTCCTCCACCGGCACGGCGGCTTCGACGCTGCTCGGTGCCGCTTCTGTCGTGAGCAAGGGCCCTGCCGGAGTGGGCCTGCTGCTCGCCAAGCGCGGTTACGGCCTGGCGCGTAAGCAGGCTGCTCAGCGTCGTGCGGCTACTGCCGAGCGGATTGCCCGGGCCGATCTGACCAAGGCAGCTCTGACGGCTGATCGGACTCCGGGAAACAAGCGCCGTGTCCTGGCGCTCGGAGCTGCCGCTGTCGTCGTCGGGGGTGTCGTGTTCTACCTCAGCCGGCGCCGCCACGAGGTGCCGCCGCCCGCGGACGCGCCGCCCAGCCTGGTCGATTACGAAGACGAGTCGACGTCACAGGTATAGAAGCTTCTGTAGTAGATCGAACAGACCCGGCCGGGGCCTGGTTTCTGCGTCCTCGCCCCGACCGGCGACGACCAGCGCGACGTTGTGTTCGGTGCTCGAACCTTCGGTGAGGTAGTCGCTGTGACCCGTCGCCCCCGGACGGCCGTCGGCCTCGTCGGTGGCCAGTTGGGTCACCCCATCGAGCGTGCCGGGATCTCGACCGAAGGCACCGATATCGGCAACGATGTCCCCGCGCGCCTCCGCCGCGAAAACGTGACCGTCGGGAACCTGTAGGTCGGTCACACTGTCGGTGCCGAGGCCAGGTGATCCGAGGGACACGAACTCGTCGACGCCGGTGCTTTGGTGCAGAGCGGCGGCTGCGGTCAGTGATCCGTAGGAATGTGCGAGCACCGACAGATGTGGATCGTTCGACCGGGCCACATCGAGGCCTTCGAGAAAGGGCACCAATCGCGTCGCCCCTGCGTGCGCTGCTGCATCGGATCCGACGGTCCGATCGGGATCGAGCAGACCCCATCCCAGCTGTGGAGCCTGGTAGTTCATCCACGTCACCGCTGCGACGGTGGGCGGCGGATCCTCCGAAAGTATCTGTTCCACAGTAGTTTTGAGATTTTCAAGGTCGCCGTCGTACCGTACCGCGTCTCCGTGGACGGTCGAGCCGAGGCCGGGTACGAACACCGCCACGTGTGTTGCCGTGTCCACGTCACCCACCGCGATCGCGGCAGTGGTCTCCGTATACGTCGAATTGTCCAGCGCCAACAGTTGCCTGTCACCCTGTGCCAGAGTCGCTTCGATCGCGTCGAGCGAGCTCAGGCGTGTTCGCGTCTGTTCCAAGCCGGCGTCCGCATCACTGAATAGGCCTCCGAAGGTGTGGTCCTGCAACTGCTTTCCGAGTTCCTCCGCCACAGCCTGCAGTCGGAGGCGCTCACTGGCCAGTACCCGACGGTTCGCGGAATCCCGAACTCGACCCGGCAATCCGTCGAGATTGCCGATGAGAGCCGGGTGCTCGACGAGCAGTCGAGTGCGCTCGGCGGGCGAGAGTGCGCTCCAGAACGCCGCATTCGTGGCCGGGCTCCCATCGACCGGCACATCCGATATCCCTGCCGTGGCCACCTTTACCGGTGAGATGTCGCCGGCGAGGCGTCGAGCGAGATCGTCGTCGAACTCGGTGGCGGCCCGCATCAGTTGGGCGATGCGTTCGGCCAACTCGGTGCAATGACGACGTCGGTCGCGAATGGTCGACGACAGGTCCTGTTGCGCAACCGAATACGACGTCAGCACGTCGGTCACCGAACCGTCGCGTCGGATATCGAAGTGCTCGCGCGCGGCGTCCGATTCCACAGCGGTCAGCGCCGAGACGAGTCCGGCCATGTCGATGGCCGCCGGAGCGGTGCACAGCGCTACCCGCAGTAGCTCCGTCGCACAGTCCCCCACCTGCGCACGGACAGCTCCGATGGCATCTCGGTATGCCGTTGCCGCGGGGCCTTGCCATCCGTCGTCGACGACGGTCTCCAGCAGTGAGCTGTGCACGGCGGTCAAGTCGCGCCAACTATGCATGAACTGATTCGAGACGGCCGTCAGCTCCTGACTCTCCCACGATCTGACGTCATCGAGCGTGACCATCGCAATCCCCCCGCAGAGTTGTCGTCGTACTCGACGAGTCAACGTCAGCGACACGGTGCAGCGAGAAATCTATCCCCAGCCTGTGGATGAAATCTGGGGATGACGGGAATGTCGGTGTATTGCTACACGATTCTGCGTACCGGACCGCGATGCCGGTCGCCGGACTCGGCGTTACGAGTCACCTTCGGGGGACGACTCCGCTTGGCGCGGTACAGGTCTGCGTCCGCCGCGCGATAGATTTCACCCCATCGGCGGCCGGCAGGCATACACGCCAGACCGACGCTCCACTCGGCGCGGTGGGATCGGCGCAAGCCGTCGATGACCTGCCAGGCTTCGGCCTCGAGAACCCCCGGCATGAACAGGACGAATTCGTCTCCGCCGAGCCGGCCCAGAACATCCCGTTTCGTCAGTTGTCCCTTCCACGCCTTCGAAACGCGAGTGAGCAACACGTCACCGGCAATGTGGCCGTACTCGTCGTTGATCTCCTTGAAGTTGTCGAGATCGAGCACCGCCAGGCTGACGGTCAAACCACGAGCGGCGCACGCGGGCAACATCTTCTCGATTTTCGACTCGAAACCGAATCGATTGAGGAGGCCCGTCAACGCGTCATGAGTGGCGGAATACCGCATTCGACGCGCGAACACCCCGAACACTTCCGTTGCGCCGACGATGCCGAGGGCGACCAGAATGTAGCTGATGAAGGGCGTGCCGTAGGGGGCCACAGCGGCGCCCACGACCGCTGACATGGCCAGTACCGCAACCCATATTCCAGCGTCGCGCTCGGACCAGAAGGCACCGATATGCATGCCGAGGAACATCGCGGCTTGCACACAGATCAGGAACGCAGGCATCGTGTTGCTGCTACCCAATGCGCATGCAAGCGCGGCCACCGACAGCGCGGTGGCGGTGCCCACCGCATGCTTGGGACTGGGCGCTCCTGCTCGTGCGAGAACGGCGATCGCCGCCGGCCCCAGAACCACTGCGAGCGCGGCGAAGAGTTGTTGTGGACCGGACAGGTCCGACCACGATGCGATGCCATTTGCGATGTAGAGAACCGTGGTCACCGCGGCGAATACCGCCAGCATCCGACCGGACTCGTCGAACCTGAATCTGCTCACCAGCAGACACCGTCCATACCGACTGCTACGTGTGACGCCTCACCGAGGCACGCAACGAACCGGACACCACCGCTCTCGCGATTCCCCCCAGGCACCATCGGCCCTCCCCACGCACTACGCCCATCGCCTCATCGGGCCCACCCGTGACCGGACTCTAACACCTCCGAGCGTCGATCACGACCCGCAGCAGCGATTCCGTAGCAGGTCAGGACGCTTTCTCGGCCCGCGCTGCCTCCCGCGCCAACAGGCGATCGCGTGATTCCTCGAACTTCGTCGCTTTCGCCTCGAGGTCCTGGACGAACGCGGCCAGACGATCGCGGTCCCGTTCGCCCTCAGCACTGAAGTCGTTGCGCTCGAATATCTTCCATTTGCGCAACACCGGCATCAACACCTCGTCCAGATGCTGGCGAAGATCGTAGATCCCGTGCTTCGCCAGAATCATGGCGTTCTTGCGAAAATTCGGCATGTTCAGTCCCGGCATCTGAAAATCCGTCGCGACATCGGTGATGGCACGCACCATCTGGTCCGGGACCAGGTCCAGCGACGCCTCGCCGAGGTTCCGGTAGAAGATCATGTGCAGATTCTCGTCCGCGGCCACCCGGGCCAGCATTCGATCGGCAATCGGGTCACCACAGGCCAGGCCCGTGTTGCGGTGCGACACGCGCGTCGCGAGCTCCTGGAACGTCACGTACGCCACAGAATGCAAGAAGTTGGAACCGTCCATCGGGGCATCGACACCGACCGTCATGTGGTGCATCCGAGCCCGCTCCAGCTCGACCGGGTCGACGGCCCGGGTCACCACCAGATAGTCGCGCATCACGATCCCGTGCCGGTTCTCCTCCGCGGTCCAGCGGCCTACCCAGGTGCCCCATGCCCCGTCCAACGAGAAGTTGTCGGCCAGACCGCGGTGATACGACGGCAAATTGTCTTCGGTCAACAGATTGGTGATCATCGCTGTGCGAGCCAACTCCGACAACGACGACTGCTCCAGCGACCAGTCCTCTCCGCCCATCGCTGCAAAATTGCGACCCAGATCCCACGGCACGTAATCATGCGGATGCCACTCCTTCGCCATCGACAGATGGCGATTCAGGTTGGCTTCCAACGTGCCGTCGAGTTCGGTCAACAGCTCTTCATGATCGAGAACACGCGTCATCTGTGGGGCTCCTCCGAGAAATATGAGACGCCCGAACCGAAGACCGATCTCAGGCGTCGAGATCGAACGACGGCACACCCCCCTGCGGTGCGCCGTCGCGACCTGTCCCGTCGATCCGAGAACCGACGCTGCTGTACCCGAAGAACGCTAGGGACCGAGGACGTGATGCGAAACGAATCGAACAATGATCTGGATATCTGGGCACCGATCTCGACTGCGATTGGTCCGAGTCACAACAGAAGTCGATGCATCCCCGCCACCCGTCCGGGACTCCATGTCACGTTCGGTGGACTTTTCGGGGGTCAATGTCACATCTAGTGGACTGGGGCGAGCGGCAGTCGGGTGCAGACACGAAAAAGGACGCCCATCGAGATGGACGTCCTTTTGATTGTGGAGCCTAGGAGATTCGAACTCCTGACATCTGCCTTGCAAAGGCAGCGCTCTACCAACTGAGCTAAGGCCCCGGGTGTTGCTGTCGAACGCAAACGAACTTTACACGTTCTACTCCGAGCGATTGTCACCCGGTGGAGATGCTGTGCCAGACGCCTTCCGAGCTGCGCGTGGAGCGCACCTTCGATACTGTCAGCACTGCGATCGCCACCGATGCAACAAGAAGAAGGATTTTCACGTCCCGCCTCTTTTCGTTCGTTCGGTGTGGGCCTAGGAGGACTTGAACCTCCGACCTCTTCCTTATCAGGGAAGCGCTCTAACCGCCTGAGCTATAGGCCCTCGATACTGCTTCGGGCCGAAGAATTGCTCTCCTCGAACCGAGGGATGAGATTACCGTATCGGGCCGCTGTCTTCCAAAACGGCCCGATACGGCAGTCGTTCGTGCTGGTCAGTCGCGATCTGCCAGCGTCACTTCGACGCCGCCGACCAGGTCCGACGACAGGTTGTAGATGAAGGCCCCGATCGTGGTGAGTGCCGTGAACAGTACGACATTGATCACACCGATCACTGCTGCGTAGCCGAACACCTGACCGGCGCTGACGAGTCCACCGTCACCGGATTCGTTGACGATCTCGGTGAAGGCACTGTTGAGTCGGTCCCACACACCCATGCCGTCGAGTACGGCATACAGCAGGCCGACAGCCACCATCCACACGAAGAACAGCGACACGGCGATCACCAGAGCGATCTTCAGCGTCGACCAGGGATCGATCTTGCGAATCTGGATCGTGGCCCGCAGAGGATCGCCGTCCGCGCTGGGTCCCGCCGTGATGGCGGTCGGGGCTGCGCGATCGGCTGCCGTCGGCTCGGGATGCCGGGTGGCAGACAGATCCGGCATGTCCTTCGCCAGATCCTTGCGCTCGATGTGTCGAGTCGGCCCATCGATCACGGCCGCTTTCGACCGCGCTGCCTCGCGTCGTTCGGTCTTGTCCTCACCCGATTCACGCTCGCCCGATTCACGCTGGCCCGGCGCTGCCGAGGCGGCTGCAGCTGCCACCGTCGAACGATCGAACTCGCCTGTTGCCGGCAGGGCGGTACCGCCGCGCCCGGACAGGTTCGTCTGAGGTTGGTTCTGGGGCTGCTGACGGTCGTCTGGACTCTGCTGAGCAGGACGCTGGCCAGGGCCGCGCTGCCAGGGCGGAGTGCCGGAACCACCCTGCGGGCCGTCTCCGCGCTGAGTCGGTATCGCCTGGGTCGGTGCCGGAGCCTTCGACTCGGCCGACCCCTCGGCGGCCGGCGCAGCGTCGTTGGAGGGACGTGGCGGCGCGGGCCGAGATGCGGGACCGGACGGTGCCTGGCCCTGCGACGGCTGACCGTTGGCGGGGCGACCGCCGTCGGCATTCGCTGCACCTGGCTCGCCGCCGGGCCGACCGTTGGCAGCCTGAGGCGGGCGAGACTGGGCCGGTCCCTGCGGAGCAGGTCCCTGCTGCGGTGCTCGTGGCGGCGGGCCTTGAGGTGCCGGCTGACCCTGCGAACCCGGCTGACCCTGCTGCGGTGCCGGTGGGCGCTGCGGCGGAGGTCCCTGCGTCGGACGAGGCGGGCCGGCGGGACCCCCTTGTGTCGGGCGTGCCGGTGGCCGAGCACCCTGCTGCGGTGCCGGGCCTCGCCCGGCCGTGGGTGCCGGACGCGTCGCCGGCTGGGGGCGACTTCCCGGTCGGGCGCCGTCGGGAGGTGCCGGACGCGATGGCTGCTCGGTCTGCGCAGCGTCCCTACTGTCCGGTCCACCCGTGGGGCCGGGCCTGCTGCCAGGCCGGTTGGGAGTGCTCACTTACGACTCCTTCGGTGCATCGTCTTCGGGACCTGCTGCGTCCGGTTCGATCTCGTCGGCGTTGCGCGCTATCGCGAGCAGTGTGTCGCCTTCACCGAGATTCATCAACCGAACGCCCTTGGTCTGTCGGCCGGCTTTCCGGACCTGCTTGGCAGCGGTCCGGATGACGCCACCACTGGACGTGATGGCGTACAGCTCGTCCTCGTCGTCGACGATGAGAGCTCCCACCAGCGTGCCACGCTTGGGGTCGTACTGGATTGTCAGCACTCCCTTTCCGCCGCGGCCCTGCTGCGGGTAGTCCTCCATCGCAGTGCGCTTGGAATAGCCGCCCGACGTCGCCACCAGCAGGAACTTGTTCTCGCTGACCACGTTGAGCGAGAGCAGCTCGTCTTCGCCGTTGAAGCGCATGCCCTGCACACCGGAGGTGGCGCGGCCCATGGGTCGCAGGACCTCGTCGGTGGCAGAGAACCGGATCGATTGGCCCTGAGCCGAGACGAGCAGCAGGTCGTCGTCGGACGACGCCAGCACTGCCCCGACCAACTCGTCCTCACCGCGGAGGTTGACGGCCACGATGCCGCCGCTGCGGTTGGAGTCGAAGTCGGTCAGACGCGACTTCTTGACGAGACCGCCCTTGGTGGCGAGCACCAGGTACGGAGCGTCCTCGTAGGTCTTGATCTGAATGACCTGCGCGATGCGCTCGTCGGGCTGGAACGCGAGCAGGTTGGCGACGTGCTGTCCGCGCGCCGTGCGGTTCGCCTCGGGCAGTTCGTACGCCTTGGCCCGGTAGACGCGGCCCTTGGTGGTGAAGAACAGGATCCAGTCGTGCGTCGAGCAGACGAAGAACTTGCTGACGATGTCGTCCTGCTTGAGGCCCGCGCCCTGCACACCCTTGCCGCCGCGCTTTTGCGAGCGGTACAGATCGGTTCTGGTGCGCTTGGCGTATCCGGTCTCGGTGATCGTGACGACCACGTTCTCTCGGGCGATCAGATCTTCGTCGTTCACGTCGCCGTCGGCAGCGATGATGCGCGTACGGCGGTCGTCGCCGAACTTCTCGACGATCTCGGCGAGCTCGTCTCGCACGATCTGACGCTGACGCTCCGGCTTGGCCAGGATGTCCTGCAGGTCGGCGATGGTGCGTTCGAGTTCGGCCAACTCGTCGATGATCTTCTGGCGCTCGAGCGCTGCGAGGCGCCGCAGCTGCATGTCGAGGATCGCCTGCGCCTGGATCTCGTCGATGTCGAGCAGATCGATCAAGCCCTGCTTGGCGAGATCGACCGTCTGCGACGCACGGATGAGGGCGATGACCTCGTCCAACGCGTCGAGCGCCTTGACGAGACCACGCAGAATGTGGGCGCGCTCCTCGGCTCTGCGCAAGCGGTACCGAGTACGACGAACGATCACGTCGAGTTGGTGAGTGACGTAGTACCGGATCATCTGATCGAGTCGCAAAGTGCGCGGCACGCCGTCGACGATCGAGAGCATGTTGGCACCGAAGCTGGTCTGCAGCTGCGAGTGCTTGTAGAGGTTGTTCAGGACGACCTTGGCGACGGCGTCGCGCTTGATCGTCACGACGATGCGCATACCGACGCGGTCCGAGGACTCGTCGTCGATCTTCGAGATACCGGACATCTTGCCGTCGCGGACCTGCTCGGCAATCGAGGTGATGAGATTGTCGGGGTTGACCTGGAAGGGCAGTTCGGTGATGACGATCGTCGTGCGACCGTTGGAGTCTTCCTCGATCTCGACGACGCCGCGCATGCGGATCGAACCGCGGCCGGTCGAGTACGCATCCTGAATTCCCTGGCCGCCGACGATGAGTCCGTGGGTGGGGAAGTCCGGACCCTTGACGCGTTCCATGCAGGCCGCGAGAGTCGCTTCTTCGTCGGCCTCGAAGTTGTCGAGAGCCCAGAACACTGCGTCGCCGAGTTCGCGCAGGTTGTGCGGCGGAATGTTGGTGGCCATACCGACGGCGATACCGTTGGAGCCGTTCATCAACAGGTTCGGTACGCGCGACGGAAGTACCGTCGGCTCTTGGGTTTTGCCGTCGTAGTTGGGGATGAAGTCGACGGTTTCCTCGTCGATGTCGCGCAGCATCTCCATCGCGAGCGGGGTCAGGCGCGCTTCGGTGTATCGCATGGCGGCGGCACCGTCGTTGCCGCGGGAGCCGAAGTTGCCCTGGCCGTCGACCAGTGGGTACCGCATCGACCACGGCTGAGCCAGGCGCACGAGTGCGTCGTAGATCGAGGTGTCGCCGTGGGGATGGTAGTTACCCATCGTTTCGGCAACGGGCCGTGCGGATTTCACATAACTACGGTCGGGACGGAAGCCCGAGTCGTACATCGCGTACAGCACACGTCGGTGCACCGGCTTGAGACCGTCGCGGACCTCGGGAAGCGCGCGGCCCACGATAACGCTCATCGCGTAATCGATGTAGCTGCGCTGCATTTCCTGCTGGATGTCGACCGGATCGATCCGGTCGCCGCCCTCGGCGTTGGTGGTCGAGCCCGGCGGGGGCCCGACCGGCGGTTCGGTGATGTCAGACATAGAAGATCTCCTCGAAAACGGTCGTCGGACGCACCGACACTGAGTGTGGTGCGTCCGAGAAACGACTAAACGTCAAGAAAGCGAACATCTTTCGCGTTACGCGCGATGAAGCTTCGGCGGGCGGACACGTCTTCACCCATCAGGACGCTGAACAGTTCGTCCGCGGCCGCGGCATCGTCGAGAGTGACCAGACGAAGAACTCGCACTGCCGGGTCCATCGTGGTTTCCCACAGCTCCTTGGCGTTCATCTCGCCGAGGCCTTTGTAGCGCTGGACGCCGTCCTCGACGTTGATCTTGCGCTTGTTGGCGATACCGGCCTCGAGCAGACCGTCGCGCTCGCGGTCGGAGTACGCGAAATCCGGTTCGCCGCGGCTCCACTTGAGCTTGTACAGCGGCGGCATGGCCAGGTAGACGTGACCGTTCTCGATCAGCGGCCGCATGAACCGGAACAACAGGGTCATCAGCAGGGTGGAGATGTGCTGGCCGTCGACGTCGGCGTCGGCCATCAGCACGATCTTGTGATAGCGCAGTTTGGCGATGTCGAACTCGTCGTGAATACCGGTGCCGAACGCGGTGATGATCGACTGGACCTCGTTGTTCTTGAGGACGCGGTCGATGCGGGCCTTCTCGACGTTGATGATCTTTCCGCGCAGCGGCAGGATCGCCTGGAACATCGAGTCACGGCCGGATTTGGCCGAGCCGCCGGCGGAGTCGCCCTCCACGATGTAGATCTCGGACTTGCTCGGATCGTTCGAGCGGCAGTCGGCGAGCTTGCCGGGCAGGCCACCGATATCGGTTGCGCTCTTGCGCCGCACCAACTCTCGCGCCTTACGCGCGGCCATACGGGCCTGCGCGGACGAGACGGCCTTGTTGATGATGGTCTTGGCATCGGCCGGGTTCGACTCGAACCAGTGCGAGAGGTGCTCGTTGCACGCTTTCTGCACGAACGAGCGAATCTCGGTATTGCCGAGCTTGGTCTTGGTCTGTCCCTCGAACTGGGGCTCCCCGACTCGCACCGAGATGACGGCGGCGAGGCCTTCACGGATGTCGTCGCCGGTGAGTTTGACGTCCTTTTCCTTGACCAGCTTCTTCTCGATGGCGTACTTGTTCACCGTCGACGTCAGAGCAGTACGGAAACCCTCTTCGTGGGTACCGCCCTCGTGCGTGTTGATCGTGTTGGCGAAAGTGTGTACCGATTCGGAGTAACCGGCGTTCCACTGCATGGCGATCTCGACCTCGTGGCCTTCGCCCTTGCCGGTGAAGCCGACGACCGAGTTGTGAATCGCGGTCTTGGTGCGGTTGATGTGCTTGACGAAGTCGACCAGACCATCGGGGTAGTGGTACGTCCGCTTGCGCACCTTGGCCGGCTTCGCGTTGGCCGCGTCGGCCTGCTCTTCCTCGGCGGTCTTGGGTGCCTCGGCGGTCTCACCCAGTTCTTCCTCGGTCGCGTCGGTGGCCGCCACTCGCTCGTCGGTGAAGTTGATGGTCAGTCCCTTGTTCAGGAACGCCATCTCTTGCAGGCGACGGTGCACGGTCTCGAAGCTGTAATCGAGGGTCTCGAAGATCTTGCCATCGGCCCAGAACCGCACCGTGGTGCCGGTCTCCGTGGTGTCGCCGACGGTCTCGAGTGGGCCGGGCTTGGCGTAATCGTACGTCTGCTTGTAGCGGTGACCGTCACGCGCGATCTGCAGTTCGACCTTGGTCGACAGTGCGTTCACGACGGAGATACCGACGCCGTGCAGACCGCCGGAGACGGCGTAGGAGTCGGAGTCGAACTTGCCACCGGCGTGCAGCTGGGTCATGACGACCTCGACGGTGGGAACACCGGAGGAGTGCATGGCGACGGGGATACCGCGGCCGTCGTCCTTGACCTCGACGCTGCCGTCTTCGTGGATGGTGACGTCGACGGTGGAGGCGTAGCCGGCCATGGCCTCGTCGACGGAGTTGTCGACGACCTCCCAGATCAGGTGGTGCAGGCCTCGTTCACCGGTGGAACCGATGTACATACCGGGCCTCTTACGGACTGCTTCCAGGCCCTCGAGGACCGTGATGGACGAAGCGCCGTAATCCTTGCTGTTCTCACTGTTACCTGACTTCTGGGCAGCCACGGTTAGCTGGTTCTCCTTCTACGCGTCCACTACCCCGCTCACACCTGACGTAGGTGCTACCGCAGGGTCGGCACGGTCGTTTTCACCGCGCACGTTCCATGCGTTTGTTCCGGGCTTGATGTCGTACCCGTCCATAGTACTGGGTGGCTGCGACAGCATGGGCACGATGACACCCCTAAAAGGCCCCTGATTGCTTCACAGGCGCATTTTCTCGACATCGGACGACAAAGATGAAGGGTAAAACCGGCGATTCGGCTACAGATCGAGAACGATCCGTTCTCCGTCCGACCGCGAGACACAGATCAACATCTCGTGCCGCTGTTCCTCGGTCGTCAGCCGATTCTCTCGATGCTGCGGTGTTCCGCTGAGTACGCGCACCCGGCACGTGCCACAGAAACCCTGCTGGCACGAGTACGCGACATCCGGCCTGATACGTCGAATGGCTTGTAGCGCAGTCTCTTCCGCACCGACCGACAGAATCTTGCCCGAATCGACGAGCTGCACCTCGAATTCCGTCCCGTTCTTCACGGGCGGCGGCGAGAAGCGCTCGAAGTGCAGATGCGTTGCCGGGAGGGCATCGAACGAGGCGCGAACGAGGTCGATCATCGGCGGCGGACCACACACGTAGACCGAACCGCCGGGGACCGTCGAGCCCAACAGATCCATGCTCGACGGCATCCCCTCCACATCGTCGGTCCGGACGGTCACTCGAGCGGGATCCCAGCCCGCGATCTCGTCGAGAAACGGCATGGACTCACGCGAGCGGCCGCAGTAGACGAGGTGCCAGTCCATGCCGAGATCGCGGGCTCGCCGCACCATCGAGATGATCGCGGTGATACCGATTCCACCGGCCACGAATACCACGTGTTCGGACGGAACGAACGGAAACCCGTTGCGCGGGCCGCGAATCGACACCGCCGAACCCACCGGCAGAGCATGCATTTCTGGTGATCCACCGCCGCCGTCCGGCACGAGTCGTACTGCAATCGAGTACGTGTCGTCACTGGGCAATCCGCACAGGGAGTACTGCCGTCGCCGACCGGACGGGAGGTAGAAATCCAAGTGCATTCCCGGTGCCCACGCCGGCAGAGCCGACCCGTCGGCGGCGGCGAAGGTCAGCTGGACGACCTGTTCGTCGATGCACAGAACGTCATGGGAGACCAGTGTCAGTTCTCGGGTACGCGCGACGGGAGGCGCCGCGAACGATGCGTCGTACTCACCGTTGTCGAGGAGGGCGAACCACTTGTCCAGTGCATCGGTGACCAGGGACACCGTCTGATCCGGCTCGTCACGCCCGTACAGATTCTGTGGAATCGTGCGACCTACTCGGAACGAGTCGACCTTTCGAGCCATCGCGTCGAGCCTGCTCCGCAACGTGCGTTTGGTCATCGATCAGCGGACCGCGCCGCCGGCGAGGTGGCGAGATACTGCACGGCCTGGGCCGTCGAGCCTTCCTGAGACGGATGATACGTGCTCTTGAAGTACCGCAGGGACGCCTTGACCATGGACATCGGCGTCGGAAACAGCCCGGACTTCGCCACTCGTCGGAATTCACGGAACGACGGCGTGCGCTCCTTCGGTGACAGATGCGCCAACGTCGGATCCTGGCTCATGAGGTAGCGCACGCCGCGCGTCCAGAACCAGACGAGAGTGGGTGCAATGACCACGTAGGTACGGATACGCCGGGCCGGCCGCACATCGAAGTAGCGCATCACCTCGTATGCCACCGAACGATGCTCCACTTCTTCGGCGCCGTGCCACCGCAACAGATCCAGCATGACCGGATCGACGTCGGCTTCGTCCAGCTCGCGCGCGTTGAGAACCCAGTCGCCGAGGAACGCGGTCAGATGCTCGGCGGCTGCGATCAAGGCCAGCCGCTCCACCAAGCTGTTCTGACCGTGGCCCGAGCGATTGCCGAGTGCGCGACCGAACAGGAACTTCATCTGGTCGACGTACGGATCGACATCGATGCCGTGGGCCCGGAGCTGATCGTGGACCTCGGTATGGGCCTGCGCGTGCATGGCTTCCTGGCCGATGAACCCGATCACGTCGTCACGCAGCTGATCGTCGTGGATGAGCGGCAGCGCCTCTTTGAACGTGCGCACGAACCACTCCTCACCCTCGGGCAGAAGCAGGTGCATCACATTGATCAGGTGGGTGGCCAGGGGATTGCCGTCCATGTAGTGCAGTGGCAGCGTTCCCCAATCGAATTCGACGTTCCGAGCGTGCAGAACCACTCTGTCTTCGGGGGTCCCATCGACGTCGACCGCCGCTGTCGACGCCTTCTTCGTAGGTGCAGACACAACTTCTCCTCGTCCGATGGCCGCATGGAACAGTATTCGGTCCCCCGACCGTTGCGTGTCCCGAATCACGCTACGCATACCAACTGCCTCACAGCAACACCGCCCCCAACATCTGTTGAGGATCACGTCGACCAGCGATTACGCCGAACCGACATTGGGAACACTCACTATCCGTAGGTGTCCCGCGGACCACGACCCTTGACGTGGCGCTCGCCTTTTCGCCAGCTCTGTGTCGTCGGCCCGGTGATCCGAAGCGACGTCACCACGCCGTGGCCCACCGCCGCCGCGATCTTCGCCAGAATCTGCGACTGCATCAGTCGAAGCTGCGTCGCCCATGCAGTCGACTCGGCGGAGATACTGAGCACTCCGTCCTTGAGGCCGGTGGGGTCGGCGTGTGCAGAGATGTCCTCACCGACGACGCTGGGCCACCGCCCCAGCACGGCACCCTCGGATACCTTGGCCGACCAACCGCGTTTGGACGCGATCGAATTGGCCAGTGCACCGAACGCTTGCGGATCTCGATCGTCGGGGCCGGCTCCCGACCAACCCCGTCGTCGACGCCCCCGCAGCGCCCGGACACCCCCGGTCGGTGACGAACGACCTTGACCGACCGACTTTCCGCTCGCCTTGGCTGCCGCCCGGGCATCTTCGAGCGCCCGACGAGCAAGGTCGACGCCCTTCAACTCCGGCTGCTCATCCGGCACGGGTGAGTTCGGGTCGTCGCTCATGACACCTCACTCTCCGACGTCGACAGCTCGGTGATAGTCGAAATACGCCCTGCCGCACCGGAATCGGATTCCTGTCGAGCCTCGACACCGTACCGTCGTGCATCGAGTTCGGGTGGTACATCCTCGGGAACCGCCGCGGTGATCAGTACTTGCTCCGCGTCGGCCGCGACTGCCGCCAGGGCCGTGCGACGCTTGCGATCGAGCTCGGCGAACACGTCGTCGAGCATCAGGACAGGGTCGGTCCCGTCCTCGCGCAGCAGCGAGAAGGAGCCGAGCCGAAGAGAAAGCGCATACGACCACGATTCACCGTGACTGGCAAAGCCTTTGGTGGGTCGGTCGCCGAGCATCAATTCCAGATCGTCGCGATGGGGGCCGACCAGACACACCCCACGTTCGATCTCTCGCTGCCTCATCACCGAAAGTTGGTGCAGGAAGGCAGCTTCCAACACATCGACGTCGTCGGACTCCGGTGCTCGGCCGGCATCGGAGAATTCCGGCGGCAGTGCCTCGGCGAGGCTGCAGCGATAGGACAACGTTGCGAGCCGCGATTCCGGTGCGATCGACTCGTAGGCCTGCTGCACGAAGGGCATCAACTCGTGTACCAAAGATATTCTGGCCGAGAGCAATCGGGCACCATGGGCAGCAAGATGGCCGTCCCAGACATCGAGCGTGGCCAGAGCGCTCGAGCCGTCGGTCGACGACGAACCTCGGCGGAGCGCCCCGGTGGCGGTCTTGAGCAGTGCCGACCGCTGACGCAGCACCTTGTCGTAATCGGCACGCACCGCGGCCATTCGAGGAATTCTGGTGGTGAGCAGCTCGTCCAGATACCGACGGCGCTCACTCGGGTCGCCGCGCACCAGAGACAGGTCCTCGGGCGCGAACAACACACTCTGGAGTACACCCAAAATTTCTCGTGGACGACGCAGCGGGGACCTGTTCATCCTCGCCTTGTTCGCCTTGCCCTCGAGCAGTTCGACGTCGATGATCAACTCACGTCCGTGGTTGACCACGGCGCTGCCGACGAACGCGGTGGACGCACCTGCCCTGATCATGGGCGCATCGGTCGAGACCCGGTGCGAGGACAGCGTCGACAGATAACCGAGTGATTCCAGCAGGTTGGTCTTACCGTGTCCGTTGGGCCCGACGAACACGGTCGATCCCGGGCCCAGGTCGACGATGACGTCGTCCCAGGACCGGAAATCGTGAAGTTGCAAAGACCGGACGAACACTTACTCGGTGTTCTTCGGCGCGGGTGCGCGCAGTGTCTCGTCCGCATCCGCCTTCTTGACGGCATGACCGCCGAACTGGTTCCGCAACGCCGACACTGCCTTCATGGCAGGCGAATCTTCTTGTCGCGAAGCGAATCTCGCGAACAGAGCTGCAGAGATGACCGGGGCGGGTACGGCATGCCGAATGGCCTCCTCGACGGTCCATCGACCCTCGCCCGAGTCCTCGGTGTACCCCGAGATCTCACTGAACTCCGGATCCTGACCGAGTGCCTCGACCAACAGATCGAGCAACCACGACCGCACGACGGTGCCCTTGCTCCAGGCCCGCAGTACGCCCTGCACGTCCTGCACCAATTCTTCGGCCTCGAGGATTTCGTAGCCCTCGGCGTACGCTTGCATCAGTCCGTATTCGATGCCGTTGTGCACCATCTTCGAATAATGCCCGGCACCGACAGGGCCGGCGTGGACGAATCCGTCCGCGCGTTCCCCTTCCGGTCGCAGGGCGTCGAAGATCGGCATAGCGCGTGCAACGTGCTCGTCGTCTCCGCCGACCATCAGGCCGTAGCCGTTCTTCAAACCCCAGACGCCGCCCGAAACACCGGCATCGATGTATCCGATTCCCTTGGCGTCCAACAGTTCTGCGTTGGGCTTGTCATCGGTGAAACGCGAGTTTCCACCGTCGATCACCAGGTCGCCCGGTTCGAGAACATCCCCGAGCCCGGTGATGGTGTCCCGGGTGATCTGGCCGGAGGGCACCATCACCCACACCACCCGGGGAGCGGTGAGGGACTCCGCGAGACCGGCGAGCGACGGGGTGTCCGTCACCTCGGGCCTCGGGTCGTAACCGATGACCTCGTGGCCGTGCTCGCGCAGCCGCTCGCGCATGTTGAAGCCCATTTTTCCGAGACCGACCAAGCCCAGCTGCATGAGGAAGCGTCCTTGTCTGTGTCAGGTGTAAATCCGGTCGAGCGGGAGTGGAGTCGGCGGAACGACTCGTACGATCCCGCAGCTCCAACAGTAACCAGGCAGGATCAGCCCGGCAGCCTGACCGGCATCAACAGATAGGTGTACTGGGACTGAGGCGCCGCGAACTTACCGGAATCGTCGGGCACCAGCTCCTCGTCCGACGTCGGACGCAGCACTGCAGGCCGACTCGGGGTGGTGAAACCGAACGTGACCTTCTCGCTGTGCAAGGAGGACAGGCCGTCGATGAGGTACCCCGGGTTGAACGCAATGGTGAGCGCCTCGCCCTGGAAGTCGGCCGGCAGAGCTTCCTCGGCGCGGCCGGCATCGTCGCCGCCTGCCGAGAGCAGCACACCTTCGGCGTTGAATTCCAGACGCACCTGCGCACCGCGTTCGGCGACGAGAGCCACGCGCTTGATGGCCTCGACCAGCGACGCGATCTCGAGCGTCGCGACGGCGGTGTGCTCTGCCGGGAGCAACTGACGGAACTTCGGGAATTCCGCATCGAGCAGACGAGTGGTCGTGCGGCGCCCGTCGCTGACGATTCCGAGCAAACCGTCGCTCCCGATGGAGGAACCCGAACCGAGAGCGAGCTCGACGGGCGAACCCGCGTTGCCGCCGAGAGTCTTGGCCGACTCGGACAGGGTCTTCGCCGGAATCAGCACTGCAGTGGTGGTGTCGGCACCGGCGGGAGTCCAGTCCACCTCACGAACCGCCAACCGGAATCGGTCGGTCGCAGCCAGCACGACGTTGGTGCCGTCGATCTCGACACGGATACCGGTCAGCATGGGAAGCGTGTCGTCCTTGCCCGCCGCAATGGCGACCTGGGCAATTGCCTCGGAGAACACATCACCGGCCAGCGAACCGGTGTTGCTGGGCAACTCGGGTAGCTGAGGATAGTCCTCGACCGGCATCGTCGGCAGCGAGAATTTTGCGCTTCCGCAGTTGACGAGAACGCGAGTCCCGTCGACGGTGACGTCGACGGGCTTGTTCGGCAACGACTTGGTGATATCGGCAAGTAGCTTGCCCGACACCAGAACTCGTCCTGCGGTGGCCACTTCGGCCGAAACCTTCACCTGGGCGGAGACCTCGTAATCGAAGCCCGAGACCGTCAGACCCTGTTCGTCGGCAGCAAGCAGAACGCCACCGAGAACGGGAACGGGCGGCCGGGACGGCAGGCTGCGGGCCACCCACGCCACGGAATCGGAAAAATCTTCACGAGCAACGCGAAACTTCAAACTTCCAAGCTCCATCGCTCGGCATTTCCTCTCGTTCGGGGCATTCGTGTGCACAGTCGAGCGGTGCGACCACGATCGTCGCGGCTCCAACCGATGCAACGACGAGTCTGGCACATCCAGCGCAAGCACACCGTATGCCCTTCGAGACGAAGTTGAAAGCTCGGGCGAGGCCGCGAAGGGCACCGATGCGGTCGTCGGAAGGGGGCTGTGAACGGATCGTTCCCCAACACCTGTTTTCAAAGAAGTTCTTTCAAGGAGAAAACAGAAGTATTAATAGGTCCTGTGCAATCTGTGCATGGAGCCCTCGCGATGCTGGTGGCTAGGCGTGGTGTCGTGGGGATGAACTCGGGACCAATCTGCGGTTGACGGACGGCTGCCTGTGGACCAATCGCATCGGTGCACAGGCGCCCACATTCCATCCCCAGAACTCGACGGTTGTCCACATGGTTATCCACAGGTGTGAATCAATGGTCGACGGCTCCGAAATGTCATCCGAATCGGCCCGGAATCGGCCCGGAATCGATCCTCGATCGGCTGGGGATCGAGGATGATCGACGGCCGAGTCTGACCACAACGACCGCGATGACGGACGAGAACGGCGACGGCGCCGACCCCCGTGATGGGAATCGGCGCCGTCGCCGTCATGGCCGCAGAACTGGTGGAGCTATCGCTTCGAGCGCTGCTTGATGCGCGCCGTCAACTCCTGGACCTGGTCGTACACCTTGCGACGCTCGGTCATCTCCTTGCGAATCTTCTTGTCCGCGTACATCACCGTCGTGTGATCTCGGCCGAACGTCTGACCGATCTTCGGTAGAGACAGGTCGGTGAGCTCTCTACAGAGATACATCGCTATCTGCCGGGCCATGGCCAATGCGCGGGCCTTACCAGGCCCGCACAGGTCCTCGATGGAGGTATCGAAGTACTCGGCGGTAACGGCCATGATCGTGGCCGCGTTGATCTCCAAGCTGGACGAATCGGGAATCAGATCACGCAGGACGACCTCGGCGAGGGTGAGGTCGAGGGCCTGTCCGTTCAAGGAGGCGAATGCCGTCACGCGAATGAGGGCGCCTTCGAGCTCGCGGATGTTGCGCTCGATCCGGCTTGCGATCAGCTCCAGGACGTCGTGCGGCACGTCGAGTCGATCCATCCGAGCCTTTTTGCTCAGGATGGCGATCCGCGTCTCGAGCTCCGGCGGCTGCACATCGGTGATCAGGCCCCACTCGAAGCGGGTACGCAGCCGCTCCTCGAGGGTCGCCAACTGTTTCGGTGGTCGGTCGGACGAGACGACGATCTGCTTGTTGGCGTTGTGCAACGTGTTGAAGGTGTGGAAGAACTCCTCCTGGATACCTTCCTTGCCCTCGATGAACTGAATGTCGTCGACCAGCAGCACGTCGGTCTCGCGGTAGCGGCGCTTGAACGCCACCTTGCGGTCGTCACGGAGACTGTTGATGAAGTCGTTGGTGAATTCCTCGGTCGAGACGTACTTCACGCGCATCCCCGGGAACAGGCGCTGCGCGTAGTGCCCGGCCGCGTGCAGCAGGTGCGTCTTGCCCAGGCCCGATGCCCCCCACACGAACAACGGGTTGTAGGCCCGGGCGGGTGCTTCGGCAATGGCTACCGCGGCGGCGTGCGCGAACCGGTTGGAGGCGCCGATCACGAACGTGTCGAAGGTGTACTTCGAGTTGAGGCTGTTCGCACCCGACGACGGCGGCGTCGACTCCGGTGGTTTGGTGAAGTACGTCGGCCACGAGTTCTGGACGCTGGCCAGCGCCTCGCGCTCGTCGTCGACTTCCTCGTAATCGGCTGTCTCGGAGTCCGACGGCTCGTCGTCGCGGCTGGTCAGGACGCGGCGCCGGTACGTCGGGGAACTGACGGCATCGGGATACGTCGATCGCTCGGTTTCGAGTTTCTCGTCCTCGGGAGCGGAGATACGAACGCCGAGACCTTCGACACCCTGTCCCAGATGACGCCCGAGAGCTCCCAGGATGGGTTCGCGCAGGTCGCGTTCGATCGCTTCCTGAGCGAAGGTCGACGGGACGGCGAGCAGAGCGAAGCCCTGAGTCAACGTGAGCGGTTTGACCAGCGCGAGCCAGGCCTTCTGGCCCTTGGTCAGCGGCGACCCACTGTGTCGGTCGGACGTCAGCTCCGCGACTACCTCGGGCCAGATGCGCGCAAGCGCATCCGGATCGTCGTTCACGTCGATCCCTCCGTCGTCGAGCTTGTAGGTCTCGCCGGACTCCGACAACCGATTCGGTGCGGCGTTTCGAACCCGCGCAACCGCGTCGTCGGATAGCGTCGTCGATCGTGCGCCTCCGCGGCCGAGACCAGGGTCCTTCGGTGGACCCCGCAAGGTACGAATATGCCACCTGAACTGTGTTTCCACACAATTATCCACAGGTGTGGATAAACGACACCGATGTGAGCCCAACCGTCACCGAGTGGCGTGGTAGTACGTATACGACAGTCTGACCTGCGGCGATAGCCATTGTCAGTCGTTCGATCGCAGCAACGACCAGTTGCGCGGCGCCGCGGAACGACAGATGTCGTCGTCATTCGGCCGGCTCGAGGTCTCTGCGGTCCGGGGCCTGTGTATGAATCGTCGGGTCAGTCGGTTCCGAGCGAGTTTGACCACCGGTGACTCGATCAGTACTCTCGAACAGTCACCCAATAGCGAGGTGGCCGATGCTTGCTGGCTGCTCACAGTCTGTCTTCACTCGGATTTCTCGCTCGGGAGGCTAGCGAGTTCATCCGAACTCGCTGAGAACCTTTACAGCAGGCGCCGACAGATCGGCGTCGTCGAATCTCGAGGAGTGTTGACCGTGGCCAAGGGCAAGCGGACGTTCCAGCCGAACAATCGCCGCCGCGCGCGCGTTCATGGCTTCCGTCTTCGTATGCGTACCCGTGCGGGTCGTGCAATCGTTTCCGCACGTCGCGGCAAGGGCCGCAAAGAACTCACAGCCTGATAACCGTTCGTCCGACGCTTGGAGCTCGGGATGCTTCCTGAGCCGAATCGGCTGCATCGCGCACGTGATTTCACCGTGGTGATGCGTCGAGGACGCCGAATGGGTAGATCGGACCTGGTCGTACACGCAGTTGCGCGTCACGAGCAGGACATCGCATCCACCGTTCATGGGCCACGTTTCGGATTGATCGTCAGCAAGGCAGTCGGGCCGGCCGTAACTCGTCATCGAGTTGCGCGCCGGCTTCGGCATATCTGTGCCGAGGTGATCGACGGGCTCGCGGTGAACACCGACGTGGTCATTCGAGCACTTCCGGGTGCTGCGCATGCATCCTCGGCAGATCTACACGTTCAACTGCGTTCAGGTTTGAAGAAGCTCGGTCTACTCGAAGCTCCGAAGGGTCCGCCGTCATGACATTCATGGGCAACCTTCGTTCCATTCCTGCTCGAACTCTCGTCTACTGCATCGTGTTTTACCGGACCTATGTGTCCCCGATGCGGCCCCCTACCTGTCGCTTCTCCCCCACCTGCAGTGAATACGCCATCGAGGCGCTCCAGGTGCACGGGATGCCGAAGGGCTCGCTCCTGGCAGTCGTCCGCCTCCTCAAATGTGCTCCCTGGCACTCTGGAGGCTGGGACCCGGTGCCCGAACCCGGTAGGTGGCGCGCAACCGTCACCGAGCTGACCGAAACCGAAGAACACCACGATCTCCTGCGAGTGGAAGAACAGAGGAGTACATAGAGCCGTGCTCGACTTCATTTACTACCCGGTTGCCTGGATTCTCTGGGTGTGGCACAAGGTGTTCGGCTTTGTGTTCCAGGATCCCAGCAATGGCTTCGCCTGGGCATTGTCCGTCGTCTTCCTCGTCTTCACCCTCCGGCTGATCCTGTACAAGCCCTTCGTCAAGCAGGTCCGCACGACGCGGCAGATGCAGGAACTGCAGCCGCAGATCAAGGCGCTGCAGAAGAAGTACGGCAAAGACAAGCAAAAAATGGCCGTCGAGATGCAGAAGCTGCAAAAAGAACACGGCTTCAACCCGTTGATGGGCTGCCTCCCCGTGTTGGCACAGGCACCGGTGTTCATCGGCCTGTTCCACGTGCTTCGCTCGTTCAACCGCACCGGTACCGGTGTCGGGCAGCTCGGCCTGAGTCCGGAACAGAACCGCGAACTCTCGAATTATGCGTTCAGCGTTGCCGATGTTCAGTCGTTCCTGGATGCCCGCCTGTTCGGCGCTCCCATCTCGGCCTGGATCACCATGCCGCAGGATCAGCTCAACGCCTTCGCCGTCGGTCCCGACGCGACCATTCCGTCCACGTGGGTCATCGCGGCTGTCTCCATCCCCCTGATGATCATCGCGGCCGTCATGACGCACCTGAACTCACGTGCGTCGGTGGCACGGCAGAGCGCCGCAGCGGCCGCAAACCCGCAGTCCGCC
Organism: Rhodococcus sp. IEGM 1354; assembly: GCF_030056855.1. Lineage (NCBI taxonomy): Bacteria > Bacillati > Actinomycetota > Actinomycetes > Mycobacteriales > Nocardiaceae > Rhodococcus > Rhodococcus sp. IEGM 1354. The sequence goes on from NZ_JASHKT010000001.1 coordinate 175,236, forward strand.
ATCATGAACAAGCTCGCCCTGTACGTGTTCCCGCTGGGTGTTCTGGTGTTTGGTGCGCTGTTGCCGGTCGCCATCTTGCTCTACTGGGTCAGCAACAACACCTGGACCTACGCGCAGCAGCACCTCGTGTTCGGCAAGATCGACAAGGAAGAGGCCGCCAAGGTAGCGGCCGCCGTCGAGAAGCGCTCGGAGAATGCGCCCAAGCCCGGAGTGAAGCCGGTCTCGACCACCAAGCCCAAGCCCGGTGCTCGGCCGAAGCTCTCGAAGATGGCACCGACAGGTGAAGAGTCCTCCACCGATGCCGGAACCACCGGGACGGAGTCCTCGTCGGGGTCGGCCACGCCGAGCAAACCGAGACCGCAGGCGAACAGGAACAAGTCGACCAAGCGCAAGCGGCGCTGACCGACACGTCGAGAGAAGGACGAACATGGCAGCGCACGCCGAAGAAGCACAGAACGACGAAGTACTGAACGCAGCAGCTGGGGATGGAGTGGGTGACGTGATGGTCGAGACCGATCAGGTGAGTGCTCTCGAGACGGAGTCCGACGACGAAGCAACCGTCGACGACGCCGTACAGAAGACGCCGTCGGTTCCCACGAGTGTCGATGACGTTGCGGACTCGAATGAAGACGATTCGGATGAGGACGACGAAGACGACGAGGATTACTTGGTCGAGGAAGGCGAAATCGCCGGCGACTACCTCGAGCAGCTCTTGGACGTGCTCGACTTCGACGGAGACATCGACCTCGATGTGGAGGGTGATCGCGCGATCGTCAGCATCGACGGCGGAGACGATCTCGCCAAGCTCGTCGGTCGCAAGGGCGAGGTACTCGACGCTCTGCAGGAACTGACCCGTCTGGCTGTGCAGCAGTCGACGGGCGAGCGCAGCAAGCTGATGCTCGACGTCGCCGGGTGGCGCGCCAAGCGACGCACCGAGCTCGGGAACCTGGGTGCCGAAGCAGCACGTCGAGTACTCGAATCCGGAGAGCGTGAAGAACTGACTCCGATGACTCCGTTCGAGCGGAAGATCGTGCACGACGCAGTCGCCAGGATCGACGGCGTTGCGAGCGAAAGTACCGGCGTCGAACCCGCTCGACGGGTAGTCGTCGTCAAGGCGTAAACACTCTCGGTAAGCGATGGCCCCCACTTCGGTGGGGGCCATTGTCGTTTGTGTCGAATGCTCAGTGTGAATTGCACAGATGTAATTTGCGGCGTGTGTAGCCGATCGGTTGGGCTCCGAGAGCGGAAAACAGTGGGTTTATCGGTATCGGACGCTTTCGTCACTGTGACGGGGCGGCAGCAGGGCCGGTTCTGTCCGTCATTCCACGTGACGGTCGATGTTTCACGTGAAACGAACGCTGAGGCAGATGCCGATCGATAGGTCGAGGCGTCTCCCCTTCTGGCGATTATGTCTAAGCAGATCACGCGACCGGATCTCGGCCCCGTTTAGTCGACAGCCGATGATCGAGGAATGCTTCACCGCTTGGTGGGGTCGAGGTGTCAACCAAGTCTTGGACCCCAGCCGATTGTGAGTAGTCGACACCACCCATCGTGCAGACGCTCAGAAGCGCCTACAGAGTTCTTTCGGCATCAACGCACGTGGTTGCTCAGTTCCAAGTCCGAGGAAGGAACCAGCCGCGGTGGTACAGCGGACGACACGACCGTCGGTTCGTTTGCCGCGATGCGCGCCCGCAGCGGGCACATCGTCACCGTGGCCCATTGCGCGACTACACGGCAGGCGGGCCTCCGTGTATCGGCCTGGCACACCGGGTTAGTTCGCGACCGCGAACTCTGCTGTCGTGTCGGAAGAAGGTGTACTCCTCAATTGCCGAAACGCGATCCGATGAAGACGTGAGCCGATCGGCGGACGGTGGGTTGTCGCTGTGCCGTGCTTGTTTCGCGAACACTCCGAGGTATGAGGCGTAGCAGTTGCCGTGTGGGCGATGATGACCTCGTTCTGGAATGCGACGGCGGAGTGTCCGGGGGCGGCGACGATGCAGGTGGTGTCGGATGATCATGGTTGGTTCGTGATGGCGCGACGGGTGGCGGGCGGCAGCGCGTAGTCGCCATCGGCCGCTTCACGCTCAGCTGGACTCACTACCCCAGCATTGGATCTCGAATATCTGCGAACGCGGGATCACTCATCGTGGGTGCATCCGGGCACCGCTTCATGGATACGACGGTGGTGTAGGGACAACCACCAACCCAGGTTGACCCGCCAGGGGTTTGGACGAGTGCGCGTGTTTCACGTGAAACAGTCACGCTTGTTGGTCAGCTGACATCTTTTCGAAACTGGGCTCGATACGACGACTGACGTCGGCTCGCTGCATGCGTCCGACCCCATTTGCTCGAGGAGGGATCGACGTTGCCGCCCTCGACCGCCGTGCAGTCGTCGTCTTCGAGTTGCGTCTGCGGGTGACGTGGTCCAACCGATCGGAGGCACCCGAGGGGCGCCTGCGAATCTGACGTCCAGACTTATCGTCAGCAGGACCCGTTGCAGAACTCAGCGCCGAGCCGGACTGACGGTTATCGAGACGACGGCGACGTCGACGGCGAACCTGACCCGCAGAGTCGGATCGTGTTTCACGTGAAACACGGTCTACGGCACGATCCTGCCGTCGAAGCGTCCGACGGTCTTGGATACGGTCCGGCCGATGCTCACGACGATATGTGGGCCCGGCCCGAGGATCAGTCCGAACCGGGCGTCGATCTTGCGACCGGTCGCTGGGTGCTCGCGACAGCCGGCCGTAACCGGGCGCGAGGAGCAGTCCGAGCCGCGCGGCGATCTTGCGACCGGTCGCTGGGTGCTCGCGACAGCCGCCGGCAGCCAGGCGCGAGCAGCAGTCCGAGCCGCGCGACATTTAGCGACAGGTTAAACGATTCCCGCAGCTGTCCAGTTGTACCGAAAGCGTGGGCACGCCAATCGCGGACGACGCCACGGCGGGTGCTCGTAAGAGCCGGTCCCAACGAGGGGTTGTGGGGTCGGCTTCGAGCTGGGTGCTGTGGGGCCAGGCGGCGGTCGGGAGTGAGTGTGACGCCTAGTGGGCTCGGTCGAGGCAACATCGATTGCGGTGTCAGTCGGGGACGAATCTGCCGACGCTGTCCGACCAGAGCGAGCTGCCCGGTTTCACGTGAAACGGCGGGGGGGCGCGCCCGACAGCACGGACACGGCTATCAGAGTTACGACTCGTCTCGACGAATTGGTTGCTCAAACCCTGGATGGATGGACGGATGCACTTCAGTGAACGCAGTCCTCGACGCCGTCCTTGGGGTGGCCTCATCGGATCGCCGGATTCTGTTGGACCCGTGATGGCGGTCGGGTCAGTGTGCCGGTGGGGTGCTTCCCTCGGCGAGCTCGCCGAGGGCCTATGGAGCAAGCGTCAAAGGCGCCCGTGCCGAGGACCCACGACGGCAGTGGGCGTAGGGAGGCGATGTACTTGGAGTCCCCAGCCTGACGCCTCCTTATCGGACGGGCGACGGGAACGGCTCCGGTACCGGATGGGTCTGGTCGTACGGGCATCTCGTCCACTATCGCCGGGACGGGAAGTCCTAGTCGATATCACTTGGTGCGCGAGTTCGTTGCAGGGCGCTGAGGACATTGGGTCGGTCGCTCCTACTGCACGCAACCGATGAGTCCCCAGCCGTCGGACCCTGGCACGGTTTCACGTGAAACACCGGCGTGCTCCGCAACGGCGAACTGGCGGGAAGGATGAACCGTCGAAAGAGCGGTCGCACGGATGGTGGCTCGCTGCGCGCGACCCAGCAAACTAGCGCTTCATGTCCCGGAAGCTCGCGACCTGTACGACTTACAGAGGTGTCGTTTGGCGATCCGTGCCCGAGCACGGGATGATGTTTCACGTGGAACAAGAAGCGTCGGATAGCACCGAGTTGATGGCCGTCGCCGAGCAGATGTTCGGAGATCGACTGGATCTCGCCCGGAGATATCACGAGTCCTTGGCTACCGCCGGGGTCGAACGGGGGCTGATCGGTCCACGCGAAGTGCCGCGTCTGTGGGAGCGGCATATTCTCAACTGCGCCGCGATCGGCGAACTGATCGACGAGGGTGAGACCGTGGTCGACATCGGCAGCGGTGCGGGCCTCCCCGGCATTCCTCTCGCCATCGCTCGACCGGATCTTCGGGTGACGCTCGTCGAGCCTCTTCTTCGTAGGACGGTCTACTTGGCCGAGTTCATCGACGAGCACGATCTGAACGTGTTGGTCGTACGCGGGCGGGCCGAACAGCCCGGCGTGAAGAAGGAAGCCGGCGGCGCGGATGTCGTCACGTCGAGAGCTGTGGCCCCGTTGGAAAAGCTCGCCAAATGGTCTCTGCCCCTCGTTCACGAACGCGGCAGGATGCTTGCGCTCAAGGGTTCCAGTGCGAGTGAAGAGATCGAACGCGACAGGACTTCCCTCACCCGTATGGGTGCTGGCAAGCTGGAGGTCGTGGAGTGCGGAGTCGGTCTTCTGCCGACGCCCACCATCGTCGTCAGGGCAGTCCGTGAGCCGCGGAGGCTCAGTCGTCACTGAGGTCCGATTGCGGGAATCGCCCCGCGTCGTTTGTATCGAACGTAGAACACATTCAGTTCCGCGCTAAGGAGCACATATGTCGGGTGGGTCGGATCCCGCTGTTTCACGTGAAACAGAGTCCAAGAAGAAGTCGTCGAACGCAGCTGCCAACAAGGCGGGGGTGACGAGTGGCTTCGAGTACACCAACTCGATCTCGACGGACGACACCCCGATCGGGGCCGCCGCGCACCGGGCCAGTCAGGTTCTGCACCCGGGATCGGTGACGCTGCCCAAGCCGGCGAAACGCCGTATGTTGACGATTGCGAATCAGAAGGGCGGGGTCGGCAAGACCACGACCGCGGTCAACCTCGCCGCTGCACTCGCGCTTCAGGGCTTGACGGTCTTGGTGGTGGATCTTGACCCTCAGGGCAACGCCAGCACGGCTCTGGGCGTCGAGCATCACTCCGGTGTGCCGTCGAGCTACGAAGTGCTCATCGGCGAAGTGAAGGCCAAAGACGCAATCCAACAGAGCCCGCACAGTGAGCGGCTGTTCTGCATCCCGGCGACGATCGACCTCGCGGGCGCTGAGATCGAGTTGGTCTCGATGGTTGCTCGGGAAGGACGCCTCAAGACGGCGTTGTCGGTCGAGGAGTTGGCCGGACTCGACGCCGATTTCATCCTCATCGACTGCCCACCCTCACTCGGTCTGTTGACAGTCAATGCCCTCGTGGCGGCAACCGAGGTGCTCATTCCCATTCAGTGCGAGTACTACGCACTGGAGGGTGTGGGGCAGCTGCTTCGCAACATCGAGCTCGTTCAGTCCCATCTCAATCCTGAGTTGCACGTCTCGACCGTCATCCTCACGATGTACGACGGCCGCACCAAACTGGCCGATCAGGTCGCCGAGGAAGTGCGCAAGCACTTCGGCGATGCCGTGCTGCGTGCCGTGATTCCGCGCAGTGTGAAGGTCTCCGAGGCGCCCGGGTACGGCATGACGGTGTTGGATTACGACCCGGGTTCGCGTGGAGCAATGAGTTACTTGGACGCCGGACGAGAGCTCGCTGCTCGCTCGGCCGGCATCGACGCACGAAAGAAGTAGGGACATGAGTCAAGCACGTAAGGGCGGTCTGGGGCGCGGACTCGCGTCGCTCATCCCCACGGGCCCCGATGCCGGACCGCGCCTCGGCAATGCAGCAGCCGACGTGATCATCGGTGCCGACCGCAACGCCAAGGACAAGCCGGATACGTCGACGAAGCCCAAGAAGGCAGCGTCATCGGACGACACAACAGAGACCGCAACGGCACCGACTCCGACGCCGCCGGTGCTGAACGGAGACGACCTCTCCCCCGTCGGTGCGGTGTATCGCGAGATTTCGCCGGACCGAATCGAGGCAAATCCCAAACAGCCGAGGCACGTCTTCGACGACGAATCCCTGGCCGAACTGGTGCACTCGATTCGCGAATTCGGTCTCATGCAGCCGATCGTGGTGCGTCGGGTATCCGGGTCCGCAGCTGCAGGAGATGCCAAGTATCAACTGGTCATGGGCGAGCGGCGGTGGCGCGCGAGTCAGGAAGCGGGCCTGGAGAAGATCCCTGCGATCGTCCGGGAAACCGCAGACGACGCGATGTTGCGGGACGCGCTGCTCGAAAACATCCATCGCGTTCAGCTCAATCCCCTCGAAGAGGCGGCGGCGTATCAGCAGTTGCTCGAGGAATTCGATGTGACGCACGAGGAGCTCGCGGCCAAGATCGGACGGTCGCGACCCGTCGTGACCAACATGATCCGTCTGCTGAAGTTGCCGATTCCGGTACAGAGACGGGTCGCGGCCGGTGTTCTCTCGGCGGGACATGCACGCGCGCTGCTGTCGTTGGACGCGGGATCGGATGCACAGGAATCGTTGGCTGCGCGCATCGTGGCCGAGGGTCTCTCGGTTCGAGCGACGGAAGAAGCCGTCACTCTGGCCAATCGCGAGGACGGTAAGTCCCCCGAACCGGCGCCGAAGCGCAAGCCGATCCAGATGCCGGGCCTTCAAGATGTGGCCGATCGCCTCTCCGATTCGTTCGACACAAGGGTGACGGTGAGTCTGGGCAAGCGAAAAGGCAAGATCGTCGTCGAATTCGGGTCGGTCGACGACCTTCAAAGAATTGTCGAGATGATGGAAGCTCAGAAGAAAAAATAGCCGCGTTTTTTCAGGACCAGTCATACCAGGTCGTAACGTCACTGTGACGTATGTCGACGACGGGTAGTTCTGAAAACGGCAAGCTGGGTCGAAAACTATTGTGATGCACTAGGTTTCGAGGATCTTCCCCGATCGTCAGGTAGCGCGACCCCGTCGCCTATTCTGGTCGAGGAGAGAATCGGCTCCCCACCGAGAATCGAGCGGTGGAACGACTGCACGGAGGCTGAGGTACGCGGTGTCGGCGATGGTGACCGGAGTGACCCTCGGCTCGTTCGAACATCTGCCGGCACATTCTCGGCGGTGTAGCTTCTGGGTCCTCGATCCCGCGTCCGACGGTGCGGCAGTGGACCTCGAATTCGAGAACGAGGTGTGGTTGTCGACGATCATGCTCGAGTGGGGATCGTGCGGACAGCTGTTGTCGGTGGACGGCAACACGATCGGGTGCGCGCTGTACTGCCCGCCGCGTGCAGTTCCTCGGGCGTCGACCTTCCCTACTTCGCCCGTCAGTCCCGACGCGGTCCTACTGACCCAGCTTCGTATCGATTCCCCGGCCGATGCGGATCTGCACTCGGCAACCCTGATTCAGGCTGTGGTTGGCGATCTCGTCAATCGTGGTGTTCGTGCCTTGGAGGCCTTCGGCATTCGGCACAATGCGGACGACGCGTCGCCGGCAATTCCCAACGCGACGGCACATGCGACGTGCTCGGCTGCGACATGCATGATCGACGCCGATTTTCTGGAGAAGGTCGGCTTCGAGGTGGTGGCGCCGCATCACAGGTTCCCGAGACTCCGCCTCGAATTGGATCGCGATCACGGGTGGAAGCAGGACGTCGAATCGGCGCTCGAGCAATTGCTGGTGGCGGCGAGTATCTCGGTGGTCGACATCGAACAGAAGTCGACGGTCGGAGCTCAGTGAACGACGGGCTCCGACCGGTGGCGCGGGGGCGCCGTCGATCAGGGACGGTCGGCGGCTGCGAGTTCCTCGGCCAGTAGTTCAGCGAACGTGAACGTGCCGGTCGGTTGGTCGTCCTGACCCAGGAGGTACAACCGTTTGACGGCGATCAGGATTGCCTCGGCGATGATGTCGCGGAATCGCGGATCGCTCAGTACTTCGACGTCGGATTCGTTGGTGAGGTAGCCGAGGTCTATCTGGATGGTCGGCATGTTGGTGAGCCGCAACAGATCCCATGTACGGCCGTGACTGCGGCAATCGAGAAGTGGTGTGCGAGCAACGATTTCGCGTTGCACGTAGCTGGTGAGGACCTGGCCGATCATCGAGGTGGATCCGTGCGAGTTACCGAAGTGGAAGCTGGCCACTCCGTTGGCCACAGGACTGGTGCTCGATGCACAGCGCAGCGAGATCATCAGATCTGCGCCCCAGGCGTTGGCGGTCTCCGCGCGGTCGGCCACCGACGGGTTTGTGCCCCGTGCACGAGAGAGGAACGTTTCCATTCCGGTCGCCGCCATTCGGCCCTCGAGGCGACTGGCCAGATCCCACAGAATTTCCGATTCGGAGACTCGTCCGAATGTGCCGTCGACGATGCGGCCGGTGTCGGCACCACCGAGATCGGGGTCGATGACGATTCGCTTACCCGTCAACTGTGGGCCCGATTTGCGTACGAGTTCTTCTTCGCTCATCGCGTGCGGCGATCCACCGGTGACGCGGGTTCCGAGGAGGTCGAGCGAACGCAGTGTCGCCGGACCACAGATACCGTCGGGTGCCAGACCGATCTCGCGTTGAAAAGACGACAGGCCCTCGTGCGTCTTCGGACCGAAGAAGCCGTCGACGCGCTCGTTGTAGAAACCGAGGTCCTGCAGGCGTGTCTGCAGGGTAGCGACGTCGTCGCCGTACAGCGGAGCGGACAGCTGGTAGATCAGCGTACGGGCACCGAGGTGGTAGGACGCTTCTTTGAGGGCGCGGTATGTGGCCGGTCCGACGACGCCGTCGACCAGTAAGCCGCGATGCTGCTGGAATGCGCGCACGGCACCGTCGAGAGCCCGGTCGAACACCGATCCCGGGGCCGTCCAGTGGCCGTCGTCCATCGGGCCGGGCGGAACCACGGCCTCGTGGAGGAAACCGAGTGCCGAGAGAGTGCCGCGGACCTCGGCGACGGCGGGTCCGGAATCGCCGTGACTGAGCTCCTGCATCCTGGAAAAACCCTCTCGATCGTCCTGACGGTCAACACGCACTTCGATGCGCTGATGTGCCGACGCCAAGCATCGGCACATCAGATGATTGTCGCAGAAAGACAGGCTTCTGCGGCAATCCACACCAAGCGTGGGTGAGTCAGATAACGCCTTCGAGGTCCTTGAGCAGCGCGGCCTTGCCCTTTGCGCCGACGATCTGCTTGACCGGCTTGCCACCCTGGAACAGGATCAGCGTCGGGATGGACATGACCTTGAAGTCCCGAGCCGCCTGCGGGTTGGCGTCGATGTCGAGCTTGGCGATGGTCAGCTTGTCCTTGTGCTCGGCAGCGATCTCCTCGAGCACGGGAGCGACCATCTTGCACGGGCCGCACCAGGTGGCCCAGAAGTCGACCAGAACGGGCTTCTCGCTGGTCAGAACGTCGTCGACGAACGACGCGTCGGTGATGGTGACTGTGCTCTTGTCGTCGGACATGTGAATCTCCTCGGTGTGGGTCTGCAACAGGTGGTGGGTCTACCGGTCAGGCGTTGACAGCGTCGACCGGCTGATCGGCGTGCTCGAGTGTGTTGGTGGTGATGTCGCCCTGCTCGGCCAGCCACCGCTCGGCGTCGATGGATGCGGTGCAGCCGGTACCCGCAGCGGTGATGGCCTGCTGGTAGACGTGATCGACGAGGTCGCCTGCAGCGAACACCCCTTCGACCGAGGTGGCCGACGTGGGCGATGCGATCTTGACGTATCCGGCATCGTCGAGTTCGACCTGGCCCTTGACCAGTTCGCTGCGAGGATCGTGGCCGATCGCCACGAACATCCCGGTGACGTCCAAAGTCGTCTTCTCGCCGGTGACTGCATGTTCCAGAGACAGGCCGGTGACGCTGGTGTCGCCGAGCACTTCGAGAACTTTGGTGTCGGTGAGGAAACGAATCTTCTCGTTCTTCTTGGCGCGCTCGAGCATGATGCGCGACGCGCGGAACTCGCTGCGGCGGTGCACGATCGTCACGCTGCGGGCGAAGCGCGTGAGGAAGGTTGCCTCCTCCATTGCCGAGTCGCCACCGCCGATGACGGCGATGTCCTGGTCGCGGAAGAAGAACCCGTCGCAGGTGGCGCATGCGCTGACGCCGCGTCCGAGGAGCTTCTCCTCACCGGGAATGGAGAGGTACCGAGCGGCTGCGCCCATCGCGAGAATGATCGCGCGAGCACGGTAGGTCTCGCCGCCCGCCGAGACGGTCTTGATCGGCCCGGTCAACTCGAGCTCCTCGACGTCCTCGGTGCGGATGTCGGCACCGAAACGTTGCGCCTGCTCGCGCATCTGCTCCATCAGATCGGGGCCCATGATGCCCTCGCGGAAACCGGGGAAGTTCTCGACCTCGGTCGTCGTCATCAAGGCACCGCCGAACTGGGTTCCCTCGAACAGGATGGGCTCCAGCTCTGCGCGGGCCGCGTAGACACCGGCGGTGTATCCGGCCGGTCCCGAGCCGACGATGATGAGATCGTGAACCTTGGGGGTACTCAATGCAGACCTTCCGATCTTGTGCGGCGTGTTCTTGGCGTCGACGCGAAAGTGCACTGAGCACTGCCTATCGACGTACATCTGGTCAACACCACCCTAGAGGCAGTTGTTCCCCGGTGAGAGATGTGTCAGCCGATATCGCGACGCGTGAGGACATCGGGGTTGCCGCCGCGGCAATCGTTGCCCACTGCCAGAGCGATGAACTGCGCCGGCCCGGCCCCGGCGAGGACGAGGAGAGTTCCCTGTCGGCCGTCGACCCGAACCTGACTGGATCCCAAGACGGCGGCGGTGGGGTCCACGCCGTTGGCGTGGAGACACGCGGCGAGGTCTGCCGGATCCGACAGGCTGCCGGGGTCTCGTTTACCGATGACGGTGAACGCGACGTTCGAGTCGAGATCGGTGGAATCGAGAACAAGGGATGAGTCGGGTGGCGTGGTCCCCGGCTCGGCTACGACGGGATCCGACTTGCCGGGGCCGTGCAGGACGGCAGCGAAGGTGACCGAGCCACCCGCGAGAAGTGCTGCAGCAGAAGCAATTCCGACGATGGCATGCCGGCGTGTACGCGCGCTACGTGGAGGTCTGCGAAGCGGAAGGACGTCGGCGGTACGGTCCGATGACGTCGGGTCGGCCAGGGTCTCGAGGGTGCGATCGATCTGCCGGGTGACGTCGGCGGGAACGGGCATCGTGCCGTTCGGATCCTCGCCCAACTCGTGCAGCCGAGCGGTGACGTTGTCCAGTGTCGCCAGTATTCGCATCGCCTCGGCGTCGGCACGCACCAACGGCCACAGCCGACTGCTGACGTCCTCGGGTAGTGCATCTGCATGCAGATCGGCCAGCAACTCGGGTGAGAACGGGGCACCGGGTAGAGCGTCGGTGTTCGACGACACGTTCCTGCCTCCCTTCGCCGAGTCTTCTTTCCCTCTCACACGGTTTAGACGCGAGGGGTCTAGATTCGGTTCCCTGCGTCCTTGAGGTATGCGAGCTGCGTCGACAACTTGAGTCTGCCGCGAGCGCATCGACTCTTCACGGTACCGGTGGGAACGCCGAGCAACGCTGCGGCGTCGGCCACCGAGTAGCCCTCCATGCCCACGACGACCACCGCCGCTCGTTGGTCGGGCGGCAGCGTCATCAGGGCCTGTCGGACGAGGATGCTGGTCTCGGATTCGGAGATTCGGTCCCGAGGCGACACCGGTTCGTGACTCTCGTTCTCGCTCAACGGAACCGACGGACGTGCCTTGTTTCGGCGAATGCGATCGAGGCACGCGTTGACGACGATCTTGTGCAACCAACTGCGGACTGCAGCGTCCGCGCGAAACGACCCGGCCGTTCGATGTGCGGAGAGCAACGCCTCCTGCAACGCGTCGGCTGCGTCCTCGGGTGTGTAGCTCGTGCGGCGTGCCGTGAGCCACAGGTGTTCCTGATGGCGATGGATCAACGTGGCGAATGCGGTCGGCTCACCGGCTGCATGAGCAGCCAACAATTCCGCATCCGTGCGCTCCCCCAGCGCCGAATCGATACGTTCGGTCATACGAAAACGGCTCCCCCCGTGTTAACGCATTGGGGGGAGCCTAGGCCATCGATACCGCGAAGTACGAAACGAACGCGATTTGCCTCTGTATCGCCGGTTTTACGTGTCGAAACCGATCCCGGAGATCGAGGTAGCGATGCGGCCACCCTGCTCTCCGAGGGTGGTGATCCACACCAGGACGTTGCCGGTGGGTTCGGCGCCGTCGAGTGCGATGTCGGTGCGGCCGTTCTGCAGAGTGGCTTCACCGAGCAGCGTGGTGTCGCCGAGGCTCGGGGAATCGTTGGGAGCGGACCTGATCTCGACGACCGTTCCCGGCGACGTCGATTCGATCCACGCGTTCTTCAACGTCGACGACGGGATGGTGACGAGCAGTCCGACACCGTTCTTCAGCGCCGGGAACTGCTGGAAGTAGGAGTCGGTGGTCCACGCCGTGCTGGGGTTGTTGTCGATCACGTTCGATGCCGTGCCCGGGTTGTCTGCAGAACCCTGCGGCGAGAAGACGCTGACATCGCTCATCGCGACGGGCCCACCCGTCGGTGCCGGGGGCGCAGCGGTGTCGCCGGCCGGCGGTGCGGCCGCCGGGGTCGTCAGTCCGAACTCCTGGCTGTCCAGCGGCGCATCGGTGTTGTCGCCCGCGATGGAGGTGAACAACCAATAGCCGGCGAACGCCAGAATCAGCACCGTCAGTGCGCCGAGAACGGCGATGGCGATGTTGGTTCGCGTCGACTTCGCCTTCTCTGCGGCCAGCTCTTCCGGGTCTGCGAGCGAGTGACCGCTGGCTCCCGGGGCACGCTGGCCCAGTCTCAGTGCCGGCATCAGGTCGGTCTTGTCGTTGACCACCGCGGCCTGATCGAGAACGTGCTGCACCGTCGCGGCGGTGCGAATGCCACTGTTCTGCTCGAGCGCTCGTACCGCGACGGCAGAGATCTCGAACGGAACGTCGGGGCGAATTTCGCGAGGCTCGCGCGGCGCACCCTTGTCGTCCCGATCGGCCGGACGCATGCCGCCGACGCTGCGCAGGGATGCCGCGTCACCGGGAACGACGGCTTCTCCGGTGGTGTCCGACAACGGCCAGCGTGCGGTGATCAGGGCGTAGAGCATGGCACCGAGACCACGGACGTCCGAACTGGAGTCGGCGTCCGCCAGAGTCGCGGGAAACGCCAGGACGGCGTTGCCGCTGGTGCTGATGCGTACGCGATCGGGGTGGTCGATCGACAGTGCGCCGCCGCTTCGGTGCGCAGCCTCGGCCGCGGCGGCCAGGACCTTGATCGCACGAGCGGCACCGGTGGGGGCAGGAACCGTATCGGCCATCTCACGCAGCGAGCGACCGGGAGTCCACTCGGCGACGACGATGCCGCCGGAGCTACCGCGCACCACGTCGAGCACCCGGGCGAGGCCGGGAGAGTTGATCCGACCGAGGCGCAGCGTCCGGGACAGGATTGCCTGCGGGCCCTGAGTGCGGTCGTTGGGTGACGCCGTGGACTGCTGATCGGCGTCGACGAACGTCAACGCGACCTCGCGGTCGAGCTTGACGTCGTGGGCCTGCCAGAACTTGAGTCCGCGAGCTCCACCGTGCGGTGCCAACAGGCGGTAGCGTCCGCCGGCCACCGACGCGCCGGGAATCAGTGTCGGTCCGCGAAGGGTGCGCCCGGGGGCGTCCGCGGTGGACTGGTCCTCGGCTGGTTTTTCGGCAGCTTTGTCCGTCGTCGGCTTCGGTGCTACTGGTGTGTCGACTGCCGCCGATTTCTTCGTCGCGTCCACCGGTGTGCTGTCGGTCTTCGGCTCGGCCTTGCTCGCGTCGTCGACCGGCAGCTTCGCCTTCGAGATGGAGACGGTCTTGTCGGACGGCTTGGCCGCCAGCGCTGCCTTGGAAATCGCGATCGTCTGATCCTTGGGAGCGGACGCTTTGGTTTCCTTCTTCTCGGTGGCCTCGGCACTCGACGCTGCCGCCGAATCAGGCGTGCTCGGCTTCTCCGAGGAATCAGGTGTTTTCGGGTCCGGTGTCTTCGACTCGGGTGCTTTCGACGCGGGTGTTTTCGACGACGCGGCAGACTCGGCCTTCACGGGCTCGGTGCGGTCCTGGGTGTCGACTTCGACTCCGCCGCTCGTTCGGTCGGCTTCGTTTGCTGGAGACTGTGCCGGCCCCCCAGCAACATCGTCGTCGGTCACTGTTACTCCTTCAGGCGAATATGCCCCGTGTTGTTCTACAAGCGGTCGACCTGCAGGGGCGTCTGCCCCCGGGTGCCGTTGACCAGGGTACGGGAGTCGATCCCGCGCAGTGTCCCATGTGGGCTCGGTTCGAATAACCGGAATCACGCTGGTTTCCGCGGCAGCCGGATCCGGCACCGAGTTGGACATCGCAGGCTCGGGCGGGGCCGGCCGTCGGAGGACTCGGCGGACGAGCCGGCTCAATGCCACGGTGACGGCGAGTACTTCGGGAATCTTGCCGAACCACAGGATGGAGAACGTGATGCCGAGCATGATGACGGCGTCCATCGCGACGCGCACGAAGTTTCCGATCCAGCCGTTCGCCATGGCGTCGAAACCGACGATCCGGTCGATGGCGAGCATGGCCGCGCCGCCGGCCAGCGATGCGATGAGAACCAGCCAGACGGTCTTCCCGACATTGGCCATCCGCAGGTTGCCGAGGCTCTTGTGCAGCAGGTATCCACCGATGACGGCACCTGCGGTGTAGCCGAGGCCGGTCGCGGTGCCGAGGAGCAACACCACTTGTTCCGGATCGGATGCGACGATCGGGGCGAGCAACGACAGGCCGATCTTGACGGCGGTGATGCCGAGGACGATCCAGGTGGGCGTCCAGGCCTGCTCGCGGGCGTAGAACACGCGCAGGTGGATCAGGACCAGGGCGTACGGGATGAGCGAGAACGCGGACCAGCTCACGGCCTCACCGAGCCGGTTGGCGTCGGGCGCAAACTTGCCGAACCCGTACAGCGCCTCGCCCACCCACGGGCCCGCGAACGTCAGGAAAACGACGATCGGGACCATCGCGACCATCGTCAGCCGAGTGGCGACGGAGAGGTCGTCGACCACCGAGGGTGTGTCACCGTTCGCGGCGTTGCGGCTGAGCCTGGGCATGATCGCCGTCAGCACGGTGACGCCGAGGATTCCGTACGGCAGCTGCAGCACGATCCAGGCCTGGGAATAGATCGTGGGGCTCGCGTCGTCGGCTCCCGACGAGATGTTGGTGGCGACGATCAGACCGATCTGACTGATGACGACATAGAGCACGATTGCGGCCGCCATCGCGCCGAACTTCTTCAGGCGCGCGTCGAATCCCCAGAGTGGGCGCAGGTCGATCTTCTCGCGGCGGAGCGCAGGGATCAGCGCCAGCACCTGGGTGATGACACCGGTGGTGACGCCGAGACCGATGATCAACAGCTGCGGGTTCGTCATGTCGACCGGGTTGACGGTGATCTCACCCGGCATCAGGAAGTAGATGCCGAACACCGCAAGTACCACGAGGTTGTTGAACACCGGGGCCCACGCACCGGGTTTGAAGTTCTGTCTGGTGTTCAACACCGCGGTGAGCAAGCCGGAAAGCCCGTAGAACATCAGCGCGGGCAACACCAGATAGGTGAAGGCGATGGTCAGGTCCTCGTTGACCTTCGGATCACCGTTGAGCATCAGACGCGCCAGCAGCGGCGCAGCGATGGTCGCGGCCAACGCCACGGTGCCGAGCAGCGCGACCGCGATGGTGAACAGGCGTCGGACGAAGTCACGTCCGCCGTCGGCGTCCTCTTGTTCTGCGCGTACCAGGACAGGAACGACGATCGCTCCGAGGACGGCACCGAGCACCAGCTCGGAAATCATGTTCGGCAGGATCGTCGAGACGGTGAACGCACTGGCCAGGCCGGCACCCAGGGTGGCCGTCATGGCTACTTGCTTGGCGAATCCGGTGATCCGGCTGACGAGGGTGGCCACCGCAATGGAACCGGAGGCGGCCAGCAACGACTTCTGAGGTCTGGGTTCGGGCTGCGGTGGTGACTCGTTGCCGCCCGGTGGAGTCTGCGGCGGAGGATTGTTTCCCGACGACGCGGCGGGTGGGTAGTCCTCGTCCCGGAATCGTGGGATGAGCTGAGTTGCGGTGTCGTCCGCTGCAGGTTGACCGTCGAGCGGGGGCGGTGCCGGATAGGAACGCATCTCCGGTCGCGGTTGCCGCTCCCAGGGGGCGGGTCGTGGGGGCGTCGTGCGCCGGAACACCTGCGCTGCGGGCATGCGTGACCGGGGCAGGTCGCCGTCGTACGGCATATTGCCTGTCATGGTCTCTCGTACCCTTCGTCGGCCGGGTCGGGTTGTCCTCGGAATCGGTGCCAGAGTCGGCGGCCTGCGAGCAACAGTAGGAGCGCACCGGCACAGGCGGTAATTATCGCGAGAGCTTGACCGTATGCGTTCGACCGCACCGACACCGTCGAGACCTCGCCGAGCCGGGTGCCGTCGAGGGTGGTGACGGAGAAGTCCACCGACAGATTGCGTTTGTCGTCCACCTCGGCGGGCACGGTGATAGTCCGCGATCCGCGCGCCGGCAGTTGGGTCACGCCGACGTCGCTGATCGTCATCTCCGGTGGCGCGTCTACTCGGAGCAGCACGTTGACCGGTACCGGTAGGTCGTTGCGGGCCACGAGCAGCAGCGGACTCTGCTCGGAGGCGAGTGTGTAGACGCCGCCCGGGGCCAGCACGGTCACCGATCCGTAGACGGTGTCGAGTCCGACGCGGGTCGCGGTGAGACGGGTGCGTGCCATGGCCGCGGCGTCCTCGCCCTCGGCGCCGGCGCGACCCGCGGTCGACAGGGCGCGGAGCATGTCCTCCCGCAGCGGGGCGGTGTACAGGCGCGGAGTCAGCGCGGACTGGGGATCCTCGACCAGCGACTGCGCCAGGGTGTCCACGCGTGCGCTCTGTGTTCGGACCGTGTCGACGGCGGCAGCATCGAGATCGGTCGGCACATCGATGCTGGTCACCGGGATTCCGGTGGGGGGCTCGGTGATCAGGCCGGGCAGCGGGCGAGGCGTCGCCAGGCCCGAACGCAACAGCGAGGACACCGTCGACAGAATTGCCGACGGTTCGTCTCCTCCCGCGGTCCAGTACTGCGGCGGTGCGACGGTCACCGTGCGACCGGGCCGATCGGTGCCGACGAGAGCATGGAAATTGACGGCACCGAGAGCGTCCTGCAGCCGTGCGGTGCGGGAGTCGGTGCCGAGGTCGAAGCGTTGATTCGCCGGGGTCAACGGCGGGGTCGACGGGGTGGTTCCGACGCCGGCCAGTGCGGCAGTGGTCGCCGAGTCGTAGTGGGTCGCGGCCAAGGTGCCGGTCGGATCGGCGGCGGTCGGCGCGGTGTCGGTGGACACCAGCAGAGACGTCGGCGACGACGTGGGTGGGCTGATGCTGTTGTCGGCGACGAGGACGGTCCCCGTTCCCGACGATCTCAGCGCGTCCGCAGCGCCCGCGTCGACGCCACCGGTGGCACTCCAGGCGAAGCCGCGTACCGAGCTGATGCCGAGGATGCCGTCGACGATGTCGGCCGGGGCGGTGACAGCGCTGCTGAGCAGCGAGGAATCACCGATATCGGCGACGGCGGCGAGGTCGGCCTGGGCGAACGGTAGGGCCGTCACACAGGTGTTCGACGCCAGTGCCTCGAGCCGCGTCAACCACTGGGCTGCGGCCCCGCTGCCGGAGCCCTCCCGCGCGGAGCTGGCCGGATCGGCCGGGTTGTCGACGACGAGGTAGCCGCGGGTCATGTTCGAGACGGTGACGAGCAGGTCGGGATCGATGCCGATACACAGGCTCGACGCCAGTTTGCCGTCGGGATCGAGACCGGGCTGCGTGGCGAACTCGAGGGCTTTGAGCAGGGTGTCGAGTCGACCACCAGCGGCGAGCTGGGTCGCGAGGTCGTCGTCGATCAAGCGCACTCGATCGTCGATGGAACCGGGGATTCCGGCCGCGAGTCGGGGAATGTCGGCGAGTGGCCACAGCACCGTCATCGCGACGGGGTTCCGGGTGTTGGGGGGCAGTGGCATCGCGTCGGGCGCTGCGGGGTCGAGCTGACCGGGATTACGCGGCAGTCCGACGACGGGTAGCAGGAAGCGGGCGTCGTCGAGTCGAGCCGTCCCGCCGTACTCGGGGGTGCCGTTGACGTTGAGCAGTAGGGGGTAGACGCCGGGAGCGTCGATCCCGAGTGAGGGCTCGGTACTGCTTCGTAACTGCATCGACAGATCGAACTGGCGGCTCTGGTCCTTCTCCAGCGACTCGGCGACCGTGACGAACGATCCGACGCGGTCGAATCTCTCCTGGTCGAGGGTCAGCGAGGTCCGCAGACCCGACGTGGTGTCGATGGCCGCGGCACCCTGCAGGCGAACGCTGACGTCGTCGACGCGCCGATCGCCGGTGTTCTTCACCGTGGCGCGAACCGTGACGAACGGATCGCTGCTGGTGGTCACCGTCGAGGGGGCGACGGTATCGATGCTCAGCGTCAGGAACGGATCGCCGGACTGCGTCATCGGGGTATCGGGGACGGCGCTGGTGGTCCCGCTGGTGTCCCCGGCGGAATCTGGTTGCGCCGCAGCGGTAGGGAGCTGTTCGGGTATCAAAGCTGCGGTACCGACGGCCGGCGCAGCAGCGAGGAAAAACGAGGTCAATGCGGCGGCAGCGACCTTCCGGGCCCGCACGATCACTTCCCGCCGGGCGTGGGTGCGTTCGTGTCGCCGCCGGTTGTGTGCTCGCCGTTCATGTCTTGGATCAGGCGGGTGGCGATAGCGGCGAGTTTGCGTTCGTCGGCGTAGGCGAGTCGGGACGGCAGTTCGCTCAGCGGTACCCAGGCGACTTCGGTGACTTCGAGATCCTCGTCGGACAGTTCACCGCCCATGAAGCGGAGGAGATAGTGGTGAACGGTCTTGTGGACGCGTCGGCCTTCGGTGACGAACCAGTAGTCGATGCTTCCCAGTGACGCCAGGACGGTGCCGCGGATGCCGGTTTCCTCGGCGACCTCGCGCATGGCCGTCTGCTCGGCGGTTTCGCCCTGCTCGATGTGCCCCTTGGGCAAGGACCAGAGCAAGCGTCCGCGCCGGTCGGTGCGGCCGATCAGGGCTGCGCAGCGGGTGGCAGGCGGGCCGTCGAGGCCGTCGACCACGAGGCCTCCGGCAGAGGTCTCTCGGACGGTCCGCAGTTTGGGTGCTTCGGTGTCGGCGCGTGCTTGACGCCGCCGCGGGTTGCGGCGGCTCCTGTTCGCACGTTCGGCAGCAGACACCCGATCCATACTAGTTGCCTCGACGCACCGCTCCGGGGTGCCGCACCGTGGCCGATGGCCGAGACGATCCGGTCGGTACTGCGCCAGTAGGCTCTTTCACCGTGGCCGATCAGTCCCTGTCTTCCGTTTCCCCCGAGCACACCGATGCCCGTCGGGAAAGATTGTTGGCTGCTGCTGCGGTGACGTTGCGTGAACTCGAGCCGGTACTGACCCCCCTCGGCTCGTTGTTCGCTGCCGCGGGCCACGAGCTCTACCTCGTCGGTGGGTCCGTTCGGGACGCGGTCCTCGGTCGTCTGGGAACCGATCTGGATTTCACCACCGACGCCAGGCCCGAGGTCGTCCAGACGCTGCTGTCCGGGTGGGCGGACCATCAGTGGGATACGGGCATCGCGTTCGGAACGATCAGTGCGGCCAAGGACGGCCAGCAGATCGAGATCACGACGTTCCGCACCGATTCCTACGACCAGGTCTCGCGTAACCCCGAGGTGCAGTACGGCAGCAGCCTCGAAGAAGATCTGATCCGACGCGATTTCACCGTCAACGCCATGGCCGTGCGGTTGGGCGCCGACGGCGTGCAGGAGTTCGTCGATCCGCTCGGCGGCATGGACGCGTTGCTCGAGGGCGTGCTCGATACCCCGTCGGCACCGGAAACATCGTTCGGTGACGATCCGCTGCGGATGCTGCGCGCGGCTCGATTCGTGTCGCAACTCGGCTTCTCGTTGCTGCCGCGGGTGCACAACGCCATCGTCGACATGGCCGACCAGATCGACCGCATCACCGCCGAGCGCATTCAGGTGGAGCTGGACAAGCTGATTCTCGGTGCCCACCCGATCGAGGGCATCGACGTGATGTGCGAGACCGGTCTGGCTCAGCGCATCATTCCCGAGGTGCCGAACATGAAGCTCGAGATCGACGAGCATCATCAGCACAAGGACGTGTACTGGCATTCGTTGACGGTGCTGAAGCAGGCCATCGATCTCGAGGACGGCGACCCCGATCTCGTATTGCGTTGGGCCGCACTGCTGCACGACATCGGCAAGCCCGACACCAAGCGTAACGAGCCCGGCGGCGGCGTCAGCTTTCATCACCACGAGGTCGTGGGCGCCAAGATGGTGCGGAAGCGTATGCGCGCGTTGAAGTATTCGAAGAAGATGATCGAGGACGTCTCGCATCTGGTGTTCCTGCATCTGCGATTCCACGGGTACGGCAAGGGTCAGTGGACCGACTCGGCGGTGCGCCGCTACGCCACCGATGCCGGCGAGCTACTGCCCAAGTTGCACAAGCTGGTTCGAGCCGACTCGACCACCAGGAACAAGCGTCGAGCTGCGATGCTGCAGGCCACCTACGACGATCTCGAAGAACGCATCGCCCGCATCGCGGAGCAGGAGGACCTGGCTCGGGTTCGGCCCGACCTCGACGGCAACGCGATCATGGAGCTGCTCGACATCCCCGCCGGTCCCGACGTGGGCAAGGCATGGAAGTACCTGAAGGAACTGCGCCTCGATCGAGGACCACTCTCGCGTGAGGACGCCGAGGCGGCGCTGCTCGAGTGGTGGCCGACGCACTAGCGCGTCCCGCGCACGTGCGCGGAACTTCGTAGCCCACTACGAGCTTCCACTCACGACGAGCGAAGCTCGGCCTCGACGAGACAGACGTTGTAGCTGTCCCACTACGAGATGGCGAAGTACAGCTCGTTCGCCGTCAGCGCGGTGCGCGCCTCGTGTCGAGTATCGCTGCGAGGAAGCCGACGGCGTAGATTCCTGCTCCGACGAACACCAGCTCGTGCGCAGTGGGGTCCTGGCTCAGCTCCGTGGCGTCGGGGCCGACGGCGAACGCGGCCGCGGCCAGGGCACCGACGAAAGCCACGTTGAACACGGTGTCCTGCAGCGCGAAGACCCGTCCACGATGCGCGTCGTCGATCTCGATCTGCATGGCCGCGTCCCCACTGAGTTTGACGGTCTGCCCGGCGATGCCGAGGAGAAAAGCTCCGAGCAGCAGACTGGTCTGGGTGAGGCCGGAGACGGCACCGACCTGAGCGGCGATGGCCAGGACGAGGGCCGTGGCGATGGTGCGGGTGCGGCCGAACCGCGGGACGGCGAACGGGGCGATGACGGCAGCGAGAAACATTCCGGTCGCCGTGGCTCCGACGGCAATGCCGAAGCCGGCGAGGCCGCCGGGCAGGGAACTCTGCGTGCTCTCCCGCAGCACCAGCACCATGATGAGGGTGTTGATGCCGAACACGATGCGGTGTGCCCCGATGCCGATCATCGCGGTGGTCACGCCCGGCGACCGCCACACCGCCAGGGCACCCGATTTCAGCCCGGCGGCAACATCTTTCAGTGGATTGTCGGTCCGGTCGTCCGTATCGGGACCGAGAGACCGCGGCGCGAACCGTGCGGCAGCGACAGCACCGACCACCGAGCCGGTCGCGGCCAGCCCGACGGCGACACCCGAACCGAGATCCCCCGCTCCGACGGTGCCGATCACCGCGACCGCCAAGCCGGCACCGGCCGCCGCGAAGCCCGAGCCGACGGTGGCCAGTACCGAGTTCATCGGCACCAGCCACGATTGCCGCACCACATGCGGCAACGATGCCGACGCGCCCGCGAGGACGAACCGACTGAGCCCGACGGTGGCCAGAGCCAACAGCAGCAGCGGCGTGGCGTCGACCCCGGCAAACAAGAGCCCGGCGGTAGCGGTGATGAGAACGATGCGAACGATATTGGCCCACAACAGAACCGATCGACGATCCCAGCGGTCCAACAGCGCACCTGCGAACGGGCCCACCAACGAGTAGGGCACGAGCAGAACAGCGAAACCGGCGGCGATCTCGGCGGGGTTGGTGGCGCGTTCGGGATTGAACAGGATGGCACCGCTCAATGCGGCTTGGAACAATCCATCACCGAACTGGCCGGCGAAACGAACAGTGGTGAGCTTGCCGACGCCCGGGGACTCACGTAGGCGGGTACGAAAGGAGGCGTCGTTCACCGACGGGACTCTATCCCGCGTCGGTCACACCGATACGGCGGGCTTGTCTGCCTTCCACCACGCGATCGTGGCGGCCGTGCCGTCGGCGAGCGGGGTGGGCTCGAGGCCGAGAACGCGCTGGCTGTGGCTCGAATCGAGGATGTAGGGGTAGCGGAACTGGTACAGGGTGTCCCCCAGCTCTTTCATCGGACCGGAAACGAGCCCCAGTGCTCGCATGACCCAGGCCGGTACGGTACCGATCTTCGGGCTCGGCAAGTGCGCTGCAGCAGAGTACATCTCGATCATCTCTCGCTGAGTCACCGCGGGAGCGGTGGGTGCATGCAGGACGGTGTTCCACGTGGACGGTTGTGCGGCCGCGACGATCATCGCGGCTGCGAAATCCGGCACGTACGTGAAGGAATGGGGTAGGTTCGCGGCCCCGATCACCCGAATGGTCCTACCGGCGAGCACATTGGCCACCACTCGTTCTCCCATGTGAGAGGTCAGTACCCGTGGGCCGTAGAAGTCCGAGGCGGCGACGCTGACGGTGGGGGTCGAGTGCGCGTCGCGTGCGGCCAGGAGTTCGGTGCGCACACCCAGCTTGCGGAACGTGGCGTTTCTGGGCGAGTCCTCGCGAATGGGCCCGTCGATCCGGCCGTAGGCGTAGAGACTTTCGGGGAACACGACGACCGTGCCCGTGGCCGCGTCGAGCACCCGCTTTTCCATCGCCTCGAGCTTGTCGCGCCACACCTTGTTCTCGTAGGCGGCGTGGGTGCAGTGATAGATGGCGGCTGCTCCGGCGACGTGCGCTCGGAGGTCGTCGGACTCGATGTCGACCGATCGCCGTTCGATGTTCGGATGCTGTGGCCCGCTGCCGGATCGAGTGAGGATACGCACCGTATGTCCCTGCGCGGCAAGCTGTTCGGCGATCGTCCAGCCGACGGGTCCGGCACCGGTGACGACGTGAAGTTCTGACATGGCTACTCCGATTCAGTGAACGAGAGCGGTGCTCTCTGTTGTATCGAGTGTGCACCTCGGATCGTAAGAAAGCAAGAGCAGTGCTCTCGGAAAAGAGCGGCAGTTACAGTAGCGTGCATGGCGAGCACTCCGCGTACCCGAGCCCGCGCCCAGACGCTGAGCGACATCACCCGCATCGGACGCGAGCACCTGGCCGCGGACGGTGCCGCAGCGCTGTCGCTACGCGCTGTCGCCCGAGATCTGGGCGTCGTGTCCTCGGCGGTCTATCGCTACGTCTCGAGCCGGGACGAATTATTGACGTTGCTCGTCGTCGACGCGTATTCCGAGCTGGGCGACGAAGTCGACGCGGCCGTCGAGGCGGCGGACGGCCCCGCCGACAAGTTCCGGGCGTTGAGCCGGACGGTGCGTCGGTGGGGACTGCGGGAGCCGGCCCGGTACGCGCTGCTCTTCGGCAGCCCCGTACCCGGTTACCACGCGCCCGCCGAACAGACCACCGGCCCGGGTACCCGGGTGATCACCACATTGGTCGCAGTCCTGCAGTCGGCCTGGGACATCCGCCGCCCGGACGTCGAACCGGCACCCACCGAGTTGGCGTCGCTTCAGGCAAGTTTCGAGGACATCCGCGCCCAGATGGAGATGGACCTGCCCGACGAGCTCATCGCCCTGGGCGTGATGGTGTGGGCGTCGCTGTTCGGTGCGATCAACTTCGACGTGTTCGATCAGTACGGCGCGACGACGTTTGCCGACCGGGACGCGTTGTTCGAGTTCCAGTTGGGGATTCTGACCAAGATTGCCGGGCTCGAGTAAGACCGAGGACTGGCCGTCGTGCTTGTGCCACATCCGGCGGTGTGCGGTGCCACAATGGCTGATGTGGCAGCGCATGCGGAGGAACCCGAGGACCGGACGGCGTCGGCACTGCACGATGTTCGCCCCGGCAGTCTGCTGGTGTCGTCCATCGAACTCGTGGAGCCCACGTTTCGGCGCACCGTCATCTACATCATCGAACACAACGACGCGGGCAGTCTCGGCGTCGTGATCAACCGGCCCAGTGAGACCGCGGTGCAGAACGTGCTGCCCGACTGGTCCGAGCTTGCCGCGAAGCCGCGGGCCCTGTACGTCGGTGGTCCGGTCAAGCGTGATTCGGCACTGTGTCTGGCGACGCTGCGCACCGGTGCGTCGATCGACGGTGTCGCCGGCCTGCGCCGAGTCGACGGCCGCGTGGTGATGGTCGATCTGGATTCCGACCCCGCAGACATCGAGCCGTACGTGGAGGGTGTGCGCATCTTCGCCGGGTATTCGGGGTGGACGTTCGGGCAGCTCGAAGGTGAACTGGACCGAGAAGACTGGATCGTGTTGTCGGCCTTGGCTTCCGATGTGATCGGCCCACCGCGCGTCGACCTGTGGGCGCAGGTTCTGCGTCGTCAGCCCATGCCGTTGGCGCTGTTGGCATCCCACCCGATCGACGTCGAACGGAACTGAGAGCGGCTGCGCCGCACGTGCGCGGAACTTCGTAGCAGGGGTCGAGTTTCCACTCACGACCCAGGACGCAACCTAGTGCGAAAAAGCCCGCGCGGTCGAGTGTCCACCTGATGTCAGTCCGTCGATCACCTCGTCGATGGCGATGCAGAGCATGCGACCCAGGTCTGCGCTGAAGCCCTCTCGGACGACAATTCGCAGTACTGCAACGTCGGTTGCGTTGTCGGGCATCGTGTATGCCGGTACCTGCCAGCCGCGGGCACGTAGTTCGTGGGACACATCGAACACGGTGAACTCGCAGTGGTCCTTCAGCATGAACGACAGCACCGGGATGGCCGATCCATTGGTGATCACCTCGATGTCCGGGTGCTTCTCGAGGTGTCGGCTGACGCGAACTGCGGTGTCGCGCAGTGCTTTCATGATGTCGGTATAGCCGGATCGGCCCAGGCGCAGAAAATTGTAGTACTGGCCGATCACCTGATTGCCCGGCCGCGAGAAGTTCAGTGTGAAGGTGGGCATGTCTCCGCCGAGGTAGTTCACGCGGAACACCAGTTCCTCGGGAAGGTCTTCCTGGGTACGCCAGAGCGCGAATCCGATTCCCGGATAGGTCAATCCGTACTTGTGTCCGCTGGCGTTGATGGACTTGACCCGAGGCAGACGGAAATCCCATTCGAGCTCCGGGTACAAGAACGGTACGACGAACCCACCGCTGGCCGCGTCGACGTGAACCGGTACGTCGGGTCCACCACTGCCGGCGATCTCGTCGAGGACAGCGCAGATTTCCTGTACCGGTTCGAGCTCACCGGTGAACGTGGTGCCGAGAATCGCCACGACACCGATAGTGTTCTCGTCCACTGCGTTCCGAACCTGTTCCGGGGTGATGACGTAGCGCCCGCGTTCGACGGGCAAGTACTTGGGTTCGACGTCGAAGTAGCGACAGAATTTCTCCCACACCACCTGAACATTGCTGCCCAACACCAGGTTCGGGTTTCCTGTCCCGGAGCCCTTCGCCCGCCAGCGCCACTTGAGGGCCAACCCCGCCAGCATGACTGCCTCACTGGATCCGATGGTCGAGACGCCGGTGGCCGACGACGGGTCCTCGCGGTCGAGGCCGGGTGCGTGGAACAGATCCGCGACGATGTTGACGCAGCGTTCTTCGATGGCCGCGGTGGACGGGTACTCGTCCTTGTCGATCATGTTCTTGTCGAACGTTTCCGCCATCAGCTTTTCGGCCTGCGGATCCATCCAGGTGGTGACGAACGTCGCCAGGTTGAGGCGTGAGCTGCCGTCGAGCATCAGTTCGTCGTGGATGTAGCGGTAGGCAGCGTCGGGGTCGAGTTGATTCTCGGGGAGTCGCAGTGCGGGTACAGGATCGGTGGCGAGCCGGCCGGTGTAGGCGGCAGAGACGACGCCGTCCGTGTGCAGTTTCCTGGGCATTGTCTTCTCCGATTTCTCGACTGACACCCAACCTAGTCCGCGACGACGGCCACTGGGCTCGGTTCCGGTCGACGCGCGAAGTGCTGAGCGATGACTGTGCACACCATCAGCTGGATCTGGTGGAACAGCAACAGCGGCAGGACGATCAACCCGATGGGCTGGCCGACGAAGAGCACGGCGGCCATCGGTAGCCCGCTTGCCAGGCTCTTCTTGGATCCGCAGAACAACAGCACCAGACGATCCTCGAGCGAGAAGCCGAACCACTTGCCTGCGTACCACGTGATCGTCAGAACGAGGGCGAGCAGCAGGATGCATACGGCGACGACGATGCCGATGCGCCACAGGGCGACCGAGGACCACACGTGTTGGTTCATCGACGCGCTGAAGGCGGAGAAGACGACCAGCAGTATCGAACCCCGGTCGACAAGTTTCGTCGATGCGCTGTGGCGGGTCAGCCAGCCCGTCACCCAGGGTCGGAGCAGCTGACCGACGGCGAACGGAAGCAGCAACTGCGCAACGATGTCGAGGATCGAGCTGGGATCGATGCTCGCCGAACCCGTGGTGGTCATCAGCGCGAGCACCAGCAGCGGAGTGACGAACACGCCGAGGATGTTGGAGAACGACGCGCTCACCACGGCACCGGCCACATTGCCCCGGGCGATGGAGGTGAAGGCGATCGACGATTGGACCGTCGAGGGCACCAGGCAGAGGAACAGCACTCCGGTGTAGAGGTCCTCGCTGATCAGACTCGGTTCGAGGATCCGCAGGGCCAGGCCGAGCGCGGGGAACAGCAGGTACGTCGACGCCAGGATCACCGAATGCAAGCGCCAGTGTTTGACGCCTTCCCAGGCGTCACGTGGGGACAGTCGCGCGCCGTAGATGAGGAACAGCAGCCCGATTGCGATGCGTGTCACCCAGCCGAGAACGTCCTCGGCGGTTCCCGACGCGGGGAAGATGCTCGCCAGCGCGGCGACCGCGAAGATGCTCAGGAGGAAGGGATCCAGGACGGTGTCGCGCAACGCTTTCACTGGGCCACTCAGTCCGCAATGGTGGTGCGGGCACGGTCGGTGAGGGTATTGAGCGTTCCCGCGATCGTGTCGGCGGCTGCGGTTCCGATGGTCAGTCGATCACCGTTGGCGAAGGTGACGAATGCCGCGGGCCCGGCTTCGGTGGCGACGGCGTAGTTACCGCGGCCCTTCGCTCGCAGACCCCACCCGCTGAAGTCCTCGGCCGGGTTCACCGTCCGCACCGAGGCACCGGTGATCTCGCCGATGTCGTAATCGAACGCCGCCATTCCCAGGCTCGAGACGTAGAGGCCGTCGCTGTCGATGTGCACGGTGAAGCGCAACAGGGACAGGATCAGGATGGTCAGCGGAACGAACAGAAAGATCGGCCACGGCGAATTCGAGAGGTAGCACGTCACGCCGGCTCCGGCCGCCGACAGTGCGATCACCGTGACTGCGGCGACGCGGCTCGCTCCGACGGGAACCACCAGCGGCAGTTCGAGGCCGCACCGAGGAAGGTCGGTGTGCAGGGTTGCCGTGGCGACGACGCGTTCGCGATGATCCCGCAGGCGCGACGCTCCGAACAGTCCGATGGCGAACCCGGCAACGGTACCGACGGCGATGGCCCAGCCGGGAATGGTGACGCTCTGCTCGGTGGGTAGGTCGAGTTCGCGTGCGAGGGTCGCGATCTCCAGCACGCCGATCGTCCCTACAACGGTGAGCCCGATGATCAACATCGTCCGACGCATGATCAGCAGCACTCGGGCCAGGGCCGCCACCGCGCTCACACCGCCGCCGACCAACACGATGACGATGGCGACGGTCCAGGCGTTGGCGAGCGGATTGGAGAAGTCGTCCGGCTCGGTTCCGCTGAAGTGAGTCGCCACCTGGTCCGGCAGGCGACCCTCCCACAGGTAGGCCAGGACGAGGCAGAGAGCGGCAACCGCGAGCGGGAGGACGACGCCGAAGACGACTCCGGCCGCATCGAAGGTGCGCAGACTCTTCTGTTTCATGCGCTCAGCTCGGCTGGCAGGCGTCCTTGAGGCTGCACGAGATGCACGATTGTCCGCATCCGTCGGCCTCGGCGGGTGCCGGCACTGCCGCGGCTGCGCGGGCACCGATGGATCCGCCGGCTGCGGCGATGAACAGCGCTGCAGCGAGGGCAACGACCACTCCGACGACCGCTGTGATGCCGTTCAGTGCGAGTGCGGCTACGCCGCCGATGGCCAGTACCAGCGCAGATGCGGCTGTGGTCGGGCCGGCGACACGGTTCGCGAGGACGAACGTCTCGTCGTCGCGCATTGCCTCGGGGGTACGGACACCGGCGAAACGATTGCGCGGGAGCCGGCCGAGCAGCGACAGGGCAGCGACAGCCCCGACGACGAGGGCGAGCACGAACAATACAACCGAGACGATGACCACCTGGCCAGGATACGGCGCAGCGAGGTCCTGGTACCAGGCGGGCCGCGTCACACTTTAGGCTGGTAGGTGTGACCGATTCCGTTGAAGCATCCACCGAGTCCGTTCCCGAGTACCGCTACACAGCCGAACTCGCCGGGCGCATCGAGGAGCAGTGGCAGGACCTGTGGGAATCGCAGGGCACCTTCGACGCGCCCAACCCGGTCGGAGCGCTCGCCGGAGACGTCCCGAAAGACAAGCTCTTCGTCCAGGACATGTTCCCGTACCCGTCGGGCAGCGGCCTGCATGTCGGGCACCCACTGGGCTACATCGCCACCGATGTCTTCGCGCGGTACCACCGCATGCAGGGACGCAACGTGCTGCATGCGCTGGGCTACGACGCATTCGGACTGCCCGCCGAGCAGTACGCCGTGCAGACGGGTACGCATCCGCGCAGCACCACCGAGGACAACATCGTCAACATGCGACGCCAGTTGCGTCGACTGGGACTCGGGCACGATCGTCGACGGTCCCTGGCGACGACGGATGTCGACTTCTATCACTGGACGCAGTGGATCTTCTTGCAGATCTTCAATGCCTGGTTCGACGACGAGCTCGGCAAGGCGCGCCCCATCTCGGAGCTGGAGGCGGAATTCGCCTCGGGTGAGCGGACCTTGGACGACGGCCGCTCCTGGGAGTCGCTGACCGTCGGTGAACGCCGCGAGGTGATCGATGGCTTCCGTCTGGTGTACGAGTCCAACTCGATGGTCAACTGGTGCCCCGGGCTGGGTACCGTGCTGGCCAACGAAGAGGTCACCGCCGACGGGCGTAGCGATCGCGGCAACTTCCCGGTCTTCCGAAAGAACCTGCGTCAGTGGATGATGCGCATCACCGCGTACTCCGATCGGCTGGTCGACGACCTCGAATACCTGGATTGGCCCGAGAAGGTCAAGACCATGCAGCGCAACTGGATCGGGCGCTCCCGCGGTGCGCAGGTCTCGTTCTCCGGGATCGAGGTGTTCACCACTCGCCCGGACACGCTGTTCGGTGCCACCTACGTCGTGCTGGCCCCCGAGCACGATCTGGTCGACGGCATGGTGGCCGAGCAGTGGCCGGCCGGAATTTCGGACAAGTGGACCGGCGGCGCCGCCACCCCTGCGGAAGCCGTTGCCGCATACCGCGCGTCGATCGCCGCGAAGTCCGATCTCGAGCGGCAGGAGAACAAGGAGAAGACCGGCGTCTTCATCGGTGTGTACGCCGAGAACCCGGTCAACGGCGAGCAGGTGCCGGTGTTCATCGCCGACTACGTGCTGACCGGCTACGGCACCGGTGCCATCATGGCCGTTCCGGGACACGACGCACGCGACTGGGAATTCGCGACGGCATTCGATCTGCCTGTGCGCGAGGTCATCTCCGGTGGCGATGTCACCGAGGCCGCCTACGTCGGCGACGGCGAGCTGGTGAACTCCGGTTTCCTCGACGGCCTACCCGTCGACGAGGCCAAGGCCGCTGTCATCACCCGACTGGAGTCGGAAGGCAAGGGCCGCGGCACAATTCAGTACAAGCTGCGCGACTGGCTGTTCGCGCGCCAGCGCTACTGGGGCGAGCCGTTCCCGATCGTCTGGGATTCCGAAGGCAACCCGCACGGACTGCCCGATTCTGCTCTGCCGGTCGAACTTCCCGAGATCGAGAACTACGCCCCGGTGTCGTTCGATCCTGACGACGCCGGCTCCGAGCCCTCCCCACCGCTGGCCAAGGCCGACGAGTGGGTCAACGTCGAACTCGATCTGGGCGACGGACTGCAGACCTACACCCGCGACACCAACGTGATGCCGCAGTGGGCCGGTAGCTCCTGGTATCAGCTGCGCTACGTCGACCCCACCAACTCCGAGGCCTTCGCTGACCCGGAGAACGAAAAGTACTGGGTGGGGCCGCGTCCCGAAATCCACGGACCCAACGATCCGGGCGGAGTGGATCTCTACGTCGGTGGCGTCGAGCATGCGGTGTTGCACCTGCTGTACTCGCGCTTCTGGCACAAGGTGCTGTTCGATCTGGGTCACGTCAGCTCGAGTGAGCCGTACCGACGTCTCTACAATCAGGGCTACATCCAGGCCTACGCGTACACCGACGCGCGTGGCGTCTACGTGCCTGCCGCCGAGGTCGTCGAACGTGACGGTGGGTACTTCTACCAGGACCAGCCCGTCAACCGTGAGTACGGGAAAATGGGTAAGTCGCTGAAGAACTCGGTCTCGCCCGACGAGATCTTCGCCGAGTACGGTGCCGACACCCTGCGCTTCTACGAGATGTCGATGGGTCCGTTGGACACCTCCAGGCCGTGGGCGACGAAGGACGTCGTCGGCGCGCAGCGGTTCCTGCAGCGCGTCTGGCGTTTGGTACTCGACGAGGTGACCGGCGAGGTTCGCGTCACCGACGCCAAGCCCACCGAGGACACGTTGCGGGTCCTGAACCGCGTGATCGACGGTGTGCACGCGGATTACGCTGCGCTGCGCGACAATACGGCCGGTGCCAAGCTCATCGAGCTGACCAACCACATCACCAAGACCTACCCCGACGGTGCTCCGCGCGGCGTGGTGGAGCCGTTGATCCTGATGCTCGCTCCCCTGGCACCGCACCTCGCCGAGGACCTGTGGAGCAGGCTCGGACACGAGAAGTCGTTGGCACACGGGCCTTTCCCGCGCGTGGAGAAGAAGTGGTTGGTCGCCGATACCGTCGACTACCCCATCCAGGTCAATGGCAAGGTGCGCAGCCGCATCACCGTCTCGGCCGATGCGACGAAGGACGACGTCGAGAAGACTGCACTGGCCGACGAGAAAATCGTTGCCCTGCTCGACGGCAAGGCCCCGACCAAGATCATCGTGATCCCGGGTCGCATGGTCAACATCGTCCTGAAGTAGCCCTCGCCTCCGCCGAACTCGAAGTCATGGATGAAAACCTGGCGATTTCCGTCCATGACTTCGAGCTCGCGGGGGTTTAATTGTTCCATGTCACTGGCTGGTAGAGGGTTCGCGGTGAGGCTGATGGCCTCGGTCGTTCTACTTCTCGGGTCCGCGTCACTTGTGAGTGTGCCTGTCGCACAGGCAGATCCGGGACCCGGCTCACCGGTTCCGGCCGACGATCCGTTCTACGATTGGGACGGCGGCCTGGACGTCTCCCCGGGAACGGTGCTGCGGTCGAGGCCCATGACGTTCCGCACCCCCACCCAGCCGACGCCGGTCACAGGCAGCCAGGTTCTGTACAGAACTACCGACCAGCAGGGCGACGGCGTCGTCACGGTCGCCACGGTGCTACGGCCCCTGGTCCCCGGGCCGACGCGGATCGTCTCGTACCACATGGCGTACGACGCCTTGGGCTCGCAATGCAATCCGTCGTACACCCTCAGCGGCGGGTCCACGAGTCCCATTGCCGGCGCGGAACAGGCGGTCGTTGCCGGTTACCTTGCAGCCGGCTACACCGTCGTCGTGCCGGATTACGAGGGCGAGGAGCTGGAGTGGACGATCGGGCGGCAGTCGGGCTACGCAGCTCTGGACGGCATTCGTGCGGCGCAGTCCCTCCTGCAGCTTCCGTCGAGCACGCCCGTCGGGATGATCGGATACTCCGGCGGATCCGTCCCGACGCAGTGGGGTGCCGAAATTGCTCCCGAGTACGCGCCCGAGCTGAATCTGGTCGGTGTGGCGGCCGGCGGGCTACCGGTCGACCTGGCTCGTAACCTTCCGTACGTCAGCGGTAACAAGCAGTGGGCGGGTGTCATCCCCGCACTGATCGTCGCCTACGAGCGTGCGTACGGCCTCGACCTGAACAGTTTCATCTCCGACTACGGCTTCGAGGTGATCGACCAGGTCGACCAGGAGTGCATTGCCCAGTTCGCCGACGACTACCCCACGCTCACCGACGCCTCGATGGTGAAGGCCCCGTACAACTCCCTGCTGGATGTACCCGAGGTGGTGGCGGCGATCGACGACAACATCATGGGT
This sequence comes from Rhodococcus sp. IEGM 1354, assembly GCF_030056855.1. Classification (NCBI taxonomy): domain Bacteria; kingdom Bacillati; phylum Actinomycetota; class Actinomycetes; order Mycobacteriales; family Nocardiaceae; genus Rhodococcus; species Rhodococcus sp. IEGM 1354. The sequence continues at coordinate 207,613 of NZ_JASHKT010000001.1, forward strand.
AGCCAGGGCACTCCGCGGACTCCGATGTTTCTGGCGGTCGGCCACGCCGATCCGATCGGCGATTCCGTCATGATCACCGGCGACGTGCAGGGACTGGCGTACGGCTACTGCGGCCGGGGCGTCGATGTGCAGTACGCACAGTACGACGGCTTGACGCACAGTGACGCCTTCCCGGTATTCGAGGCGCAGAGCCTGCAGTTCCTGACAGAACGGTTTGCCGGTGGGCCGACACACAGCAACTGTGTGACTATCCCGCCCGGCAATGCCTTGACCCCGACCTCGTAGTTCTCTCAGATGGCCCCGAGATCGGCAGACAGCCAATGTTCGGGGCGCAGGTAGAACACCACGTTCTCCTCGTGCTCTCGGTTGGCCATCTCGAGGTAGCCGTCGACCTTCTCCGGGGGCAGGTAGCGGGCCGCCATGGCGCGCAGCAACTCCGGGGTACTCGGCTCCTCTCGCGCGACCGGACCCTCGACGCTGACGTAGCGGATCGTCGGATCGGACTGCTCGATCATCAGGGTGAATCGCTCTGCAGTCCTGATCAATTGGGCCTTCTTCGACGTGGCACCGGTCAACACCCAGGCTTCACCGCCGGGCGTGTAGTCGTACCAGATCGGGACCGTCAGCGGGCCACGGTCCGCCCCGGCCGCTACCGAGAGGGCGGCGATATGCGATTCGGCCAGATACTCTTCGCGTTCTGTCTTCGACAGTGCCATGAATCAACCGTAAGACTTCCCCGGGCGAAGTTCCAGACCTGACTCGACGCCCTGTGTGGCTTGATCCGGGTGCGCCGTGGACAGTGGAGATGTGGCCGTCGAAAAATCGGAGATCGTGGGTAGCCCTGTGGGCCGCCGGTTAGTGCTGGGCCTGGTAGCGGCCGGCGCGGTGGGCATCGTGGGTGGGGGCGCGATCCAGAAGGGTCTCGCATCCGTACTCGGTCCGCTCGGAAATCACGATCCGACGGGACTGATCGGGCTGATTCCCGTCGGCGACAACTTTCGCTTCTATTCGGTGACGCAGGGCGCGCCGCGCAAGGACGAGAACTCCTATGCCCTGACGGTGGGCGGTTCCGTCGACACACCGCGCCCGTTCACTCTGCAGGACCTCCGCTCGATGCCGCAGACGTCGCTGGTGCGTGACTTCCAGTGCGTGACGGGATGGCGGGTACCCGAAGTGGCTTGGAGCGGAGTGCGATTGGCAGATATCCTCGATGCCGTCGGACCCACCGCGTCGGCGACGTCGCTGCGGTTCACCTCGTTCGACGGCACGTATACCGAGAGCCTGACGCTCGAGCAGGCCCGTCGCGACGACGTGCTGATCGCGTTGACGATGCTCGACGGCCCCGTCACCCACGATCACGGAGGTCCGGTGCGGTTGTTCGTCGCTTCGATGTACGGATACAAGAGTCTCAAGTGGCTTTCCGGAATCGAGTTGACCGACAACGTGGTCCCCGGCTACTGGGAGAAGCGCGGGTACGACATCGATGGCTTCGTCGGCGAGTCGAACGGACGTCGAGATGAACCGACGAGCTGACGACCGCGCACGGTTCGACCGAGTCGAGCGATACGTGCACTGGGCAGTCGGGGTCTTGGTGATCGTGTGCATCGTGACCGCGGCGATTCTGTACATCGGGTCGCTCGCGGTGCTTGTCGGCCATCGCCCGGTGGTGGAGTTCGTGCACGTGTGGTCGGGCTTTCTGCTGCCGATTCCGTTGATCGCCGGTGCGGTCTCACGCAGCTATCGCACGGACCTCGGCCGTCTCAACAGATTTGTCGCCGACGACTGGAAGTGGTTGCGTTCCAAAGCACGTCGACTCGGGGCGGTGGGGGTCGGGAAATTCAATGCCGGCCAGAAGCTGAACGGTGCCCTGAGTGCCGGGTCGATTCTGGTACTTCTCGGTACCGGCGTCGTCATGTACTTCTCCACGTGGAGTCCACTGCAGTGGCGTATCGGTGCAACATTCGTACACGACTGGTTCGCCCTGGGATTCGGGCTACTCGTCGCCGGTCACATCACCTACGCGTGGCGCGACCCGGAGGCAATGCGCGGCATGACACAGGGCACCGTGACCAGGGAGTGGGCCGAGCACGAGCATCCGGAGTGGTGATCGCAATTCTGTCCGGCGTTCTCACACCGGCCGAATCGCCACACCGGGCATCAATATTCGCAGAACACCGTGCGCCACTTCGGTTGCGGACTCCGCGGGACGTGTCAGGCAGCGGAAGAGAACGTTGTTGGTCAACATGATTGCGGCTTCGAGTGCCGGCGCGTCGTCGCTGAACACGCCGCTCTCACGTCCGCGTTCGAGTATGGGGACCACAGCGGACGGGAGGTAGAGGTTTTCGATGACGGTTGTGATGGTGCTCGGTTGTTGGAATTGCTCGAAGCTCAACGCGAGCAGCATGCCCGAGCTCATGGCTCGATTGTCGATCACGAACTCGCCCAACGAAACCAACGTGCGTTGCAGGGCGGTGGCGGGGTCGACTCCCAGACGTTCGTCGGCGCGACGGAGCCGGAGCACCCGGTCGAATTCGGGTTTCAGCGCCGCAACGATGATGTCGACCTTGCTCGGAAACAGTCGCCGAAGGTCTTCTACACGGATCTGCGCCGCCGCCGCGATGTCGGCCAGGGTGACCAGGAAGTAGCCGTTGTCGACGAACAGAGTTTCGGTCGCCGCGATCACGTCGGCCTCGAGGTCGGGCCGCAGAGCATCCGAGATGTCGCCCGGATCGGGTTGGGCGACGGTGCGGTCGGAATGCAGTGGGTCTATGGCCCACTGGAGAATCGAGTTGGTGGCCGATGCAACGTCGTCGGAGGACACGGAGCCCGGCGTGAGCACCTCTCGGAGCGCCAACCCGTCGAGCAGAGCCCCGACGACCGTCGAGAGGTTTGTCAGCGACAGTGGTTGGCGCAACGATCCGCCGTGAGCCTGCACCGCTTGGCCGATGGTGGATCGCAGGTCGGTGTCGAAGCGCTCGAACTCGGGGATTACGGCCTTTCGGGCACCGTTGTGGTCGGCAGCCAGCAGTACTGCAACGAGGCGACGTCGCATGAGGCCGGACGTGAGGTCGTCGAACAGCGCCGACACCGGAGCTTTCACGTTCTGGGTGCCCGCAGGAGCCGTCATACCGGTGTAATCCAGCGTGAGGTGGTCGAGGAGGTCTTCGACGAATGCTTCCTTGCCGCCGGACCCGCCGCCGCGTGAATTACCGGGGTACGTGTTGTGGAAAGTTTGGTGCGACAGGCCCGCGCGTTCGACGACGGCCGAGATCGAGAGCGATCGCGCAAGGTCGGTGGTGTCCATCTCACCGAGCAGGCGATATCCGGCTTGAAGGAACTGGTCCCGTGGGAGTGACTTCTGGTTCACCGACGACCGCCTTCGTCCACCTGCACCGCATTGTTTGGATTTCGAACTATAGCAATTGGATGGCTCGGATCCCGGTGTTTAGTTTCGACTAAAACATGGTGTAGCCCAACATACTTTATGGAGTAAAGGCTCGAATAAGCTTGTGTTGCATGGAGTTCGGCAACCGTGGTCAGATTCAGATCGGTCCGTAGGCCGATTGCCCGAGGAGGCCAAGATGGTAGCGACGAGTCATCGACCCCAGCTTCATTCGCGAGTCCCGGTGTCGAGCAGCGGCCGCTCTGCACTCGGTACCAGGCCCGGCGGAGCACGGCCTACACCTACGCCCACGCGGGCTGTGCCGGTGTACGCCTCACCGGGACTGACCGCGCGTGAGATCACCGTGCTGAAGGCCTGGCTGGATTCCGACTCCAAGGTCGACGTGGGCGCACGCCTTCACATCGCGTTGGGCACCGTCAACACGCACCTGACGAGAATCCGCGACAAGTACTCGCGCGTCGGACGCGCGGCTCCTACGAAGGCTGCACTCGTCGCGCGCGCCTTGCAAGACGGCATCGTGAAACTGAACGAGCTCTGAAGCGGCTCGTCCGCGTTGCTGAAACCTGTGGATGCGTTCCCGAGCTAGTTGGCAGTCGCCGCCCCACGGACCGTAAGCGATAAATCATCCGAGTGAATGAGAAGACCCCATTCGTCCACTGGCGAGGATGAAGAAGAGGGAGATGCAGTCGGTCTTGCGAACAACGCCGGGGACAAAGCTCATGTTGTGAGCGGAAACTCGACCCCTGCTACGAATTTCCACTCACCTGGTGCGGAGCACCACTTCCGTGGGATGAGCATCGGCGGGAGTATCGATTGCGTTGCGCACTGCACGGGCAACGGTGCTGGGCTGCAAGAACTTCGAGCCGTCGTACTCCCCACCCTCGTGCGCAACGATCTCTTGCTGCATGTCGGTGTCGATGCGTCCGGGGTGCACCGAGGTGACGCGCAACGACGGCTCCTCGAGGCGCAGCGCATCGGCGAAGGCGCGGAGTGCGAACTTGCTCGCCGCGTAGGCACCCCATCCCGGGTTCGCTCGGATGCCGGCACCCGAATTGATCAGCACCACATGCCCGTTGGCTTTGCGAAGGGCTGGCAGTAGCAGTCGAGTGAGTTCGACGACGGCAATGACGTTCACCTCGTACTGATTCCGCCAATCGTCCGCCGTCGACTCTTCGACCGTCCCGAGCGCCGCTACCCCCGCGTTGTGCACCAGGACGTCCAGAGAACCGATGTTCGACGCGGCTGCGGCCACCGCGTCCGCGTCGGTCAGTTCCACCGGCCACGGGGTGGACCCGGACAGCTCCGACGCAATCGGGGCGAGGGACTCTGTGGACCGACCACCCAGCAACACGTGATGGTCCGGAGCAAGCAATCGAGCGATGTGGGCCCCGAGACCCCGGCTTGCTCCGGTCACCAGTGCAGTAGGCATGACTCCAGGCTAACTAAAAGCTCATCCCCGCCTCGGACGCCCACGCCTGGGTGGTGTTCGCACCGTCGAGTTCCTCGCGGATGATGTCTGCGTGGCCGGCGTGCTGGGAGATTTCGCGGAGGATGTGCAGAACCGTGAATCGTGCACTCTGCCATATTCTTTCGGGTGCCCACGGCGCCGTCGGGACAGGTACCGACAGGTCGAGGTCCAGTGTTTCCAAGGCCGTCGAGGTAGCGTCGGCCACCTCTTCCCATTCGGTGATGAGTCCGGCGACGGTCTCGTTCTCGGCCATCACGTACTCGCTGCCGGCGCCGGCCATGTCGAATTCGGCCGTCTCGTCCAGCTCTGCGATCACTGTCATCCAATGGCGCTCGTTGCTGATCACGTGGTGCAGCAGTCCGCCGAGGGTCAGCTCGCTCGCGGTGGTGCGGGTGCGTGCTTGTTCCTCGTTGATGCCGCGGACGGTGATGAGAAAGTTCGCGCGCTGTTCGGCGAGCATATTCTGAATGTCGGTGTTCTCGGTGGCCATCGTTTTCCTCCTGGTAGCTGGTGAAACTCACACTAGGAGCGATCGCGGACACCTTCGGTCCGCAATCCAACCGAGCAGAAATCGGCCGCCGGACGCAAACTATCTGCATGGGCGATCGCGGTTTCACTTCCACGCAGCTGGCCGCACGTGCGGCGTATCTGCTCCGAGGCAACGACCTGGGCACCATGACCAGCGCAGCACCCAGGTTGTACCCGCACATGTGGAGCTGGGACGCCGCATTCGTTTCCGTCGGCTTGGCACCGTTGAGCGTCGAGCGGGCCGTCGTGGAGATGGACACCTTGCTCTCGGCGCAATGGAAGAACGGGATGATTCCGCACATCGTGTTCGCCAACGGTGTCGACGGTTACTTTCCCGGCCCCGCGCGATGGGCCACCGGAACGCTGGCGACCCACGCTCCGATGAGTCCGCAGACTTCCGGAATCACCCAACCGCCCGTCCACGCGATCGCCGTGCAGCGCATCCTCGATCACTCCAAGCGCCACGGCCGCACGACGCGAGCGGTGGCGGAGGAGTTCCTCGATCGCCGCTGGGGTGATCTGGTGCGGTGGCATCGTTGGCTCGCCCAGGCCCGCGACGTCGACGACAACGGACGCATCGCGCTGTTCCACGGCTGGGAGTCCGGCATGGACAATTCGCCGCGATGGGATTCGGCCTACGCCAATGTGGTTGCCGGAGAGATGGATCCGTATTTCCGCGAGGACAAGGCGGTCATCACCGACTCGTCTCAGCGGCCCAGCAATCTCGAGTACGACCGCTACATCTGGTTGGTGGAGGAGATGAAACAGGTCGGCTACGACGACGATGCGTTGAAGACCAAGATGAGCTTCGCCGTCGAGGACGTGTTCGTCAGTGCCATCTTCGCCGTCGCGTGCGACGTCCTCGCCACCATCGGGGAGGACCACTCGCGGCCGCGCTCGGATGTGCGCGAATTGCGCGGGTGGGCGGACAAGTTCCGCAAGGGAGTCATCGCGACCACCGACACGCGTTCGGGCGGGGCACGAGATTTCGATCTGCGGACGGGTCAGTGGATCGGCACCGAGACCATTGCCATGTTCGCGCCGCTGCTGTGCGGCGGACTGCCGCGCGAGCAGGAGCGCAATCTCATTCGAATCTTCGAGGGCACCCGGTTCTGCGGTCATCCGGATCTGCGGTACGCGGTACCGCCGTCGACGTCCCCGGTGTCGAAGGACTTCCGCGCTCGCGAGTACTGGCGTGGACCGGTGTGGCCGGTGATGACCTGGCTGTTCTCGTGGGCTTTCGCACGCCGTGGGTGGTCGGAGCGATCACTGACTCTGCGAGACGAGGGTCTGCGCCAGGCGAGTGACGGTAGCTTCGCCGAGTACTACGAGCCGTTCACCGGCAAGCCGCTCGGCAGCATGCAGCAGTCCTGGACGGCCGCCGCCGTGCTGGATTGGCTCGGATGAGCCGGAGGGGTCAGCCGAGGTAGCTGTCGACCAACGGGCCGACGACGTCGAACGAGGTGGCGTCGGGCACGAGGTACTTGGCGATCGTGCCGCAGACGAAGGGGTGCCACGCGGAACCGGAGTCGGTTCCAATCGAGGACACGGCGAGTATGTCACCGAAGTAGATGCCCGGCAGGTGCCGCTGCGCGAGTTCGTCGTTGTGCGAGGCAACGGCGAGCAACTCTTCGGCGTGGCTGCGATCGATCTCGTCGCCCATGGTTCCGAGCAGGTCGGCGCTGTCGGCGCTGGACCGAACGGGGTCGCTGTCGAGCAACGTCAGTGCACCGACGGTGACGCCGCGACTCTGCAGCTCGACGGCGATGGCGTGCGCGAGTACTCCACCGAAGGACGTGCCCAGCAGGTGTACGGCCCCGTCGGTCTGGATGCGAACGATGTCGTCGGCGTACTGCGAGGCCAAGGCGGCCAGGGACTCCGCGAGCTCTCCCGACGTCGGGACCTGGACGCCGTAGATGGGACGTGCGTCGTCGACGTGTGCTGCAAGCTCCGCATAGCAGTCGACCAGCCCGACGAGGGGGTGGATGCAGAACACCGGGTCGAGGTGGCCGGCCGTACGGATCGGTGCGATGGTCGGCACCGCGTAATCGGACGGGTCGAGTTCCGTGAGAGCCACGTGGATGCGATCGTTCACGACAGTCATGGGTGCGCCTCCGAGCCAAGAGAAGTAGTTCGTGTTTCTATGGTTTGTTCGTGCCGACTCTGGGTATGTCGCCGTCGGCAGCGTGAGTGTTACCCACGTCTCATCGAGAACGACTCAACCACGTCTCGGAACAGAACGCATTAGTGACTGTTCACCATCGTCGGCTCGGACCCACCGGGCGTCCCGCAGGTGTCTTCCCGCCGTTGACGGGCGTCCACCTGCAGATCCAGCAGCCAGACCAGCAGTGCGGCAATGGCGAACACGGCCCCCGCAGCGCACACTCCCGTCCACTCGAAATGCTTCCAAGCCAACGTTCCGACGGCAGATCCTGCTGAGGCACCCACGAAGTACGTCGTCATGTAGACGGAGTTGATTCGGGCGCGAGCAGCCGGTTCGAGGGCGTAGACGATGTGTTGGTTGCTCACGTGCACGCCCTGCAGAGCCAGGTCGAGGAGTACGAATGCGACCACGAACACCACCCAGTAACGGCCGCCCACGGCGAACATCGGCCAGAGTGCGATCAACAGAACCGCACAGGTTCCGCTGGCCCATTGCACCAGTCCGCGGTCTGCGAGTCGGCCCGCGACCGAGGCCATCAGAGCGCCGCCGACACCGGCTAATCCGATCAGTCCGATCTGGACGGCACCGAAACCGAATCTCGACGACAGCAACAGCGTCATCGTCGCGAACACCGTGCTCACCGACGCGAAGCCGAGACCGCCGAGCGCCGCACGTGTTCGAAGCCTGGGGTGGGTGCGCACCAGCCGAACCATCGACACCAGCGCCGAGCCGTAGGTGACGTCCGCCGTCACGGTGTTGCGTGGCAGCACCCGCCACAGGCCGGCCGCGGCGACCAGCATCAACACTGCTGCCACGCGGTAGACGCCCTGCCACCCCGTCACCGACGACAGCAGCCCCGAGATGCTGCGTGCCAGCAGAATGCCCGTCAGCAACCCGCCCATGACCACTCCGACGATGCGTCCGGATTGCTCCGGGTGTGCCATCGACGCGGCAAACGGCACGATCACCTGCGCCGCCACCGAGAACAGTCCAGCGATCGCGGTGCCGACGAGGAGCCAGGACAGGGCGGGGGCGAATCCGGTGATCGCCTGACCCGTCGCAGCGAGAATCATCAGTCCGACGCTCAACCTGCGGCGATCGACGACGTCGCCGAGGGGCACGATGAGCAGCAGACCGAGGGCGTAGGAAATCTGTGCGACGGTCACCGAGGTGGCTGCGGCTGTCTCGGACACGTCGAATTCGGTGGAGATGAGGTCGAGCAGTGGTTGGTTGAGGTAGTTGCCGCCGGCCGAGAGCCCGGTGGCGACAGCCATCAGGGCGACGACCGGGGTGCTCACGCCGGTGCGCGAGGTGCTTGCTGTCTTCACTTGGACAAGGGTGCTCGTTGTGCATCCAGCTGTCCAATAGAACGTTTCGCACGATCGATTGTCGAAACAGATAGAATTGTGAATCGTGGAACTCAGACACATCCGGTACGCCGTTGCGGTCGCCGAAGAGCAGCACTTCGGACGCGCAGCGGCTCGGCTACGAGTCGCTCAATCGGCGTTGAGCAGCCAGATCAAAGACCTGGAAAAAGAGCTGGGCGTGGAACTGTTCGCTCGCACGAGCCGAAGTGTCACCATCACCCCGGCCGGACAGATCTTTGTCGAACGCGCGCACAGCGTGCTCGGTGCCGTGTCCCGACTGGTGGCCGACGTCGCGCCCGATCCCGCGACCGCCATCAGGCGGCTGCGAATCGGCATGATCGCGCCTCTCGCCCGTGTCGACCTGGCCGCAGTGGTCGGCCGCATCTCCCAGCGATTTCCCAACACGTCGGTGACGTTGCTGCCGCGCCCGAGCGCCGACGTTCTCGACGGCATCGCACGCGGTGACCTCGATCTCGGAATCATCGGACTCGCGCCCGGACGCCCGCATCCCGGATTGGCGGTTACCGCCCTGTGGACGGAGCCACTGTCACTGTTCGTCGGCCCCGATCATCCCTGGGCCCAGAGGGATTCGATCCGGCTGGCGGACCTGTCCGAGACGACGATGATCGACCGGCCGGCGGGAAGCGAGGCCAGACTGCAATCCGATCATGCATTCACCCGCTCGTCGGTTCCTCGTGGACACATTCTGGAGGCCGATTCGGCCGACCTCATCGGTCAACTCACCGCAGCAGGGTTGGGTGTGACGCTGCTGCCGTCGTCCTTGGCGTCGATCCTCCCCGGGTTGCACATGATCGACGTCATCGATGCACCGACCCGAACGGTGTCGGTGGTGACCAACCCCGACCACGCGAATGCCGTGATCGCCGCGGTGGTCGAGGATTTGATCGCGTCGTCGGTGGCGCAGTGAACACGGCCCGACGCCCGTAGCCGAGTTGGTCGACTACGGGCATCGTGGCTCTGTCGAAACAGCCAGGGCTATGCGGACTTCCACACCGCGACGATGGACGGCCGCGGCTGCGTGTCGCCACCGTCGGGCCAGTGCGAGATCGGAGCGTCGGCGGTGGCGTCGTCGCTTTCACCCGGGTGCTGGACGCAGACCATGACGCGCTCGTCGGTGACGATGGGGCCGCAGGTCTCGCCGCCGGCGGGGACCGTCAGGAACTGACGTGTCTCGCCGCGACGGGGGCCGTCGAGCACCACGGCGAACAGGCCGTCGTTGGAGTCGAGGGCGTTTCCGTCGGTCGAGACCCACAGGTTGCCCTTCGAGTCGAACGCCAGATTGTCGGGGCACGAGATGGGGCTGACCTGACTCTTGTCGAATCCGCCGAAGTACGTGTCGGCCTCGTTCGGATCACCGCAGACCAACAACAGGTTCCACGTGAACGACGTACCGGCGTGGTCGTCGTCGAGTTCGAGTACCTGCCCGTTCTTGTTCTTGTTGCGGGGATTGGCCTCGTCGGCAGCCGCCTTGCCCTCGGTGCCGCGGTTGGAGTTGTTGGTCAGTGCGACGTACACCTTGCCGGTCACCGGGTTCGGTTCGAAGTCTTCGGGGCGATCCATCTTGGTTGCGCCCACGGCGTCACCCGCCTGACGGGTGAACACGGCGACTTCCTCGGCCGACATACCGTCGACGAGAGACTTGCCGCGGCCGTCCTCGCCGGTTTCGAGCAATGGAATCCACGTTCCGCTGCCACGGAATTCACCGTTGGAGGGCAGCGTGCCCGAGCCGTCGATCTCGTCGGGCGTATCACCGGTGAGGCTGGCGACGTACAGCGTGCCGGCGTCGAGCAAGGTCAGGTTGTTGCGCATCGCGGCCTGGCCGGTGCCGGGCATCATCTTTCGGCTCGAGACGAACTTGTACATGTAGTCGAAGCGCTCGTCGTCGCCGCTGTACGCGACCACCGTGCCGTCGTCGGTGACGTGGATGGTCGCGGCCTCGTGCTTGAACCGGCCGAGAGCGGTGTGCTTGATCGGTGCCGACTGCGGATCCCAGGGATTCACCTCGACGATGTAGCCGAATCGGTTGACCTCGTTGGGTTCTTGCGCCAGATCGAATCGCTTGTCGAAGCGCTCCCACTTACGTTCGCTGGCACCGCCTTCGACGCCGTAGCGCGACAGGCGCTTGGCCACAGTCGCATCCGTGACGCTTTCGGCATTGGCGAAGTACTGGTTGAAGTTCTCCTCGCCGGAGAGCACCGTTCCCCACGGGGTGAGGCCGCCGGAGCAGTTGTTGAACGTGCCGAACACCTTGGTGCCGGTGGGGTCCACGCTGGTCTTGAGGAAGTTGCTGCCCGCAGCGGGGCCGGTGACCAGGAACTCGGTGGTACCGGTGATGCGCCGGTTGTACTGGCCCATAGCGGGGGTGAGCTTGCCGGTGCCCGATTCGCCCTGCACCTGCACCACGGAAAGGCCGTGTGCCGCAAGGGCTACGTCGAACTGCTCGCGGGTGGGGTTCTCCGCGTCGTAGCCCTTGAACATTGCCGGTTCCGTGCTGTACTCGTGGTTGACCACCAACAGATGGGCGTTGGGCGTGCCCTCGATCGGCAGCAGGCCGGCGAAGTCGTTGTTGAAACCGAACTGCTTCTCCTGCGCCGCGCCGGTCTGCTTGTCGAAGTCGAAGGCCGGTGCGCCCGCGACGACGGCGTCGCCCCACCGTATGACGATGCCCTGCTCGTAACCGTCGGGAACGACGACGGCGTCCTCGGTGTTCGGTTCCACTGCAACGAAATCCACGCCGTCGACGGGCGGGGTGTCGGTGCCCGAGGTGCCGGACGCGCCAGTGGTTCCGCTCCCGGTCGCAGCAGGCTCATCGGTCGAACATGCGGCCAGCGCGCTACCCGCGCCGACAGCGAGTACGGCCATGGCCCCGCCCTTGATGACGCCGCGCCGCGACATCGCAGTCTTGACGATGTCGCCGAAGTACTGGCCCTTCGACGTATTGGGAATCTCGTGGAAACAGGCATCGCCGCACTTGTACTTGCAGGTCAACGATGATCGTTTGGAGCTTCCGTCGTGAACGGCGAACAGGGGCAGTGGCTTCATGTCACGGCACGCTGTCACCCAAAAGCGAAAGTAAAGGAACGTTCAGGTGAAGTTGGGGAGAACGAGGTTGCCCTAACGTCCGATCGTCTGCCACAGCGGATCGGCCGGTCCGATGTCGTAAGTGCAGTCCGTGGGCCGCGGATCCGGTACGAAAGCCCACAACAGCGCCCCTGCTGTACCAGCGGTACGCTGGCCGTCGATCTTCGCGACAATACCGGCTGCTCGAGAATCGACATCGCCACATGAACCGGCGAGTTGGCCGATCTCCCCGACCAACAGAGGTTTGCCCACCGCGGCGCTCTGAGTGATCCGCCGCTGCAACCCGTTCCACTGATCTCCGGGCAACGGCACGCCGTCAGCACCGTAATCGTGGTACTGCAACACATCGACGAAGGGCGACTGGGCGAGGTACTCGTACTCGTCACCCTGGCTTCCGCACTGGCCTCCGCCGGTGAGGCCCGCTGTGATCACAGTGCGAGGATCGACGGAGCGGAGCTGTTGTCCTGCAGTGTCGAAGAACGAGCGAAGCACCTCTGCAGCACCGGCCGTACACGTTCGGCTGGACCAGGAGCACGACGCATCCGTGCACGAACTCGTCTCCGGTTCACCGACCAGCTCCCACGCAGCCAACGCCGACGAGTCCTTCCACCGATTCGCAGCGGTGAGCATCCATTGCTGGAAGCTGATCTTCGCGGTCGAGCTGGGCGTGCCGGGGGCCGTCGTCCAGCCGTCGACGTACCACTGCCTGTCTTTGAAGACGTTTCCCTCGCACGCCCCGTCCTGGGGTGACAGCACCGGTACGAGGAGTTGATCGTGAGCCTCGGCGGCGGCGAAGACCGCATCCATCGGCCCGAAGTCGAGGGCACCGGTGAATCGGTTGATCGCCAATGCCTGAAAGGCGTCGAACCGGGTCAGCGAATGTGGAGGAAGCGCCTCGAAGTAACTGTCCAGGTCCACCATCGCCCCGCATCCGGCATTGACCGACCAATCGGTGGCGAGTTGGTAGGCGTTGAACCCGGTCGGCCACCACGGTCGACCGTCGAGTGCGAGACCATCAGTGCTCGCGGAGACACGAGCGCCGGCAACAGGTGCCGCCGTGGCGGTCTCGGCCATGCCCGGTACGACCGTCGACATCAGGACAGCACCGAGAACGCACTGAAGGACTTTCGACGCGATGCGCATCGCCGTAATGGTAGACGCGGATGCGGAGATTCCGAAGCCGTCGATGACGAACGGCTTCACCGAATTCGACTTCGTGCCAGAGGAAATTGTCGGCTGTTGATCGACCGAATCGACTAAGAGCGAACTGAATCGCCGTTACAATCGGAGAAACCGAATTCGACGGCGGATTTCGGCGCTGTTTACATGCTGTGAGTATCGTGATCCGACTGCGAAAGTCCTGCGCGCCAACAAGTAGCGCTATTGTCTTAACTTTCCGTTCATTTCGAAGACTGGACATTTCTCATGCGAATCGTGCGCGCTGCGTCTGTGACAGCTCTCGCCGTGGTCCCGATATTGCTTCCGGTGACCACAGCGTCGGCGCAACCCGGCGATCCGGACCGACCCACTGCTGCAAGCGCAGACGAGCTGTCTCGTTTCACCTTTCCCGAGTTGGGCTTGGGGCAGTCCACCACGGTCGACCTGACAGGACCGCGTACGAGGGTGACGGTGCCATCTCCTGCGGGGGCCGTTCCGTCGACCCTGAACGCGGTGCTGACCACGCCCGCATGGCTCGATCGCGGGTGGGTCGACGTCGAATCGGACGGGCGTCCGATCACTCGTATCGCCCTCGACGGCGCTGCCCCGACCACTCCGGTGTCGATTCCGCTGGCCGCTACGCGAACGGTCGACGGAGTGATTCCACTCGATCTGATCCCTTCCGTCATTCCCGACGATCGTTACTGCCCCGATCCCGATTCGGACGCGGTCCGATTGATCGATGCGACCGTCGACTACGCGGGAGTGCCGGCCGTCCCGGGGACCATAGCGGATTTCCTACCGGTGCTGCTGCGCAAATTGACGCTGTTCGTGCCCGCCGCGCCTGACCGCGAAACGATTACCGCAGCAACAATTGTGGCCACATCCGTGGTACACCACTACGGCGCGCAGCCGGTCCAGGTGGTAGTGCGCCCGGACAGCGAGCTTCAAGGGGCGGTACCCGACGGCTCGTTCGAGAGATCGATCGTGCTGACGAAGAACTCCGACGCCGGTGCCGAGTTGATCTACCCCGTCGAGCAGGCTCCCCCACGGTTGTACCTCGCCGGTACGGGATCGGATCTCACCGATCAAGCCCGGTTGATCACCAGTGATCTCTCCCAAATCGCAATCGGCACCTCGGCATTGGCCGGACCGGACGCACCACAGGCTCGACTCGCACCCGATTCGATCACCCTCGACGACCTCGGAATCGGAACCGTTTCCGGCACAGGAAGTTCCACGGCGACCGCATCTGTCGACATCGATCAGACGCGACTCGGACGATCGGCCGGGAACATGTCCGTGCACCTGATCGGCAGCTACACCCCGGGTGCCGGATCTGTGCGAGCCTCGGTCGACGGATCGCCACTCGAAGTCTGGGAGGCCGACGACACCGGCCGTCTCGATCGATGGATCGACATCCCGGATTCCGCACTCTCCCGCGTGGGGACTCTCGATGTTTCCGTCGACCATCCGTCGGCCTCCTCCGGCAGCTCCTGCGCTTCCGCCGCCGAAACGACTGTCACCCTGGCCGGTTCGACGCTCGTGCGATCCACCGATTCTTTGTCACCGGTGCCACTGGGATGGCGGTCGATGCCGCAGGCCTTGATGCCGCAGTTCGACATAGCTCTCGCCGACGAGTCCTACGCCGGAGTTGTCCGGGCTGTCACCCTCGCGATCGGCTTGCAGCGGCTGTCGAGCTTGCCGCTCGATCCCGAGGTCGTATCGATGGACCAGGCGCTCGACGGTAGCGCACCAGCCGTCGTGATTTCGCCCGTCGCAGAGCTTCCGGACTCGGTGACGCTGCCGCTGTCCTCGGTCGACGAGACGACCTTCCGAATCACGGACCCCGAGGCCGCGGGCGGTGCTACCGAGCTCACGGTGGATATCGCCGAGCCCTTGGCGACGATGCAGGTCACGTCGGTGCGCAGCAACGCCGTCCTCGTGGCGTCGTGGAATTCGGCACCGGACGAGCTCGACGGCATGTTGTCCTGGCTCGATGCCGATCCGGCGCGGTGGTTCGCGCTGGACGGCGATATCCTGTTCGCCGCGCAGAACACGGAGCCGATGTCGTTGTCCAGCAGTGCATTGTCCGGAGCAGACGGCGCGGCGGCGGCCACCGACGACGGGACCTCCGATCGGATGGTGGTGGTCGTCGTCGGAGTCGGCCTGGCGGTACTTGCACTCGGCGGCGTCGCGGCACTCGTGTTCACCGTCCGATCACGTCGTTCGGCGCGCGATCCGGGTCGACACAGCGGCTCGCAATGAGCGAGGACGGGCAGCTGCCGCGGTCTTTCACGCGGTTCAGGTTGTCTCGCGGCCCAATCGCCGTTCTGGTATTTCGGTGGTCCGTTCTGGTCGTCTGCGTGGTGGTGGCTTTCTTCTCCACCTGGGTGCGGCTTGCCCAGGAGGCGGCCGACGGTGCCATCACCGCATATGTTTTCGTGCTGCCGCTGCTGGCAGTGGTTGCGGCTCAGGGGGTGGCGCGGCGACGAGCCGACGAATTGCCCATCCACGACCGCCAGACCGACAACATAGTGGGCGGCATCGCGTTGTTGGTTTCCATCGCGATCAAAGCGCTGTGGCTACCCCGGTACGCAGACCAGTACGAACTAGCCCACTTGGATGTGTTGGCTGCGCTTGCCTTCTTCTTCGGCGGGGCGATTCTGATGTTCGGGCTGCGGCCGGTCGGACGATTCTGGTCTGTGTGGCTGTTGCTGTTGGCGTTGAGTCCGCTGGGCTACCGGTTGGTCGCCATCGGATTCGGTGGGAGCAGGTTTGCGTATGCGGCGGTGATGGTGCTGCTGGCCGGCATCGCAGGTGCCATTGCCGTCGGCCGAACTGCACGTCGGGGTTGGCTGGGCTTCGGATGCACGGTGTCGACCGGATTCGTCGTCGCCGCAGTCATGTTGGCCATGTGGCCGCAGGTCGACATCGTCTGGTTGCAGCTCGTCCCGACCGTCGGCGCAGCCGCGGTCACGGGAGGTGCCTTCTATGTCGTGGCCCGTCGCGGTCGGTTCGACGCCCGGCAGCCGCGCCGGGTCGGGTCGCTCACGGCGAAGTGGTCGCCGAGCTCGAAGGCTGTTGCGATCGTTGCTGCGGTAGTCCTGTTCTTCGTTCCTCTGCCCGGTCGAATGGAGTTGTCGTCGGTTGCGGGACCACCGGGACCGGTATCCGAGCCACTCGTGCCACCCGTTGGCTTCACCCGAACCGACATGCAGGAATTCGACTGGGTGCGGGCATTTTTCGGGCAGTCGTCGTCGTTGGTTCGACAAACCATGCGAGCAGACGTCGGAAATCCCGCATGGGATGTTCGTGGGCGGCCACGGACGGTGGTGGTCGACGTGTTGTCCACTGCGAATCGGGCCAGTCTTGCTGTGTACCCGGAGAGCACGCTCTATCGGCTCTCCAACACCCGTACGAGCCATCCGCTGCGTATCGATCTCGGTCGCGGAGTGACGGGCTCCTTGTACACCTCCGTCAGTGACGCTCTGTTGCTCACCTGGACGAAGCTCGTATTCGATTGGGAACGAGGCGATGTGGCGCAGCGCGTAACCATCATCAGCGTCGACAACCACGATGCCGATGCCGAGTTCCCACAACCGAAGCCCTCGATGGCGTCGAATCTCGGAACTGCAATCGGGACGTTTCTGCGTGGAAATGCGGTGTCCGTCGACGACGATCCGGAGTACAAGGATCTCGAACTGCTGACCACCTTCGGGACCGGGTTGCTTCGCCAGCAGTGGCGCTCCGGGGACGGTTCGGCGAGATGAACGATCCTCGGAGTTCGCGGCCGTCGCCGCCCCGCGTCGGCACCGAAACGGCAGAGTTCAAAGCGGCGGCGCTCGACGATGCCATCAACGGGCTCGCTGTCCGAAATCCGTTGGCTTCGGCTGCGATTGCTTTCGTGCCATGGCAGAAGTACACGGCGATCGTGGCTGCGGTGCTCCTCGTTGCCTGTGTGGTGTTCGCCCCGATCGGGACTCTGCTCGCGGTCACGGTTCTCTGCACCATCGGATATCTCCTGGCCATGATCGACCGCCTCCTGCTGTTCTCCCGCGGTCTCGACGCTGCCGCAATCGTCACCGTGACCGACGAGCAGGCGCGAGCGATTCCCGACGATCGGTTGCCGCTGTACACGATTCTGGTTCCGGCGTACGACGAGCCCGAGGTGGTGGGTGACCTCATCGCGGCGATGACGGGTCTGGACTATCCAGCCGAGAAGCTGCAGGTCCTGTTGCTGCTCGAAGAGGACGACGACGTCACCATCGAGGCCGCTGCGCGCAGCGGCGTCAGCGATCTCGTCGACGTCGTGCTGGTGCCTGCCGGCGATCCCCGCACCAAGCCGAAAGCCTGCAACTACGGCCTGCATTTCGCGACCGGGTCGATCGTGACGATTTTCGATGCCGAGGATCTGCCCGAGCAATTGCAGCTGCGTCGTGTCGTGGCGGCATTCGAGCGGCTGCCCGACACCGTGGCCTGTGTTCAGGCAAAGCTGGCGTTCCACAACGGTTCTCAGAATCTGCTGACCGGATGGTTCACCGCGGACTATGCACTGTGGTTCGGATACCTGCTACCGGGTCTGATGGCCAGCACGTCGCCGATCCCCCTCGGCGGAACCTCCAATCATCTTCGGCGCGATGTCATCGACGAGGTCGGTGCCTGGGACGGGTTCAACGTCACCGAGGATGCCGACCTGGGTGTCCGAATCGCGGCCTCGGGCTATTCCACGGCGGTGTTGGACTCGACCACCCTCGAAGAGGCGAACAGCGATCCGATCAACTGGGTACGCCAGCGGTCCCGTTGGTACAAAGGCTATTTGCAGACCTGGCTGGTGCACATGCGCAGGCCGCTCGCGACCGTTCGCGTGCTGGGACCGGTGGGCACCTACAGATTCACCCTGCTACTCGCGGGAACGCCCATCACCGCGTGCATCAACATGGTTTTCTGGTTCACCACGGCAGCGTGGATTCTCGGCCAGCCGACGCTGATTGCGCAACTCTTCCCGCCGTACATCTACTACTTCTCGTTGTTGTCTCTGGTGGTGGGCAACATCGCCACGATCTACATGTACTTGATCGCAAGCAGGGAGAGCGACAACGCCTACCTGTTGGTTCCGAGCCTCACGATGCCCCTGTACTGGGTGATGATGAGCGTGGCGTCCATCAAGGGCTGTTGGCAGTTGGTACGTAATCCGTCCTACTGGGAGAAAACCTTTCACGGCCTGTCCGGACCCGCGCCGGAGACCGGCCCCAGCGAGGAGCACACCCCATGACGTCGCGGACCCCAGCGGTCGTGTTCGGTACCGCTCTGGCGGGCTACCTGGCGGTGGGACTGACTCTGAGCATGCGGTTCGGCTACATGCTGGGGGATGCGCTGTCGCGAACCTCGGCCGCGCAGGCGGTGTTGCTCAGCCGGGATCCGCACGTCTCTGCCATCGGGTTCATCTTCACGCCGTTGACCGCGCTGGCACAATTGCCGATTGTCGCCTTCGCATCCTGGTGGCCGGGTATCACCCGGTGGAACATCTCGGGTATCGCCGTGTCGGCTGTGTTCATGGCCGGTGCAGTGGTGATGATCCACGGAATCTGCCGAGACCGTGGACTTCCCGGTCGTTACTGCCTACTGGTCACGGCGTTGTTCGCGGTCAATCCGATGATCGTCTTCTACGGAGCCAACGGCATGAGCGAGGCCGGGTTCCTGTTCTGTATGTGCTGGGCGGTGCGGCGATTGATTCGATGGGTCGGCACCGACGATGTGCACGATCTCGTTCTGGTCGGCATCGCTCTGGCTCTAGCCTTCCTCACCCGCTACGAGGGTGTCGTCCCGATAGCGCTCACCGCGGTGCTCGTGGCGGCCGTCACGGTACTCCGCCGGGGTCGAGTGCATTGGAAAGAGATGCGGCGCAGAGCAATTCTCGATGCTGTACTCGTTGCCGGCCCCGGTGCGGCAGCGTTCCTGGTCTGGATCACCACGAGCTGGTTGATCACCGGCGAAGCGCTCGCGCAGCTGTCGTCCAGCTACGGCAACGCCGCGATTCTGGCCCAGTCCGGTGGGTCCAGTGGAGACTTGCTGAGCACCGGCCTGTTCTCCCTCGCTGCAATGATTGCCTTGGGGCCGACGTTGGCGGTGTCTCTGCCGCTCGCGACGGTACTGGCGATACGTCGCCGGGATCTGGAGTTCTCGGTTGCCCCCGTGCTTCTGGGCGGGGTGCTCGCATTTCAGGCCGCGAGCTACATCACCGGCTCCACGTTCGGCTTTCTGAGATTCTTCGTGTGCGCCATTCCTCTGGCCGCTGTGGTTGCGGTGCAACTGTTTCCGGCCGGTCCAGACCTGGCCACCCGACGAGCGGGTGCGTACCGAAGGCACCGCCCGGCTTTGCCTGCCCTGCGTTCTGTTGCCGCGGCCGGGGTCGTCCTCCTCTGTGCACTCGGTCTTCCGGTCACCGGGTGGGCGATGATGCAGCCGTCGTTGTCGAGTCAGCAGTACGCGCTCGGGGCGCTCTTCGACCGAAATCCCTCGGCCGACGACCCTCGGGCTGTGGCAGCGCGGCGAATCATCGACTCGTTCTCCACCGAACGCCGACTCGCCTCGTATCTCGACAGTCAGGATCTACCCGAGGGCTCGATCCTGGTCGACACCGTCTACGGGTTTGCCGTCGTGGCGGCGTCGGAGCACCCGACCCGGTTCGTGATTCCTTCCGATCTGGACTTCACCAAGATTCTCAACGACCCGGCATCCGGAGGCGTGCGATATCTGCTGACCGTGCCGAACGAGGGCCGCGGGGTATCCGATGCGATCAACCGGCGGTACCCCACCATCTACGACAACGGCGCAGAACTGTATCCACTCGTTCTCGAAGTACCGAACGACGGTGCCGATCAACCGAACTGGCGCCTGTATCAGGTGCCCGGCTGACCGGTCGTCGCTACAGCACCTGCGAGAGAAACGTCTTCAGTCGATCGGTGTGCGGGTCGTCGAAGAGTTGCTCCGGTGTACCGGTTTCGACGGCGCTGCCGTGATCCATGAACAGGACCTTGTTCGACACCGACCGAGCGAAGCCCATTTCGTGGGTCACCACGACCATCGTCATGCCGCCCTTGGCGAGGTCGGCCATCAACGCCAGCACTCCCTTGACCAATTCCGGGTCCAGCGCGGAGGTGGCCTCGTCGAAGAACATCACCTCGGGCTTCATCGCGAGTGCTCGTGCGATGGCGACGCGTTGCTGTTGGCCACCCGAGAGGTTGCCGGGACGCGAGTCCGCCTTGTTGGCCAGGCCCACCAGTTCGAGCTGCTCCATCGCGGCCGCGCGCGCCGCATCCTTATTGAGCCCCAGCAGCTTCTGCGGGCCCAGCGCGATGTTGTCGGCGACGGTCTTGTGCGGGAACAGGTTGAAGTGCTGGAACACCATTCCGATCCGCTGACGAAGTTCGTCGGGGTTGTCCTTCAGCACCGACTTACCGTCGAGCAGGATGTCGCCCTGCTCGGGCTCGTGCAGGCGATTGAGGGCCCGCAGCAGCGTGGACTTACCCGAGCCCGAGGGCCCGATGACGGTGGTGGTCTTACCTGCGTCGACATGCAGGCTCACCCCACGCAGAACCTTGTTGGTGCCGAACGACAGGTGAATGTCCTTGCCGGTCAGAGAAACTGAAGTCACGTCGGCTACCTCTCCACCACGATGGATGTTTCGACGGGACCGAGGGTGCCCGAGGTGTCGGCCTTACCGGACCGCAGGCGTCGGTCGATGTAGTTGACCAGGTGCGTCAGCGGGATGGTCAGGATGAGATAGAACAATCCCGCGGCCAGCAGCGGCGAGAGATTGCCGGTCTGGGCGGCGGTGTCCTGGCCGACGCGGAACAATTCTCGTTGCGAGGCAAGCAGACCCAGGAAGTAGATCAGCGAGCTGTCCTTGATCAACGAGATGAACTGGTTGACGATCGCGGGCAGCACGCGCCGGATGCCCTGCGGTACGACCACCAGGTTCATGGACCGGCGGTAGCTGAAACCCAGTGCGCGGGAGGCTTCGAGCTGACCGGAGTCGACGCTCTGAATGCCGGAGCGGAAGATCTCACCGAAGTAGGCCGCTGCCATCAACGACAGCGCCAGGATGCCCAACGGGAACGGGCTTCTGCTGCCGGTGAATTGGGTCAGCGTCGGGCCGAACCCGAGGCCGATGAGCAGGATGACCACGGCGGCGGGTAGTCCACGAAAGATGTCCGTGTACACCCGCGCCGGCCACCGGAGCCAGCGGGTGCGGGAGATACCCGCAACCGCCAGCCCGAGTCCGATCACGGTACCGATCACTCCCGACGAGACCGCCAGAATGAGGGTGTTCGGCAATCCGACCGTGACCAGTTTGGGAATGGTCTCGCCGATCAGTTCCCAATCGAAGAACGTGTCGTACAGATTCGACAGAGTGCTCATGAGGTACGAGTGCCCTTACGACGCCGGCAGAACGGACGCCTTGCTGCCCGGCTTCCAGTCGGCGGGGACCTCACGGTCCGGGTACCACTGCTTCTCGAGCGTGCTCCAGGTGCCGTCGTCGACCACTGCATCGAGGCCGGCGTTCAGCGCGTCGATCAAGGGCTGGTTGTCCTTGGCGACGGCGTACGCGGTGAAGTTGGTGGTGTTGATGGTCTTCTCCAGGATGGAGACACCGTCCTCGGTCTTGACCTGACCGGTTGCCTGCTGCGACGGTGCGACCCAGGCGTCGACCTGACCGGACTTCACGTTCGCGTACGCGGTGTTGTAGTCCGGGAACCGCACCGGCTCGATGCCGAGGGTGTTGGTGACGTAGTCGTCCTGCACGGTGCCCTGCACCACGGCGATGCGCTGATCGGCGTTCAACTCGGCGATCGTCTTGATCGAGTAGTCGTTCTTCGCGACCAAGGCCATCTCGCCGAAGTCGTAACCGTTGGTGAAGCCGACGGTCTGACGACGGGCGTCCGTGGTCGAGATGGACGACGAACCGGCGTCGTAGACCTTGTTGTCGACCGCTGCGAGCAGGCCCGAGAACTCGGTCGCCGAGAATTCGACGGTGAGGTTCAGCTTGGCCGCGACGGCTTTGAGCAGCTCGTTGTCGAAGCCGGTGAAGTTGCCTGCGTCGTCGATGAAGATGTTCGGCGGCGCGTCCGACAGGGTGCCGACGTACAACGTCCCCGGCTTGATCAGACCGAGGTTCGCGGTGTCGATCTGATCGAGCGCGGTGACGCTGTCGGTCGTGTACTTGTCCAGCGAGGCCTGGTCGGAACCGGCCAGAGCGTTCTCACCGGTGCCACCCGAGCTTCCGTCGGAACACGCGACGGCTCCGAGCGTGAGTGCGAGCGTCGCAGCAACTGCTGCGATGGCACGGCCTCGTAAACGACGTGTGTTCAAGATGGAGCTCCTAGGTGCAATCGGGAGGGACGAACGAGGCTATCGTGCCGATGGAGGCACACGACAATCACATTGCAGTTGTATGAAGCAACCCGCTTGTTCCCGAAATTCCCTCACCTCAATCGCGTCTAGCGGTGTGCGTCCCGCCACGCGATGGCCTCGCCCAGTTCGGTGAGGTCGTAATCCGGTCCCCCGGTACCGACCGTGAACAGCGTGGCACCGGCGTCGACGAAGTCCTGAGCGGTGTCCGCGCCCGGCCACGAGACCGAGCGGGTGATGCCCGAGGTGTCCCGCCCGACGGTGGTGCCGTGCTCGGCGAGGATCTCGGATTTACGCTTCAGCGCATCGAGGTCGGCGAAGCTGTGCCAGATGTGGGCGTACTCGGCCACGAGCTTGAGAGTCTTCTTCTCACCGCCGCCGCCGATGAGGATCGGGATGTCGCGCGTCGGGGCCGGGTTACCGACGTCGAGGCGGTGCCGGATCCGGCCGAGGCTCTCCTTGAGCAAAGCCAGACGTGAACCGGCGGTACCGAATTCGTAACCGAAGTTGTCGTAGTCCTTCTCGTTCCACCCGGCACCGATGCCGAGAATCAGTCGGCCGCCGCTGATGTGGTCGACGGTGCGCGCCATGTCTGCCAGCAGGTCGGGGTTGCGGTACCCACCTCCGGTGACGAGGGCGCCGATCTCCACGTTCGACGTCTGCTCGGCCCAGGCCCCGAGCATCGTCCAGCACTCGAAGTGGGCACCGTCGAGGTCGCCGTACAGCGGATAGAAGTGGTCCCAGTTGAAGACGATGTCGACCCCCGCGTCTTCGGACCGCAGCACCGCGTCGCGGATCAGCTGATAGTCGGGTGCGTGCTGGGGCTGAAGCTGAACACCGATCTTGACGGTCATGTACGTCTCCTCGTCGTGTGGGCTGTCTCACCCATGATGCACCTCGTTTCCCGCGATGCACGTCGACCGAGATCAGCCGACTCGTACCCCGCTCTCGGCCATCATCGCCCTGAGGACGAACCCGGCCTCGGAGCCGACGATGTCGGCGACCAACGTGATGTAGCGATCGACGAACGCTCCGCCGTGCTGTTGCTCGTCCTCGTCACCGAAGTGGTGAGCCAGTTCGTGCAGCACCACCAGTTCGCGCAGCGCCCAGGCCCGATTGCCCTGATGCAGGGGTACCGCGATGGTCGCGGCGTCGCGTTCGTAGTGGGCGGCACCCGATCCGGATCTGGCCCGAACGGTCACCGTCCGACCGGCGTCGGGCCACGTAGTCGCGATCCAGTCCAGCGCCAGCACCGCATCGACGTAGCTCTGCACGGATTTCAACGAGGCGAACTTCCGCTCGATCGGCAGCGTGATCTGTGAGCCCAACACCGTCACGACGCGGTTCTCGCGCTCCTCGGCTCGATCGAACATGATGCGCACCATCTGTTCGGCGTCGTATACCGCCGACCGCTGCGCATCCCTCGGTCTGCTCACTCGTCCAGCTTAAGCAGGTCGAGTTGTTTCCGTACCGGCGCTCGCCTATGGTTCAAGTGACAACGATTGTCGAAGTCATTCCCACTTCCAGGCTCAGGAGTTCGTCGTGCTCGTCGTCGAGAATCTCCGCATCGACGCCGGACGCACCCGCATCGTCGACGGCGTCTCGTTCGAGATACCCACGGGTCGACGCGTCGGCCTGCTGGGCGCCTCGGGTTCGGGCAAGTCCTCCATCGCCTCGGCTCTGGTCGGATACCTCCCGCCGGGCATCACGTGTGCCGGTCGCGTCGTCGTCGACGGCCACGATGTCGCCGGTGTTCCGACCCCGCAGCGGCCGCGCACCGCGCGTCCGGCGATGGTCTTCCAGGACTCCGCGACGGCGCTCAACCCGATGGTCACCGTCGGCGGGCAACTACGCACGCCCGACGCCGCCACGCTGCTCGCGCGAGTGGGTCTGCACGACACCGCGCGTGTGCTGGCCTCGCACCCACTCGAACTCTCGGGCGGCCAGCGTCAACGAGTCTGCATCGCAATGGCATTGGCGCGCGAGAGCTCGCTGGTGATCGCCGACGAACCGACGACGGCACTGGACGTCCTGAGTCAGGCGCGCGTTCTCGACGCTCTGCGGCAGGTGCCGTCGCTGCTGCTGATCACCCACGACATCGCCGTCGCCGCGCAGTTGTGCGACCACCTGCTGGTTCTCGATTCCGGAAGAATCATCGAATCCGGTTCCACTGCAACGGTACTCAAGAACCCTCGCTCGGATCGAACGCGACAGATGATCGACGTGGCTCGGGCGGCTGATCCGTTCCGGCAGCTGGTTGCGTCGTGACCGTGGAGGAGCCGACCGGTTTGGTGGCCACGGCAGTCACGCGACAGTACGACCGGCACGGCACGTCGCACACGGCTCTGAATTCCGTCACGTTCGCAGTGCCGCCGACCGGGCGGATTGCCGTCGTCGGTGAATCCGGTTCCGGCAAAACGACACTGCTGCGCCTGCTGCTGGCCGTCGATGCCCCGAGCGGCGGAAAGATCGTGCTCGACGGACAGACCGTCCGACCCGGATCGGCCAGATCGCTGCGGTGGTTCCGCCGTCGCGTGCAGTACATTCCGCAGGATCCGGCAACCAGTCTCGACCCGCGCCGCAGCGTCCTCGACCTCGTCGCTACTCCGCTACGCCTGCTCGGTATCGAGGGTGATCGCCGAGCCAGGGCCACCGGCGCATTGTCTGCCGTCGGGCTCGATGCGCACTTCCTGGCTCGCCGTCCGGCCGAGCTGTCCGGCGGACAGAAACAGCGAGTCGCCATCGCCCGAGCTGTGGCCTGCGCGCCGCACTATCTGTTGGCGGACGAGCCGGTCAGTGGACTCGATCCCGACCTCAGAGAGCAGGTGCTCGATGTTCTTGCCGGCCTACCGGGTGCGCTGCTGATCGTCAGCCACGACCTGTCGGCCGTCGCACGGCTCTGCACCGAGGTATCGGTGATGCAGGAGGGTCGCATCGTCGAAACAGGGTCCGTCCGCGACGTTCTCACCCGGCCCGAGCACCAACACACCCGAGATCTGATCGACGCCGTCCCTCGGCTCACGTAAGAACAACAGGAGTTACATTGACCAGCAACATGTTTCGCATCGGCGCGCTCGCAGCAGTGGGCACGCTGACGCTCACCGGGTGCTTTTCCTCCAGTTCCGCCACCTCCGACGACGGCGAGAACCGCGTGCGCGTCGCAATGCTGCAGCCACCTCGATCGGGGCTGTCCCAGTTCAGTGACGACGCCTTCAAGCTTTCGCGCTGGTCCACGGCCGAGACGTTGATCGTTCTCGATGATCTCGGTGAAGCCGAGCCAGGCCTGGCCACCGCGTGGAACCGCGTCGACGACCGCACCTGGAACTTCGACATCAGGCCGGACGTCACGTTCCACAACGGTGCCTCGCTCGACGCAGCGGCCGTCGTGACCGCACTGACTGCAGCCACCCAGTCGGCACCCAAGCCGCGCATCCTCGACGGTGTCGACATGACGGTGACCGCAACCGACGCCGACAGCGTTGCCGTGACCACTGCCGACGTCGATCCCCTGATACCCCAACGACTGTCGAGCCCGCAGCTGGCCATCCTGGCACCCGAGGCGTACTCGACGGGCAGCAGCAACCCCATCGGAACCGGCACCGGGCCCTTCGTGCTGAAGGCGGTGAACGGTACGTCCACGGCCACTCTCGACCGCAACGAGAACTACTGGGGTGAGCCGGCGAAGATCTCCGGTATCGACGTCGACTTCGTGCCCGACGGTACGGCCCGGGCCGCGGCGCTGCGCAACGGCACAGCCGATGTGGTGGAAGCGATTCCGGTGTCGCAGGCTGCCAACGTCGACCAGGCGTTGGTACACGAGGTGCCCATGCCGCGCACCAACACGCTGTACCTGAACACCGCGTCCGGGGTCTTCGCGGATCCGGCGATGCGCGCCGCGGCACGCGAGTCCATCGACCGCGACCGCCTGGTCGACCAGGTGTACGAGGGCCGCGCCGACGCCGCGAACGGACTGCTCGGCCCGGCTCTGCCGTGGGCCGCCGATCGACCGGCCCGTACGCAGGCTCCGGCCGGCGACGCCGCAGGAAAGAAGATCACCCTCGCCACGTTCACGGACCGAGCCGAACTCCCCGAGGTCGCGGTGCTGCTGCAGCAGGAGCTCGAAGCCAAGGGCTTCGTCGTCGAACAGGTCGTGCGCGAATATCAGTTCATCGAAACCGATGCTCTCGCCGGCGCTTTCGATGCGTTCATCCTCTCCCGCGCCACCGTGCTCGACTCCGGAGACCCGGCCGCGTACATGTACTCCGACTTCGCCTGCGAGGGATCGTTCAACATCTCGCAATTCTGCGACCCGCAGGTCGACACCGCGCTCGCCGATGCCGCAGCCACCGATCCCGGCGACGCTCGCCGCACCGCGATCCTCGACGCCGAAAAACTGATCCTCGAAAAAGACGCCGCGGTTCCGCTGCTGCACGAACGCGTCATCCAGGGAGAATCCGAGAACGTGACCGGCGTGGCCCGCGATCCACGCGAGCGGACGCTGATCACCAACCAGACCGCCTTCGAGTAGGCAGTGAGAACGACTGCCTCACGGCTGCTCTCGGTAGCGGGCGTCGTACTGCTCGTCGGGATGCTGCCGTGGTTGTCCGACCGAGACCCCGCACTGAGCATTCTGCGGGCGCGCTCGGCCGAGCAAGAAGCGA
Source organism: Rhodococcus sp. IEGM 1354 (assembly GCF_030056855.1). Lineage (NCBI taxonomy): Bacteria > Bacillati > Actinomycetota > Actinomycetes > Mycobacteriales > Nocardiaceae > Rhodococcus > Rhodococcus sp. IEGM 1354. The sequence continues at coordinate 234,878 of NZ_JASHKT010000001.1, forward strand.
CGCCCGAGGCCCTCGCGGCCATCCGCAACGACCTCGGTCTCGACGCCGGGCCGCTACGGACCTTCTGGAACTGGCTCACCGGCCTCGCGTCGGGCAACCCCGGAACATCCTGGAACACCGGCAAACCCGTACTGCCCGGTGCACTCGAGGCACTGTCCGTCTCGCTGACCCTGATGGGTTTCGCGATGGCCGTCGCGCTCGTCACCGCCGCGCTCGTCGTCCTGCCGAGCATGCGGGCCGGGCTGCGCGGCACCCCGAAACGCACCGGCGGCAGCATTGCGGCCGCGCTGACGTCTCTGCCGGAGTTCCTGCTGGCATCGGTACTGGTGGTCGTCGGAGCGGTGTGGTTGTCGTTTCCGGCGTACGGGTGGAACGGGCCGGAATATGCGGTGCTACCCGCACTGGCACTAGGCCTTCCAGCGGGTGGCTTGATCGGTCGACTCCTCGCCGACGCGGTAGCCGTCACCTTCACCGAGGGATGGGTGATCACGTGGACGGTGGCAGGGTTCTCGCGGCGGCAGATCGCCGTCGCTGTGTTGCGCCGCGCCGTCCCCGGACTTGCGTCGCAGGTCGGTTTGATCATGGTGGCCATGACGGGCGGCGCAGTGGCCGTCGAAAAGGTCTTCGCCATACCGGGATTGGGACGATCGACTCTCGGTGACGCGCAGTCGCAGGACCTGCCTGCCCTGCAGATCGACATCCTGTTGTTGCTGGCCGTCAGTGCCGCCCTCGGTATCGCGGCGGAACTGTTACGCCGTCTACTGCTCGGCAGTGCACTGCACGAGAAGGCCATGCCGATTCCAGCCGGGGTGTTCCACCCCTCGTCGCGTCGGTGGATCGTCCCGATAGCAGCCGCATCGATGCTCGCGGTCATGGTTCTGGTGGGGCTGCCACGAGACGGCCAGATCACCACCCGTGAGAAGTTCGCTCGACCATCGTCGACGTTCCCGTTCGGAACCGACGCGTCCGGCCGCGACCTGCTCGCCCGAGTGGCGGACGGGGCTGTGCGATCGATCGGACTGTCGCTGGCAGTCACGCTGGCGGCCCTGTTCGTCGGGGTGCTGCTGGGGCTGATTCCCCGAGCGACCCGAGGGCTCGTGGAGGTCACCAATGCCGCTCCGCCCGTCGTGACCGGCATCCTCATCGCCGCGATCTGGGGTCCAAGTGCCGGCGGGGCGGCTGTCGCGGTCCTGATCGTGACGTGGGCTCCACTCGCCGCGCACACCGCGGCACTCGTCGACGAGGCGCGAGCGCAGCCCTACATCTCCATCCTGCCGACACTCGGTGCCGGTAACGGTCGAATCCTGTTCGGATCCATCGTTCGCGGAGTGCTGCCTGCCGTGTTCCGGCACGCCATGATCCGACTGCCCGGGGTCGCTCTGGCACTCGCCGCCCTCGGGTTTCTGGGCCTCGGTCCGCAACCTCCGACCGCGGATTGGGGACTGATCCTGTCCGACGGGGTAGCCGCCGTCGAGCGAGCACCATGGGTCGCGGCAGCACCGCTGGCGTCGTTGATCGCACTGGCCGTCCTCGCCGTCTCCGTTGCCAGCGCGACGTCGGGGCGGGTGAGAACGACCGGTAGCGTTGACGGCAAAGTCGATGTAGGAGGGCGCGTTACATGAGTTCGAGGACCGACAAGTCGCCGACGCGGTGGCGGTGGTCGTTTCTCGTCGACCTCGGGCGCGCCACGCCCACGGTGCGGTTGCTGGTTCTCACCCAGATGACGTTCAACATCGGCTTTTTCATGGTGTTGCCGTATCTGTCGGTGCATCTGACGTCCGATCTGGGACTCGGAGCGGCACTCGTCGGCGTCGTCCTCGGTATCCGAACGTTCTCGCAGCAGGGCCTGTTCTTCGTGGGCGGCACCCTCGCCGATCGGTGGGGCATCAAGCCGGTGGTCCTCGTCGGCTGTGTCCTGCGAGTACTGGGGTTCCTGGGCCTGGCTGTGTTCGATTCTCTCGCCGGTGTCGTCGCCGCGACGGTATTGGTCGGGTTCGCGGCTGCATTGTTCTCTCCCGCAGTGGAATCCGCGATCGCCATCGAGGCCGGTAAGAGCGAACGCAGCGGCGGCGCCACCCGGGTTCAGACCTTCGCGCTGTTGTCGGTGTGCAATCAGATCGGATCGTTCACCGGCCCGCTCATCGGATCTCTGCTGTTGTTGGCCGACTTCCGAATCGCATGTCTGACGGCCGCAGTCATCTTCGTACTCGTCATCGCCGCGCACATCAGATGGCTACCGCGCGAGCCCGGCGAACACCGCGACGATCCGTGGCTCTCGGGCTGGACCGACGTGATCCGCAATCGCACCTTCGTGCTGTTCGCCGTCGCCATGAGCGCGCAGTTGGTGGCCTACAACCAGCTGTATCTACTGCTCCCCCTCGAGGTCGAACGGGCCTGGGGATCCCAGACGGTACTCGGCTGGTTCTTCGCAATCTCCGCAGTACTCGTCGTAACGACACAACTACCGATCACCCGACGCGTCGCCGCGGTCTCGCCGCGCATCACGCTGCCGATCGGATTTGCCGTCATGGCAGTCTCTTTCGCCCTGGTGGCGGTCCTCAGCCCGCTGGAGCTGACCGGGCTCGTCGGCCTCGTTCCGGCCGCCCTGTTCGTGCTGCTGCTGGCGCTGGGTCAGATGATCGCGATGCCGCAGGCCCGGGATCTGGTGCCGCTCATGGCTGCCGAACGCCGACTCGGCTCCTACTACGGATTCATGGCCTCGCTCGGTGGGATCGGGGTACTCATCGGCTCGATCGCCGTGGGAGCGGTGATCGACGCCTCGCCCGATACCGGCTGGGGAGCAGCAATCCCATGGCTGGTCGCTGCCCTGTTCCCCATCGCCAGTGTCATCGGCCTGCGAATCGTGTTGGCTCGACTCGACTGAGTTGGTTCTGGTGTCGCCGGCTTCTGTCGGCCGCCCGCATTTTCCCGCCCCTTTCTTCCGCCCCCATCCCGCCGTCGTCCCCATCCCGCCGCCCCCATTTCCCGCAAACGCGCGCGCGTTTGCGGCGGCCTCGGCTACATCCGGCGTCACCCCTCCCCCTGGAGAGTCGAGTCTCCCCCACGGGGAGGGGCGAGAATGTGGGCATGAACGGATTGCTCACGATCGGCGAGTTCTCTCGAATCACGCATCTGTCGGTGAAGACCCTGCGTCGCTATCACGAGTCGGGTCTGCTCGAACCTGCGACGGTCGACGACCACTCGGGCTACCGGTACTACGCCACCGATCAGGTCGGGGTCGCGCAGATCATCGGTCGATTCCGGAAGATGCAGATGCCGGAGCGGGAGGTGCGGGCAATCGTGCAGACACCCGATCCCGATGCTCGCGCTCGACTGATCACCGAACATCTCACTCGACTCGAGCGCCAGTTGGACGACACCAGATCAGCCGTGACGGCGCTGCGACGATTGCTCGATCCCACTCCGCCCGCGATCGATGTCCGACGCATTCTCACTAAACAGTGCTCTGTCGCAGCAATTTCCGAGGTGGTCGACGTGTCCGACGTATCGGGCTGGTATTCGGACGCGATGGCCGAGATCGACGCGGTCGTGTCCGACACCACCGGGCCACCGGGTGGGTTGTACGAAAACGAGTTGTTCACCGACGGCCGCGGAGTCATGACGGTGTACGTGCCGACCGCAGATGCGTCGTCCGTGGGTCGGGTTCGGCCGTTGACGCTGCCTCCTGTCGAACTCGCGGTGACGGTTCACCACGGACCCCACGACGACATCGACGTCACCTATGGCGCGCTCGGCGTGCACGTGGAGACCAACGGCCTCGCCATTGCGGGACCGGTTCGCGAGGTCTATGTCGTCGGGCCGCGGGATACCGAGAATTCGACGCTCTGGCGTACCGAGATCGGATGGCCGGTGTTCACGGCATCACCGGCGGCACCGTAGAAGTCAGCGGCCCAGTTGCCGACTTGCGCCACCGATTTCTGCGTGGGCACCGATCTTCGCGTTCCGGCCCGCTCGATCGCCGGCCTTGCGTGCGCCCTCCGAGTACCCGGCGTTCGCACTCTGGCCTCGCCAGTGCCCGCGTGCGGTGGACGTCTGTCGGTAGTAGTCGCGTAGCTCGATCTCCTTGTCTCGCAACACCAGGGCGGTACCGGCACCGGAGCTCTCCTGCGCGATGGCCTTGGCCTCGGTGTCCTTCTTGACCTCCGCGAGCCGTTGACCGATGCGCGACGCGAATGCCGTCTGGAAGTTCAGACGTGCCGTCACGGCGGCGACGGGCACTTCCTCGCGTCGGGTGTAGCGGCGACGATTCTTGACCTCGGTGACGGTGCGGATGGCCGTCTCGGATTTGTAGGCACCGGACTTGATGTACGCGTCCGACGCTCGGACCATCTGAATCAGCAAAGAGGAGTACAGGGCCTCGGTGGTCTCGATGTCCGAGTCGAAACCGTAGGCGAACACCTGCGTCGACGATCTGGCGACGTCGCACTGCACATCGTTCGCATGAGCGATGGCGACGAACAGTTGAACGTAGGTCTTGAGTCCACGCTTGCCCGGTTCACCGATGGGGATGACCTTCTGGCTATGCGTCGCCTGCCGTTCGCGGGATGCGCTGTGCGAACGCGCCACCGCGAGATCCACCGACGCCGACGTGGCCAAACGCTGCGCGGCCTCCATGAAGGCCTCGGCCTCGTGGGGGTTGTCGGTGGACTCCGCCTGACGCAGCAATCCGCCGATTCGCGTCAGCATCTTGTCCGAACTCATGAGCGAAAGGGTACCGGGCACCTCCGACACGTCCGGGTTGACCGATTCAGGAACTCGATAATGACCCCTGCGCGGTGAGTTGTGTGCCACAGTACCCATCGACATATGTGTCGGGGGAGCATCACAGCACGATTCTGCGTGCCCATCTCCGGGCGCATACCACCGCGTAGAAGTAAGTGGAGAGAACAATGGCGTCTTTGATCACGAAGGTGGCAGTGGTTGCGACAGCAGCCACGCTGCTGACGCTCACCGGATGTTCGAGCGACAGCGGTTCGAGCGGCGATTCGGGTGCTGCATCCGAAAATGCCGACGGCCGTGGACCTATCACCTATGTAGAGGGCCAGGACACCACCGAGACCGGTGTCGTCCAGCAGATCATCTCGGAGTGGAACGCCGCCAACCCTGATCAGCAGGTCACCTTCAAGGAGCAGTCCGCCGACGCCGATCAGGCCCACGACGACTTCGTTCAGCAGCTCCAGGCGCAGCAGAGCGACTACGACGTCATGGCACTCGACGTCGTCTGGACCGCCGAATTCGCGGCCAAGGGCTGGCTCGTCCCGCTCGAGGGCGAATTCGCACTCGACAACGCAGGCGTTCTACCCGCGACCGTCGCGAGTGCGACCTACAACGGCAAGCAGTACGCCGCGCCGAAGAACACCAACGGCGGACTGCTCTACTACCGCAGCGACCTGCTCCCCGAGGCACCCACCACCTGGGCCGAGCTCACCGAGGACTGCCAGGTCGCTCGCGACAACAACATCGACTGCTACGCAGGGCAATTCGCGCCTTACGAGGGTCTGACGGCCAATGCGTCGGAGATCATCAACGCGCACGGCGGATCGATCGTCGGCGAAGACGGCAAGACCCCCACCGTCAACAGTCCCGAAGCCAAGGCCGGACTGCAGACTCTGGTCACCGCGTTCGAGACCGGCGTCATCCCGGCCCAGGACACCACGTTCAAGGAGTCCGACAGCCAGCAGGCGTTCCAGGACGGAAAGACACTGTTCCTGCGCAACTGGCCGTACGTCTACGGCACCGCCGCAGAAGAAGGTTCGGCTGTGGTCGGAAAGTACGCGGTCGCACCGCTTCCGGGCGTCACCGGAGTGGGCACCTCGACGCTCGGCGGATACAACGCCGCGATCAGCGCGTACTCCGAGAACAAGGCCACCGCGGCCGACTTCCTGCGATTCATGCAGGGCGAGAAGGCCCAGCGCATCATCGCCGAGGGTGCTTTGCCGCCCGTGCTCTCCTCGTTGTACGACGATCCCGCACTGATCGCCGCGATGCCGTACCTTCCCGCATTGAAGGCATCCATCGAGAATGCCGTTCCGCGTCCCGTCACTCCGTTCTACCCGGCCGTTTCGAAGGCCGTGCAGGACAACGTCTCTGCCGCCATCAAGGGTGAGAAGAGCGTCGACCAGGCGATCACGGACATGCAGGCCGGTATCGAAACCGCCGGCGCCAACTGATTTCGGGAGAACCAATGGCTGTACCTGCTGGTGTGACCAGTGGGGCCGCCGCAACCACCGCGGCCGGGGGCTCGTCCCCCGGCCGCGGTCGGCATGTGCGGTCCAAGAACAAGCGTTTCGGCCTGACGCAGGGTCGGGCCTGGCTGTTGATCGCACCGACGATGGTGATCCTCGCGATCGTCATCGTCTACCCGGTGGTCCGAGCCCTCGTGATGTCCTTCTCCAAGGATCCCGGTCTCGATCCCGCCACCGGTATGTTCGTCACCGGCGGCTCTGCCGGTTTCGACAACTACACGCACTGGATTCTGCAGCAATGCACTTCGGCGTCGGGCACGTTGGTGCCCTGCCCGCCGGGGACGCTCGGTTCTCAGTTCTGGGGCGCCGTCGGCAACACCGCGTTCTTCACGGTCGTGACGGTGTCCATCGAGGTCGTCATCGGCTTCGGAATGGCCGTCATCATGGGTAAGACCTTCGCCGGACGCGCCCTGTTGCGCGCGGCGATCCTGATCCCCTGGGCGATCCCGACGGCGGTCACGGCCAAGCTCTGGTACTTCATCTTCGCGTACGACGGCATCGCCAATCGCATTCTGGGAACCAACATTCTGTGGACCGGCGACGCGTGGCCCGCTCGTTTCGCCGTCATCATCGCCGACGTATGGAAGACGACGCCGTTCATGGCGCTGTTGATCCTGGCCGGGTTGCAGATGATTCCCGCCGACGTCTACGAGGCTGCTCGCGTCGACGGGGCGTCGGCGTGGCAGCGGTTCACCAAGATCACGCTGCCGTTGGTCAAGCCCGCGTTGATGGTGGCCATTCTGTTCCGCACCATGGACGCGCTGCGTATGTACGACTTGCCCGCCATCCTCACCGAGGGCAATCCTGCCACGCGGACCATCTCGATCCTGGTGGTGGATCAGATCCGGCAGGGCTTCAACAGCGCTGCGTCGTTGTCGACCATCTCGTTCATCTTCATATTTGTCGTGGCGTTCATCCTGGTGAAGTTTCTCGGTGCCAATGCCGTTGCCACTCAGGACAATCAGCGTAAGGGGCCCGGCCGATGAAGCAGGCTCGCATCTATCTCGGTGTCGTCGTCATTCTCGTCTGGGGACTGGCACCGTTCTATTGGATGGTCGTCACCGCATTCCGCGACCCGCGCTACACCTTCGATACGACGCCGTGGCCGACGCACGTCACGTGGGAGAACTTCGAGAACGCGTTGTCGACGGCGAACGGCAACAACTTTCTTCGTGCGGTGGGCAACAGTCTGATCGTGGGCGGCGCGACCACGCTGATCGCGTTGGTCATCGGCATCTTCACGGCATACGCGCTCTCGCGCATCGACTTTCGCTTCAAATACGTGGTGACGGGCATCATCCTGGGTGCGTCGATGTTCCCCGTCGTCGCACTGGTGACCCCGCTGTTCCAGTTCTTCACCAACATCGGCTGGATCGGCAGCTACCAGGCGATGGTCATCCCCAACATCTCGTTCGTCCTACCGCTGACGATCTACACACTGGCGGCGTTCTTCGCCGAATTGCCATGGGAACTCGAAGAAGCCGCGCGGATCGACGGCGCCGGGCGATTCCAGGCGTTTCGGCTGGTGATGCTCCCACTCGCCGCACCGGCCCTGTTCACCACCGCGATCCTGGCGTTCATCGCCGCGGTCAACGAGTACCTGCTCGCGAGCCAGCTCTCGAGTGACAAGACCGAACCGGTGACCGTGGCCATCGCGCGGTTCACCGGCAACGATCCGCTCGTAGTGCCATATGCCGCGATCATGGCCGCCGGCACCATCGTTGCGATTCCGCTGGTGATAATGGTGCTGCTGTTCCAGCGCCGCATCATCTCCGGACTGACGGCGGGCGGCGTCAAGTCGTGACGGCGCAGGACCACCTTCAGCTGCTCGCGGGGATCCTCGGGTTCTTCGCGCTGGTAGCTCTCGGTTTCGCCGTCGCCGGGATCGTCGGAGGAAATCCCGGCGTGCTGCCGTCTGTGGCGTTGCTCGGTCTGCTGGTGGCGCTGTGGTTCGTCGTCAAGAAGATTCGCTGAAACTCGTCGTCGCCACGGACACCAGTTCGGTCAGTGCCGGACTCATCGCGCTGCGCCACACCAGGGCCAGCAGGGCGGCGGTGTGCGAGTCGGTCAGCTCGACCGCGACGAGCCGGTTGCCGTAGAACTCGGCCATCGATCGGCTGAGGATCCCGACGCCGAGACCGCGAGCTGCGAGGTCGGCCACCGCGTCAGGTGCGCTGGCCTGCAACGTGATCGATGGTGACAGACCAACCCCGGCACAGTCTCTGTCGAACACCGCACGAATGCCGGTGCCCAGCGGGAGAGCGACTATCGGGTACTCGCACACCTCGGCGAGGGTCGCGTCCTTCTGCTCCGCCAGCGGATGCTTCGTCGGAACGGCTGCGACGATCCGCTCGTCGATCACCACCATCGACTCGAGTCCGGTGGGGGTCCGAGCAGCGATACCGACCAACGCAAGATCCAGCTCGCCGGATCGAACATCCGCGATGAGCTGATCCGAATTATCCTCCCGCAGAGCGAGTTCGACGCCAGGATGACCAGAGTGGAAGCGCGCCAACGCGTCGAACAGTTGTGGGACGGTGCAGGCGGTCACCATACCGATGCTCAGGGAGCCGCGCAGTAGCCCGGTTACGTCGTCGACGGACTGTTTGACGGATCCTGCTGCGGCCAGTGTGGCGCGAGCCTGCGGCAGAGCAGCCTGGCCGGCTGTGGTCAATGTGGCTGTGCCACCGGATCTGTCGATCAGCTCGGCACCGAGCTCCCTTTCGAGCGCCCTGATCTGAGCGCTGACACCGGATTGGCTGATGTGGACCCGGGCAGCGGCGCGGGTGAAATTCGCTTCCTCGGCTACAGCGACGAAATACTCGAGCTGCCTCAGTTCCATTGCTGTACTCCCAGATCGGGGCCCTCGCCGGCGTCGAGTCGGGCTATCACGCGCTTCGGTGCGGTGAGCCGGTAGCTGCAGTCGATCAGTTCGGCGGCCTCGGCCCAGACATCGCTGTCGGGATCGGACAGGTCGAATCCCACCCAGCCTGCGGGTCCGAGGTAGGCGGGATGGAAGTAGCGCGGCTCGAGTTCGCAGGCCCGCTGCTCTTCGGCGCTTTCGCACTTGACGAGGATCGACATGTCGAACTGGTCGCCGCCTTTGACGCCGCCGCCGAAGTAGACGAACACCGAGGTTGTGCGGAATGTTGGCCTGCCGTGCGAAATCTTCTCGGTCACGTCGGGATACGCGAACGCCAGAGCGCGAACGCGTTCGAGAACCGGATGCTTCGAGGTGGGATCGATGGCCACGCGAGAACCATAGCGCGTCTCGCCTAGCTGCGGCTATGAGTAAAAGTTCTGACGATCATATCGACCAACTGTTGGACTTCTGACCGGGCCGGTTCGAGACTCGAAGGCATGACACAGACACCCGAAGAAATTGCAGCAACCTACTTCGAGGCCTGGAAGGCGGAGGACTTCGACACTCTGGCGTCGATCCTGCACGAGGACGCAACGTTTCGCGGTCCACTCGGCACGGCCGACAGCGGCGAGGAATGCGTGGTCGGGTTGAAGGGAATGTCGCAGATCGTCACCGACATCGATATCGCGCACGTATTCGTCGATGGCCCGAACGTGTTGACGTTGTTCGACCTGCACACGTCGATCGCACCCCCGGCCCCCACCGCGAACTGGCAACGAATCGAAGACGGCAAAATCGTGGAAATCAGGGTGACCTTCGATCCGCGCGCCATCCTCGAGGCGGGATAGACGAACGCCCGCCGGTACTCAATGTGACATTTGGTGGCCCTTTCGGGGGTCAATGTCACATCTAGTGGACCGGCGGGCGTGTGGGTAGTGGTGCGGACGAGTGCCCCTGGGGGCACTCAATCACACCACTGCCGCAGGCACTTACGCGTCGATGATGAACGCTTCCAGCTGTTCGCGAGCGACGTCGTCGGCAAGCTGCTTCGGCGGGCTCTTCATCAGGTAGGCCGAGGCGGGGATGACCGGTCCACCGATGCCGCGGTCCTTGGCGATTTTCGCGGCGCGGACTGCGTCGATGATGACGCCGGCAGAGTTCGGCGAGTCCCAGACCTCGAGCTTGTATTCGAGGCTCAGGGGAACGTCACCGAAGGCGCGGCCTTCGAGGCGGACGTAGGCCCACTTGCGGTCGTCGAGCCAGCCGACGTGGTCGGACGGTCCGATGTGGACGTCCTTGGCGTTGAATTCCTTCTGCAGGTTCGACGTGACGGCCTGGGTCTTGGAGATCTTCTTCGATTCGAGGCGGGTGCGCTCGAGCATATTGAGGAAGTCCATGTTGCCGCCGACGTTGAGCTGCATGGTGCGGTCGAGCTGCACGCCGCGGTCCTCGAACAGCTTCGCCATGACGCGGTGGGTGATGGTGGCACCGACCTGGCTCTTGATGTCGTCGCCGACGATGGGGACGCCTGCGTCGGTGAACTTCTTGGCCCAGACGGGGTCGGAGGCGATGAAGACGGGGAGGGCGTTGACGAAGGCGACGCCTGCGTCGATGGCTGCCTGTGCGTAGAACTTGTCGGCTTCTTCGGATCCGACGGGGAGGTAGGACACGAGGACGTCGACCTTGGCGTCACGCAGTGCCTGTGCGACGTCGACTGCTTCGCCGTCGGCTTCGGTGATGGTCTCGCGGTAGTACTTGCCGAGGCCGTCGAGGGTCGGTCCGCGCAGGACGTGGACGTCCTTCGGGGGCACGTCGGCGATCTTGATGGTGTTGTTCTCGCTGGAGAAGATGGCCTCGGAGAGGTCGAAGCCGACCTTCTTGGCGTCGACGTCGAACGCGGCGACGAACTCGACGTCGCGGACGTGGTACTTGCCGAACATGACGTGCATCAGGCCGGGAACGGTGGCGTTCTCGTCTGCGTCCTTGTAGTACTCGACACCCTGGACCAGGGATGAGGCGCAGTTGCCCACACCCACAATGGCCACGCGGATTGCGTTGTTGTTCTCACCCATGGTCGGGTTCTCCTTCTGTCTTGACTGTCCTGTTTGGTGCTGTGTGGGACGGTGCTGGGTTGGGGGCGGCTTGCTCGGCTGCGATGACTTCGTTGAGCCAGCGCACCTCGCGTTCGCTCGATTCGAGACCGAGCTGGTGGAGTTGCCGGGTGTAGCGGTCGAGAGTTCCGTTCGCCTTGGCCACAGCGTCGCGGAGGCCTTCTCGGCGCTCCTCGACCTGGCGTCGTCTGCCTTCGAGAATGCGAACCCGAGCTTCTGCCGGGGTTCGACTGAAGAAGGCCAGATGTACGCCGAATCCGTCGTCGGTGTAGTTCTGCGGTCCGGTGTCGGCCACCAGTTCGGCAAATCGTTCCCTGCCGAGGGGGGTGAGCACGTACACCCGTTTTGCTCGTCTTTTCACGAGCAGTTCGGGACCGGCGTCCTCGGCGATGAGCCCGTCGGTTTGTAGTCGACGGAGTGCCGGGTACAGCGATCCGTACGAAAACGCGCGAAATGCTCCGAGCAGGCCGGTGAGCCGCTTGCGAAGCTCGTAACCGTGCATGGGTGATTCGAGAAGCAGTCCGAGAATTGCGAGTTCGAGCATGCAACTCCCCCTTCTCGAATCCAACGATCACATCCTGGCGATGCGATGAGCCACACTATCGGAGAATGTATCGCGCCGATACATGAAGTGACAAACCAATGGCCGGTTTCATCGGGTGAATCGGCATTCTCGGACGTCTTTTCCGGTGTTCTTCGCGGGTATCGACACGGGACGGCACCACCCCGAAGGATCTGCTTCGCTCCGTCCGAGAGGTGCTGATCGCGGCAGCCGTCCACGGTGCGGTGTTCGGCGTCGTCAAGGCCGCAGTCGACAGGCAGGGCTACCGAATACCGCGCCATCACGCACGAGAGCCCGAAATGGCTGCCGCAACGCAGTAAGTTCGCGCCGTCTAGCGGTCGACCGAGACGATGTTGCCCGCGAAGTCCGCTTCGACGCGGCCTCCCTGGTCGTCGTCGTTGTGTGCGGTGATCGAGATGCGCTGCTCACCGCGGGAATCGGTGATCATGACGTACTCGACGGCGGCGTCCGGGACCCCGACGGCGTCGGGCGTTCCCGCCACGAGGCCTGCCAGAACCCCGGAGTCGATTGTGGCCCAGTCGAAGAGTGCATCTTGGGCCCCGGGTGCCTCGGTCTCGTGATAGACCTCGAACCCCCCGGAGACGAACACCCGCTCTCGTCGGCCCTCTGCCGTCGGGCGATAGACATCGGCACGGTTGCCGTCCATCTGGACGAACACCTCGAGAACCTGCGAACTGCCGAAACGTTCCACGTAGCGTTCTCGAAAATCGTCGAGTCCGGCTGCGGTGTCGAAAACGAAGGGGCGGGCGATGATCGGCGTGACGTCGACCGGCAGGTCCATCGGCACGGTGGGGGCGACGCTGCGCGTCGTCGTGGACGCAACGACGGCAGCAGCCGGAACCGGTTCTTCGCCGGTCCTGGTCGACAGAAACACCACCAGCCCCACAGTCACGACGACGACCGAGCCGAGTGCCAGCACCAGCCGGTTCTTCGGTTCGGGTGTCCGCGGCGGTGGTTCCGGAAGGTCGATGTCGATTTGTAGGTCGGAGACCAGTCGTCGCAGATCGCGCAGGGTGATGGCTACCCGCGCACGTTCGCTGCGGAGCCGGTGCTCGTCGAAGGTGAGCTGGCCGTCGGCGTACGCGGAATCCAGAACGGTGGCGGTCAGCGCGCGGTCTATGTCGCGAGCGCGAAAATCGGGTCGCTGTGCCATCCTGCGGGCTTCCTTTCCGGACTGATTAGCCGAACGAAAACGGCGTGACACGCAGGAAGTTGCCTGCGGGATCGAATAGGAGAGTTCCGCTTTCCTGGTCGGTGTTCTCGGCGGACACGGATATCTGCGGGCCGTTGTCGCTGCCGCTGAAGCTCACGTTGTAGCTGTCGACGCGACTCATGTTCAGGCTCTCGGCAGCCCCCGCGATGATCCCCGCTGCCTTCGTCAGATCGACCGTCGCCAGGTCGATCTGAGGTTCGTCGAAGTCGCGAGTGCTCGAAAAGTTGTCGTCGTAGTCGTCGATGACGCCGTCGCGATAGGTGTAGCTGACTTGCTTCTGTGGCACCCCGGGTGCGGGTGCCGAGATAACGGCGTAGTCGTCGTACAAACCGAGTCGGTCGACAACAGACGTGCCGATCTTCTGTTGCAGTGCATCGACGATGTCCACCACGACTGCGGGATTCTTGTAGCCTGCCGCCCCGAGGTCCGATACGGAGTCATCTGTGTTCGAGCACGCGCGAATGCCGAAGGTGAGCGCCACGAGTGCGGCAACCGCAGGGACGGCGACTGTCATGAAGCCCAGGCGTGAGCCCTTCGCCGTCGTGATCGGATGCGCGAACTCGATCGGGTCGGCCATCGGCGGTAGATCGGTGTCGTTCTGAAGGTCCTCGATGAGGGCGTGCAGATCGGCGATCGTTTCGGCTTCCTTCGCCAGATCGATCCTTGCTGCGTGCTCGAAATCGGACAGCTGGCCGTCGGCGAGTGCCTCGTCCAACGTGGCGCAGGTATCGGTGCGATCCGCATCACGCGCTCGCGTACTGGGTGACAGTCGCGTCTGCACAGGTGGAGCATAGTTTCTCGGCCGGGAAATGGGGGTCGTTCGTCGTCCAGGCGGGGATCGCAGGTCTCCATCGACACGGCCGCACGTACTCTGGTTCTCGTGCGACTTCAGCGACAGGTGGTGGACTACGCCCTTCAGCGTCGGTCGCTGCTGGCCGAGGTCTACTCCGGTAGGACGGGCGTGGCAGCGGTCTGCGATGCAGATCCCTATCTTCTTCGTGCCGCCAAGTTCCACGGTCGCGGCAGCGACGTGGTGTGCCCGATCTGCCGAAAAGAACAGCTCACGCTGGTGTCGTGGGTGTTCGGTGAGAAGCTCGGACCCCTGTCCGGCTCGGCGAGAACGGCCGACGAACTCGGTCGGCTGGCTGCCACCCAAGAGGAATTTTCGGTCCATGTGGTCGAGGTCTGCCGCTCGTGCAGCTGGAATCACCTCGTCCAGTCCTACGTCCTCGGGGCCGTGCCCGCACCCAAGCAACCCCGTCGCCCACGATCGGGATCACGTCAACCGAACCGTCGAACTGCGAGTGAATGACACAATCGCTTCGCTGAACCCAGCCACCGAGAATTCGACGCGGCCGCCGAGATTACTGGAGATTCGTACGTGAGTTCCCCCTACGACAACAACCCGGGTAACAACGAACCTGGCCGTAGCGACTCCGGACGGCGCCCCGACGTGCCCGGACCACCGCGCGGCAGCCGCCATTCCGATCCGCCCGGACGTCGTCCGGTACCCCCACCGGGCCAACGTCCGGTGCCTCCTCCGGGTCAGCGCCCCGGCCCTCCTCCTGGGCAGCGTCCGATGCCACCGCAGGGTCGACCGCCGATGCCTCCTCCGGGACAGCGTCCGGGACCGCCTCCGGGCCAGCGCCCCGGCCCTCCTCCTGGGCAGCGTCCGATGCCACCGCAGGGTCGACCGCCGATGCCTCCCGCCGGCCAACGCCCGGGTCCGCCTCCGGGCCAGCGGCCGATGCCACCGCAGGGTCGCCCGTCCGGTGACGGTCGCTACGCCGCGGCAGGTGTCACCCGATCGGGATCCGTCCCGCCGCCACACGAACCGAACGATCCATCAGCTAGTTCCTCGGGCAACGAACCGCCCGAGCCCCCCGAAAGAGGTTCCGCCGCGAAAACGAAGAAGAAGTCCAAGTGGCGGGTAGTTCGACGCACGTTGTATGCGTTGGTCGCCTTGTGCCTGATAGTGCCGATTCTGCTTTTCATGGTGGCGTACACGCTGGTGGACGTCCCGCGGCCCGGTGACCTCAGGACCAATCAGGTTGCGACGATCTTCGCCT
The DNA here is from genome assembly GCF_030056855.1 of Rhodococcus sp. IEGM 1354. Taxonomy (NCBI): domain Bacteria; kingdom Bacillati; phylum Actinomycetota; class Actinomycetes; order Mycobacteriales; family Nocardiaceae; genus Rhodococcus; species Rhodococcus sp. IEGM 1354. Next base: position 249,983 of record NZ_JASHKT010000001.1, read on the forward strand.
CCGACGGGTCGAGCGTGCTCGGCAAGGTGGTGCCACCCGAGGGCAACCGAACCGATGTCACGATCGACCAGATTCCGGAGCACGTACGTAACGCCGTGCTCTCGGCGGAGGATCGCGACTTCTATTCCAATCCCGGGTTCTCGGTGACCGGCTTCGGCCGTGCTCTGCGCGACAACGTGCTCGGACGTGACAGCGCGGGCGGCGGTTCCACGATCACCCAGCAGTACGTCAAGAATGCGGTGGTCGGCTCCGAGCGGACGTTGACGCGCAAGATGCGGGAGCTGGTCATCTCGTCGAAGATGGCTCGCCAATGGTCCAAGGACGACATTCTCGCGGCGTATCTGAACACCATCTACTTCGGTCGCGGTGCTTACGGCATCGCTGCCGCGTCGACGGCGTACTTCGGCAAATCCGTCGACCAGCTCTCCGTCGAGGAAGGCGCAGTACTGGCTGCGACCATCCAGCAGCCGTCCGGACTCGATCCGGAAGTCAACCCCACCGGTGCGCAGTCCCGGTGGAACTACGTGCTCGACGGCATGGTCTCGCAGGGCCAGCTCGATCCGACTCAGCGAGCGGCGATGCAGTATCCGCAGTGGGTCCCCATTTCTCAGGTCGATTCGGGTGATGCCGCCGACGCAGGTCCCAACGGTCTGATCAAGGCGCAGGTACTGCGTGAGTTGTCGGCTGTCGGGGTCAGCGATCAGGATCTGAACACCGAGGGTCTACAGATCACGACGACGATCGATCCGAGGGCGCAGGCCGCCGCGGTCGAGGCCGTGGACAACAACCTGCAGGGTGAGCCGTCGGAACTGCGGACGGCCTCGGTGTCGATCGATCCGCGCAGTGGCGCGGTCCGCTCGTACTACGGCGGCGCAGACGGTCGAGGATTCGACTTCGCGCAGTCCGGGTTGCAGACCGGATCGTCGTTCAAGGTGTTCGGCCTCGCCGCTGCCTTGGACCAGGGAATTCCGCTGTCGAAGATGTACGACAGTTCCTCGCTGGACGTCAACGGCATCCAGATCAGCAACGTCGAGGGCGAATCCTGTGGCACGTGCACCATCGCCGAAGCCCTCAAGCGGTCGCTGAACACGAGCTTCTACCGCATGATGCTCGGCATGGACAACGGCCCGCAGGCAATCGCGGACATGGCACACAAGCTCGGTATCCCGCAGGAGATCGAGGGCGTCGGCCCCACGCTGACCGAGCCCGACAACGCGGGCCCGAACTACGGAATCGTGCTCGGCCAGTACCAGTCGCGGGTGATCGACATGGCCTCGGCCTACGCCACACTCGCAGCCTCCGGCGTCTACCACACCCCGCACTTCGTGCAGAAGGTCGTCACGGCCGACGGCACGGTGTTGCTCGATCGTGCACCCGAGGCAGGTCAGCAGGTCGTCTCGCCGGCGGTGGCCGACAACGTGACCTCGGCGATGCGTCCGATCGCCGGGTACTCCAACGGTCACAACCTTGCGGGTGGTCGTCAGTCGGCGGCCAAGACCGGTACCGCGCAGCTCGGTGATACCGGGCAGAACAAGGACGCCTGGATGGTCGGGTACACCCCGTCACTGTCGACGGCGGTGTGGGTCGGTACCGAGCAGGGCTTGCCGCTCGAGAACAGTTACGGCGGTCCGATCTACGGATCGGGCATACCGTCGGACATCTGGAAGGCGACGATGGACGGCACGCTCGAGGGCACCTCGAACGAGACGTTCCCGACGCCCGAGGCCATTGCGGGGCAGGCAGGCGTCCCGCAGTACTCGGCACCGGCCGCGCCGACCACGACGGTGGCACCGTCCGCGCCGCCGCCCGTGACTCTGCCGATTCCGACGGAGATCTCGCCGCCGGTGGTCATCACGCCGCGGCAGGTCGAGATTCTGCCGGGCGTCACCATTCCGCTGCCGGGTCTGGCCCCGGCTCAGCCCGCACAGCCACCGGCAGCCCCCGAGCCGGCAGCCCCCGAACCGGCGACTCCCGGCCGGTAGCACCGAACGGTGACGACCGAACCCGAGCGCAAGGGCAGAGCCCTTGCCAGTCCTGGTCGCCTGGACACGGCGAGTGCAACGGACCGTGACGCACCCAGCCGTACCGATCCGATGACCGAGGAACTGTCCTCGGTCATCGGCGGGCCGGTGGGCGCGCACGCTCTTCTCGGTCGGCAACGATGGTTCACTGCGCTGCGGGTCATCCTGTTGCTCGCGGTGGTCTTTCTCTGCTTCGGTTGGTTCGCCAAGGCGGCGTGCATTCAACAGGCACCGGTGGGTCCGAACGGTGAACTCGGACTCGACTGGAGCGGCAGTCGCCAGTACGTGGCGATGTGCTATTCGGACACCGTGCCGCTCTACGGTGCCGAGCGGCTCGACCAAGGCGCGTTTCCGTACAAGAAGTCCTGGGAAGAAACCAAGGCCGACGGGTCGAGTCAGATCCGGTACATGGAGTACCCGGTGATTGCCGGCCTGTACCAGTACGGTTCGATGGTCGTCGGAAAGGCTTGGAACTCATTGAGTTTCCTGCCGCAAGCCCTGCCTGTGGTCGTCTACTTCAACGTCGTTGCTCTGGGATTGGCCGTCGCGTGGCTGGTCACCGTGTGGGCGACGGCGATCTCGGCGGGACGACGCATCTGGGATGCTGCCCTGGTAGCTGCCTCACCGCTGGTGATCGTGCATGGATTCACGAACTTCGACGCTCTCGCAACGGCATTCGCTCTCACCGGTCTGCTGGCCTGGGCCAAGAAGCGGCCCGTACTGGCCGGTGTATTGCTGGGCCTCGGCGGGGCCACCAAGCTCTACCCGTTGCTGTTCCTCGGGCCGCTGCTGGTGTTGTGCTGGCGGGCCGGGCGGATGCGCGAGTGGGGGCTGACCGCAGTGGCTGCCCTCGGTGCCTGGCTTGCGGTCAATCTTCCACTGGCCCTGCTGTATCCGACGGGGTGGTACGAGTTCTTCCGGCTCAATTCCGAGCGCGGAGCCGACCCCGACTCGCTGTACAACGTCGTCACCTCCTTCACCGGATGGACGGGCTTCGACGGCCCCCTCTATCCAGGGGACAAGCCGCTGGTTCTCAACGCAGTCACGCTGCTGCTCTTCGCCGTGGTGTGTGCGCTGATCGCATACATCGGTACGACGGCTCCGACCCGGCCGCGGCTGGCCCAGTTGGTGTTCCTGGTGGTGGCCGGGTTCCTACTGACCAACAAGGTGTGGAGTCCCCAGTACTCGCTGTGGCTGGTCCCTCTCGCGGTGCTGGCTCTGCCGCACCGTCGAATCCTGTTGGCGTGGATGACAATCGACGCGTTCGTCTGGTTCCCCCGGATGTACTACTACCTGGGCGTGGACAACAAGGGGCTGCCCGAACAGTGGTTCACCGCCACTGTGGTCGTGCGCGATATCGCAGTGATCGGCCTGTGCGCGTTGATCGTTCGGCAGATCTACCGGCCGTCGGAGGATCTCATTCGAAACGGCAGCGCCGTCGATCCGCTCGGTGGCGTGCTCGACGGCGCTGCAGACCGACCCGGTCGGCGTGCGGTCACATATAGCGGCCGAGCTGCTTGACGGCTTCACCGGCGTGCTTGGCCTGGATGCCGTCGCCGATGGCCTGTAGCTTCCATTCGCTGCCCTGGCGGTAGACCTTCGCCATCACCAAGCCGGTGAAGGGCATGCCGCCCTGGAGGGTGAAGCGGGCCAGCTCGGTGTTGGTGGTGTTGTCGACCAGCCGGCAGAACGCATTGGCGACCTGCTCGAACGTCTGGCCGCGGTACGAGGTGACCGTGAAGACGATGCCGGTGACGTGCTGGGGTACTCGCGTCAGATCGACGACGATGACCTCGTCGTCGCCCTCACCCTCGCCGGTCAGGTTGTCTCCCTTGTGCGTGATCGACCCGTCCTTGGCGTTGAGCTGGCCGTAGTACACGACATCGTTGACGTTGCGATCTGCCAGCATGATCGCCGACGCGTCCAAGTCGATGTTCGCCGCACGGCCCCCGCCGCCGAACAGTCCACCCTTCTTCGGGGTCGTCACCGGGTCCCAGCCGAGGCCCATGCGAATCACCGTCAGGGCCACGCCGCCGTCCTTGCGGAGAGTGACCTTCTGGCCCTTGGACAGACTGACGGGCTTGGACTTGGTGAGGCTGACTTCCGGAGCCTCGGAGCGAACCGGGGCGGGAGGCGCTGCAGGCGGAGCGGGAGGCGCGGCCGGGGCAGGTGGTGTCGGAGGCGCAGGCGGCGGGGTGGGTGCGGGAGCAGGCGCGTCGTCCACGGACACACCGTGATCGGTCACCAACGCGGCGAAACCACCCGCGTAACCCTGCCCGACGGCACGAACTTTCCAGCTCCCCTGACGGCGGTAGATCTCCAGTGCGATGACGATGGATTCGGAGCTCAGGCCGTCGATCGTGTACTCGTACAACACATTTCCCGCTGTGTCGCTGACTCGCGCGACCGGGGGTGCGGATCGGCCGAAGTTGCTCGACGCGTCGTCGAGGGTGATGACCGCACGGATCTGCTCGATGTCGGACGGAACAGCGCCGAGCGAGACGGCGAGCCGCGCCGGCCCGCCCTGCCCGGGTTCGAGGCGGACACCGGGGCCGGTCGGCTGATTGAAGAACACGAAATCGGCGTCCGTGCGCACCTTTCCGGCGTCGGTGACCAGAAGTGCAGACAGATCGGCCGGCACCGCCAGGGCGATGGACACGACGACGTCGCCGACGGTGAGGGGGCCGTTCTGACCCTTGGACAACGGTTGACCGGCCGGAGCAGACAATGTGGTGGACTCTCTCTCGAAGTGCTGGTTACCGTCATCCAATGTACTTGGTCGATTTGTCCGACTGATGTGACCGCGAAGGCCTATCGGTCAGATCTGGCGGAGAGTGAACAGGTCGCCAGGGGTGCAGCCGAGCACCCGGCACACCGCGGTCAGGGTGGAAAATCGGATGGCCTTGGCGCGGTCGTTCTTGAGTACCGACAGATTCACGACGCTGACCCCGGCGAGACGCGACAGCTCGGCGAGCGTCATGCCGCGGGCTTCGAGGATCTCGCCGAGATGACACACGACGAGATGGTCGACGAACTCCTCGGCCATCAGACCAGACCATCGGCATCGCGAGCGAGCTTGGAGCCCTGACGGAGCACTGCGTATACGAACTGCAGGACCACTGCGACGATCACGGCAAGCCAGAATGCGCCGAGGCTCCCTGCGGTATCGGTGACATCGGTCGTTTCGAGCGCGCTCTGAATGGCATTGGTACTCATCACTCGTAGGCCCCCGGTAATGACCGGGTACAAGACCAGGCAGACGGCAACCACAACCAGGTCGACGCTGGCGCGGGTGCTGAACGGAGTTTCCTCGATCACGTTGAGGAAGAACCGGTATGCGAAGAAGATCCCTATCAGAATGACGATTCCGCCGGCCACGATCTCGCCGTATCGCATGAAGTCGATCATCCCGATGAGCCTCTGGACGTCACTCTTGGCAACAGCGAGTTCGACGGCGTTGCCCGGCTGCAGCCGGCCGCCGAGCAATTCGATGGTCGGCGAGTTGTAGCGCGGCGTGACCACTGCGCTGACGTAATCCGAGGAGTGGTACTTCCAGGCCTTCCAGCCGGACCAGACCACTGCCGCTCCTGCGTAGAACACCATTGCCCATTTGTTGGCTCGTGCCGAACCCAGTCCGTATGCCATCCCGCCGCCTCCATATCGATAGTCGATAACAACGAATATCGATAACCTATCGAAAATCGATACGGTGTCAAGGGGTGAGCGGTGTCATCGGCGTAGGGCCGTCTCCAATTGCCGCCCGATTTCCGCGACGAACCGGGTGTGATCGGCGGGTACTACATCGATCGATGCGTGGGAACGAACGAGGTAGCGGCCGTCCCCGTCGAAGTCCATCCAGAAGAACGAGACGGCATCGGTATCGCGGCGGTGGTCGTAGGTGGCACCGCGCGCGACGATCACCTCGCCGACTGCCGATCGCGGTCGGGCGAAGAACGCCTCGAACTTCTCGTCCGCAGTCGCGTTTCGAGTAGCCGTGGACAGGATTGCGCCGCTCGATGTGGTTGCGGTGCAGGGATGTTCGAGCGTGTCGGCCGCACGGCGTCCGGCCTGCACGGTCGGCACGGAATCGGCGATCCGTACGGGGGCAGATGTCGGGGTCACCGTGTCGATCGTGACCGAACAGTCCGGCCCAGGTCGTTGGGTGAGGACAACCGCGAGATCGTGGGTCACCGCCGCATGAATACGTACCGGGCTCTGCCCTAGAGCGTCGGTGTCGCTTCGGCATTCGATGCGGACAACGGGGTCGATCACCACTGCGATGGCTGCCTCGAGCCGCTCGTCCACCAGCGTGTCGAGCCTTGCCGACGCTTCATGCCGCAGCCGTCGGAGCTGATCCTCGGTATCGACGTCGACGGTGACGGCCAGAGGGTAGGGCAGCCGATCCCGTCCGAATCGAGTGCAGAGCATCGCGAAGTCCATGCCGCGCATGGTCCACTGCGTCACCGTCAGCCGCCGAGCACCGGGGGTGCGACGAGTGGCAGGTCACCGATCAGTTCGCTGCCGTTGCCGACGTCGATCAAGTAGCCCGGGGTGGCGTGTTCGCCGTCGTTGTCGCCGGTGCCACGACCTCCCGCCGCGCCCATACCGCCCACCCCGGGCATACCGTGAGCCCCTGCTCGACCGGCCGCTGCCGCACTCGCGCCGCCCGGGCCGCCGCTGGAACCGCTGGAACCGATCGGCGACCCGAGAACAGAGCCGCCGTAACCTGCACCGGAACCCATACCGCCACCGGATCCGCCGCCTGAGCCGTTGAAGCTGGAGCCGCCGTAGCCCGAGCCGCCGTAGCCGGAGCCGCCGTAGCCCGAGCCGCTCTGACCTCCACCCAGGGAGCCTGCCCCCGAGGATCCGCCGGCTCCCACGTTGCTTCCGAGTCCCCCGGGTGCACTTCCGGTCCCCGGGCCACCGGCCGCGGCTGCCCGGGTTTCCCCGGACCGATCTGCAGGCGGCAACGTTCCGGATGGACTCGAACCCGATACCCCGGGGCCCGATTGTCCGGGCGCAGCGGCGCCGGCACCGGTCTGCTGCGCAGCCGACTGCGCTTCGGGATCTACGGTTCCTGCCGAGCCTGCACCCCCACCGGACGTCGCACCGCCGCTGCCGGCCGGAAAACTGCCTGCCGGGAAACCGCCTGCCCAGCCGCCGGTGGAACCACCACCTCCGCCGTCGACGGGATTGTGCGCCGTCGGCAGCACCGGAACGTTGGTGTCCGACAGCACCACGCCCGGTACGTACACCGATCGCATGATGCGACGCGCTTCGTTCTGCTGTTCCTCCTGCACTGCCGTCGCCGTTTTGGTAGCGAACGGAACGGGGAGCAGGGAACCGATCAGGGTGCTGCTCTCGGACGCGACGACCGGCGGCATTCTCGACTTGGTCTGCTCGAATCCTGCGTGTGCTTCGAGCAGCTTGTTCCCGATCAGACTCATCGACGTGGCCAGCGCGGACGCGGACGAGACGTAATCGCCTACGCCGCCGCGAACGGCGTCGGACATCGGCCCGGACCAGCCCGACGCCATGGCCGCCTCGATACCCGTTCGGAAGCCGTCGGATCCGGAGCCGGCGGCGGCCGAGAGGTCGTTCCAGTTCTGGGACGAGGTCGCGATGGGACCGATGGCCAACGACCCGACCATGCCCGCGATGTCCTCGTGCGACATCACCTCGAACGGTTCGGTGATCGTCACTTCGTTGGGTTCGTAGTCACCGCGGTAGTCGAATTCCCCGTTCGCTTTCTCGAACGCCTCCCCCAGCATGGTGCCGACGAGCTCGGGCCCCACGGGGGTGACGAATATGTTGGTGACTATCCCGTCGATCGTCGCTTCGAGTTCCTCGTACGGATTCGCCATGCCCACCCCTTGCCACGCGCCTGTCCCCCCGACGAACTGTTAGACGCGGTGCACAGTGGTTCGGTTCCGCAGCCACTCGAGAATTTCCTCGCTGGCCCGCACGCCGGAGGAATCGGTGACTGTCAACCCGGGCCGGGTGAACCCCAGCAGTTCGAGCTCGCCGTGCCGCGGCCGAACGGCCTCGTCGGCGGCCATGAGCATCTCGGCGTCGAGTGCGCCGTCACCGGCAGCGAACACGCCGGCCTCGGCATCCAGAGAACCGTCCTGAACCAGCCTGGAACGGACCTCGGCGACCGCAGAGCTCTTGCACACCGCGTTGGGCATCGTGTAGATCTTGCGACCCTGCTGGGAGACGTTCCAGTCGCGTGCCGCGCACCACTGCGACCAGTCCGAGACGAAGTCCGGCGGGACGGCGGTGACGTCGACGACGAGGTAGCAGAACAGGCCGTCGGCCTCGCGGTACTTGAGTACCCAGTCATCGGAGACCCTCGATCTCAATTCTGCGCCGATGCCGGCCAGGTCGAGATCGAAGCTGTTGCGCCAGGAGGTATCCGGCTCACCGTCGACGAGAATGTTGCCGCCGTTGCTGGTGATGGCGTACCGCCACGGGGCCCCCGGCAGGTCGATGCGCTGGAACTGTTCGATGGTCCGGGTCGTAGTCGGAACCACGGTGACGCTCTGGCTCAACCCGCGGAGCAACGACATCGACCGAGTGCTCATGTACGACAACGGTTTACCCTCGTACACCTCCACGCATTCGAACGTCTCGTCCAGTGGCACACCGAGCGCGCCCTCGGAGAAGATCATCGTGCGATCGAGGTCGACGGCGACGAGGGCGCTCACGAGGCATCCTCGGTGGAGACGTTCTTGATCAGACCCATGCACGAGTAGGCGAGGTCGGGTACCACGTCGACCGGTACTCCCCTGGCTTCGGCGAGCATCCGAATATGTTGGTGCTCGGGATCATTCGCGTCGCGTACCAGCACGCGCCACGGTACTCGGCGTAGCAGCACCCGCGTGGTCTCGCCGACGCCGGGCTTGACGAAGTTGACGTGCGAGATGCCGTACTCCTGGAGGACCTTCTCCACCGATGCCCATCCCGACCAGGTGGGGGTTCTGTCGGACGCGAGCACCGACGACACCGTCTCCGCGACCTCGTCACGCACGTCGTCGAATCGAGCTGCCACCGCGTCGAGTAGATGCCGTGAGACATCGTCGGGGGCGAGGTCCGAATAGTACTTCGCGCCGTGGAAGTCACCCGGCCGGATGAGACTGTCGTTGAGGACTGTTCGCGAAACGAGGCCCGAGACGGTCGAATTCAGGCAGGCCGACGCAATGAGAAAGTCGTCTCGGGTGCCGTAGGTGCGAGCGCAGTGTCCGGGATCGGCGAGCACGGCCAGATCGTCGTCGAACTCCGCCCCCGGGAAGTCGCGCAGCGCCGCCGTCAGTTCGCGTGCGATGGCACCTTTGCCGGTCCAGCCGTCCACGAACACCACCGAGCGTGAATCGTGGTGCTCGGCGAGGTAGCGCAGAGCGACGCTGTCGATACCCCGATCCCGCACGATGGAGACGGCGTAGTGCGGTATCTCGATGCCGTGGGCCGCAAAAGCCCAGCGCCGCATCAGAATTCCCACGGGAGTACCGGCCCGGGCCAGTGACGCGAGCACGATGTCGTGTCCGCGCTCGGCGAGCACCACCTCGGTGACGGTTCCGACGGCGACCGCCAGCCGCGCTGCACTCTCGTGCAGTACCTTCTCGAACAGTTCGCGATACGCAAGATCGGGTTGGTATTCCACCGGCAGCGATTCGGCGTAGTGCGCAGTGCCGGCCTGAATTGCCTTCTCACGCTCTGCCGTTGCCGCTTCCAGCGAGATCCCCGACAGGTCCTTGAGTAACCAGGTCACCTCGTCCGGCGCGTACGAGCCGAACTCGGGCCCACGCAGCGGGCGGGCACGCCTGGCGATCTCGAGCGCCCGCGGATCGGCACCGGTCACGACCACCACCAGCACGTCGGTGCCCGCCGCCGCGAGTGTCTCCGCCGCGGCGGTGAGTGCGTCGGTATCTGCGGGGGCATCGGCGACGAACACCAGGGTCGAGCCGGCCGCTGCGTCGGCGTTGTAGAGGTAGCGCAGAGAGGATTCGTCCTCGGGCGCTGCGAATTCGAAGCCCCGACGCAGTGGGTAGCCCGCCACGTCGAGTACGTAGGCGGGCGAACGGGTGGATGTCTGGAACAGTGCGCTGTGTCCGCGTCGTTGCAGCGCTTCCGCCAGGCGCAACGGTAGGTACATCAGCTCTTCGTGGCCGACGACCACGACCGCGCCCGAGTCGGGGAGTGACGCGTCGACGGTGGCCGCGACTGCCTCGATCGCGTCGTCGAACCCGGCCGCATCCGACCGGAGAAATCCGTGACGACCGCCGTCGGGTAGGGCTGCGGGCCAGTGCGCGTCGATGCGGCGTACCGAACCGGGCTGTGCAGCAACCGGATTGAACGTCGGGTCGGGCAGGTTCAGTACCGTCTCCACGAGCCCGGGTGCCAGCTCTACCGATCCCTGCGCGAGGCTGACGTTGTCGATCACGACGCCCAGTTCGGTGGCCGCTGCTGCGGTAGCGTCGAGATGTGCGGCGCTACGCATGTCGACCAGGGAGGCGATGACGTAGTGGGAACGCGCAGCCGTGGAATGGATCTGGCGAAGAGCGTCGAGTGCAGTGGCTCCGGTCGAGATCTCGTCGTCGACGAGAACGAGTGGTAGTTCGCCGCCGAGCAGATCGGCCGAGGTCGGCATCAGCAGATGGTCGGTGGCGTGCGAGTGCCCCTCCTCGAACTCTCCGTGTACCACCATGCCCGGTACCGTGCGGCGAGTCGAGTGCAGGTAGCAGCGCGCATCGAGGGCGGTTGCCACGGTGTGGCCCAATCCCGTTGCCGTTTCCGCAAATCCGAGGACGTCAACCTCCGAGCCGCCGACTGCCGCAGCCACCAGGGCGGCCAATTGCTCGCCGGCACCGATGACGACCTCCGGATCGACGGGTATGTGTTTTCCGAGCACAGTGGACACCAACAGGTGCGCTCGTCGAGGATTGCGGCGCAGGCCGGGACGCACCAGTTGCCGTGCCGTCCAGGACGACGAGGAGCCGGTGTCGGTCAGGACGATGCCGTCGGCCGGGTTGTCGGTCATCGCTGAGCCAGCGCTGTCAGGAGGTCCACGAATGTGATCCCTTCGTTGGTGACTCCGAACGCCCGGGCCCGGACCAATGTCTGCTTGGCCCAATTGCGGTGTGGCCCAAGCTCGTTCATTTTGTTCCGGTATCCGGAGGCTTGTGCGCCGCCCTGGTCGGACGCCAAAATGTCGAGGGCGTCGTGGTATTCCTCGTGCGTCACCGCGGACAATGCGTGGACGGCCGGAACGTGGGATGGATGGATGACGGTCTTGCCCTGGATGCCGTTGGCGCGGTCGAGGGCGACCTCGCGCAGCAGCGCGTCCAGGTCGCTGCTGACCAGTTGCTGCCGGAAGCGCACGGCTTCCTGATCGACGAACGGCGTCTGCCGCAGCAGTGGACGGAACATGCGTTCGTGGTCTGCGAAGTACTCCCACACCGGCCCGGTGATGACGAACCCCGATCCGTCGTTGCGGCCCAAGTGGTTGACGATGGCGCTGATGACGTCGGCGACAACACGAACGTCGTAGATCGTCAGGTCGCGGTCACGGCGAATACCGAAGGTGCCGCACATGTCGGTGGCTCCGATGCGGACGGCCAAGACGATGTCTCGGTACTGTGCCAGTAGCTCCCGGATGGCAACGAGTTCGGCGTCGCGTGTCTCGCGGTGGACCACTTCGGCCGACTCGAGAACCGGCATCGCCAACAAGCGTGTGTTGTGCGCGGTGGATGCGGCGAGTATCTCGTCGAGGTACTCGGCTCCGGTTGCGGAGGTGAACTTCGGCACGACGAATCCGGCAAGTCCTGCGGCCCCAGGAGCCAGGCCGGCGCAGACCGTCCGAATCTGTTGGGCCGTGCGGGCTCGGACGAACACCAGTGCTTCCGACCCCGAGAGTTCGTTCAGAGTTCGAATGGTGTTTTCCACCGCGTACTGCAGATCATGATCTGCGACTGCATCTTCGAGATCGATCACAATCGATCGAACGCCCTCGTCGGTGCGCTTGTGCACCGTCGCGGTCAGGTCCGCGCGGGTCGCGGGAATGTACAGCGTCGCGCCGAGTGCTGTTGCTACGACGTTGTTTCCGTCGCTGACCGCGATGTACTCCGGTTGCAGGAAGAACACGCGTTCGCGGGTGTCGGCGTCGAGATGGCGAAAGTGTTGCACCTTGATCCTTCGTGTGAATGCGGTCGGTGCTAGCTGCGCATGCGTTCGATCACGCCTGCGATGAAGTCCGAAATGGTAGCCAGATCCTGCAGATATGACCAGTAGTCGGGATGGGTACCCGTCAGTGCGTTGCTCGCCCTGTCGATCCGGGCGAGCTGAGCATCCAACACCGAGCCCCATTCGGCAACCAGACCGCGATTGATCGCGAGTTGTTGAGCGTCACGAAGTTTGAACCGGACCTTGTTCTCGGTCTCGCTCGGATCGGCTTTGACTGCGCGCAGCAGGCGAACACGATCGGTGACGGCATCGACCAGGTGCTCGGCATCGGTCAGGTGCGACCGGGCCTGGGCGACGAGATCCAAGGCTTGCTCGGGGTTGCCCGTGTCGAGAGCCGAACGTGCCGCTCGTAGATCCTCGTCGGCCTGCTCGATGTGGCGTGTGCTCGATCGTTCGTTGTGCGATAGATCTGCCGAGCTCTTGGCATTGAATTCGCGAAGCAGGCTCGAGAACGCCGGCGCGATTCCCTCGGATCTCGTTCGTACGGCTTCGATTCGGGTCCGCACCGAGACCAGTGCGGTTCGGGCCTCCTGCTGGCGTCCGGGAGCCGAGCGAACCGCCTCGCGCAACGCAGTGGACCTGTCACGGACGACGGCGGCCTGCTCTCGCGCTCGCAGCGGATCCCGTCGAACATCGTGCAATTGTGTTGTGGCGGAGTCCAGTTCGTTCCAGGCCTGCCGCAGTGATGGATAGGCGGCGTACTGTTCGTCGACCGTGGACCGCGCAGCGTCCGCCTCGGCCAGAGCGGCCTCCACCAGGCGCGGGGTGGCCGCGAACTGTGCCGAGGCGTGCTCGAGAGTATCGCGATGAGCCTCGTAGAAACGATCGACGGCGATGCTCGCGTCGTGGAGCAGCCGCGTCGCGTTGTCGAATGCCGACCTGGCCGTGGCAGTGGTGATTCCGTCGAACTGTTCGACGGCAGCGAGATACGCCGCTCCGGCGTCGAAACACAGCTTTTCGGTGTCGACCCATCGGCGGGCGAGTCCGTCCGCCGGACGCAGCGCGGTGGATGCCTCGACGCCGGCGGACGCGATGGACTGTCGCTTGTCCATGTCGAGAAAGGCGGCGACAGCGGCGTCCTGGGAACGACGCGCGGCGGCGTCCGATTCGGAACCTCGGCGAAACACCCCAGGCCAGCGACTTGTCACCTGTTCGATACTACCGACGGGAACCTCCGCATCACCGCGCTCGTTGGTCGAGTACGTCCAGAAACCGGACATTCCCACTACGGTTGTACCCGTAACGGGAAACCAATTGCGAAAGGACCTCTCAATGGGCGTCAGCCTCAGCAAGGGTGGCAATGTCTCGCTCACCAAGGCAGCACCGAACCTGACCGCGGTCGTGGTCGGCCTCGGTTGGGACATCCGCACGACGACGGGCACCGACTTCGACCTCGATGCCAGCGCCATCGCATTGAACTCGACGAAGAAGGCCCTGAGCGACGGGCACTTCGTGTTCTTCAACAACTTGAAGTCTCCCGACGGCTCCATCGAGCACACCGGGGACAACACGACCGGCGAAGGCGACGGAGACGACGAGCAGATCAAGGTCGATCTCGCCGCTGTGCCGCCGGAGATCGAGACCATCACGTTCCCCGTGTCGATCTACGATGCGGACGCTCGCTCGCAGTCGTTCGGTCAGGTGCGCAACGCGTTCATTCGCGTCATCAACCAGGCAGACAACTCCGAGCTTGCTCGCTACGACCTGAGCGAGGATGCCTCGACGGAGACCGCAATGGTCTTCGGTGAGCTGTACCGCAACGGCGCGGAGTGGAAGTTCCGTGCTGTCGGTCAGGGCTACGCGTCCGGACTCGCAGGCATCGCCCGGGACTTCGGAGTAAACGTCTAGTAAAGGCACTCCCAAGATTGGGGATACCCCCGCCTCGTCATTCATGATGGGCGGGGGTTTTTCCGTTTTTGTCCCCCAACTTGGTCGCGCCTGCGGGCTCTGCTCCTAGCCAGAAAGGCCACTGACGTGGTTATGAGAATCTTCGGCTGGTCGATTGCGGTCACCATCGTGTCCGTCATCGTGGCCTTCTTGTACGGCGGACTCGAGGCGATGATTCTAGTCCTCATCCTCGGCGTGCTCGAAGTGTCCCTGTCCTTCGACAACGCCGTCATCAACGCCACCGTGTTGCGACGGATGAGTGAGTTCTGGCAGAAGATCTTCCTCACCATCGGCATCGTCATCGCTGTGTTCGGCATGCGGTTGCTGTTCCCGTTGGTCATCGTCTGGGCTGCGTCGGGCCTGGGTCCGGTCGCCGCCATCGACCTGGCGCTCAACCCGCCCGCCGACGGTGCCGCGACCTTCCCGGACGGTTCGCCCAGTTACGAGACGCTACTCACCGACGCGCATCCGCAGATCGCAGCGTTCGGCGGCATGTTCCTGCTGATGCTGTTCCTCGGCTTCATCTTCGAAGATCGTGAGATCACGTGGTTGAGCTGGCTGGAGAAGCCTCTCGCCCGGATCGGTCGCCTCGATCAGCTCTCCGTTGTCGTCGCGGGCCTGCTGCTCGTGCTCAGCGCCGAATTCCTCGCCGACGACGACAAGATCTCCACGGTCATGGTCTCCGGCGTGCTCGGCATGATCACGTACATTGCCGTCAACGGTCTCGGCGAACTGTTCCACATCGAGGAAGAGGGCGAAGAGTCCTCCGGCGGCCCGAGCGAACTGGCGAAGGCGACCGGCAAGGCCGGCTTCTTCCTGTTCCTCTACCTCGAGGTCCTCGACGCGTCGTTCTCGTTCGACGGTGTCATCGGAGCCTTCGCCATTACCGCGGACCCGATCATCATCGCGCTCGGCCTCGGCTTCATCGGTGCCATGTTCGTTCGCTCGATCACGGTGTTCCTCGTTCGCAAGGGAACGTTGTCGGACTACGTGTACCTCGAGCACGGCGCGCACTGGGCGATCGGTGCCTTGGCCCTCATCTTGCTCGTGTCGATCGGCGTCCACATCAACGAACTGATCACCGGCTTCGTCGGAATCCTCTTCATCGGTGCCGCACTGATCAGCAGCATCCGGCGCAACAAGCGTCTCGAGAGCGAAGGTGTGGACACCGAAGTCCACGTCTGACCTTCACTTCGAACCACAACAGCTCGAAGACTTACAGCTCCGAGATGTCGACGAGTCCGTCCTGCAGGGCCCTGGCCACCAATGCGGCCTTGGTCGGGGCGGACCGTCCGACGGAGGTGTATTTCGCGCGGATACGCGTCAGGTGGGTGTTGACGGTGCCCAGCGACAGAAACAGTGCCTTTGCGACCTCCGTCTTGGAGTCGAGGCGAATCCAGCAGAGCAGTACCTCGATCTCACGGTCGGTCAGGCCGGGCCGCGTGGGGAACTTCTCTTTCTGCTCAGCGGGCGGCACCAGGCTGATCAGACCGCGAGCGAGCGGCGCGGCCGAGATGGAGTCGCCGTGTTCCGAGGGCATGGGATCGAGCAGTGCGGACATCAGTTCTCCCGAGGGCCGAGGCAGGTTGAGACGGTCTAAACCTGAGCCAACTCATTCTCACAGGTCGATCACAGACTCGCTGCCCTGATTTCTATGGGCATTTGAACCGTCAACTCCGAGAATGCGTCATGAGTCGCGCTCGAACCGGTCATCAGTCCTGCGAGGGGAGCTCGGGCATCGGGAGCCACCCGTCTTCGACCGCGCGTTTGTACAGATCGGTTTTCGTCGGTGCCGGACGCCCCGCCTCGGCGTATTTGTTGCGGATACGCACGAGGTAGTCGTTCACGGTCTGTTCCGACAGTCCGGCCAGGCGGGCGACGCGTCCGGCCTTCTCGCCCGACGCGTAGAGGGCAAGCACCTCGCGTTGACGTGGGCTCAGACCGACGTCGGGCAGTTGGGGATCGCCGTCGATCGCCGCGGCCCAGTCCGTGGTGACCACCTGCCCGCCGCTCGCGGCTCGCCGGATCGCGGACACGATGGCCGATGCGGGCGCGGACTTGCGCACCACGCCGAGCACTCCCGCGCGTGCAGCGGACCGGACCAGGAATGCGTTCTCGGCACCGGTGTACACCAGCACTCGTGATCCCGCGGCGTGCAACTGTTCCACGTTCGAGCGCGGAGACGATCCGTCGCCGAGGCGCAGGTCGAGTACAACCAGGTCGAGCGTCTCCCGGTGGGCGAGCAATTCGTCCACGGTGGAGGCCATGATCACCAGATCGAGATCGGGTTCGTCCGCCAGCATGGCCTTGAGGCCGAGCGCGACGGATTCGTGGTCCTCGATCAAACCGATCCGACGCACCGCGGCGGTGCTGTCGTCGGTGCTCCCCTGCGATTGCGACACCTGTGCCATGTCCCCGCCCCGCTCCGCGCCCTTGTCCCCAGCGCCCTGTTTTCCCGGAGCTCTAGTGCCCCGGTGATGCCGTCACAGATGTCGTCGACGGACGGGGCGACGTTACCGACTGCGAGTCGGTTTCGCCCGGTTGGGCAAACCGCAGGCGAGCGCGGGCGAACATCACGAACAGCACCACCAGCAGCAGCGCTCGCCCCCAGACTCCGACGAGTACGAAGAACTCCTCGTCGTTGGCGTCGACGCCGGAGGCCAGTGCAGCGAAGTACTTGAACACGCCGATCCCCATCGACAGATCGACCATCAAGTAGGCGGCGACGATTCCCCATGGGACCCGAAGCAACACGAGGAAGGGAAGCAGCCACAGCGTGTACTGGGGTGAGTGCACCTTGTGCAGCAGCATGAAGCCGCACAGCATCGACCCGCTCACGGCAACCCAGGGATAGGTGCCGATCACGTTGGCGCGCCGGAAGCCGAGCCACAGCGCGAGCGCGAACGCGACGAACACCAGTAGCGGCGAGGCCACGTCGACGACCTTCTGGAACGACGCTTCGGCGTCGCTGTACACGTCGGGGGTCATGCGGTCGTTGACGTACAGGTGGCGCAGCCCCCAGTACCAGATGGAGTTCGTCGTCAGATCCGCCTGGCGCAGCGACTGGAACGTGAAGGACGCACGCCAGCCCTCGTAACCGATGACGGCGAACGGCAGGTTGACTGCGACGACGGTGGCGATCGCGGCTCCCGCGACCTGCAGGCCGCCGCGTATGTCGTAGCGGCCACGGACGGTCTCCGGTTTTTCTCGACCGTTCGTTCCGCCGGTGACGACGTAGGCAATGAGCGGGAGCACGAACGCGCCCGGATAGATCTTGAGACAGAAGCCGATCGCCAGCAGTACCGAGGCCACAATGGCCTTGCGTCGCAATGCAATCGGCAATGTCATGACGAAGATCGCACCTACCGCAGAGGCGACGACCGGTAGTTCCCAGTTGTGGAAGGCGTACATCACCAGGGGTGGGGAGATGGACCACAGCAGCGCCGGCCACCCGGCCATCCGCCCGAGCATCCAGGCGGTGAGAAGACCGAACGGTGCAAGGATCAGTGCCGACGTCAGCAGGAACTGCGCGTCGGTGTGGGCCGGGATCGCGCCGAGCCACATCAGCAGACCGCTCAGAACCGGGTACTCGACCGTCCCTCCGGTGAGGATTCCATCGCTCGTGATGGCCCCGTGGATGTAGGGAAATATGTGATTGTCGATATCGCGCCCGAGCCACAGGAACTGGATGTCGGAGTAGCAGACGGACGAGTCCTTGATGGCGTCGAACACCGTGCTGCGCCCGGACTCGTCGAACGGTGCGACGGCGCAGCGGGCCTTGTTCAGATATCCCAGAATCAACCCGATTGCTGCCATCGCGACGACCACGACAACCGTCGTCGGACTGGCGCGGACCCCGGATCGCATGGTGCAAGAGTATGACGAGCGAATGCCCGACTGTGCGCCCAGAGGGAATTAGCAGGTCAGGGCCCTGTCGTGTATCTTCGAGGGGTTGCTGACGCAACGACCCTCCTGCCACGGATAGTCCGTGGCCGTTTTCACTAGTCCACAGGAGGTGATGAGGTCTTATGCGTCATTACGAATTGATGGTCATTCTCGACCCCAATCTGGACGAGCGCACTGTCGCTCCGTCGCTCGATACGTTCCTCAACGTCGTTCGCAAGGATGGCGGCACCGTCGACAAGGTCGATGTGTGGGGCAAGCGTCGTCTGGCTTACGAGATCCTCAAGCATGCCGAGGGCATCTACGCCGTTGTGAACCTCAACGCCGAGCCTGCCACCGTCAGCGAGCTGGATCGTCAGCTCGGACTCAACGAGTCCGTGTTGCGTACGAAGGTCCTGCGACAGGGCAAGTAATTGTCGGTGTCCGGCCCTAGGCTGGCACTCACAACGCTTACTACTGAAAGAGGAACCATGGCAGGCGAGACCGTCATCACCGTCATCGGAAACTTGACGGCTGATCCAGAACTTCGATTCACCCCCGCCGGTGCGGCAGTTGCCAACTTCACGGTTGCATCCACCCCGCGCACATTCGATCGTCAGACGAACGAATGGAAAGACGGCGACGCGCTCTTCATGCGCTGCAACATCTGGCGCGAGGCAGCGGAGAACGTTGCCGAGAGTCTGACCCGAGGCTCACGAGTGATTGTGAGCGGACGGCTGCGGCAGCGTTCGTACGAGACGCGCGAGGGTGAGAAGCGGACAGTCGTCGAGCTCGAAGTCGACGAGATCGGACCTTCACTTCGCTACGCCACCGCAAAGGTCAACAAGGCCAATCGCGGTGGAGGTGGCGGCGGAGGCGGCTTCAACTCCGGCTCGGGTTCCTCCGGCGGATCGGGCGGCGGCCGCTCGAACTCCTCGTCCAACTCCGGTTCCGGTGGAGACGATCCCTGGGGCAGTGCCCCGGCGGCGTCGGGCTCCTTCGGCGGACGTGGCGGAGACGAAGAGCCACCGTTCTAGATCCTTCGATCGAGAACAACCAGATGTAACGGAGAAAGACCCATGCCCAAACCGCCATTGCGCGACAAGGTGCTCAAGAAGAAGGCGTGTTCCTTCTGCAAGGAAAAGAACACGGCGATCGATTACAAGGACACGACGTTGCTGCGTAAGTACGTCAGCGATCGCGGAAAGATCCGTGCTCGCCGTGTCACCGGCAACTGCGTCCAGCATCAGCGTGACGTGGCCGTTGCCGTGAAGAACTCGCGTGAGGTAGCACTGCTGCCTTACGCCGCGACGGCTCGATAGAAAGGGGCGATTGGTATGAAACTGATCCTCACCGCTGATGTGGACAACCTCGGTGCGCCTGGCGACACCGTAGAGGTCAAGGACGGCTACGGCCGTAACTTCCTGCTGCCCCGCGGATTGGCCATCCAGGCCACCCGTGGAGCTCAGAAGCAGGTCGACGGCATTCGCCGCGCTCAGGAAGCTCGGGCCGTTCGCGGTCTCGAGCACGCCAACGAGCTCAAGCAGGCCATCGAGGGCCTCGAGTCCGTCACGCTGTCTGTCAAGACTGCCGGCGACTCGGGCAAGCTGTTCGGCTCGGTCACCGCGTCGGACGTCGCTTCTGCACTCAAGGCTGCCGGTGGACCGGTCGTCGACAAGCGCAGCATCGATCTGCCGAAGGCTCACGTCAAGAGCACGGGCAAGCACGACATCGTCGTGAACCTGCATCCCGACGTGACCGCCAAGTTCAAGCTGGAGGTCGTCGGAAGCTGATTTTCAGCTTTCGGCCCGAAACGGCTGCGAGAAACCCCACGAACTTCGGTTCGTGGGGTTTTTTCGTGCCATGTCACAAAATTCAACTGTCACAACGGTTTCCAAATTGTGAAGGATCTCTCTCGGTGCCATCTTCAGCCGAGGTTTGCGTACCCTTTACTTGGGGGCGACATTCCAAGCCGGAACACGATCGACCGACCTGACGCCTAGACGCCCGGAGGAACTGCCGTGACAACGACAGCAGAGCACGATTCAGAACCCAGTCCGAAGACCCGATCCGAGCCACCGTCTCGGGTCGGGTCGATAATGAAGTACGACCTCCCGGCCTCGTTGGTCGTTTTCCTTGTGGCAGTGCCACTTTCGATCGGTATCGCCGTCGCCTCCGGCGCTCCCATCATGGCCGGCCTCATCGCCGCTGTGGTCGGCGGCATTCTCGCCGGTATTCTCGGTGGATCGCCGATGCAGGTCAGTGGTCCGGCTGCCGGCCTGACTGTGGTGGTCGCCGAATTGGTCAACCAATTCGGTTGGGCTACAACATGTGCCATCACGGTATTGGCCGGCCTCGTCCAGGTTCTGCTGGGAATGAGCCGCATTGCTCGTAGCGCACTTGCCATTTCACCGGTGGTCGTCCACGCGATGCTCGCCGGCATCGGTATAACCATTGCACTGCAACAGATTCACGTGCTGCTCGGTGGTGAGTCGGAAAGCTCCGCGGTACAGAACCTGCTCGCCATTCCGCGTTCCGTGGCCGACGGCCAATGGCCGTCCATCGTCGTCGGCGGCATCGTCGTCGTGCTGATGTTCTCGTGGCCGCGACTGGCAGGAGTGTCCAGTGTGATGGCCAAGATCTCCAAAGTGCCTGCGGCACTGGTTGCAGTGGTCACTGCTACCGCGGTCTCGATCTTCTTCTCGCTCGACGTCGAGCGAATCGAGTTGCCGGGCAACCTCATCGAGTCTCTGAGCTTCCCGATCATGCCCGACGGTCACTGGGGCGCCTTCGCCACCGGTGTCATCACCATCGCGCTGATCGCCAGCGTCGAGAGCCTGCTGTCCGCTGTCGCCGTCGACAAGATGCACAGCGGCGAGCGCACCAACTTCGACCGCGAGTTGATGGCGCAGGGTGCGGGCAACATGGCCTCCGGTGCCATCGGTGGGCTGCCGATCACCGGCGTCATCGTGCGTAGTGCGACCAACGTCAAGGTCGGTGCCAAGTCTCGGGCGTCGGCGATTCTGCACGGCGTGTGGATTCTGATCTTCTCGGTGCTGTTCATCTCGATCGTCGAGCTCGTGCCGTTCGCGGCGCTCGCTGGTTTGCTCGTGATGATCGGTGTGCAGCTCATCAAACTGGCCGATATCAAGATCGCCAACAAGACCGGTGACATCGCTGTCTATGCAGTGACGGTGCTGGGTGTCGTGGCGCTCAACCTGCTCGAGGGAGTGCTGATCGGCCTGGCGCTCTCGATCATCCTGGTTCTGCGACGCGTGGTGCTGGCGAAGATTCGGGCCGAGGAAACGGTCGACGGAACCTGGCGGGTGACGATGGAGGGCTCGCTGAGCTTCCTGGCGCTGCCGCGACTGACTCGTGTGTTGGCCACGGTGCCCGCAGGCACGTCGGTCACCGTCCACCTCGGAGTCGACTTCCTCGACCATGCTGTGCACGACGCGTTGAACGAGTGGGTCCGTCAACACGAAGCGACCGGTGGTTCCGTGCGGGTCGAGGAGGTGGGCACGGCGTCGATGGCTGCGGCCACCGAAGGGCCACCGCGGCGCGGATCTGCGACGGTGCGCAGTTCGTTGGCACCGTGGCGAGCGTGGCAGCTCAAGAGCGACGACACGCAGGAGGATTCGCCTGCCGCTCTGCGTCCGGTGTTGAGCGGAGTGGCCGAGTATCACCGCACTCACGCCCCCAACATTCGTCCGCACCTGGAAGGTCTCACGGAGTCTCAGGACCCGGACACGCTGTTCCTCTGCTGCGTCGACTCACGCGTCATGCCGAACACCATCACCAGCAGCGGCCCCGGTGATCTGTTCACCGTGCGCAACGTCGGCAACATGATCCCCACCCAGGGTCAGGATTGCTCGGTGGAGGCTGCTCTTGCCTTCGGCGTCGACGAAGTGGGTACGTCGTCCGTCGTGGTGTGTGGCCATTCCGGTTGCGGTGCCATGAAGGCGATTCTCGGCGGGGCGGAGAACGCCGCCGACCCTTCGGTGGCCGAGTGGCTCGGGCACGGGAGGGCCAGCTTGGACGCGTTCCGCAGTGGGCACGCGGTGGGCCGTCAAGCGGCGGAGCTGGGCTTCGGGGAAGCCGATCAGCTGGCGATGGTCAATGTCGCGGTGCAGCTGCAGACGTTGACCCGCCACCGGGTGGTGGGACGTGCGAACGCGGAGGGTCGTCTGCGGATCACCGGCCTCTTCTTCGACATTCCGTCGGCGCGGGTCCTGCAGATCGGTACGAAGGAGATCACGGTGCTCGACCCGGCGCTCTGCCCGCAGAAGGCCGATCTCTGACGTCCAGTTCGAGCTACGTACGAGGGCCCGATTCCCAGACGGGAGTCGGGCCCTTCGGCTCGAAAACAAGCTTCAAGACTTTTTCGGTGCCGATTTCCAGCCAGTGTGACGTACTTCACCGTGGAGTTCACCCGGCATTTACTCAACACGCCCGAGTTGTCAATTCGGCCGACACGCCGCCCCCAGAACGATGCACAGGCAAAAAACTTTATGTACACGCCTTGACCTGCGTGAATAGTGCAAAGCCCGAAAGTTATACCCAGGTTATCCCCAGACGGTCAACACCGTTGTTCAACATCGTCCACATTTCATCCACAGATCCATCCACAGGCTGTGTTGTGACTCCTGCCGATACCGCTTAACGTCCCTCCAGCGTCTATCTCGAAGCCGTCGAACGGTGCCGGGGCAGCGTGGATCCGGTGCCGAACAGGACCTGTCGGTGCCCGGGGGTAGAACTTGCTTGACCGCACGTCCGGGTGTTATCCGGCCGTGCTCGGACTATGGGGAGAGGACGGCCGGTTCGCGTGGCAGTTGTGGACGATCGAGGACAGTCCGACTACTCCGGCTCCTCCTCCAGCGAAGGTCCGGGCGAAGACTTCGGGCGACAGCCGCCACAGGACATGGCCGCCGAACAGTCCGTGTTGGGCGGCATGCTGCTGAGCAAGGATGCCATCGCCGACGTGCTCGAAGTGCTCCGTCCGGGCGACTTCTATCGGCCGGCGCACCAGAACGTCTACGACGCCATTCTCGACCTCTACAGCCGCGGTGAGCCTGCCGACCCGGTGACCGTCTCGGCCGAGCTGGATCGACGCGGAGAGCTCAAGCGCATCGGCGGTCCGCCGTACCTGATCACGCTGACTCAGACGACGCCCACCGCCGCCAACGCCGGGTACTACGCCGAGATCGTGGCGGAGAAGTCCATTCTTCGGCGGCTCGTGCAAGCCGGTACCCGCATCGTGCAGTTCGGCTACGCCGGAGCAGACGGTCAGGACGTCGCCGAGGTCGTCGACCGCGCACAGGCAGAGGTGTACGAGGTCACCGAGCGACGTACCTCCGAGGACTTCCTCCCCCTCGAAGAGTTGCTGCAGCCCACGATGGACGAAATCGACTCCATCGCCAGTCGCGGCGGCATCTCCCTCGGCGTGCCGACGGGATTCGCCGAACTCGACGAGATCACCAACGGTCTTCACCCTGGTCAGATGATCATCGTCGCGGCAAGGCCTGGCGTGGGTAAGTCGACGCTAAGTATGGATTTCATGCGTTCGTGCTCCATCAAGCACGGCATGCCCAGTGTCATTTTCTCTCTGGAGATGAGCCGCACCGAGATCGTCATGCGTCTGCTGTCCGCAGAAGCGAAGATCAAGCTCGGCGACATGCGTTCCGGAAAGATGACCGACGACGACTGGACCAAGCTGGCCCGTCGAATGAGCGAGATCAGCGAAGCACCGCTTTTCGTCGACGATTCGCCCAACCTGACGATGATGGAGATTCGAGCCAAGGCGCGACGTCTCAAGCAGCGCAACGGGCTGAAACTCATTGTGGTGGACTACCTTCAGCTGATGTCGTCCGGCAAGAAGGTCGAGTCGCGTCAGCAGGAGGTCTCGGACTTCTCCCGTCAGCTCAAGCTGTTGGCCAAGGAACTCGAATGCCCGGTGGTCGCGGTCTGCCAGCTCAACCGTGGTCCCGAGCAGCGAACCGACAAGAAGCCGATGGTCTCGGACCTCCGTGAGTCCGGCTCACTCGAGCAGGACGCCGACATGGTGATTCTGTTGCACCGCCCCGACGCCATCGAGCGCGACGATCCCCGCGGCGGTGAGGCCGACCTGATCCTCGGCAAGCACCGTAACGGTCCGACCGCCACGATCACTGTGGCGCACCAGCTGCACCTGTCCCGATTCGTGGACATGGCGCGGGGCTAGGGACAGCGGCGCTGGTCCAACGCTAGTCGCGTATTCTTCATGGGGTTCAGACTCCAGCACCCAACGCAGCACATCGACGAAAGTAATCATGCCCGAGGACCAGAACACAGACGTTCCACCGAATCATCTCTCGATCGATCCGAGCAGCCGCTTCTACAACGAAGAGGTTCTTCGCCGCGACGTGGGCATTCGCTTCAACGGCGTCGAGAAGACGAGCATTCGCGAATACAACGTGTCCGAGGGTTGGGTACGTGTCGAGGTTCCGACCGCGAAGGATCGCTACGGAAACCCCATGCTCGTCAAGCTCAAGGGCACAGTCGAACCGTACTTCCGTGACGCAAAGTAGCGCAGTAGGTACCGAACACCTCGCCCTGGCGTTCGGTACCTACTGATCAGAGTCGATACCGGATCAATCGCGAACTGTTGCCGACCACCGCGACCGACGAGGCGTTGTGCAGGATTGCCGCCAGCACTGGGGACAGCGCACCACCGGCGCTGACCGCCAAGCCGAGAGCGTTGACAGCAATGGACATTCCGTAGTTCTGCCGGATGACCGACACCGAATGCCGGCCGAGGTCACGCACGTCGAGCAGACGCGACAAGTCGTCGCTCGCCAGAGCCACGTCCGCGGTCTCGACGGCAACGTCGGTGCCCGCCAATCCCATTGCGATTCCGATATCGGCGACGGCCAAAGCAGGGGCATCGTTGGTGCCGTCACCGACCATCGCCACGACATAGCCTGCGTCCTGCAGTTCACGGACTGCTTCGAGCTTTTCGTCAGGCATCACTTCGGCCCGCCACTCGGTGATACCGAGTTCCGCGGCGACCGCCGCCGCCGTCTTCGGGTGGTCGCCGGTGAGCATGATGATGCGTTCGACACCGTCGGCACGGAGCGCGTTCAGAACGGCGGATGCGTTGGTACGGACTTCGTCCCGGAGACTGATCAAGCCGACGAGTACCCCGTCGACGGCCAGCAGCAGCGGAGTCTCGGCCTCGTCCTGTAGCCGCGAAACCCATTGCTGCGCATCCTCGGACACCGCGACGTCCTCGCTGCGGAGGAGAGATGGACTGCCCAGGAGCAGTGTCCGTCCGTCTGCGACCGTCCGCATGCCGAGTCCGACGATCACCTCGCACTCCTCGTGCGGAGGGATGACGATGTGTCGTTCCTCGGTACTTCGAATGACAGCCTCTGCCAGAGGATGTCGAGAGTGGATCTCGGAACTCGCTGCGTAGGCCAGCACCTGCTCCGGTTCCCAATCATCCTGGAACGACACGACATTGGTCACCACGGGGCGTCCGACCGTGAGGGTTCCGGTCTTGTCGAACACGAAGGCGTCGACCCTGCCGGCCTGTTCGAGGTGCGATCCGCCCTTGATGAGAATGCCTCTGCGAGCACCGTTTCCGATGGCTGCGCTGATGGCGGTCGGCGTGGACAACCCCACCGCGCACGGGCACGCCACGAGCAGCATCGTCATGGCACGTCGAACATCGCGGGTGACGACGAGAGTCAGCGCCGACAGGATGAAGGACGCGGGGACGAAGCGTCGTGAAAAGTTCTCTCCCACAGTCTGAATCGGTGCACGATCTTCCTGCGCCTCCTCGACGCGAGAGATGATGCGGCCGATCGTGGTGTCGCGACCGACGGCGGAGGCACGCACGACGAGGCGGCCACGGACGACGACGGATCCCGCATGAATACGGTCTCCGGCGACGATCGACACCGGCAAGGTCTCGCCGGTGATCGCGGACTGATCCACCACCGCGTCACCGTCGACCACGGTGCCGTCGACGGGAACGCCCACGTGGTCGTGCACGACGACCTCGTCGCCGATCTCGAGTCGATCGACGTCGACGGAGATCTCGGAGCCGTCGGGCAGCCTGATCCAGGCGGTGTCCTGTGTGCCGGTCAACAGATCGGAGATCGCGCGTCGAGTTCGCTTGAGGGTCAATTCCTGCAGGTACTCGCCGATGTTCAGGAGCCACAGCACGGTGAGGGCGACGACGTTCTCGCGCAGCACGAGGCTGGCCACGGTTGCGGCGCTGACGAGTGCGTCGGTTCCTGCCGTCCTGTTGCCGGCCAGCGAGCGCACGGCTCCCTTGAGAAACGGGTAGCCGGTGAAGATCGTTGCGCCGGTGGCAACGAGACGGCTGGTGGGGCCGAGGATGGGCGGCCGACGGAACGCGTAGCGGCGAAGGCCGAGAAGGACCAGTGCCGCGCCGCCGATGGTCATCCGCAGGACGTCGCCGCTGGTCACGTCAGCTGAGCGCGGACTACGGACCGGGACCAGGGCCCAATTCGTCGAGCGCCCGGCATTCACCGCGTCGAAGAGCTCGGTCCTGTCGATGCGTGTGCGGGAGTACCAGATGACGACCGACGCCGTCCGGGGGTACGCGTGAACGGCGCGCACTCCGCGGATCTTGTCCACGTGGTCCTCGACCGCAACAGCACGGCCCGGACTGGAGCGGAGCCAGTCGACGCGGAGGCGAATGCGGCCGGCAGCGTCGGAGAGGATTTCGATGCCGTCTGCGTGTGTCGCGTCGATGTCGGCGGGGCGTTCGGCGAGCGTCGTCATAGTCGGGAGCAGTCGCGGTCAGTGCGCGTGGCCGTGGCCCGCATCGGAGGCCGTGGGCGGCTGAACCTCTTCGCCGATTCGGTCTCGGGCCTCGGCGACGACGTCGGATACGGCCAGTCGGGCCGATTCCGCGCGAACCTCGGCTTTGCGCGCTGCGCGTAGACCGAGCTCGGTGGCCGACACCGCAGCCTTGCGGACGGGGGCCTTCTCGTACAGCTTCTTGGCACCGTTGTACGCGGCGACGCCGACTGCACCCGTCACGACCGTCGATACTGCCTTCGCGACGATGATCGGAAACGCCATGATTGAACTCCTCGGGATCGATCCGGTTACCACTTATTGAGAATCATATTCGTTTCTATCGGCTGTGGCGACTTGCAGGTCGCACGGCCACCCACACGTCGATCGGGCCGGAGTGTCGTTCGGCGAGCCACTCGCACACGCCTCGGTCAAGGTGGATGTCATCGGTTCGGCCTTGTGGATCGGAAAGCCCTGGTCACGTAAGGCAGGTCGATGGTTGCAGACCCATGCAGCCCTAGCTCGTCGAACAAGGTGGCGAGATTCTGATCTATGCGGTTGCGCTCGTCGGCCGTCGCGGTGATGTAGAAACTGCGCGATCGAACCAGGTCGGTCAACAGCGATCGGTTCACCGTGCGAGGCCACGCCCATCGTCGCTCTTCGAGATGGTCGAAGGGCTCCGCTATCGGCGGCGGACCGTCGTCGAACATGGCCATCGCTCCGCCGCGTGAGACCACCGAGTTGAGGCGTCGAACCCAGGGGTGTGACTCGTCGCGAATGTTCCAGATCAAACCGAGCACGCCGCCCGGACGCAGGACCCGTCCGATCTCGCGTGACGCGGCCACCGGATCGACCCAGTGCCAGGCCTGTCCGAGCAGCACTCCATCGAGACTCTCGCCGTCTGTTGGGAGGGACTCGGCAGTGCCGACCAGGGTCGGGACACCCGGTACCGCGATGCGCAGGGCGTCGAGCATAGCGGGATCAGGGTCGACTGCAATGGCGTCGCAACCAGCGGCAACGATGCTGCGGGTGAGCTTGCCCGTGCCGGCACCGACGTCAGCGACTCGTGGACGACGATCGGACGCGAGAGCGGGCTCCAACATCCACGCGACTGCGTCCGACGGGTATTCGGGACGAGCAGATTCGTACACCTCGGCGGCGGTCCCGAACGACGTCGAGCTGTTATCTCGGCTAACCATAAGGTCACGTTACCCGTCCGGTTCGAGCTCGAGTTCGTAATAGAGAGCCTTCGGTCCCTCGCCGCGGCCTTCGTGGCAGTCGAAGCCGCGCTTCTCGTACACGTGGCGCGCTGCCTCGTCGTCTTCCGAGGTATTGAGGTCCATATAGGTCGCACCCCTGCCGCGTGCGTGCGCGATCACGTTGTCGAGAAAGATTGTGCCGTAGCCCTTCCCGCGTAGACCAGGCTGGACGTAGAACTCGGCGAGATAGGCCTCGATGTCTGCGCTGAAACTCCCGATCCGAAAACGCAGAACTGCTACACCGATGGCGGGAGTCCCGAACGTCAGCACGCTGGTGTCGCCGGACTTCACCAGAGTGTCGAGATGTGATGCAAGCCAATCCGGCTCGGGCACCGGGTAGTCGTACTCGCGATTGAAATCGATCAACAGAGTTGCGGCCTCGGTGAATTCGGCAGCGTCCTGGACAGGACGTGTACCGCTGACCGATGTCATCGACTTCTCCCCCCGTCAGTGATCCGGTTGAACGAGATTCTTGGCGTCGCGCAGTCCGAGACCGGGATGCATCTCTCGCAGCGCTTTCATGGCGTAGACAGTTCTGCCGCGTTCTTCGACTACCGCCTCGACATCCTCGGCAGGTACGGATTCGGGACCGATCTTCTCCGGAGCCGTCCAGGACCGGCGCTCTCCGTACCAGATACACACAGAGGCTACAGCCAGCACGGCCAGCTTCGACCAGTTCCAGGCAGATGGATCGGACACGATGTCGGTGATTGTCGAGAACGCG
Source organism: Rhodococcus sp. IEGM 1354 (assembly GCF_030056855.1). Lineage (NCBI taxonomy): Bacteria > Bacillati > Actinomycetota > Actinomycetes > Mycobacteriales > Nocardiaceae > Rhodococcus > Rhodococcus sp. IEGM 1354. The sequence goes on from NZ_JASHKT010000001.1 coordinate 278,806, forward strand.
AGAAAGGCCAGCAAAGCGGCAAACCCGTAACGCTTCCAGGGTCGTTCGTGTGCCGTCATGCATCCATGCTGTCACCACACCCCGATGGAGGCAACGGCTCAGCGTCGCAATTCGGTGTCGAGTTGGACCAGTAACCCACCGAACCTCGTGCGCCCGTTGGCCGGTGGCGGGAAGCGGCGAAAGACCGAACGCAAGGTTGCGTCGGCTCGATCTTGGATCCATTCGCCTGCCCCACAACAGGTCTCCGCACAAAAGCGCAAGATAGAAGCGAGCGAGGTCTACCGGTTCGGGGCAGTCGATGGATATCCCTGCTACGTCGAGGTGTGGACGCGACATGTCACGAGAAGACGGTGGCCCCCAGCGTGACGACGACGATCACGAAGACGACCAGGAGTAGCCAGCCCTCCCAGGTGTGCGGGCTGATTCCCCAGCCGTACCGTTTCGGGCCGAACCACGTTCGGGGTGGATTGAAAGCCATAGCGCCGTCCTGACTGTTCGGAGTCGCGTTCACCCTACGAAATGATCAGGTTATTCGCAATGGTAATGACCTGGTCATCGGTGGTGCGCTGAGTGTCCATAATTCGGCTCGAGAATCGGGAAAGCGTGTCGGCCTAGTAATAGTGGACACTGAGCGCACCTTCCCAGAAGATCCAGCCGCGACGTCAGCTGTACAACCGCGCCGTTGCGGTAGCCCGTTGAGCCAGTTCGTCTCGAATTGCGTTGGGCTGCAGCACTGTTACCGCAGGCCCGCAGTGCCACAACGCCCCCACGGCGTGATTGTGGCCGGAGAACTCGATGACTGCGAGGCGTCGTCCGTCTTCCTGTACTTGGTCGCTGATCACTCGGACGACGTTCTTCGTCAACGACATCCATACCGATTCTTCTGCGACGCAGGTGATTTCGATGTGGGCCAAACTCGCGCGAAAGGATGCCCAGTGTGCCGCGAATGCCGCTTCCAGATCCACGACGGCACTGCGATGGGCAGGCTCGTCGAGGACGGTCAGGGAATCTATGCGGGATACTCGATAGACACGTTCGATTCCCTCTCGGGCGGCGAGCAGGTACCAATGATCGCCGGCGTAAACGAGCCCGACAGGGTCGAGGGTGCGATCGGACAACTCACCGCCGCGGTTGCGATACGACACCCGTATGCGCAGACCGTCGATGACGACACGTTGCAATTCCGGTAGATGGACCTCGGACTCGTGGGGATACGCGAAACCGTCGGGCCGGACCAGGATTCGTTGTGACGCAGTGCTTGCCGCCGCGCGGTGAGCGTCGGGTATCGCGGCGATCACCTTGCGCATGGCGCTCGCAAACGCTGGGGTGGCGACGCGTCCCGCGCCGGAAGCGAGCAATGCCGTCGCCTCGGCGGCCGTCAGACCGGTCAGCTCGGTGCGGTAGCCCTGCAGCAGGCTGATGCCACCACCGCGACCGCGATCGGTGTAGACCGGAATGCCCGCCGAGGACAAGGCTTCGATGTCGCGCAATACGGTGCGCGTGGACACTTCGAGCTGCTCGGCGATGTCGGCAGCGTTCAGTCTGCCCCGATGTTGGAGCAGCATGACGATGGACAACAACCGGTCTGCGCGCACCCGAAAAGTCTCTCACCAAAACATGACAGAAGATGTCATGTTCACCCGATCTACTTCTACCCAGCAGGCCACAACCGGCGGCCGCGAAACGGAAGGCGCAACAATGGACACCATCGAGACCACGCAGCAGACGGATCCGCGCGAGGTGTACTTCACGTCCGCCGCTTGGGTGAGCGGTCTGATCGGTGCGGTGCGCGCCGACCAACTGGACCTTCCCACCCCGTGCGACGAGTTCGATGTTCGAACGCTGGCCGGTCACCTCGTGGCCACGGTCCGAAGGCTGATTGCGATCGCCGAACTCGGGAGTCCGGACTCTGTGTCGCCCTTGTGCTCCGATCATGACGCCGCGTCCTTCGACACGTCGGTGACACAAGCCCGTGCCGCGTGGGCCGACGATGCATTGCTCGACGCCCCGGTCGCGGTCCCGTGGGGTGAAGTCCCAGGGCGATCGGCTGTGTGGGGATACACGCGCGAGCTACTACTGCACGGCTGGGACCTAGCGGTGGCGACCGGCCAGCCCGCAGAAGTGGACGACACTCTCGTCGAGCCAGTAGCAGCGGAATTCCATTCGATGCTTCCCGCGGATGCACGGGTTCCGGGAGTGCCGTTCGGCCCCGTCGTGGAACCGAGGCCGGAAGCGGGTTCACTCGAACGCCTGGCGAATTTTTCCGGTCGGTCGTCGGACGGTTGGGTGTAGTCACGAGTACTGGCTCTTGTGAATGACTTTCGACGAGACAGCGCAACATATGGCAATGCGCTGACTCAACGCCGAGCTGCTCATGTCACTTGTGGCGGCGCTCGAATCGTGTTTTCGCGGTCTCGTAGGCCGATCGAAGCAACTCCTCGACGTGTGGCTGCGTTCCAGATGCCGGATTGACGACCGATATCCATCCGGCAGTGCCGTATTGGGGATGCGCTGCGAGGGTGTCGTCGGCATCGGCTCGAGGCGCACGGTCGGCCTCGCGTGGCACTACCCCCAACAGTCTCTCGAATTCGTCCTTCGCTACAGGGACATTGACGCGGAAGGCGTCGGGACGATCCAGCCGAGACAGTTCGTCGCCTGGGTAATTCTTGGTCACGACGGTGGCGAAGGGCTGAGTACCGGTCGGGATGGTCCCGTCGGGTGAGTAGTAGAAGAACACGTCGCCCCAGGCGAGTTCGGGGGTTCCGTCGCCCTCGCAGGGACGCTGCGCCACTGTTCCGTCGAAGCTGCCGACCAGGTCGACGATGTCGTCGAGAGTCATGTTCTTCACCTCGTCGAAGTAGCTGTCGCGCGATGGATGATCTGTTCGATTCGATCTGCGTCGTCGGAATTTCTCGGTGCGTAGAGGAAGACGTAGGTTTCGGGAAGTCCGAGGCCAGGGCGTCCGGCGAGGGGGTGTAGTTCACCCCAGCCCGCGGAGATGACGGTCTGAGCATCGTCGGGCTGCATGACGACGTGCATCGATCCTTCGGTCTCGTGGACGTGGAGTATCTCGCCGTTGGTTCGCGAAATCCACGGTGCAGCAGCGGTGACATCCGTCAGATACAGCGCGTCCCCTCGCCTCTCGAAGTGGCTGCGCGCCAGGTGGTATCGATTGTCCGTGCGCGCTTCGGTAGCAACTGCGCCGGTGATCCTGACTGTCAGTCCGGGCGTAGCGCGGTCGGTGAGCTGGCGATGTGGAATCGGGTAAGGGGCGATCGTCGGACGCGGTCCTCTGCGTGGCTCGAGGTGCCAGTGCCGGCCTGCGCGCGACGCGCCGGCGACGGTCATAAGGTCACGTCGGGACAACGGTCGTAGCGCGGCGGCGATCAACCACCCACCGACGTTGGCCGGTAAGCCACCCGGCCCCAAGGCCCTCCACGTCTTGTAATCGTTCTTGACGGTCTGCACAAGTCCCCCCAGGTCGGATACGTCCGCACCACGGTAACCGGGTGACGACTCCGGCGGTAGACCTACATCGTCCGATGTACGACGAGATGCACGTGCAGACCGATGTGCAGGAACATTCGGGCCCATAGCGTTGTGGTCGTCAACGAAACAGCGAAGAACAAGCACAGCAGAGGAACCGTCATGCACGCCGCAGTACTACTTTCACAACAACATTCGACCACCGAGCAGGTACTCGGGTTCGGGCTTGGAACCATCGTCTTGGTGGCGGTGCTCGGCGCGGTCGTTCTGTTCGTCGCCGCGCTCGTCAGCATCCTTCGCTCACCCAATTACATTGTCGCAGGCCGTGCAGTGTGGATCTTCGTCGTGCTCGCGTTTCCGTTCCTCGGGCCACTGGTCTGGTTCGTGTGGGGTCGCACGTCGACGTTCGCCGTCGAAGCGTCGAACAGTCTCAGATGACCGATCCGATCGTCCGTGCCGCGTCCGGGAACTCACCGGCGTTCGAGCCCGCGTAGTTCAAACGCAGGAACTTGCCGGTGGGTTCGGCCGGGAAGTAATCGTCTCCCGCTCCGACGATGACGCCCGCCGATTTGCATTTGTGCACAACGTCTTCCAGGTCGATGTCGTCACGCAGGCGCATCCACAGATTGAGTCCGCCCCGGGGGATCCGATCGAGATGACCGCGAGGAGCGAACTCGATCAGGCTGTGGGCCAGTAGGTCTCGACGCGCTTCGAGTTGCGTGCGTAGGCGTCGTAGGTGTGTGCGCCAGGCGGGTTGGGTGACGACGTCGAGAGCGACGGTCTGCAGGATGCCGCTGACGTACATCGATTCGGCTCCCGTGTCGGCGAGGATACGTTCGTGGGCCGGGCCACGAGCGATCAAGCCTGCCAATCGAATCGACGGTGATACCACCTTGGTCAGCGAACGCAGGTACACCACATGTCCGCCGTCGTCTCGTGCGGCCAGTGGGCTGGGTTCGGCGGTGATGCCGAAATCGTGGGCGGAGTCGTCCTCGATCAGGAACGCGCCGTGTCGTCGAACGATGTCGAGCACACGTTCGGACAGGTCCGGAGACCACTGTGCTCCGGTGGGGCTGGCGAAGGTCGGTTGAGCGTAGAACGCCCGCGCGCCGGACTCGGCGAATGCCTGCTCCAGCGCGTCCGGGTCGGGTCCGTCGACCCCGGTGGGGACCGGGACCACGCGAACGCCCGCCTGCGTTGCCGCCAGAATTGCTCCCCAGTACGTCGGCGATTCCATGAGAAGTGGGCGTCCAGCACCGACGAGCGCCCGAAAAGCCGTGCTCAGGCCGGTCTGGCTGCCCGGGATGATGACCACGTCGCTGGCCGAGGGCGGCGTGACGCCCAGCGGGGTGGAAGCGCCCAGTTCAGCGGCGAACCAGGCTCGAAGCTCGGGCAAACCTGCGGTCGGCGGGCGGGCAATCACTGCGTCGGTGCGTGAGGCTCGAGTGAAAGCGGCGTGAACGAGTCGCTCCGGCAACAGCTCTCGGGCCGGGTAACCGGAATGCAGAGCGATCACGTCACTCGACGTGGACTGCAGTGCGGCGGGGAGTTGCAATCTGTTTCCGGGTGCACCGAGCGCGGCAGTCTGCCACCCGTAGTCGTTCGGGCGGGCCGTGTGCACGGTCTTGACGAATGTTCCGACGCCAGGCCGTGTTTCGATGACACCCTGCGAAATGAGGGTGCGCAGTGCTTTCTGCACCGTCACGGGGCTGGCCGAATGCTGGGCCACCAGCGCACGGGTGGACGGCAGCTTCGCCTCGGGAGGGGCGGTTGCGATCCACGTTCGCAGTGCAGACACGATCCGGGAACTGCTATCGTCGGACATGACACAGCATAGTAGCGCTACCCAGCTCGCGCCGGGTCTGCTATCCCGAGCCGGCCTCCTGTGGGGACTGGCGGGTGTCACGGCGTTCTCGTTCACCGTGCCGCTGACTCGGATCGCCGTGACCGGAGGACTGTCGCCGCTGTTCGTCGGGTGCGGACGCGCCGTCGTCGCCGCGGCCCTCGCTGCTGCCGCCCTGGCTCTGACCTCGCAACGGTTGCCACGCGGACGGCAATGGGTTCGACTGGGTGTCATCGCGGCCGGGGTCGTCATCGGTTTCCCCGTGCTCACGTCGTTCGCTCTGACCACCGCCTCCGCCGGCCACAGTGCCGTCGTCATCGCGCTTCTGCCGGCTGCGACCGCGGCCTTCGCCGTCGTCCGCGAGCGGCAACGCGTCCGGCCGATGTTCTGGTTGGTTGCGGCCATGGGTGCTGCGGTCGCTGTCGGATTCGCGGCCGTGCAGGGCGGCGAGGTCGCCGGACTGGGGTGGTCGGATCTGCTTCTCCTCGGAGCCGTCGTGGCGGCCGCGGTGGGATACGCGGAGGGCGGGCTGCTTGCGCGTGAACTGGGAGCGTGGCAGACGGTCTCGTGGGCGCTCGTCGTCTCTGTTCCGGTGACTGGAGCGATGACGGCGTTCGCGTGGTGGCATCAACCCACGAGTGGAGGTGTCGCGGAGTGGGCTGCGTTCGCCTATCTGGCCGTCGTGAGTATGTATCTGGGGTTCTTCGCCTGGTATCGCGGGCTGGCCATCGGCCCGATGTCGAGCGTGAGCCAGGTGCAGCTCGTTCAGCCGGTGCTGACGATCTGCTGGGCCGCGATTCTGCTCCACGAGGGACTGACGTGGCCGGTGGTCGTGGGTGGAGCCGCGGTCATCGTGTGTGCAACAGTGGCGGTCCGAACCCGGATGTCGCCGTCCGTTCGACAGGAGGAACTTTCGTCATGACGCGATCGATCGATCAGGCACGCAAGCTCGAGAATGTTCGCTACGACATTCGTGGCCGCATCCTGGACAAGACCGAGGAGCTCGAGGAGCAGGGGCACAAGATCCTGCGCCTCAACGTGGGCAACCCGGCACCGTTCGGTTTCGAGGCACCCGACGAGATCATGATGGCGATGATTCGCAATCTGCCTACCGCGCAGGGATATTCCGACTCGCGCGGCCTGTTCTCGGCGCGCACCGCGGTGGTGCAGTACTACCAGACCAAGGGCCTCAGCGACCTCGACGTCGGCGACGTCTATCTGGGCAACGGGGTCTCCGAGCTGATCACCATGACGATGCAGGCGCTGTGCAACCCCGAGGACGAGGTGCTGATCCCCTCCCCCGACTACCCGCTGTGGACGGGTTCGGTTGCTCTCGCCGGAGGCACTCCGGTCCACTACTTGGCAGACGAGACTCAGGACTGGGCTCCGGACTTCGAGGATCTGGAATCGAAGATCACCACCCGTACCCGGGCCATCGTCGTGATCAATCCCAACAACCCCACCGGCGCGGTGTACTCACGCGACGTTCTGCAGCGTTTCGTCGACCTCGCGCGCGAGCACGATCTGATTCTGCTCGCCGACGAGATCTACGAGAAGATCGTGTACGACGGTTCCGAGATGACCAATCTTGCAACTCTCACCGGTAAAGATGTGCTGTGCCTGACCTATTCGGGGTTGTCGAAGGCCTACCGAGTGTGTGGTTTTCGTGCCGGCTGGCTGGCGATCACCGGTCCGCGACGCCGTGCGGCGAGTTTCATCGAGGGCATCACGTTGCTGTCCAACATGCGCATGTGCGCGAATGTGCCTGCACAACATGCAATACAGACGGCGCTCGGCGGCCGCCAATCGATCGAGGATCTCCTGCTGCCGACGGGCAGATTGACCGCGCAGCGGGATCTGGCGCATCGCATGCTGAACTCAATCGACGGAATCAGCTGTGTGCAGGCTGCGGGCGCGCTGTACATGTTCCCCAAGCTCGACACCGACCGTTTCGGGATCGTCGACGACGAGAAGTTCGTCCTCGACCTGCTCGAATCCGAGAAGATCCTGGTCAGCCATGGGCGGGCGTTCAATTGGGATGTGCCCGACCACTTCCGGCTCGTCACCCTGCCCAACGTCGACGATCTCTCGACTGCACTCGAGCGGCTCGGTAACTTCATGAGTTCGTACTCGCAGTAGTGCTCAATTCGAATCCGGCTCGAACAATTCCTCGATCGTGCAGTCGAATGCTGCGGCAAGGCGGAAGGCAACGGGCAGGCTCGGGTCGAACCGCTCCTTCTCGATGGAGATGATCGTCAGTCGGGTGACGTCGATTCGCTCGGCCAATTCGCTCTGAGACCACCCCTTCTCGGTGCGACGACGTCGAACGTCGTTCTTCACTCGGACAGGGCCCGGTAGCGCGCGAACGCGTACCGCGCAGTGAACGATGCGAATGCCGCCAACAGCAAGCCCGTCAGCAGCAGCGTGGCCGGGGGATCGACGCGGGCGATGGACACCACCGCAAGAGTCAGACCCAGCACGGTCACGAGATCGGTGGCCGTACCGCTGGACGCGGATGTCGTCCAATGGCTTTCGATGCTGTCGCCCGAGGTGTAGGTCTGGTCGGCGGTGACCGGCGCGACGAACAGTATCCAGCCCAGCATTGCACCGAACGGGAGTGCGGTGAACCCGAACACCACCGCCGCGACCCCCGGTGCGACGGGCGAGACGAGCCAGGCGAGCAATGCCGTAGCCAAAGCCGTGGCAAGGCCGACAGCGGCCACCGAGATCCATCTGAGTGTCATCGATATGTCCTTCCGTGAATAGTTCACTATACGTATAGGAAACCATACATCCCGTGCCGATGTGTGGTCCACAGCGAGTTACTGGCGGTATGGTTCGAGCACGTGGATTGCCGGATTTCGGCGTCGTACCCAGCCCTAGGAGCCTGATCGTGCATTCGTCTTCACTCGGAGATCACTGATGGCCGGCGGACTGGTAGCCCTGCTCGACGACGTGGCCGCGCTGGCACGGCTGGCGGCAGCATCGATCGACGACGTGGGAGCCGCTACCGGCAAAGCGACGGCCAAGGCCGCCGGTGTCGTGATCGACGACGCAGCGGTGACCCCGCAGTACGTTCGCGGCCTTGCGGCCGAGCGGGAACTCCCGATCATCAAGCGCATCGCCGTCGGCTCGCTTCGCAACAAGCTGCTGATCATTCTGCCGATCGCCCTGCTGCTCAGTCAGTTCCTCCCATGGCTGCTGACGCCCATTCTGATGCTCGGTGGCTGCTACCTCAGCTACGAGGCAGCGCACAAGATCTGGGGAGCACTGTTCGGTCACGGCGATCATCACACCGAGGCAGAGGACGAGCCGCGGGACGAGGACAGCGTGGTGTCCGGTGCTGTGCGGACCGACCTGATTCTCTCCGCCGAGATCATGGTCATCGCCCTCGACACCATTGCGAGCGAGGGATTCTGGAGTCGCCTCATCATCTTGGCAGTGGTCGCGGTGGTCATCACCATCGTCGTCTACGGCGTCGTCGCACTCATCGTCAAGATGGACGACATCGGTCTGAAGCTGGCCGAGGGCTCATCCGGGTTCGTCGAGAAGTTCGGCCGCGGACTGGTCAAGGGCATGCCGAAGGTGATGGCAGTGCTGTCGGTCGTCGGCACCGCGGCCATGCTCTGGGTGGGTGGGCACATCCTTCTCGTGGGCATCGACGAGCTCGGCTTCCACCCCATCTACGAGCTGGTGCACCACGGTGAGGACGCGGTGCGCGGGGTCGCGGGTGTCGGTGGAGTGCTGGCGTGGATCGTCAACACTCTCGCGTCGGCAGTCATCGGTGCGATCGTCGGCTGCATCATCGTTGTTGCGCAGCTCGGGATCTCGAAGGTGCTCGCCAAACGGGCCGCCGCGAAGTAGTGCCTGTCTCGGCGATGTTCGCCGTCGTCCATCCCTCGTCGGAGCCGGCGCACGACATCCTGTTTCGCTACTACGCGGATGTCGTCGGCCGCTTCCATGGTCGGCAAGCGTCGGACGAGGAAACGCGTCGAGCGATGATCGACGAGCCGAGTGACGATCTCGTGGGTGATTCGGGGCTGTTCGTAGTCGCATACCTGGGCTCGACACTGGTCGGTTGCGGTGGTGCTCGTTTCGTCTCCGACGACATCGCAGAACTGACGCGGGTCTTCGTCGACGCGCGCGCCCGTGGAAACGGCGTCGGGGCGTCGGTCGTCGAGTTCGTCGAAGGTTCGGTCCGGCAATCGCGCCGCAAGACAATGCGATTGGATACGCGAGCGGACCTCGTCGAGGCCCGGGGCCTGTACTCCAAGCTCGGCTATCGGGACGTACCGGCGTTCAACGCCGAGCCCTACGCCGAGGTATGGCTGGAAAAGCGACTCCCCTGAACAGCTTTCGTCACCGACGGGCCAGCTCGAGGACCCGTCGCTCGGATCCGGAAATCAGTCCCGCCAGATGGCCGTGAATTCGTACCACGGACCGTCCAGGTGCGTGGCGGTGAAGTCGTCGAATCCCGCGGGCGGCCCACCTGGGGCGTAGGCCCATCCGGAGGAGCTCATGAGCGAGAAGCCGCTGTCGTCGGTGAAGTAGACCTCGCCGCCCGATGTGGCGCGTGCCGAGCTGATGTCGAACGGACCGATCTCGATGTGTTCGCGGCTACTCGAGGGCTGTGTACTCAGTTCTCGCGCAGCGGCCTCGAACTCGTCGCGATGGTCCAGCATGGAGTCCTGGGGCAGCAGTACCAAAACAGCCGCTGCCAAGGCCACCACCACCGGAGCCGGCGCTATCCACCACGACCATCGTCGATCCTGGCCGACGACGTGGAGGGTGCGAATCGCCCAGATGAGCCCGACGATCAGCAGCACCAGGATCGATGACGCTCCGGCGAGGAGCGGATCGAACCAGGCGAACGGTCCGTAGGGCGAGGGCCACCAGTTTCTGGACACGCACACCCACGTGACGGCGGCGATCGTGGTGAGCGCCAGCAGGATCGGTCCGGGCGGTTTCGCAGCTTTTCGAGGTGCGTTCGCCGACTCGATGAGGCGGTTCTTCAGTCGCTCGATGATGGTCGTGTTCCCTACGTGTCGGAGGTGGCATCCGCGCTCAGGGTCCCACATCTGTCGATGACCTCGGGACTAACTGTTGTGCACGGTGACGGCGTATCCGTCGGGGTCACGTAGGACGAAGGTCTTTCCGAAGGGGCCGTCGAAGGGCGCGGTCACGATCGTTACGCCAGCGGCGACGAGATTCTCGTGGAGCGCTTCGGCGTCGTCGCATACGAGCCAGAGGGCAACGCCGAGTCCCGGCTGCCCACTGTCGAGATCTGTTCCCGGAGCTGGGTTTCGGACCGCGAACGGTATCGGTGAGGTGGTGAACACCACCGCGCCGGGTGGTGCCTGGGGTGCGCGGACGAGGCCCAGCTGCGTTTCGTAGAAGTCTGCACTGACGGCGAGGTCGCGTACCTGGAGGGAGAGGAAGCTCGGTCCGGAAACGGTTGCAACGGTCATGTCGGGTCCTTTCGGTGGTTCGTCAAGATCTTGACGAGCTGAATGTATGTCAAGATATTGACATGAGTCAAGTGGACGTCGACACCTCCATCGGTCTGGCCCTCAAGCGAGCCACGTCAGCGCTACGTTCGGCGATGGACGAAGCGCTACGCGAACTCGACATCACGGTCTCGCAGTACTCGAGCCTCGAACACCTCGCGCACACGCCAGGCCTGTCCAACGCCGAACTCGCGCGCGCGGTGTTCGTCACCAGGCAGGCAACCCATCAACTGTTGGCCGGTCTCACACGCGGCGGTTTAGTGGAGATCGAGGGGACAGGTCGAGATCAGCGGCTGTACGTGACAACCCTGGGCAGGGAGCGCCTGCGGCAAGCGTCGGCCGCTGTCGCCGCTGTGGAACACGCTATGATTGCGTCGCTGTCCAAGACTGAGCGAGAAGTGTTGCACCGCAACCTTGTTACCTGTGCCGAGGCTCTGGACGAGCGCGAGCAGTCGTAACCTCAGTCGATCGAGTCGAGGAATTTCAGCATCGCCGCATTGAACTCGATCGGCCGGTCCATGTTGGCAGCGTGACCGCAGTTCTCCAAGACCACGGATCGACCACCCGAACTGAGTTTCGCGGACTCGGAAGCATGTGCAGCAGGCCAGAACTGGCTGTCGCGTCCGGCGATCATGAGGTACGGCCTATCGGTACCGGAGATGGTTGCGCGCCAGTCCTGCGCCGCATGATCGGCCAGTAGCGCCTTCATCGGGGCCGTGTCGGGTGATGCCATCTTCGGCATCGCGCGCAATGCAAAGGCGAGTTTCAGCAGTGCAGGCACGGACTTCCACTGCGGTCGGCCGTGTCCCGTATCGGGTATTCCGCTGTCGAAGAACGACGTTCGATTGCTGTCGGTCAGACCGTAGAAGCCGTTCGACCACTCGTCACTGTTCACCATCTTCGGTGTCTGATCCACCGACACGATGGCTCTGACGCGGTCGGTGCCGAACTGCGAGACGTACGACCAGATGGTGTTGGCCCCCATGGAACCTCCGATCAAGACGGCCTCGTCGACGCCCACCTCCAAGAGGAAATTCGCGATATCGCGTCCGTGCCGCTCCATCGACGCTCCGTGTGTCGGTGCATCGGAGGCGCCGTGACCCCGTCGATCGAGGGCCAGAACACGGTATCCGGCTCGCACCAACGCTTTCTGTTGCAAAATCCAGGTGGTCGCCGGTGCGCAGAAGCCGGCAATGAGAACCACGGCCGGGCCGGCGCCCTCGTCGAAATAGTTCAGGGAGACGGCATCGTCGGTGACAACGGTTGGCATGGTGAATCTCCCTGTGTCAGAAGAACCCGGTCAGGCGAAGCCGGCGTGCATTTCCCAGATCAAGATTTCGCTCGCCGTCGATGCTGTCACACGGTGACCTCCGGTGGCGGTGAGTCGGACTGCGTCACCCTGGGCAACGTCTCCGACGGCCTCGAACACTGCGGAACCGTCGGCGACGAAGACGTGACCGTACGGCGCGTCCGGGACGGTGACGGACTCCCCCGGTGCCAGTCGGGCGGCATGCAGCGTCGCGTAGCGGTTGCCGATCCGGACGCCGCCCCGGCCCGGCCTGCCGGACGCCACCGGAACCAGCTCGCCGCTCGCCAGCTGGTCCTGCACGTCCAGCTCTTCGTAGGAGGGGTCGGTTCCATCGGTGTCGGGTGGGATCCACATCTGCACCACGCGCAGCTTTTCTCGGCTGGTCCGGCTCGACGCATTGGTCTCGGTGTGGCGAATTCCGGTTCCGGCACTCATGCGTTGAACGAGACCGGGGTAGACCAGTCCCGAATTACCCTCGGAATCAGTATGTTTCAGCGTCCCCTCCAACACCCACGTGACGATCTCCATGTTCTCGTGCTGATGGGAGTCGAACCCTTCGCCGGGAAACACCGTGTCCTCGTTGTGCACCATCAGTAGCCCATGTGCATTGGCCGCCAGGTCGTAATTGCCGGTGGCGGGAAACGACTGCTTCGAGTCGAGCCACTCATTCCACCAGTGATGGCGTTGCGCACCGGGAACGAGAGTCGCGGTCACGACGCGTGGTTCCGCATCGCCGTGAAAGTCCGCGTCAGAGCCGCGAGATCGTTGGGGTCCACCAGGTCGAACATTTTCTCTCGCACTGCTTCGACGTGTCCCGGGCTGGCGGCGGCGAGGGTGTTCATGCCCGCTTCGGTGAGTTCGGCGGACATTCCTCGCTTGTCGTCGTCGCATTTGACGCGCGTGACCCAGCCGTTGTCGACCAGCCGACTGATGGCTCTGGTGACGCCGCTGCGAGTCGTGGTGACGGCGTCGGCCAGTTCGCTCATCCGTCGGCGACGGTCGGGTGCTTCGGACAGCACGACCAATAGCTCGAAGTCGGTGAAGGAGATCCCGGAGTCGCGTGTGAGTTGATTGTCGAGGTCGCGCAGCAGCAGCCGCGTCGCATCGAGGTATGCGCGCCAGGCCTGCTGTTCGTCGGCACCGAGCCACCGTGGGGAGTCCATGCCCCCATGCTAGTTGACAACGCAACTAACGGGTGTACTGTTCTCGGTAGTTGACGAAGCAACTACTTGACCGGAGGCTGAAGCGATGACCGAGACAGATCCACACACCACAGAGCGGGACCGCATCCGTCAGCAGTACATGAAGCCTGCTGGCGAGCGTCCGGCATCGTCGGCCCGCGGACTACACCACACTGCACTGGTCAGCAGCGACGTCGAGGCGACGGTGCGGTTCTATCAAGACCTGCTCGAGTTTCCTCTGACCGAGCTCATCGAGAACCGTGACTACCCCGGTTCTTCGCACTTCTTCTTCGACATCGGCAACAGCAACCTGCTGGCCTTCTTCGACTTCCCCGGACTCGACGTCGGTCCCTACGCGGAGGTGTTGGGCGGCCTGCACCACGTGGCCATCAGTGTCGAGCCCGCCCGCTGGGAGCACCTGCGCACCAAGCTGATCGACGCGGGAATCGAATTGATCGAGCACAGCGAGGTCTCGCTCTACTTCCGCGACCCCGACGGTGCACGGCTCGAACTGATCGCCGACCCGCTCGGTGAGATGTACGGCTCGCACGTTCTCTGAGAACCCACCTACTTCGAGATTCGAGGCAATGACATGACCTCTGCAGCAACCACACTCGACCTCCGCCGCGCCGACGACCGATTCAAGACCAAGATCGGCTGGCTGGACTCCAAGCACTCCTTCTCGTTCGGCAACCACTTCGATCGCGGTAACACCCACCACGGCGTCCTCATGGTCAACAACGACGACATCGTCACCCCGGGAATGGGATTCGATACCCATCCGCACCGCGACATGGAGATCATCACCTGGGTTCTGCAGGGATCGCTGGTGCACCAGGACTCGATGGGTCATTCCGGCGTCATCTACCCCGGCCTCGCGCAACGCATGAGCGCGGGCACTGGAATTCTGCACTCGGAGAAGAACGATTCCTGGCGACTCGGCGATACTGCCGGCTCGTATGCGGGTAAGCACGGCGATCCGGTTCGCTTCGTCCAGATGTGGGTCGTGCCCGACGAGCAGGGCATCACGCCCGGGTACGAACAGCTCGAGATCGACAACGAATTTCTCAGCGGTGGTTTGGTTCCCGTCGCCTCCGGCATGCCCGACCATGCTGATGACGCAGCCATCCGCATCAAGAACAAGTACGCCGCCATGCACGTGGCGCGCCTACAGCCCGGGCAGGCTCCGGTGGAGATCCCCGACGCACCGTTCGTGCACATCTTCGTGGCCGAGGGTGAGGCGATGCTCGAGGGCGTCGGACCCCTCGCGCAGGGTGACGCCGTGCGCGTCACCGGAGGTGGCGGCCAGAAACTGAGTACCGCGAGCGGTGCGGAAGTGATCGTCTGGGAGATGCACGCCGCGATCGCCGGTTAATCGGTCTCTCGGTGTGGCCGGAACGAGTGCTCCTCGTGATCGAGTTCGTGTTCGAGACTGCGCATGCTGTTGTCCGGTAGCCGGCCGACATCGCGCCAGCACAACAACTCTTCTCGCTCCACATCGAGGATTCGGCGGCGCGTACTCATCGCGGCAACCTGTTCCGGTGAGATGACCGCGTCGCCGACGTCTGTCTCGTCGAGATGATCGAGTCGGCGGTGGTACCGGTCGATGCGATGCTCGAGCTCGTTCCGAAGGATCTCGCGGCCCTCGTCATCGAGGTTCTCTTCGTCGGCGATGCGATCCAGTTGTGACAGTGCGGCTTTGGCCGATCCCTCACGTGCTTCGTTCCGCAAGCGGGCTTCGGCGGCGGGGTCCGCGACGACGTTCAACGCGCGCACCAATGGCGCGAAGGTAAGCCCCTGGCCCACCACGGTGACCAGTACCACCAGAAAAGCGCAGAACAGCAACAGGTCTCGGCTCTCGAACGGCTCGCCCGAGTCGATCGTCAGAGGGAGCGTGAACACAGCGGCGACGGTGATGACGCCGCGGGTGCCTGCCCAACTCATCACCACCGCCTCGCGTGGGGACAGCCCGGTCGTGAGCAACCACAGCGGACGCAGCAGGAGCACGCCGGCGAGCGTGACCGTGACCGCGAGAGCGATGGTCGTTCCCGAGTACGCCGAGAGGCCGCCGACCACAGTGGGCAACTGCTCGCCGATGAGCAGAAATACGAAGCCCTCGAGCAGCAGATCTATCAGTCGCCACACGGCGCTGGTCTGCAGTCGGCTGGCTCCGGAGATGGCGTGGCGGGTGTGGTGCCCGATCACCAGAGCCGCGACGACCACGGCGAGAACACCCGAGGCGTGAACTTCCTCTGCCGCCAGGTAGGCCACGAACGGCGTCGCCAGCGACACGATGTTGAGCAGCAGCGAATCGTGAAGGTAGCGCTGCACCAAACGAATCAGCAGGGCGACCACCAATCCGACGATGATGCCGCCGACTGCAGCCAACACGAACAGTCCGCCCGCGTGGACGAAGGTCATGTCCTGACTGGATATCGCCGCGATCGCGACGGTGAGCATCGTCAGCGCCGTCGCGTCGTTCAGCAGTCCCTCACCTTCGATGAGGGTGACGAGTTTCGGTGGGATGCCGGCGCGACGACCCACGGCAAGGGCAGCGACCGGGTCCGGCGGCGCAACAGCAGCACCGAGCGCCATGCCGGCGGCCAGCGTGATGCCCGGAACGAGCAACCACAGGCCGACGCCCACGAGGGCAGCGGTCGCCACCACGAGGGCAACCGACAGACTCAGGATCGTCCAGACGTTGCGGCGGATCGCGATCAACGAGGAGTTCAGCGCGGCGCTGTAGAGCAGCGGCGGAATCACCAGAGTCAGCACGATTTCGGGGTCGAGAACGATGTCGGGCAACGCCGACGCCGAGACGGCCAGGCCGGCCAAGGTCAACAACGCTGCCGCGGGCAGCGTCGTCTTCTTCGAGATCACCTGCGCGGCGACGATCAGACCCGTGGCGGCCAGGACCAGGCCGAGAGTTTCTATCACCCGGCTGTATTCCACCAGGTCAGGGGTTCAAACTATCTCTTCAGTCCGAACATCTTCGCGATCGTCTTCTCCATGAATGTCGCCGGCAGCAACCGTCGCGCCAGAAACACGACCGGTGCGTTGCTTCCTCTGGCGTACAAGGGTTTCGGCTTGTCGGCCTCGATGGCCTTCAGTACTACTTCGGCGACGTCCTCGGCGGAGATTCCGGTTCCCTCCTTACGATCCAGTGACGAGATCGCTGTGTGGAAATCGTCTCGGTGGACCGAATCCGCGGCGATGTACTTGGTGCGGCGTTCGCTGATTCCGGTGTTGATCGATCCCGGCTCCACGGTGGTCATCCACACGCCGAAGGGCGAGAGTTCCAGACGCGCCGCGTCGGAGAAGCCCTTGATCGCCGCTTTCGTCGACGCGTAGGACGAGCGATAGGCGAGGGGGAAGCTGGCCAGCATCGAGCCGACCATCACGATGCGGCCGTACCCGCGCTCGCGCATACCGGGAATAACATTCTGCGACAGCGTCACTGCGCCGAAGACGTTCAGTTGGAAGAGTCGTTCGATGGCGTCGGTCGGCAGTTCCTCGAACGGTCCCGACTGGCTCTCGCCCGCGTTGTTGACCAGAACGTCGACGGCGCCCAGCTCGGCAACGAATGCGCCGATCGACGTGGTGTCGGTCAGGTCCAGAGCTCGATACTCGACGCCTGCTGCCCGTTGATCGGAGGTCATCGAATCCGGATTCCGAGAAGTGCCGATGACTCGGTACCCGCGGGCGACCAGCGCCGACGCGACGGCCCTTCCGATGCCCGACGAAGCTCCGGTGACCACTGCGGTGCGATTCATGCCCAGATGGTACCGGTGCAGTCGGTTCGTAGCGCATGACGAAACCGCCCATACCGGCTAGTCTGTTACCCGTGCAAACGAATCCTCCCGCTTTGCTGCTCGAGCACATGTGCATGGCCTTCGGCCCCAAGATTGCGGTCGACGACTTGTCGTTGATGGTTCCGCCCGGGTCGATGTTCGGGTTGGTCGGCCCCAACGGTGCTGGTAAGACGACATGTCTGTCCATGGCGGTCGGGCTGCTCAGACCGCAGTACGGCCGAAGCCTCGTTTTCGGGCGTGACGTCTGGGCCGATCCGATCGCGGCGAAGGAGCTGCTCGGCGTGCTGCCCGACGGACTGACCTTGCCCTCCCAGTTCACCGGCCACGAGCTACTGACCTACATCGGCCGACTACGCGCGATGCCGGAGGACGTCATCGCGCAGCGTCGAGACGAGCTGCTGGACGCGTTGGGTCTCGCCGATGCCGGCGGGACCGTCATCGCCGACTATTCCGCCGGAATGACCAAGAAGATCGGACTGGCCTCGGCGTTGTTGCACGGGCCTCGGCTCCTGGTGTTGGACGAGCCCTTCGAGGCCGTCGATCCCATCTCGTCCACGACGATCCGCAACATCCTGATTCAGTTCGTTCGCTCCGGCGGCTCGGTGATCCTGTCCAGTCACGTCATGGCCCTCGTGGAACGGCTGTGCTCCCACGTCGGTGTCATCACCGGTGGTCGAGTCGTGGCGGCCGGAACGGTCGACGACGTGCGCGCCGGTGGCACCCTCGACGACGCCTTCGTGCGCCTCGTCGGTTCCCGAGATCAGAACCCGGACGGCTTGTCCTGGATGCGCTCGTGATGTCGGTCGGTCGCACCGTCCTGCAGATGCGAATCACGCTCTACCGCAGGCAGTTCAAGGGTGGACAAGCGGTGATCAAGACCGTGTTCGGAGTGCTGGGGCTGGCCTTCGCGGTTCTCGCATGCGTGATGGCGGCTCGAACCGACGCGTCGCAGGTACTGGTGGGCGGCACTGCAAGCCTCGGGCTGACCCTGACGGGCCTGAGTTGGGTGCTCTTCCCGGTGCTGTCGGGTATCTCCGACGACAACATCCAGCCTCGTCACTTCCAACTGCTGTCCGTCGATCCCACGCGCCTGGCCCGTGCGCTGCTGACCACGTCGGTGATCGGCATGGTGGTTCCGCTGACGATCGTCGCGACGGCGTCCATTCCGATCTACGCTCTGTCGCGGTCGGTCGCAGCAGTGCCTCTTGCGCTCGTGGCCTGGCCCGCGACGGTGGTGTTCTTCGTGACGCTGTCGAGGGTGGTGACGCTGGCCATGTCGCAACTACTCAAGAGTCGCCGGAGCCGCGAGTTCGCCCTGCTGGCGTTCGGCGCCGTCTTCGGAGGCCTGTACTTCCTGCAGTTCCCCATCACGCAGAATCTCGATCGTGTGCTGTCGGGTTAGGTGACGTGGCCGCTGACACTGGCTCATTCGATTCCCTTCGGCTGGGGCATCACCGGCGTCGATGCTGTGCTGGACGGCAATTGGCTGTTGGCGATCGGCGCGGTGGCGGGATTGCTGCTGCTGGACGTCGCATTGGTGTGGGCATGGCAGCGACTGGTTCTTCGCCACTTCGAGGGACGTGTCTCGACGTCGTCGGGATCGACCCGCAAGCAGACGTCAGAGAAGGGGCGTGACGGTGCAACAGGGTGGCGAGCAACGCGGGTCGGCGCGGTAGTGACCCGAGAGCTGTCCCTGTGGCGCGGTGATATGCGTCGTCGAAGTCAGCTGCTGTCGGTGCTGATCTTCGCAGTGCTGGCCGGCATCGGCCCGCTGGTGACCGACTCGATTCCGTTCAGCGCAGCCTGGGGTGCGTGGATCGCGATCTTCATGGCTATGGGTGCGGGATCGAATTCGTACGGTCTCGACGGCGGTTCGATGTGGCACCTGGTGATGATTCCGCAGGCTCTCCCCGACGACATCCGTGGTCGGCAGATCGCCTGGTTGATGGTTGCTACCCCCTTCGCGGTCGTTCCGGTCCTGGTGGTTCGAGTGTTCGGAGACCTAGGGCTCGACCGATGGGAGATCCCTGTCGCCGTGACGATCTCGATGCTCGGAGTCAGCGCCGGACTGACCGCCGTGAACTCCGTACGCGGTGCCTACCCGGTGCCCGAAGCTACGAAGTCGTTTTCGATGAACACCCGGGGGTCGTTCACCGGCAATGCATTCGTCTTCCTCATCCTCGGGATAATGGTCCTGGCCGTATCGGTCGTGCCCGCGCTGCTTCTCGCACTGCTGCTTCCGGGAGCGTGGGCGTATCTGTCGATCCCGGTGGCCGTAGCGATCGGCTGGCTGGGGATGTGGTGGGGCGCGCGGATGGCAGTCGGCACGCTGGTTCGTGATTCCGACAGAATCCTGAATTCGGTGGTCTCACGGTAGTGCGCGGATCGCCCGGCACGGGTTCCCTGCAGCGAAGGTATGCGGCGGTACATCGCGGGTGACGACACTTCCGGCTCCGATGACAGAGTTCTCGCCGATCGTGACTCCTGGACAGACGATGACGCCTCCGCCCAGCCAGACATTGTCCCCGATGGTGATGGGAAGAGCGCTCTCCCAACGAGATCGACGAGCGTCATGGTCCTCCATGGGAGGCAGCGCAGTCAGTAGCTGCGCGCGTGGACCGATCGAGACGTCGTTTCCGATCGTGATCGGAGCGCAGTCCAACAGAATCGCGTCGTAGTTCAGAAAGCTGTTGGACCCGATGGAAATGTATGTGCCGTAGTCGCATTGGAATCGTGGCATGATCCACGAGTCCTCGCCGATGGAACCGAGTAGTTCCTCGAGTAGGGCGCGGCGCTCGACGGTCTCGTCCGCGTCCGTCGCATTGAAACGATGCAGCAACTTTCCACCGGACACACGCGAGGCAACCAGGTCGGGATCGCCGTCTCGGTAGAGTTCGCCGCGCAGCATCCGATCTCGGTTCTCGCTCATGGCGGACACGCTACAAGCCGGTCGGCTTCTCGAACAGCGCCACGCTGAACCACGAACTGTCGCTGTCGAAGTCGCGACGGCCGACGTACTGGAAACCCTGCCGAAGGTAGTAGTTGCGTAGATCAGTGTTGGTCTCGGCGCAGTCAAGCCGTAGCAGCCCTCGCCCTTCCTGTCGGGTCCGCTGCGACGCCCACTCGAGCAACGACGTACCCAGTCCCGTACCGGCTTCGCTTCTGTCGATCACCAATCCGTGCACGTAGCCGGCGAGCACATCGGGGTCGGGCCAGATGCTCGAATCGGCCCAGATCAGTCGCAGGGCTCCGACAACCGGGCCACCGGGGTGACGTCGAGCGACGTAGAACTCTCCCGCGTCTACCTGGGCAGCAACAGTCGACAGCGGTACTTCGCGCGGTGCCCACTGATCGATGCTGCGGGCGGCCAACCAGTCCTCGGCGGCGTGCCGGAGGTCGAGTATCGTTGCTGCGTCGGCGGCAGACGCGAGTTCTACGGTGAGCACCCTGCCATCGTACGGAGGTGACGAGTCCTGTGGTGAACGTGCTTGTGGTCGAGAGTGATTCGGACCGAAAAGCCTTCCCGTCGATCGATGGAGTTCAGTTCCGGAGCTGCGCGATCACCGAACTCGTCGACGCTGTGTCGTGGGCGGAGGTTCTGCTGTTTCGCACGTTCGAGACAGTCGACCTGCGCAACGTGTGGCCGCACGCCGACAAGCTTCGCTGGATTCATGTGTCGAGCGCCGGGGTCGATCGGGTGCTCGATCCGGTTCTGCGGGAAACCCCCTGGATACTGACCAACTCCGGCGGCATTCTCGACCGTGCGATCGCCGAGTACGTCGCTGCAGGCATTCTGGCGTCGATGAAGAAGCTGCCCGAAGCGCTTCGGCGACAACGTGAGCGGGTCTGGGAGCATCGACTCACCAGTGGAATTCACAATCGGAGAGTGCTGGTCGTCGGTCCGGGCTCGATCGGCCGCGCGATCGGTCGTGTTCTCGGGGCACTCGGCATGCGTGTAGATGCGGCCGGCACATCCGAGCGGCCGGGAGACGCGGAGTTCGAGGAGATTCGTTCGGTGGACGGGTTAGCCTCTTACGCAGATGAATACGACGTGGTGGTGCTGGCAGCGCCGCTGACCGAGAAGACTCGCGGTCTGGTGGATGCGGAGGTCCTCGGGGCAATGCGTCACGACGCGGGGCTGGTCAACATCGCCCGTGGTCCCGTTGTCGACGAACAGGCCTTGTGTGAGGCGTTGGCTTCCGGGGCGATCGGATGGGCCGTGTTGGACGTCTTCGAGGTCGAGCCACTTCCGACGTCGAGTCCGCTGTGGGAGCTCGACAACGTGATTCTGACGGCGCATCTGGCCGGTGACGCCGACGACTTCGCCGATCGGCTGTGGACGCTGTTCGAGGACAATCTCGATAGGTACCGGCGGAACGAGTCTCTGGTCAATGTGGTGGACAAGCAGGCGGGCTACGTCCGCCGGTAGAAGCCGACGCCAACTTATGTGTAACATGCCGTCGCGTGTATTAGTGTCGGTGGAATGCGTGAGATAAACCATTCGGCGGTCGCGTCGACACCCCGCGATGCGGCTTTCGCCTACCTCGACGACTATCGAAACGTCCCGCGGTGGATGTTCGGGATCACGCGGTTCGAGCCGAGGAGTGAGACCACCTCCGGTCTCGGGGCGACGTACGACGCAACCATGCAGATCGGCCCCAAGTCGTTGAATTCGATCGTGCGCGTCACCGAATGGGTCGAGAACGAGCGACTCACGCTCGAATCGGTCGAAGGCCTGTCCAACTCCTCGACCTGGTCTTTCACGGACCTGGATGAGGGCCGGACCCGTCTCGACGTCATCTTCCGTTACAGCTTGCCCGGGGGCATCGCCGGTAAGGTTCTCGGTGCCGTCGTGGAGCCCGTCGTCGGGCAGGCAATTCGGCACACCGAGTCCACTCTCCGATCGCAGCTGGAAGCGGCCGAACATCGGTAGTCCCGAATAATCGGTACTCTGGCTAACGTGACGGACGAGCCGAAGCGACCCCGCGGATTGACCTTCGGCAGAGTCGCCGAGGACTACGACCGAGCTCGCCCCGGGTACCCATCGGCGCTGTACACGGATGTTCTGGCTGGCGGTGCAACGCGGGTGCTGGAAGCGGGAGCCGGGACCGGCAAAGCCACCGTCGCGTTGGCCGAACGCGGCGCTTCTGTGGTTGCGGTCGAGCCGGACCCGGGTATGGCCGAGGTGATCCGACGCCGCACCGAGAACATGGACGTCGATGTTCAGGTCTCCCGGTTCGAGGACTTCGTCTGCGCGCCGTCATCGTTCGATGTCGTCGTGGCCGCTCAGGCGTGGCACTGGGTCGACCGCGATCGAGGAGCCGCGGTGGCGGCTCGTGCACTGGCCCCCGGGGGATCACTTCGGTTGTGGTGGAACATGCCCGGTCAGCTCGACGGGCCGGTGTGGGAGTCGGTGCGGGCTGCGTACATCGCCACCGAGCCGGGCGCCGCACCGCTGTTGGCGCACTCCCTCGGCGTGCAATCCGACACCGCGGTACCCCGCGCGGCCGGCTTCGGCCCCTGGTCCACGTCGACGTACGAGTGGGTTCAGCGTTACTCCGCGGACGAATTCTGCGCGATGGCCGCGACATATTCGAGTCACCTGATTCTCACCGACACACGTCGGCAGGAAGTGCTCCGAGCGGTCCATGCGGCTATCGACAGCCACGGCCACCTGACCTATCACTACGTCACGCAGATGATGACGGCGACTCGCGACTAGGACACCGTCGTGGTGCAGACGACGAATTGCCGTGCTTCGTAGGCGAATCCGCCTTCGGGGCAGTCGTTGGGGTCCGCGGTACCGGTCTTGATCTCGGTGACCTTCTCGACGCTCGTCGCGCTGGGGTCTGCGCAATCGACTCGGGCGGGCTCGTCCATTCCGGTACTCGGCACGCTCATGCAGCCGTCGATCACCCAGTCGACGTCGAGGCACAGTGCGCCCTGCTCGACACCGTTCAGAGTCTCGTAGTACGTCTGGTTGACGTCGGTGGGGCACTGCTCGTTCTCTGCGGCTTTGGCGATGACCTTGTAGTTGGACTCCATGCTGCCGCATTCGGCGTTGTCGATCTCGGCGGCCGTCATCGTGCCACCGAGCTTGACGCACTGACCGATCTCGACGTCGATATCGGTGGAGCCACCGGCGTCGATACCTTCCTGGCCGGACACGTTGTCGGTGGTGGTGGGGGCTGCGGAACTGCTGGAGGCGGTGGTGTCTGCGGCAACGGCAGTGCCGGCGTCGGACGACGAACAGCCCGCGGCGAGCATCAGCGTGAGGGCTGCACCCGCGGCGAGAAGGCCTCGAGATAGTGCGTGCATCGTGGCATGACCTTATGGACTCGTCCAGACGAAGGAGTACTCCTTCGTCGGCAGCCCCGCGGGCCACCGATGAAAGATTCTCGACCATCCGGGCGGTTTTGCAAAGTCACGAACGGAACACGATGCGCGCCACCCACTTGGTGTTGTGCACACCGGGAAGCGCGGGAACGATGACGCGTGCCGGGTAGCCGTGATCGAGCGAGAGATCGACGCCGTTGACTTTCAGTGCCAACAGCGAATCGGGATGTAGCGCTTGATTGCCCTGCAGCACAGCACGACCGAAGGGGCCACCCTGTTCTATCGAGATGACTTCCGCGGACCTGGGTGCGGGTACACCTGCCAATGCTGCGAGTTCGGCCAATGGAACGCCCGTCCACCTCTGCGTGGTCGACCATCCTTCGACACAGGCAATGGGAAGCTCGGCGGTGTGCTGAGTCATCGACATCAGCCTGCCGCGGGAGAGCACCACCGGTTCGGTGTTCTCCGAGGTACTTTCGACGGACAGGGTCCAGTCTGCGCCCGTCTGTGCTTCGGTGACTCCGGCCGCCTCGGCAGTGCGATTGATCTGAAAGTCGTTGGGCCCGTCGCCGTACGACCGCCCACGCGGAAGGAGAATTGCCGCCTTGCGTAGGACGCCGCCGACGGTCTGCCCCACCGTCAACACGGCCACGAAACCCATTCCGGCGGCGACCAATCCGATCGCACCGCGTCGGCTCATGGTCTGGTGTGGCGGGGACGGCGCTTCGTTGCGGGCACGCAGGACGTCCATCAACGACTCGGAGCGAAGGGTCCGCCACATCAGCGGTACCTTGAGGCAGAGGTGCACAAGGAATCCGGCGATGAACACCCAGGCACCGAAGTAGTGAGCGGCGTAGAAGTCGAAGCCGAACACGTAGTCGTACTGGATGTTCAGCACGCCGGTCACTATCTCGAACAGCAGACCTCCGACGAGTGCCAGCAGCGACAGTCGCTCGAGTGCATGTGCCGGCGACCGCACCGGCGGCAGTTCGACGAGCTTGGGCATCACCGACCAGAGCTTGGCGATCACGAGCGGGACGATGATCAGGCCCAACCCGACGTGCAGGCCCTGCGTCAGCTGGTACAGCCAGGCCGGATTCGTCGGCCAGTCGAAGAACGGTAAGCGCAGCCACCCGACGGCACCTGGTTTGGCCTGGCCGAATTGCGGTCCGTACGCACTGTAGGACAGCAGGCCCGTCAGGATCACGACAGGCAGCGCTATGAGCAGCACCGCACCGAACAGCGACGTCAACCACGTGCTGCGCAGCGGACTGCGAAAGCGCGCGAGCGGGTTGGGGGCGTCGGCCATGTACGGCATTCGCTGCCCGACCCGTCCCGGATGTGTGGCGGCGAGTTCCCCTTCCTGTTCCATAGCTCGGTAGAAGGCCTCGGCATCCTCGGCCGTCGACACCTTGGGGCGGCTCGACGCCCATCGGCGGAACAGCATTTCGTATCGGTCGCCCAACGCCGAGGGCAGTGCCGGATAGCGTGCCGCGATCTCGGCCGCTCGCTTGGTCAGCAACGCCGCTCGAACAGTGTCCACTGTCGCAGAATCGAATTCGGCGGGCAGCGGCCCACCTGCCACGAGAGCGCGCACCAACTCTTCTTGACGGCGCGCCAGGTCGTCGTTCACCTCGTGTACCCGGACGTCCGTACCCCGGTGATGCGATCGAGTCCCGCGGCATCCGCGATCGCATCCAGTTCTGCGAGTAGCTCGGCCTCGGGTGGATAGTGACCGTCGCGTTCGAGCATCAGGGGCGTGCGATGCCCAGCCGTCGCAAAGGTCCGTAGTAGTTCGAGGACTTCGTCGGGCACGGGTGCAGTGTGGGTGTCGTGGTAGATGCCGCCGCGGACCGTGCCACCGGCGATGTGGCAGTAGGCAATTCGATCCAAGGGCAGGCGTTCGAGTTCACGCCACGGGTCGCGGGCACGATTGATCGCGTTCGCGTACACGTTGGCGATGTCGAGCACCAGACTCACGCCGGTGCGCTCGACGAGTTCTGCCAGGAACTCGCTCTCGGTCAACTGGTCTTCCGGCCAATCGAACAGGGCTGCAATGTTTTCCACCGCCAGCGGAACTGGCACACCGTCCTGTGTTCGTGCGATGTTTCGCGCGAGCGCCGTCAGGGCTTCGCGGGTGCGTGGTACCGGAAGCAGATGACCGGCCTCGATGCCGTCGGCGCGGACGAAGGCGATGTGCTCGCTCACCAACGGGGATCCGAGCATGGAGGCCACTCGTGCCAGCCGGTCGATACGGTGCTGTTCCACTGGCTCGGCACCACCCAACGACAACGAGATTCCGTGCGTGACGACGGGGACGCCCAGTGCGACTAGGCGATCGGGTGCCTGCTCACCGATCGATTCGGCGATGACCTCGCAGAACGCCAGCCCCGGGAGCCCCGAGACGATGCCGGATATCTCCGAGCGCCAACCGATTCCGAGCCCGACGGGCACTGCGTCGATGTTCAACCTCCACACCCTCCGCCGCCGCAGCCCCCACCGCCACCGCCACAACTGCTACTGCCGCCGTCGCCTCCGCTGCCACCACTGTCGCCGCCGAAGCCGAACGACGCGGCACCACCGGCCTGGGCGGTGCCGTAGCTGAGTGCACCGGCCATCGCCGGATCGAGCATCAGCAGGGCCCCTGCTCCGAAGATGGCTGCCGACATTCCGGCACGAGTCGGCCCGTAGGCGGTGAAGGACGGTCGCGCCCGGGGTGAAAGGTAGTCGTTCTCGGCGCGGAGCCGGCGCAGTTCGGTGTCGCCCGCAGCTGTTCGCCGGCGTCGACGAAGCAGAATCGGCAGCGCCGCGAACAGGACGAGCACGATCGCGAAGAGGAACCAGACGGGCTTGCCGTTCGCGGTTCCGGCGACGATGCGAGCAATTCCGACTGCGATGACGAAGAGCACCGGGAACACCCGTGTGCCGGCGGAGCCGCGTGCGCCGTGCAGCAGACCCTCGTCGACGAGAGTGCTCCGCAGTTGCGCACATGTGCCGGACATGTTCGCCACCAGTCGGGAGCGAACCAGAGGGGCCTTACCGCCACCGAGGCGTTCGAGAACGGTGCGGGTGAACCAGTCCAGCTGTGAGCGCTCGATGGCGCTCAGCTCGCGGCGCTTTCTTCCTTGCGAGTCGATGATCTCGGCACCGCGAAGTATGGCCAACGACGCCATCACTGCCTGGGAGTCGCTGGTGAGCACACCTACTTCGGGTGGCGTGAGCACGCGGCCTGCCGACGTCACCGGGGCCGATCGGTGAGCGGCTATCCAGTTCCCCGCCATCGTCAGGAGTATCGCGAGAACGGCCGCGAGCAGGTACCAGCGGAGAAAGTCTGTGCTGGGGATGCCCCAGGTGTCCGAACCGTTCATGGCCACACCCACTTTCCGTCGGATCCAGCATCTGCTGCTCAGTATCGGGCCCGTGGGCGAGAAAGCAACCCCGACAGCGTCCCCGCGGGGACGGGTGCGTCGGTTCCTCGGCGTTCTTGTCGGTACCTCGTCGTACTGTCGTCGAACATACATTCGACGGGTGGGGGCATTCATGGTCGAGATTGCAGACATCGAGACGGAGATATGCGCGCTGGCGGGCCAGATCGCGGCTGCATCTGCGCAGTATCTGATCCTGGTCGGTGAGTTCGATGCTCGACGTGGGTGGGCCGTGTGGGAGACGAGGTCCTGTGCGCACTGGTTGTCCTGGCGCGCCGGAGTCGATCTGCATACTGCCCGTGAGCAGGTGCGGGTGGCCAAGGCGATGCGCGAGCTGCCGTTGATCACCTCTGCGTACCTGAGCGGCACGGTGTCGTACTCGAAGGTGCGCGCGATGACCCGTGTTGCCACCGCCGACAACGAAGCGTCACTGCTGCAGAAGGCGCTCGATGCACCCGCCGCGCACATCGAACGTCTCTGCCGTGGTCTGAAGAAGGCGATGCGGCCGACCAGAGGCAACGGCGTCGACCTCGATCCGTGTGTGGGACGGTGGCGCTGGGACGACGAGGACGGCTCGCTCGTGGTGACGGCGCGCTTTCGGCCCGAGGACGGCAAGCGATTTCTGGCCGCTGTGACCAGGGCCGAGTACGAGCGCACCCGCACCGAGGTGGAATCCGAGGGTGACCGGTCGGCCCCGGCACCGGCGAATCCGGTTCCTGCGCTCGTCGCGATGGCGGAGATGGTGTGCGACGCCATCGATTCACCGGTCGTCTCACCTGCCGCGGACGTGTTGGTACACCTCGGAGACAGCACCGAAGCCGGGTGCGATCATGCTCATTTCGATGACGGGCCCGGGCTCGACGACGAAACTCTCGCTCAGGTGTTGTGTTCGTCGGTCATGCGAGTCGTCGGTCACGGCCGGTTGGGAAAAACGGTGCGGTGGAGTACTACTGCCAAAGCTCCGAGCCGAACCCAGCTGCGTCAGTTGATCATTCGCGATCGATGCTGCTCGGTGCCCGGATGCGGGCGCACCCGATTTCTGCATGCTCACCACGTCACCTACCGCTCGCGGGGAGGTGCGACGTCGCTCGACAACCTGGTTCTCCTGTGCGGCGAACACCATCGAGCACTGCACGACGGCTACTTCTTCATCGAATCCCTCGGCCACCAACGATTCACGTTCCGGCACCCATCGGGAGGAGAGATGGTTCACGCGCCGGCGTTGTCCGGAGATGCCGAGGTCCTCCGGCGGCGATATCAGCACATCGAACCCGACGCCATTGTCCCGAACTGGGGCGGGGAAGGCCTCGACCTGAGCTACGCGACCGACGTTCTGATCACCAACTGGCAGCAGGCTGCATGAAAAGGGCCCGTTCAGGGCAAGTTAGTGTGACGAAGAGACTCGGACAAGAAGCGGTGGGATATGAGCGTCGACAGATCGATGGCGGACGAACAGTCCTGGCCGGTGGAACCATGGCCGAGCTGCGAGGATGCAACCAGGCCTGAGAACGACCCGTTCTACGCCGCGCCCGAGGGTTACGAAGCAGCTCTACCGGGGACGATCCTCAAGGTGAGGCCGGTCGAGGTCGCGATGTTCGGCCACGTGCGCCAGCGAGTCGACGCGTGGCAGCTGCTCTACCGAACCGCCGATCTGGGCGGTTTACCGCAGGCCAGTGTGACGACGGTGCTGAGGCCGCACGATGGCGAACCGGTGTTGCTCTCGTACCAGTGCGCCATCGACGGCGTCGCGTCCTCGTGTTTTCCGTCCTACGCGCTTCGACGCGGCTCGAAGGCCCTCGGCGCAGTTCCTCAGTTCGAGTTCCTGCTGGTTCTGCATGCCCTTCGCCGCGGATGGACCATCTCGATCCCCGACCACGAGGGACCGGACGGACATTGGGGGTCGCCGCAGGAACCAGGATTCTGCACACTCGACGCAATCCGCGCGGCGCTGTCGTTCGAGTCGTTGGAACTGCACGAGAGCACACCCGTCGCATTGTGGGGATATTCGGGCGGCGGGCTCGCGACGTCGTGGGCCGCAGAAATGGCCCCCGAGTACGCGCCGGAGCTCGAGCTCGTCGGTGCCGCCCTCGGCTCCCCCGTCGGCGATCCGGGTTCTGCGTTCACCAGGCTCAACGCGACGCTGCACGCGGCTCTGCCGACGCTGGTTGTCGCGGGACTGCGACGCACCTACCCCGATCTCGATCGCGTGGTGCGTCAGTACGTCAGCGAGGACGGAATGCGCATTCTCGATTCCGTCGAATCCATGACGACCGTCCGCGCCGTCCGACGCCTGGCCCGGCACGACCTGGACAACTACATCGACATTCCGCTCGCCGACCTGCTCGCGTTGCCCGAGATCGTGCAGGTGTTCCAGGACATCCAGCCCGGTCGCACTGCGCCGTCGATACCGCTGCTGGTCGTGCAGGCCGTGCACGACCAGATCATTGCCGTCGACGACGTCGACGGCCAGGTCGACCGGTACCTCGAAGCCGGCGCACACGTGACCTACCTGCGAGATCGATTGAGCGAGCACCTGTCGCTGCATCCGCTCAGTGCGCCCCTGACCCTCGATTGGCTCGCGGATCGATTCGCCGGGCTTCCCGTCGCCGAGCCGGCGACCAAAACGGTGTGGTCGACGGCGTTCTCGATCGCGGCAGTACGGGGCTTGATGTCGCTGACCTGGACAACCGTCCGAGCATTGACCGTCGGCGTCAGGGCGTAGCTACTCTCGGTGCGATGCAGCGAACCTGGATACGGATTCTCACCGGAACGATCGCGACGCTGGGCATCGTCACCGGATTGGTCGCGATGGGCGCGTACTACACCGATACCCGCATCAACGTTCTGATCGCGCTGGCATCGTTCGTTCCC
Source organism: Rhodococcus sp. IEGM 1354 (assembly GCF_030056855.1). Taxonomy (NCBI): domain Bacteria; kingdom Bacillati; phylum Actinomycetota; class Actinomycetes; order Mycobacteriales; family Nocardiaceae; genus Rhodococcus; species Rhodococcus sp. IEGM 1354. Next base: position 308,576 of record NZ_JASHKT010000001.1, read on the forward strand.
CTGATGCTCATCGCTGTCGTGGTCGGTGCTGTCGTCGCGCTGATCGGCAGGCAATGGATTCTGGCGGCGGTATCCGCGGTCGTGTTGGCAGCAGCCGCAGTGGCGTACGCACCTCTGTACATGGCCGACGCGGCATCCCAGGACGACGCGAGCGGCGATGCCGTCCGGCTGCGGGTGATGCAGGCCAACCTGATGGTGGGTAGCGCGGATCCGTCGGTCGTCGTCGGATCGGCACGCGACAACGCCGTCGACGTCGTCACAATCCAAGAGCTGACCGATGCGTCGGTGATCGGGCTACGGGACGCCGGCATGGAGCAGCTCTTTCCGTACAGCTACCTGCGCGCGTTGCCGACGGGCGGCGGAGGAGCCGGAATCTACAGTCGCATACCGCTGTCCGACAACCGCGAACTGGACGGCTACGGGCCGGTGAACCTGGCCACCGCCATCGACGTTCCCGGATCGGAGCCGGTGACGCTGCTGGCCGTCCATCCCGGCCCCGCGTACATCACCCCGGCCGATATCTGGACCGCCGAACTCGACACGCTCCGTGGCGATCTGGAGGCGGTGTCTGCCAGCGGCCCCGTCATCGTCAGCGGTGATTTCAACACCACGTATTCGCACAAGAAGTTCAGGAATCTGCTCGACGCCGGATATTCCGATGCCGCAGCACAATTGGGGATGGGGCTGATTCCGACCTATCCCACGGACAAGGGAACTCCCGCTGTTGTCGGCATCGACCACATTCTCACCAATTCCGGGCATGCCCGATCACTGGAAAGAATCGACCTCCCGGGATCGGACCACCACGGTCTGATCGGGGAGATCGAGTTCTCCGGTGTCAGCTGACGCGCGTCGACTGCTTGCGAGACTTTCCGCACTGCAACAGGATTCGAACCTTGGCTGGAGTTCCGTCGAGCGCGGTCACGATATCGTCGCGGGTCCGTGCTGCGGCGTCGGACACCCGCTCGAGGGACGTGACGGCCGGATCGAGCGTGGCGACGATCTCTACCACTCGCTGTCCCCTGTCCGAGACCGAACGACCCGAGGCCGTGACAACGCCGTCGTGACCTGCCAGCGACTTTGCTGCACTACGGGCCGCGGTGCCCAGGTCGACGCTGAGCCTGCCGTCGACATGCTCTCCGTCCATGTTCGCGACGTCGGCCGACGTGGATTCGAAGGCCACGGTCCCGACCGATCGTCGCGGCAGGTGCGCGAGCAACCACCACAGACCCAACAGGATCAGCACGACCGCGGCCACACCGAGAGCCCAGGGCCACCAACCGGCGTCGACGGCGGTGTCGACGAACGCGGCGTCCAGACGGTCGCGGCCGGTAAGCTCGCCGCGTTCCCACGCGATGGCTCCGCCGCCGAGAGCGATCAGAGCAAGCCCGACGACGGCTGTGCCGGTGCGGTCGAGCGATGCGGTTGCGCGTTTCACAGCTGCCGTCCTTTCATGAGGCCTGTCCTGTCGTTCGCACTCGGGTGCGGACCTTGGGTGCCGACGCGAGTGGGCGGAGGGCGTTGTCCACCGACGTCACGACCGCGGACTTCAGTGCCGAGGTGTCGGTACCGTCCACGGTGGATACGGCGACGGTGACCTTCTTGTTGCCTGCCTTGGCAGAAGCTGTGTCGACGCCGACAGAGTCGAGGGCGGCAGATCGAGCTACGGCAGCGACGTCGCCCTTACGAAGCCAGACGCCCTGTTCGGTGAGGGCACGGTGCGTACGACGACGTGGGCGAAGTGCCACGAACACGAGAACGAATCCGACGACGACCGCGGCGATACCGGCGGGCAGCATCCACTGCTGAGCGGTGAGCCCATCGAGGTTCGACGCGGCCGGGCCGACCCACTCGGAGCCGTCGAGAGCGCCCAGCTTCAGCAGCGCCTCGCGGCCGAGCACGACTCCGGCGGCGATGAGAACGAGAGCGAACAGGACGGCCGGAACAGCTGCGGTGGGGTTGGCCACCGGCTTCTTGCTGGCTTCGTCTTTCACTGCACTCTCCCTTCTTCGCTGGTGGGCTCGGCCGGTACGCATTCGACGGTGACGTCGACTCGGTCGACGGTGTAGATACCCAGTTCGGACAGATCTCGGGCTACAGCGGCGCGAACGTTCGCAGCCACCTTCGCCAACGGGGAGGGCCAGGTGACTCCGACGGAGACCTTCGCTCGCACGCGCTCGCCGGTGATCGTCACATTGGCCTTCGGCAGATCACGCCCGCCGAGGAGGTGCAGTCCGGGCTGGCGGTCGGTGACGGAGTCGGTGCCTCGGGCTGCCAGGACGGCCAGGCGTTCGACTGCTTTGTGCTTGATTTCGAGGGAACCGCGCTCGCCGGGGTCCGCGAGCGTCCCCGGGGCTGCCGGTGTCTCTGCTGTGTCAGTCACGACCGCGACCACGCATGATCGAGTTCAGGTCGAGTTCACCGTCGATGTAGCGGCCGACGAAGAAGCCGAGTCCGCCGAGGACGATGGCGATGAGGAAGCCGGTGAAGCCGCCGGCTGCTGCGGCGATGGCCAGCAGAAGTCCCACGAACAAACCGATGGTTGCAGTGGTCATGGTCTTGATCTCCAGTCAGAGTGTTCGGAATCCGAGGTGTCGGATGTCGAGGGTTCAGATGTCGAAGTAGTTGCGTCGAGTGACGCGTTTGCGGAGCCGGGCGATGCGTTTCGGCAATGTGCGCAGTGGAGTCGGTACCGAGGACGAACGGAACGCTGTCGGTGCGCTGGCAGTGTTGATCGGAGTCGACGGAAGTACGGCGAACCGGCGGTCGACTTCGGCCAGCTCTGCCATGTACCGGGCGGGATCACCACCGATGTCGGGGTGGTGTTCTCGGGCCACAGCGCGCCGGGCCGCCTTGTACTCGGCGGCCCGGTCGCGCGCTGAATGCTCGTTCACCTGGTCAGACTCGCACAATTCAGACCCGCACGACGTCCTCGACGGTGACGTGCACGGGCCCGTCGACCATTGCCGCGACGGTGCTACGCACTGCCTCGGCGGTCTCCCGTACGGCGACGCCGAATTGGAGAGTGACGTGTACCTCGGTGCCGTCGTCTGCGATCCGGACGCCGGCGACGCGGCGTCCGGGTAAATAGGTCGCAGCCTCGCCGAACATGCCGCCGTGCAGCCCGACGACACCGTCGATCGCCAGTACGGCGTCGGCGATGTCCTCGGACTTGTCACGGTCCGTCGGGTTCGGGTCGGTCACTGCACTCGGGTGGAGGCGGTCTCGGTGGTCTCCTCTTCGTCCGAGCCGTCGTCGAGGAAGATGTCGTGAACGACGATGTTGACCTCGGTGACCTCCAGGCCCGTCATACGCTCGACGGCGTTGATGACGTTGCGGCGGATGCCTGCTGCGAGGTCTGCGATGGAGACGCCGTAATCGGCGACGATGTCGATGTCGACCGCTGCCTGACGCTCGCCGACCTCGACGGAGACGCCCTGCGACTGGTTGACGCGGGCACCCGGGATGCGCTCGCGCAGGGCACCGATCGCGCGGCTCGCGCCGCCGCCGACGGCGTGTACGCCCTGGACCTCACGGGTGGCGATGCCGGCGATCTTCGAGACGACGGTATCGGCAATGGTGGTGCGGCCCTGCGAGCTGACGAGCACGGAATCCGACTTCGTGGTGATGTCGGTCTTGCCTTCGCCTGCTGCGGATACGGTTGCCTTGGTGTCCGTCGTGGAGCTCATGACTGCCTCTCTTCGCTGAGTAGTGGTGCACAGTGTGTGTCAGGAGTTGGTCGTAGCTCGATCACCGAAACGCACGTACAAATAAAGTGACCTACGTCATAGATTACGTCTGGGGGGCCCGATGGAGTGGAGAGATGCGTCGGACCGCGTACTCGTCGGCGCAGCCGCGCTCGGCGAGACGGATGCGTTCGAGGAGATCGTGGGCCGATACGGACCGGAGATGTTTCGGTACGCCCGAAACATGCTGTCCGATCAGGGTGCAGCAGAGGAGGTGGTGCAGGACGCGTTCGTCGCAGCGTGGAAGGGGCTCGACAACTTCCGTGGCGATTCGGCCCTGCGCACCTGGCTGTTCTCGTTGGTCTCGCACAAGGTGATAGATCATCGTCGGCGTCGTAGCGTTCCTCCTGCGGAAGACTGGGTATTCGAGCGCAAGAGCACGGGCGCGGGAAGTGATCCCGCGGCGGACGTCGAAGCAGACAGCTTCATGACCGAATTGGGTGTGGCTCTCGCGGAGTTGCCCTATCGGCAGCGGGCCTGCTGGTTGCTTCGGGAGGTCGAGGGCCTGACCCATCCGGAGATCGGCGCGATCATGACGTTGTCCGCAGGAGCAGTACGAGGTCAATTGACCAGAGCACGAGCAACATTGAGCGAAAGGTTGGCGACATGGCGAACCCGGTAGAACCGAATGCGGTTCTCGCGCGTGCTGCCACCGAGCTTCGGGAGGCACCGCAGGAACCGAATTGGGTGGACATCAGCTCGTCCATCCTTGCGAAGGTGCGCAATACGACGCGTCGCACCTGGCCGATAGACAGCGCCTTCCCGGTCGGCTCACCCGCCGATCCACGGGACTCGCTGCGGATCAGCGATCACATCGTCAAGACGACGCTGCGCCGTGCTCTCGCGGGCGTACACGGGGCGCAGCCCACCGAGATCGATCTCGATCTCGACGATCACGCCTGCACAGGTCTGTTCGTCGCGGTGATCGGCGTGTACGGCGACGATCTGCAGGCGGCGGGCGAAGAACTGGCATCTATCGCCATCGACGTGGTTGCGGACCTGCTCGGCGTCACCCTCGACAGGGATGCGGTCGAAATCCGCGTCGACGACATCGAGGAGCGCTAGCGGATCGCGGTTGTCCGAGGAGCGCTAGCGGATCGCGGTTGTCCGAGGAGCGCTAGCGGATCGCGGTTGCCCGAGGAGCGCTGGCGTAAAAACTCCGTCATGACCGCAGGTCGTGAGCGTAGGAAAGCGTAAGGAACGCGTTTTCGCTCGGTGGTGGGATTCAAGATCGAGCAATGACCGAATTGCTCTGTCTCACGGTGGCTGCGTTCGTCGCGGTCTACCTGTTCGTCGCTCTTCTCGATCCGGAGAGGTTCTGACGCCGCCATGAATCCTGCTCTTTTAGCCGGTCTTCAGATCGCTGTGGTCATCGTCGTGTTGGCGGCGGCGTACGTGCCGCTCGGTGACTACATGGCCCGGGTGTTCGGTTCGACCCACGACACTCGAGTCGAGAGTCTGCTCTATCGGGTGGCCCGGGTGAACTCGTCGTCGGAGCAGACCTGGGTCGGCTATTCCACCAGCCTGCTGGGGTTCTCGTTCGCCGGGGTCGTATTCCTGTTCGTACTGCAGCGAATTCAGGGTGTGCTTCCGCTGAACGGCGGCCTGTCGGGGGTGAGTCCGGCGATGGCGTTCAACACTGCGGCGTCGTTCGTCACCAACACCAACTGGCAGTCGTACGTTCCCGAGACCACGCTGTCGAATCTGACGCAGCCGCTGGGGCTCGCGGTGCAGAACTTCGTCTCTGCTGCAGTCGGTCTCGCGGTGGCGATTGCCGTCGTGCGCGGCTTCGTTCGGGTGTCGACGGGCGGTGAGCTCGGCAATTTCTGGGTCGACCTCACGCGTGGGACGCTCCGCATTCTGCTGCCGCTCTCCGTTCTCGTCGCGGTGATCATGCTGGCTCAGGGCACGGTCATGTCGTTCTCGACCGGCTTCACCTCCACCGGCCTCGATGGGCAGACGGTCACCAATGCGCTTGCGCCCGTTGCCTCGCAGGAGGCGATCAAGGAGATCGGCACCAACGGTGGTGGCATTCTGGCGGCCAACTCGGCGCATCCGTTCGAGAACCCGACACCACTGACCAATATCGTGCAGATCATCTCGTTGCTGCTGATCCCAGTGGCCCTCACTCGTACGTTCGGCACGATGATCGGTAACCGTAAGCAGGGACTGACTCTGTTGGCGGTGATGGCAACGCTGTGGGCCACGCTGTTGGCGGTGACGTTGTTCGCCGAATCCGGTACCCGTGGAGTCGCAGCAACAGCCGCGGGCGCGATGATGGAAGGCAAGGAAGTTCGCTTCGGCATCCCGGCGTCGGCACTGTTCGCGGTCTCCACCACCGGAACATCCACCGGTGCAGTCAATTCGGCGCACGACAGTATGTCTGCGCTGGGCGGCGGAGCCGTGTTGCTGAACATGTTGTTCGGCGAGATCGCACCCGGTGGCGTCGGCACCGGCCTGTACGGATTGCTGGTGCTCGCGGTCATCGCCGTCTTCGTCGGTGGTCTGCTCGTCGGCCGAACTCCGGAATTCCTCGGTAAGAAGCTGGGCCGACGGGCGATCACGATGGCCGCGCTCTCGGTTCTCGTGATGCCGATCCTCGTGCTCGTCGGCACGTCGATCACGGTGATACTCGAATCGACGACGAGCTACCAGGGCAACCCCGGCATCCACGGATTCACCGAGGTGCTCTACGCCTACGCATCGGCATCGAACAACAACGGCAGCGCTTTCGGCGGCCTGACGGTGACGAGCGACTGGTTCCAGATCTCCCTCGGTATCGCGATGCTGCTCGGCCGCTTTCTGCCGATCGTCTTCGTACTGGCCCTGGCCGGTTCGCTGGCGACGACCAAACGCAGCGCGCCCAACGCCGGCACCCTGCCCACCGATGGACCGTTGTTCGGCACGCTGCTGATCGGTACCTCGATCCTGGTCGCGGCCCTCACCTTCTTCCCCGCACTTGCTCTCGGACCCATAGCAGAGGCCATGCAATGAACCTGTCACTGAACACCGCTCTACCCGGCGCGTTCCGCAAACTCGATCCGCGCCACCTCGCCCGAAACCCGGTCATGTTCGTCGTCTTCCTCGGTTCGATCGTCACGACGATTCTGTCGATCGCTCAGCCGTCGGTGTTCGCCTGGTTCGTCACCGGCTGGCTGTGGTTCACGGTGCTGTTCGCGAACCTCGCCGAATCCGTCGCCGAAGGCCGCGGAAAGGCGCAGGCAGCCAGCCTGCGAAAGGTGAAGCAAGACACTACTGCTCGACGACGCACGGCGTCGGGAACCGAGTTCGTGATCACCGAGGTGGCCGGTGCCGAATTGAAGGTCGGTGACGAGGTCGTCGTCTCGGCCGGTGAGGTCATTCCCGGCGACGGCGACGTCATCGAAGGGATTGCGACCGTCGACGAATCGGCCATCACCGGTGAATCGGCTCCCGTGGTCCGTGAATCCGGAGGCGACCGGTCGGCCGTCACCGGCGGTACGATCGTGCTGTCCGACGAGATCGTCGTGAAAATCACTGCAGCACAGGGCGAGACGTTCGTCGATCGAATGATCGCACTCGTCGAGGGTGCCGCGCGGCAGAAGACGCCGAACGAGATCGCCCTGAACATCCTGCTCGCGTCGCTGACCATCGTGTTTCTCTTCGCTGTCGTCGCCATCGGTCCTATGTCGAATTACTCGGGACAGCAACAGGATCCAATCCAGCTGATTGCCCTGCTCGTCTGTCTGATCCCCACGACCATCGGGGCACTGCTCTCGGCCATCGGTATCGCGGGCATGGACCGGTTGGTGCAGCGCAACGTCCTCGCGATGTCCGGCCGGGCCGTGGAGGCGGCGGGCGACATCGACACCCTGCTGATGGACAAGACCGGCACCATCACCTTCGGTAACCGCCGCGCCACCGGCCTGCATCCGGCGACGGGCATCGACGCCGCCGAATTGGCTCGTGCGGCTCGGCTCTCGTCGCTGGCCGACGGCACCCCCGAGGGACGCAGCATCGTCGAACTGGTCGAGCGAGACTTCGACTCCGTCACGGCAGAAGGCGAATCCGAGCGTGGCGAGTTCGTGGCGTTCACGGCGCAAACTCGGATGAGCGGATTGGATCTACCGGGCATGGAGATCCGCAAGGGTGCAGCGGATTCGGTCTACAGCTGGATTCGCGACGGCGGCGGCACCGCGGATCTGGACGGTACCGTGCACGAGATCGCCCAGAACGGCGGCACTCCGCTGGTGGTTGCGGTACGTGAAACCGGTTCTGCAGCTCGCGCTCTCGGTGTCGTCGAGCTCTCGGACGTCGTCAAGCCCGGCATTGCCGAACGGTTCGCTCAGCTGCGGGCCATGGGCATCCGAACCGTGATGGTGACCGGCGACAATCCGTTGACCGCCAAAGCCATTGCCGCCGAGGCAGGTGTCGACGACTACCTGGCCGAGGCCACCCCGGAGGACAAGCTCACGCTCATCCGACAGGAGCAGGAAGGCGGCAGGCTCGTTGCGATGACCGGCGACGGCACCAACGACGCCCCGGCTCTCGCGCAGGCCGACGTCGGCGTCGCGATGAACACCGGTACCTCGGCCGCCAAGGAAGCCGGCAACATGGTGGACCTCGATTCCGACCCGACCAAACTGATCGAGATCGTCGAGATCGGTAAGCAGTTGCTCATCACTCGCGGTGCTCTGACGACGTTTTCGTTGGCCAACGACCTGGCGAAGTACTTCGCGATTCTGCCGGCGATGTTCTCCACCGTCTACCCCCAGCTGGGCGGGCTCAACATCATGCACCTGGCGACCCCGGAATCGGCGATCCTGTCCGCGGTGATCTTCAATGCGCTCGTCATCGTGGCGCTGATTCCGTTGGCACTCAAAGGGGTTCGATACACCCCGGCGTCCGCAGCTGCGTTGCTGCGGCGGAACCTGCTCGTCTACGGCGTCGGCGGCGTCATCAGTCCGTTCGTCGGTATCTGGCTCATCGACCTGCTCGTTCGACTCATTCCAGGGATTGGCTGACCATGCGTTTCGTACAGGGATTTCTCCGTCAGGTCGTCGCCGGCTTCGCAGTGCTGCTGGCGCTCACCGTGATCCTCGGCATCGCCTATCCGGCTGTGGTCTGGGGCATCAGCCGCATCGGCACCGACTCCGCCGAGGGGTCGCCGCTGCGTGACGCACAGGGCTGCGTCGTCGGAAGCTCGTTGATCGGCGTCGATCCGCAGGTTGCTCCGGGAGAGCCGGATCCGTTCTTCCACACCCGCGTTACGGGCTCGGTATCGGACGACGATGCGTTCGCTCCCGGTGATCCGGCCGCCGCACTGCCGACCAATCAGGGCCCGTCGAGCGAGGTACTCGCGTCGTTCGTCGAGCAGCGCCGGGCCGCGATCGCCGCCCGGGAGAACGTCGACCCGTCCGTGATTCCGGCCGACGCCGTCACCGGCTCCGGATCCGGTATCGATCCCGACATCAGTCCCGCCTACGCGGCGCTCCAGGTCGCCCGGGTGGCGCAGGTCAACGGCGCGCCGGTGAGCGAGGTGGAGGCTCTGGTCGACCAGTACACCCGCGGCCCGCAGTACGGTGTACTCGGTGCCGAAGCGGTGAATGTCCCGGAGTTGAACCTGGCACTGCGGGACGCATACCGGCCGGGTGAGGAGACAGGCTGTGGCGGACAGGGGTGAGCTGCGGATCTACCTCGGTGCCGCACCCGGCGTCGGTAAGACTTTCGCCATGCTCGGCGAAGCTCGTCGGCTGCAGGATCGCGGACGTGACGTGGTCGCGGCCGTCGTCGAAACCCACGGGCGGGCGCGAACCATCGAGGCGCTCGAGGGAATCGAAGTCCTGCCGATGGCCACCGTCCGTTACCGAGGAGCCTCGGCGCAGGAACTCGATCTCGACGCGGTCCTGACGCGTCGTCCCGAGGTGGTGCTCGTCGACGAGCTGGCGCACACCAACACTCCGGGCAGCGTCCACGACAAGCGTTGGCAGGACGTCGAAGTGCTGCTCGACGCGGGCATCGATGTCATCTCCACCCTCAATGTGCAGCACCTCGAATCTCTGAACGACGTGGTGCAGCAGATCACCGGTGTTCCGCAGCGAGAGACGGTTCCCGACAGCGTGGTTCGGGCCGCCGACGAAGTCGAGCTGGTCGACATCACACCCGAGGCGCTGCGGAGCAGGCTGCGGCACGGCAACGTCTACGCCGCCGACAAGGTGGACGCCGCGCTGAGCAACTACTTCCGCGGCGGCAATCTGACGGCTCTGCGCGAGCTCGCACTGCTGTGGATCGCCGATCAGGTCGACGCCGCATTGGTGAAGTACCGCAAGGACAATCGCATCACCGATACCTGGGAGGCGCGCGAGCGGGTGGTGGTCGCGGTGACGGGCGGCCCCGAGTCGGAAACCCTGCTGCGGCGGGCGAGCCGGATCGCCTCGAAGTCGAGTGCCGAACTGATGGTGCTGCACATCGTTCGCGGAGACGGCCTCATGGGCGTGTCCGCACCGCAGATGGGTTCCGTGCGTAAGCTCGCCGCCGGCCTCGGTGCGAGTGTGCACAGCGTCGTCGGGGACGACGTGCCCACCACTCTGCTCGATTTCGCCCGCGGAGTGAACGCCACCCAGTTGGTGATCGGTACCTCGAGACGGTCACGCGCCGCCCGCATTCTCGACGAGGGTATCGGCGCGGCCGTCGTGCAGAACTCCGGAAAGATCGACGTGCACATGGTCACTCACGCCGAGCAGGCCCGTCGGCGGAGTCTGCAGGTCGATTCGGGTCGTCGACGGGTGATCGCCTGGCTCGCCGCGGTGCTGGTGCCCTGCCTTGCCGCGGCGGTGCTGAGCACGGTCGGTCCCGATTTCGATTCCAGCGGTGAGAGCGCCCTGTTCTTCATGGTGGTGCTGTGTGTGGCGCTGCTCGGAGGTGTTGCTCCGGCAGCACTCTCGGCGCTGATCGCAGGATTTTTGCTGAACTATTTCTTCACCACACCCAGATACAGCCTGACGATCGCCGAGCCGGACAACTTCGTCGTGACCGTCGTGCTGCTGTTGGTCGCTGTCGCGGTGGCGGCCTTGGTGGATGCGGCTGCTCGGCGGACGCGTCAGGCACGGCGCGCGACGCAGGAAGCCGAACTGTTGACCCTGTTCGCAGGGTCCGTCCTTCGCGGTGCCGATCTGGGCGCGCTGCTCGAGCGCGCACGGGAGACGTATCGCCAGTCCGGCGTCGCACTGTGGGACAACCAGTCCCGATCCATCGTGGGCAGCTCGGGCGAACACCCGCCGACCGATCGCAACGGGGCCGACACCGAAATCGACGCGGGCGATTTCACGCTGCTGCTCGTCGGCGAACGTACCCGCGCCCACGATCGCCGCGTCCTCGCAGCCGTGGCCAACCAAGCCGCGGGCATGGTGCGCCAAGCCCGGCTCGCCGAGGAAGCCAGCCGCGCCAACGCACTCGCCGAGGCCGACGCATTGCGTCGAGCATTGCTCTCGGCCGTCAGCCACGATCTGCGGACGCCGCTGTCGGCTGTCAAGGCAGCGTCGTCGTCGCTGCGCAGCACCGACGTTCAGTTCTCGCCCGAGGACACCGACGAACTGCTCGCCACCATCGACGAGTCGGCCGACCAGTTGACGGCACTGGTGACCAATCTGCTCGACTCGTCGCGGCTGCAAGCCGGTGTGGTGCAACCGAGTCTGCGTCCCGTCTTCGTCGACGACGTACTGGCAGGCGCGCTGGTGGGGGCCGACGAGCGGGTACGGGTCGAGGTGGGCGACGTCGAAGTGCTCGCCGATCCGGGACTGCTCGAACGAGTGCTCGCGAACCTGGTGGCCAACAGTGCCCGCTACGCCCCTACCGGCGAGATCACCGTGCGTGCCGCAGTGCACGGTGATCTCGCCGCCATCTCCGTCGTCGACCACGGCCCCGGTATCACCGTCGGGGCCGAGGCGACGATGTTCGACGCGTTCCAACGCCTCGGCGATCGCGACAATTCGGTGGGCGTCGGACTCGGCTTGTCGGTGGTGCGAGGATTCGTGCGGGCCATGGGCGGTACCGTCACGGCGTCGGACACCGTCGGCGGAGGGCTGACGATGACGGTCGAGTTGAAGGCGGCGAGCAGGTGAAGGTACGGGCGCTCGTCGTCGACGACGAACCGCAGATCGTGCGGGCGCTGCGGATCAATCTGAACGTCCGCGGATTCGAGGTCGTCAGCGCGGCTACGGGTGGGGAAGCACTGCGGGTGGCCGCGAACTTTCATCCGGACATCGTGATTCTGGACCTCGGTCTGCCCGACATCGACGGGATCGACGTCATAGCAGGTCTGCGCGGATGGACCGATGTGCCGATTCTGGTGCTCTCGGCGCGCACCGACTCGGCCGACACCGTCGAGGCGCTCGATGCCGGAGCGGACGACTTCGTGACCAAGCCGTTCGGCATGGACGAGCTGCTGGCGCGGCTACGCGCGGCCCTGCGCCGCGGACCGCAATCGGTGCCGGACCCCATCGTCGAGACCGCGGACTTCACCGTCGACCTCGCTGCCAAAACCGTTGTTCGACAGGGCGAGAACGTGCACCTGACGCGCACCGAGTGGGGAGTGTTGGAGCTGCTCGTCCGCAACGAAGGAAAGCTGGTGTCGCAGAAAGACATTCTGCGTACCGTGTGGGGGCCCGGGCACGAACGCGAAACACATTATCTGCGCATCTATCTCGGCCAACTACGCCAGAAGTTGGAACGAGACCCAGCGGCACCGGTGCATCTGATCACCGAAACCGGCATGGGCTATCGATTCGTGAGCTGAGCGCTACCCACCCAGTACCTCGCCTTCGCGGCGCGGATCCGCTCCGCCGATCCAGCCACCATCGGTGCGTTGCAACGCGCTCAGCCCGCTCGACTGGTCGGCAACCGAGACCTGATGGCCCATCTCGCGCAGCTTCACCACGACCGGATCGTTCTCTCCGGACACGTTGGGATGTTCGCCGCCGTAGTTGGTGGACGGGGTGTTGGCCGCTCCGAAGTCGACCATCGACACCGCCTGCTGCGGGTCCATTCCCCAATCGAGAAGTCCTACCAGTGTTTTCACGACGAACTGGATGATCACCGATCCGCCGGGTGAGCCTGCGACGAGAACGAGATCTCCGCGTGTGCCGTCGTCGCTGCGGTCGAACACCAGGGTCGGGGCCATCGAACTGCGCGGGCGCTTGCCTGGCTCGACACGGTTGGCCATGGGAGTTCCGTCCTCGGCCACCGGCGCGGCCGAGAAGTCGGTCAGCTGATTGTTGAGCAGAAAGCCGTCGACCATGTGGAACGAGCCGAAGGCCGACTCGACGGTCGTCGTCATCGAGGCTGCGTTGCCGTTTCCGTCGACGATCGAGATGTGGCTGGTGCCGTGCTCGGGATCGGTGGACGAGGCGAACTGCACCGGCCCGAAGTCGCCCGGTTTCGCGGTGCCCATCGACGTGCCTTCGTCGATCAGTCCTGCTCTGCTGCTGAGGTACTCGGGATCGAGCAGGGTGTCGGGCGAGCCGCCGGGTAGGGGTACGAAGTCCGGATCCGCGACGTACTTGTCGCGATCGGCGTAGGCCAGACGCTCGGCCTCGGAGATCAGGTGCACGGCCTCGGCGGTCGGCTTGCCGCCGTCGGCGTCCATGTCCGTCGGGGCGTACTGCGCCAGATCGAAATTCGACAGAATGCCCATCGTCGACGCCACCGCGATTCCACCGGAGGACGGCCCCGGCATTCCGCAGATGTCGTGATCGCGGTACGGCGTGCACACTGCGGTACGGGTCTTCGGCTCGTAGCCGGCGAGATCGTCCACCGTGATCTGCCCCGGGGTACGGCCGGCGGTGGTATCTGCTGCCGCGTCGACGATCGCCTGGGCGATGTCGCCGGTGTAGAAGGCATCGGCACCGTCGGTTGCGATGGTGGACAACGTCTTCGACATCGCGGGATTGTTCAGCACTGTGCCGGCAGGCTTACCGGTTCCGTCGGGCTGCAAGAAGTAGTCCTTGGACGCCGGGTCGAGTGCCAGCTTCGGTGCCGAGTCCGCGATGGACGAGGCCATGCGCGGGCTGATCTCGATTCCGTTGTCTGCGAGCTCGATCGCGGGTCGGAACAGATCCCCCCACGGCTTGTCGCCGTGATCCTCGTGGGCCTGCTCGAGCATGCGCACAACGCCCGGCACACCGATCGATCGGCCACTGGACCGCGCATCCGGTTGCGGCACAGTGCGGTTGACGTCGTCGATGTAGCGGAGGTAGTCGCCGGTGGCACTCATCGGCGCGGTCTCGCGACCGTCGTAGCTCTGCACCTCGCCCGACGCGGCGTCGTAGTACATCAGAAACGCTCCGCCGCCGATTCCCGACGACTGGGGTTCGACGAGACCGAGCACGGTCTGCGCCACGATGAGGGCGTCGGCCGCGGTGCCGCCGTCGCGTAGTACCTCGCATGCGGCCTCCGTGGAGACCGGGTTGGCGGTGGAGACCGAGTACGACGGCGTCTCGACCGGAGTCATGTTCGACCGATATCCGGTCGCCACTTCCGGATTGGTGGAGATGTCACCCGAGCCGGTGCTCGGGACCTTTCCTACCGGGGTGCCGCCACTGGCACCGAGTACGCAACTGTCCGCCGCGGCGGTCTCGGTACCGGCGTCGTCGCTACTGCTGCATGCGACGAGCGGCACCAGCAGAAGAGCACAGGCGAGGGCGGTGTAGCGAACAGGGCGCATTCCGGTTGCAGACACCGCTCGACGCTAACACCGTGCTTACCGTTGATGCGCTGATTCGAGAAGCCAATGCGCGATGGGGGCGGGCCTGCCGTAAAGATAACCCTGCGCGAAACGGCAGTCGAGCTGCTCGATGATCGCGGCCTGTTCCTCGGTCTCGACCCCCTCGGCCACGGTCGCCACGGGAAGTGCCGACGCCATGGCAGTGATCGCGCGGATCAACTGCACGTCGGAATCGGAGTCGCCGATCTCGTGGACGAAGGACTTGTCGATCTTGAGCAGCGCAATCGGCATCTCGCGCAACCGGTTCAGCGACGAGTAGCCGATGCCGAAATCGTCGAGCACGATGAGTACTCCCATGGCGGCGAGCCGATCGAGCACGGTTTTCGCGGCTCCGATGTCGTCGATCAGAACACCTTCGGTGATCTCGAGCGCCAGATCCGCACCGGTGACACCGAAGGTGTCGAGCACCCGTTGGACGATGCCCGGCAGCGAGTCGTCGCGCAACTGCATCGGCGAGACGTTGACCGACATGGTGACGTCCTGCCCGTTCGCGCGCAGTGTCACCAGATCGGAGATCGCGGTGCGCAGTACCCACTCACCGATCTCCTCGATCAGATTCGTTGATTCGGCGATCGGGATGAACTCGTTCGGCGTCCGTACTCGGCCCTGCCAGTTCCAACGTACGAGCGCCTCGTAGACAACGGTCTTGCGGGACTTCGTCGCGACGATCGGTTGGTAGTAGACCTCGAGTTCCCCGCGCCGGATCGCGCCGCGGAGCGCGGTGGCGGTCTCGATCGCCGATGTTGCTCGCGCACGCAAGGACTCGTCGAAGAACGCGTAGCGAGACGCCCCGAGAGATTTCGCGTGATACATCGCGGTGTCGGCCTCGCGGATGGCGTCGTTCAGTCGTTCGGCGTCGGCGATGCCCACCGAGGCCGAGACGTAGGCGGTGGCAGCACTGAGCGGGAACGGCTCGCTCAGTCGCTCGATGATGCGGCGCGCCAACAGTTCCGAACCCGAACGGTCGCGGCGGGTGAGCACCACGAATTCGTCGCCGGCATACCGAACGACGGTATCGGCAGCACCGACGGCCGCGCGGATGCGACGTGCTGCGGCGACGATCAACTCGTCTCCGACGCGGTGGCCGTACGAATCGTTGACCATCTTGAAGTTGTCGAGGTCGACGAACAGCGTGCAGGTGCGTCCGGGGCGTCGATCGCGTTCGTGTCGGGCGTATTCCGCGTCGAGCGTCGTGCGGTTCGGCAGGCCGGTGAGCAGATCGTGTGCCGCGAGGTAGCGGGCATGCTCCTCGCCGGTCTGCACTCGGGCCAGGGCGCGTTCGCCGCGGAGGAAAGCACCGACCAGGATCGAGGCGAGCAACAGCGAGCGGACGATCAGGTCGCCGGTGGAGACCGCCGAACCGAGCAGCGGCACGGTCGCGCAGACCACCAACAACAACACCACGAAGACCACCCGACGGCTGCTGTGGGCGGGCGCGGGGGTCTGCCGGTGCGACACCGTGCGCATCGACGGATCGAGCGCTGCCATCGCCAACGACAGGTACGCGAACAGGTAGATGCCGTCGAGCAACCCCGAGGACGGAGCGTCGTCGGTCGTCGCCGCGAAGGCGTAGGACACGTCGCCGACGAACGTAGCCACCAGGGCGAGCAGCGCCCAGAACAACGCGGCGGAGCGGGGTTTGGAGGAGAAGAGCAGATATGTCGTCAACGTGATCAGCGCCGCGTCGATCGCCGGATAGATCCCGTTCATCACCGTCGACACGGGCGAACGCGGCAGGGCGAGGGCCGGGGAGATCAGCAGCAACCACGACAGGAACAGCGTGCCGAGAAAGATCAGGCCTGCATCGACGAGTGGGGTGATGTCGTCGATCGACCGGCGGTCTCGGATCCACCGAGACAGGGCGTATCCCACCAGGGCGTACCCGGTGAGAGTGAACAGATCCGGGAGCAGCGAGAACGATCGATCCAGTGCGTTCGGGTCACTGCGAAAGGAGACTCCGAACATGAACAGCACCGAGGCTCCGAACAGAGCCCACCAGCAGCGGGCGTCGGTCGGACGGTAGCGACGAATTGCCGCACTGATCGCCACGACCGATCCGACGGCGACGACAGCCAGAACGCCGGCACGCACGTCGGCACTGCCCTGGACGAACACCGTCACCGCGACGACGGCCACCGCAGCCAAGAACGCGGTCCGCACCGACGGCACGGCGAAAGGTGCAGCGGCCTTCGCATTCATCGAAGGACCCCACTTCCCCTCGCGTGCGGACTCGCACCGTCCCGACTGACGCCATCATCGGTGAATATACGTCTTTGCCTGCACAAACGGTGATCAGGGTCACTATTTGCCCTCGAACAAACCGCGACTCCACCGCCCCCGGGGAACAGTCGTCAACCAAGGGTTGACGATCGACGACCGTCAACCTAAAGTTGACGCATGACAGAATCGACGAAGATCACCAATCCAGTCCGACTCGACGACCTGATCGCCGCCATCGAGAAGGTGCACACCGACGCACTCGATCAACTCTCCGACGCGGTGATCGCCGCCGATGCGCTCGGCGACATCGCCGACCATCTGATCGGCCACTTCGTTGATCGTGCGCGCCGCTCCGGTGCATCCTGGACTGCCATCGGAGCGTCGATGGGCGTCAGCAAGCAGGCGGTACAGAAGCGTTTCGTGGCCAAGGGCGGCGACGACCCGGCCGAACTCGACGCCAGTCAGGGCTTCTCGCGCTTCACTCCACGCGCACGCAATGTGGTGGTGGGGGCGCAGAACGAGGCCCGGGCGACGAGCAACGATCGCATCACCACCGGGCACCTGATCCTCGGCCTGCTCGGTGAGCCCGAGGGCTTCGCCGCGAAGCTGCTGGGTGCCCTGGGGCTCACCGACGAGCGGATCCGTACCGCGGTCACGGCGACGCTGCCGGAACCGGCAGATCCCCTGCCGGCGCTGATCCCATTCGACGCCGGTGCCCAGAAGGCACTGGAATTGACCTTCCGTGAGGCGCTTCGGTTGGGGCACAACTACATCGGCACCGAGCACATCCTGTTGGCGCTGCTCGAGAACGAGGATGCCACCCTGACCGAACTCGGGGTCCGCAAAGACGCCATCGAGAGCGCACTGGCAACCGCGCTGGGAAGCTGATGTCCGATGTCAGGAGGCCATTGCTTCGGCCTGCTCGACGGCGAACCGGACGTCCTCCTCGATCAGGTCACTGTTGATCGCGGCACCGGCCTTCACGCCTGCCGCCGAGGCCGCGACGACGGTGTCCATGGGTGCCGCCACGTTGCCGGCCACCCACACCCCGGGCACGGACGTCGCCCCGACTGGGTCGGCCTCGATGTAGGTGCCGAGGACATGACCGTTCATCACCATCTCGGTCGTGTCGAGTCCCAACGATTCGAGAACGTCTGCACGGGAAGCGAAGTTGGGGCCGACGACCACGGCGTCGAGCGCGACGGCGACGCCGTTCGCCAACGTGACGCCGACGATGGCGTCGTTCTCGACGTCGACTCGCGTGATCTCTTCTTCGACCACGACGATCCCGCGGGCGCGCATCCGCGTCAGCTCCTCGGGGCTCAATCCCGTTGCGGTGTGGGTGAAGACGGTGACGTTCTCCGACAGTTGACGCCACATCTGGGCCTGATGTCCGGACATGACGCTGCCGATGATGCCGATCGCCCGGTCTCGGACTTCCCATCCGTGGCAGTACGGGCAGTGCAGTACATCTCGGCCCCAGCGCTCGGCGAGCCCGGGGATGCTGGGGAGAATGTCGGTGAGACCGGTGGTGACCAGGAGGCGACGGCATCGAACGACGGTCCCGTCGGCGAGGGACACCTCGAACCCGGAGTCGGTCCGCGCAGCCGAGGTCGCGCTGCCGTCGACGATGCGGACGCCGTAGTGCTCGGCCTCGATACGGCCGAGACGAACGAGCTCGAGCGGAGATTCGCCGTCGCGCGTCAGGTAGTTGTGCGAATGGGCGGCCGGAGCGTTGCGCGGATCGCCGGCGTCGATGATCGTCACGGATCGGCGCGAGCGTCCGAGAGCTACCGCGGCGCTGAGCCCGGCGACTCCGCCGCCGACGATGATCGCATCGACGCGGACATTCTCGGTGGGCGCTGGGTGTGCGTTGTCTGAAGTCATGTCTGCAGTGTGCGGACATACGCGGCCGTTTGGCAAGGGAAATTGCCAGTACGGCAAATTATGGAAGACGAAAATACCGTGACGCCTGCGCGTGCGCACAAAACGAGGTAGCTGCCCTGTTTGTCCCCGCGTTGGCAGGGCCGACGGTCGCCATCGGTCGCTGTAAGCGCGGATCTACCGCTTGAACAGGCAGTTCTGGTGCGGAATACTGATCGGCAGGAACACATTGGGGGCGCTATGGGGCATTTCGAAATCGGGGATACTGTCGTCGCGATCCGAAATCTGGGACGCGTGCGTTGGCGAAGCGGCATTCCCCAGGGAACCGTGGGGATCGTCGTGGGCATCGACTGGCTCGGCGATGCCCGCGTGGACTTCACCGCCGACCCAGCGATGCGAGCGCGCGGAGAAGCGGTGGAGCACATCGTGTCCGACGGTGACGTCCGAACGGTGCGATCTGCGCCTCGCCGCTTGTTCGGCTAGTTGCTGTCGGTTCGCTCGTCGTCGGTAGCCGGGCCTGTTTCGATGGCCCCGCCCTCGCTGGACCAGTCGTTGGAATCGGTGCCCGCAGCCGGGTCGGACTGCACGTCCTTGTCGGCGTCGGGGGCAGAGTTCTCGTCGTGCTTCGGATCAGTCATGTGTGCGGTGTACCCGTGCGGTGCCGGACGAACCGTCGGCACCGCACGGACAGCGATGGGAGCGGTCTCTACAGTCCGAAGGGCAGCGTTCCCGGTGCCAGTTCGAAGCCGCTGCTACCAGCGGAAATGGAGCCGAAGCCGGCCAGGATCGCGTTGATGAAGTTGGTGATCATGAGATGTCTCTTTCCTTCGATGTGTAGACGTACTCGTGGGACAACCCGGTCGAGGTTACCGGCCGCGGTAGCGTCGAGCCTGTGAGGAACCCAGGGATCTACGTCGGGATTGCTGTTGCCGTGAGTCTGCTGGGGGCGTGTTCTTCGCCCAGCGCACCCGATACGGACGTCCCGGATGCCCCGGCCTCGGCTGCACTGAACTATGTCGCGTTGGGAGACTCCGCTGCATCGGGGCCACGAATTCCGGAGCCGGTGGGTGTACCGGGCTGCGAGCAATCCGACTCGAACTACCCGCACGTCGTCGCCGCTCAGCTCGAGGTCGCATCGTTCCTCGACGTCACGTGCGGCGGAGCCGTGACCGAGAACCTCGTCTCGACGCCCCAGAGCACGTCGAGCGGTGATCAGCCCGTCCAACTCGACGCGGTGACGCCCGAGACCGATCTGGTGACGGTGACGATCGGTGGCAACGACATCGGGCTCGTCTCGACCGCGGTGGGCTGCCTGACGTTCGCGGATTCCTCGACCGGCAACGTCTGCAAGGACCGGCTCACCGCCGGCGGTGTCGACACCGTCGCCGCCGCCATCGCGGACAAGGCTCCGGGTTGGGGCGCGATGCTCGACGCGGTGGCCGAGCGTGCGCCCGACGCGCGGATCCTCGTCGTCGGATACGGAACGTATCTCCCCGACGGCGGCTGCTTCCCCACTCAACCGGTTCTCCCCGAGGACGCCGACTACATCCAGAGCAGCATCACCGCCATGAACCAGGCGCTGAAGACACAGGCCGAGGAGCACGGGGCCGAGTTCGTCGACACCGAGGCGCTCAGCGTCGGCCACGATGTCTGCGCGGCAGTCGATCAGCGGTACTTCGAGGGCGTCATCCCGGAGAACCCCGCTGCGCCACTGCACCCGACGGCAGCCGGCATGGCCGCCATCGGTGACGAGGTCGCCTCGATCGTGCGAAGCGAATAGGTGTCCACAAGAGGGTAATTGGCTCTACCCGGGCGTTCCACTATCGGGAAGTGTCGACCGTATGGTCTCGTGGTCTGCAGTATTCGGCGTGTTCGCCGTCGCCCTCGTGTTGGTTCTGACACCGGGTCCCAACATGATCTACCTCGTCTCGCGCAGCATTTCGCAAGGCAGGCGGGCGGGGATGGTGTCCCTCGCAGGTGTGGCTGTCGGCTTTCTGGTCTACCTGACGGCGACCAATTTCGGCCTGGCAGCGGTGTTTACGGCCGTGCCTGCGCTGTACACGGCCGTCAAGCTCGCCGGAGCGGTCTACCTCGGTTGGCTTGCCGTGCAGGCCCTACGCGGAACGGCATCCGCCTTCGAGCCGACTGCGCTGCAACAGGATTCGAA
The DNA here is from genome assembly GCF_030056855.1 of Rhodococcus sp. IEGM 1354. Taxonomy (NCBI): domain Bacteria; kingdom Bacillati; phylum Actinomycetota; class Actinomycetes; order Mycobacteriales; family Nocardiaceae; genus Rhodococcus; species Rhodococcus sp. IEGM 1354. The sequence goes on from NZ_JASHKT010000001.1 coordinate 329,352, forward strand.
CCGGCGACTGTTCGCGATGGGTCTGGTGACCAATCTGCTGAACCCGAAGATCGCGATCATGTACATCTCGGTCATTCCCCAGTTCATCGATCCCGCGGCCGGACGCCTTCTGCTGCAGGGCTTCACGCTCGGCGGCGTGCAGATCGCCGTGGCGGTCGCGGTCAACCTATCGATCGTCGTGCTGGCCGGATCGATTGCCCGATTCCTCGCCGTCCGGCCCACCTGGCTGAAGCTGCAGCGCTACCTCATGGGCACCGTGCTCGGGCTACTGGCGGTGCGTGTCGCCACCGACGGCAGCAGGCCGCTCCCGGCGTGATCGACGCGCGGCTCGCATATCCGGGTCCAGCCGTTGCCGTACGGCTTCGGATGCAGCCGGGCCCGGCAGGAACTGCGCGTGGCTCTCGCGCAGAGTCCTTCCCGTCTCGCGATCGACGAGCACCGGATCGATCGGTCGGCCGTCTCCGTCCACCAGGACCACCCGCCGATCCTGCTGCGGCACATGCTTGTTTCCCCATGCATACAGGGCGACGATGACCGGGCCGAGTTCGCGGGCCCGCGCCGTCGGCACGTACTCGTGGCGCGCGGGGCGCTCGCTGTATTGCACCTTGGCCAGGAGCCCGCCGTCGACGAGGCCTTTGAGTCTGCGCGCCAACATGTTCGGAGCGATACCGAGATTGGACTCCAGCTCGTCGAACCGAGAGAAGCCGTCGAGCACATCCCGCAGTATCAGCAACGTCCACCATTCGCCCACCTGCTCGAGTGCACCGGCGATGGGGCATTCCATGTCCGCAAAACTACGACGCTGCATTGCTACTTTCCGGCGATGACCAGCAGGGAGCTCGTCCCGGTTGCGACGACTCTGCCGGTGTTGTCGACCACCGAACCCTCGGTGAAGATGACTCGCGAGCCGTTCTTGACCACGATCCCGGTGGCCGTCAAAGGTCCGCTGTGGGAGTGCACCGGGCGTTGGTAGCTGACGTTGATGTCGATGGAGGTGTACCCGGTGCCTGCCGGGAGCGTGGTGTGGGCCGCGCAACCGAGGACTGTGTCGAGAAGCGTGCACACCAGACCGCCGTGCACCATGCCGATCGGGTTGTAGTGCGCCTCGGACGGTTGGCACTCGAACACCACCTTGCCGTTCTCGACCGAGACCGGGGAGAACTGCATGAGCGCTGCGATGGGCGGAGGTGGCAACTCGCCGTTCGCCAGCGCACGCATGGCGTCGAGACCGCTCATGGTGGACGCAGTCTTCAGCACCTCGGCGGGGTCGACCCACGAGAAGGTCTGCGATCGTCGTTGCTCATCAGTGATCATGTGTCTCGCCTGTCCTCGAGTAACTATCACGATGATAGTCAGCTGCTCAGGATAGTAACCCCTGATCGCGGTAGACACGCCAACCGCCGTACTCGGTGATGTCGGTGCCCTTCTCGGCCGCGTCGTGGGCGCAGCAGAACCCGGTGACCCAGCGTCCGTCCGACAACTCGACCGGCCCGAGGCCCATCGGCGCGGGCAACCCGGCGAGAAAGGTGCCGAGCGCCGCAGCGGACATTCGGTACAGCTCTCCGGCAATGGGTGCGCCGTCCCGTTCGCGGCGCACCAGACCGGGCTTGGGCGGTGTGGTGTGCAGATCCACGAGTCGATAGTCCGCAGACGTCGTCACCTCGCCGCTGAACCGTGCGCCCCGATCGGTCAGCTGGCTGTGCACCGGGAACCCGCGCAGGTGTGCCCCGACGGCCAGCACCTCGATGCCGTCGTCGATCAACGAGGGTGATTCTGTCTCGCTCAGCCGAGCAGCGAGGTCGACGGCGATCTGATCCTCGAACGCGGGGACGACGAACATGACTCCGAATGGAGTGCCGTCTGGCGTCGGGGCACCGGGGACGGCCACCGCAGCCATGTCGAGCAGGTTGCAGAAGTTGGTGAGCGTGCCGAGGCGTCGGTTGATTCCGACCGGATCTGCCTGCACTGCAGCGATGCTCGGGTGCTCGGTGGTGGTGGGCAGCAGCAGACCGTCGACGTCGCTCAGTAGCGCGCAGGCCGCGGTCTTCGCTCGCGCGAGAGTGTCCAGATCGTCCACGTACCGGTGCGCGGACGGGCCGGCTGCAGCGCGGACGATGGCAGCGACCGTGGGATCGGCACCGGTCGGCGCGGTGTCGAGAAACTCTCCGATGGCCGAATAGCGCTGCGCCACAATGGCTCCGTCGTACAGCAGTGTGGCCGCATCGAGGAGGTCCGAGATGTCGACTTCGACGTGGGTGAAGCCCTTGTCGGCCAGGCCTGCGACCGTCTCCTCGAATGCCCGACGGTATTCCGGGCTCAGCGATACCAGATCCGCGGCACGTGGAACGGCGACCCGGGGCTCCGGCGACGCGGCCAGTCGAACGTCGGCGGGCCAGGCCCGGCTGCGCGGATCGGTGGTGGTCGGACCGGTCATGACCTTCATCGCCGCCGTGGCACTGTCGAGATCGTGGGCGAGCACGGTGACGCAGTCGTAGTCGGCGCAGGCGGGAACGACGCCGGTGTTCGGCACAATCCCGAGTGTCGCCTTGATTCCGACGAGTCCGTGGAACGCGGCGGGGACTCGCCCGGATCCGGCTGTGTCGGTGCCGATTCCGATGTCCGCGATCCCCAGTGCCACCGCCACTGCCGAGCCGGAACTGGATCCGCCCGAGACCAGCGTGGGGTCCCAGGCACAGCGCACTGCTCCGTAGGGGCTTCGGGTGCCGACCAGTCCGGTGGCGAATTGGTCCAGGTTGGTCTTGCCGAGTATCAGTGCGCCCTGGCTCGTCAATCGTTCGATGGCGACGGCGGAGACTGCTGGTGTGTAGGCGAATTCGGGGCACGCCGCAGTAGTGGGCAGACCGGCGACGTCGATGTTGTCCTTGACGGCAACCAGCACGCCGGCGAGCGGCAGATCTGCACCTGCCTCCAGTGCACGTTCGAGCGCCACCGCCTCGGCCAGTACGTCGTCCTCGTCGCGCAGGGTGATCCACACTTCGGGTCGGTCGACCTCCGCGATTCGCTTGTAGGCCTGCAGAACTCGTTCCCGTACCTCAGGCAGCATCGATCTTGCCTCTCTTGTCGAATTCTCCGGCGGCCGACCACGCGTCCCGCTCGGCCCCGAAGGCCACGGCCTGGGTCGCGCGGAACTCGGCGATGGATTCGGCGTTGGTCTCGAGGAAACTCTCGTGCTCGGCGAGCGAGAACTCACCGTCGGTGATCTCGACTCCACCGCCGCGACCTGCTGCCAGATCGGCGCGCAGGTCCATCAGCTCCTCGGGTTCGACCGAGTACCAGGAGATTCGGTCGAAGAACCGCAACAGCCACGGGGTTCCTTCCTCGAACGGCCCGCCGCTGTAGGCGGCACTGTGGTTCCACACCTGCGTGGTTCGGCCGACGAACTGGTATCCGCCGGGACCCTCCATGCCGTAGATGCACAGGTATGCCCCGCCGATTCCGACGGCGTTCTCCGGCGTCCACGTGCGTGCCGGGTTGTACTTCGTCGTCACCAGGCGGTGGCGCGGATCCAGCGGGGTCGCCACCGGGGCACCGAGGTACACGTCACCGAGCCCGAGAACCATGTAGTCCGCCGCGAACACAGTGTCGAACACGTCTGCGACGGAATCGAGTCCGTTCATCCGCCTGATGAACTCGATGTTCCAGGGACACCACGGGGCGTCGGCGCGAACACCGTGCATGTACCGCTGGATCGCTTCCCTGGTCGACGGGTCGTCCCACGACAGCGGGAGCCGAACCTGGCGGCTGGGAACAACGAGTTCCGAGGCTGCGGGCAGATCGTCCTCGACCTCGCCGAGCAGGCCCATCAGCGAATCGATCGACAGCACATCGGGATTCACCTTGACCTGCAGCGAGCGGATGCCGGGGGTCAGATCCAGCAGGCCTCGGGGCGCGATGGCCTCTACCCGCTGGTGCAGCGCGTGTACCCGTGCTCGCAGTGTGAGGTCGAGCTTCATGTCGCCGTACTCGACGAGCACGTTGTCGTCGCCCGATCGCCGATAGGTGACGCACGTATCGGCGTCACGCCGAGCGATGACGCCGTCGTCGCCGTCACCGCCGGCGGAGAAGACTGCGGGCAGTGATGCGCGCCGAGCGAGGCCGAGCGATCCCAGCGGCGCGGTGGCTGCAGCTCGAACCGGCACGAATCGGATAGTGTCCCCGGGACGAAGTTGACCGAGCTTCCAACGCTCGGCCGCGACAACGGTGACAGGACAGACGAATCCGCCGAGACTGGGGCCGTCGGGGCCGAGCAGGATCGGGGTGTCACCGGTGAAGTCCAATGCGCCGACGCTGTAGGCGTTGTCGTGGATGTTGGACGGGTGCAATCCGGCCTCGCCGCCGTCGGCACGCGCCCACTGCGGCTTGGGTCCGATCAGCCGAACTCCGGTGCGATCGGAGTTGAAGTGCACCTCGTAGCGGGTGGCGTAGAGGGTGTCGATGTCGTCGCGGGTGAAGAACTCCGGTGCGCCGTGCGGGCCCTCGGTGACTGCGATGTCCCAGCTCGACGTCAGCACCGGCAGGTGTTCCATCGGGATCGGCCCGAGGACGGAGGAGTCATCGGAGCGGCCGGCCAGTCCGATGATGTCACCCTCGCCCAGGATACCGCCGCGATGTCCGCCGAACTTACCGAGCGTGAATGTGGCTGCGCTGCCGAGGTAGTCGTCGACGTCGAGGCCACCCTGGATCAGGACGTACACCCGCAGCCCGTGGCCGGTGGTGGTGCCGACATCGAGGGTGGCACCGGCGGGAACCAGGACCGGTTTCCACTGCGCGGCCGATCGGCCGTCGATGCGCACCGGAACCGCTGCACCGGTCACACAGACGTAGGTATCGGCGTCGAACGTCAATGCCGGCCCGGCCATGGTCGATTCGAGACCCGGTACACCCTCGGGGTTGCCGAGCGCGGTGTTGCCGAGCCGGAACGACAGATCGTCCATCGGTCCCGACGGCGGCACGCCCACCTTCCAATAGCCGACCCGTCCTGGCCAGTCCTGCACCGTGGTGATCATGCCGGGCCGCTGGACGGTCATCTTGGTCGCGGTCATGATCGCGTCACGATCATCTGCACCGCGGTGGGGTCGAATCCGTTGCAGGGGTTGTTGATCTGCGGGCAATTCGAGACCAACACCAGCGTGTCGATCTCGGCACGCAACGAGAGCGTCTTTCCGGGAGCCGACAGACCGTCGACGATGCCGAGGGTGCCGTCCGCGTCGACGGGGACGTTCATGAAGAAGTTGATGTTGGGGGCCAGGTCTCGCTTGCCGAGACCCCACTTGGAACCCTCGATGAGGAAGTTCTCGACGCACGCGTGCTGGTGCTGGGTGTGATGGCCGTAGCGCAGAGTATTCGATTCCTTGGAGCAGGCACCGCCGACGGTGTCGTGGTTGCCGACCTCATCGTCGATGATCGTCATCAGAGGTGTCGAATCATCGCTGCGCAGAACGGTTCCGGTGGTGAGGAACAGGTTCCGTTGCGCGGTGACCGTCGCGGCAGCGGAGTACCGGAGCGAATGATCGTGCGCGCCGTACAGCAGGGTGTCGACGGCCTGGTTACCGTAGAGATCGACGATCGCCAGGACGTCACCGGCCTCGACGACTGCGGACCAGGGCCCGAACGCGGGGGCGATCTCGTCTCTGATGATCACTGCACTGGTAGTCATTGCGCTGCCTTCCATGCGTTCTCGGTGTTCTGCACTGCGCGTTGGTATTCCGGCTCGGTGTTGTCGAGTGTGAGCAGCTCCTCCGGTGCGCGCCATGCCAGTACATCGAGCGTCGTCGTGGGGTACTCCGGGCTGGGGTCCAGTGGGTGAGCAGTGTTCGCGAGCAACACGATCACCGGCAGATGGATCAGCAGATCCACCGAGCGGCCCGGTCCGCCCGAGCCGGTGCTCACCAGAGCGCCGTCCCCTGCGACGGTGACGCCGTGGAAGAACGACAATGACGGTGCCACGTCCCGCGGTTCCAGTCCGTGCTTGGCTGCGGCGAGGGTGAACAGTTCACGCCCTGCCGGTGCCGACGAATGTGGTCCGCTCACTCCGTATTTGGCGGTGTTGGTCGCCGTGGACGTGGTACCGCACAGTGCGTCGTGGTGACCGGAGGTGTCGTCGACGATGGTCGCCAGCACCCGACCCTGGTCCGAGAGCAGGGGGTGACCGGCGCTCAGATACGCCTGCCACGGAACCTTGACGGTGTCGGCGGTGTTGAGCCGTTCCCACGGTGCGTCGACGCGATAGAGCAACAGATTGGCGCAGGCAGCACCGTCCACGTCGACGAGACGCAGTCGGCTTCCGCGGGCGAGGACCTTGGTGGTGTAACTTCCGCCGGGCACCGATTCGGCCCAGTTGAGTTCCGAAATGCCCTCGGGTGCTGTGGGTGCGGGCGCGACGGTGGCCTGGGATCGCGCGTGTTCCTTGGCGGAATACGTTGTTGCCGTGCTCATGGTGGTTCAGGCTCCGATCGTGACGGGCTTGGGGTGGGCTTTGCCGTGGGGAAGGCAGGCGATACCCACGACGATCACTGCGAGGACGGTCAATGGTGCGGCCCACCGCAGCAGCGGGAATTCGCCGGTGGGGTCGAAGATCTCGGCCCGCGGCCACGACAGGTTGATCACCATCAGGCCCCCGTACAGAACTGCGGCGATGTTGACCGGCAGGCCGAGTCGGCCCAGGGTGAAGAGCTTCTCGCCGTCGGCGTCGTGCATGACGCCGCCGTGCGGCCAGCCCTTGAGTCGCTGGATCAGCAGCGGGACGGTCACCATCATGTAGGCGAGGTAGATCAGCACGATGCAGACGCTGGAGAGCGTGGTGAAGATCGCGGAGTTCCCGACGTTGACCGCCAGGATCGCAACGCAGGCGAGACCTATGAGCACCGAGGGTGCAATGGGGGTTCCGGTGCGCGAGTTCACCTTCGCCAACGCAGCGGAGGCAGGCAGTCGGCCGTCGCGGGCCATCGAGAACATCAGCCGCGAGGCCGCGGTCTGGATCGCGAGGGTGCAGATGAACACGGCGATCGCGACGTCGATGAGCAGGACCTTGCCCCACGGCGACGTGAGGATCGAGTCGATGACGTACGGAAGTCCCTGCGTCGCAAGCTGACCATCGGTCAGGCTGGGTGCGGCCATCAGAGCGCCGACGATCATCAGGCCACCGCCCAGTGCCGACGCCGACAGTGCGAGGCGGATGGTGCGCGGTGCGACGCGTCGGGGGTTGCGGGTTTCCTCGGCGAGTTCGCCCGCCGATCCGAAGCCGACCATGACGTAGGCGGCCATCAGGCCCGAGACGATCCAGGCGCCGATGTAACCGGGATCTGCTCCGGCGCTGCCGGTATCGAAGACGACCTGCGGTCCGCGTTCGGCATGGGTGAAGAAGACCAGCACGAGGGCGATGACACCCACGATCTCGCAGGTGACTCCGATGCTGTTGATGCGCGATATCCAGTTCACGCCGATGCAGTTGATGGTGGTCGTGAGTACCAGCAGAATCGATCCCAGCACAACGGCATTCGCAGCTCCGCTCGACGAAGTGAGAGCGGTGTCCTCACCGATCAACTGGAATCCGCCCCAGATGCTGGGCAGCACCACCTGCAGTGCGATTGCGGCGGCGGAGGCGGTGACGATCTGCGCGATGATCATGAACCATCCGGCGAACCACCCGACCAGTTCACCGCCCATGCGCCGCGACCAGTGATAGATGGCACCCGAGATGGGATAGCGGGCAGCGAGTTCCGCGAAGTTGAGCGCCACCATGAACTGGCCGAGGAACACCAGCGGCCAGGTCAGGAAGAAAGCCGGTCCGCCGAAGCTGAAGCCGAGGCCGAAGAGCTGGAAGATGGTGGTGAGGATCGAGACGAACGAGAAGCCGGCAGCGAACGACGCGTACTTGCCGAGACTGCGGTGCAGCTGCTGGTCGTAGCCGAGGGCCGCAAGATCCGAATGGTCGGTGGTGGACGTCGGTTCCGAACCCGAGCCCGGGGCCGGCAATGTTGTCGAGCTCATGTTCACTCCTACGGGCGAGGTGGGTGGTGAGTGACCGCCCGCTGCATCGCCGAGGCGGGTTTCTGTCAGTTGATAGTTTTCGGCACCGCCGTTCCCGGGCGGTGTCCGTCGTGAAACAACCTCGTTTCGTCTATTTCGATCAGATGACAGAAATCTCACCGTCACGTGGACCTGACAAGATGCAGTCATGACCGGCGCAGGCAGACCACGGCTGAGCACAAAGAAGAGGGCAGGAGACACCGCCCGCGAGGAAATCCTCGACGCGGCAGCCGAGCTGTTCACCACTCGCGGCTTCACCAACACCTCGACCCGCGTGATCGCCGACGCCGTCGGATTGCGTCAGGCCTCGCTGTATCACCACTTCGCCACCAAAGACGACATCCTCGACGCGCTGCTCAGCGGTACCGTCGACGCGCCGTTGGCCGTTGCGCAGCGAATTCGTGATTCCGGGGCCGAAGCCTCGACCCAGATGTATGCGCTCGCGTACTTCGACGCCGGACAGCTCGCCGCGTCCACCTGGAACCTGGGCGCGCTCTATCTGCTGCCCGAGCTGCGCAGCGAGCGCTTCGAGACATTCCGCGACCATCGGTACACGCTGATGAGTCTGTATGCGGCCATTGCGTCGGACACGCTGGTGCAACTGGGCTCCGAGCGCAGACCGGGGACGGAAGACCTGCCGTTTCGGCTGGTGGAGACCGTGGTGAACGCGCGAGCTGATCGTGAGAACGGACGCCGCGACCCGACGGTGGATGCGGCGGGGATCGCGGAGGCCGCCCTGCGGGTGCTCGGCTGGACCGCGGATGTCACCGCGTTGCACCGGAATGCGGAGGCCTTGCTCGAGACGGTCGTCGGAATAGTCGAGGACCATCGATCCTTGAATCCGACATGACTTCTATTGCAATAGTCGGAGCAGGTGCAGGACTCGGAGCAGCAGTGGCGCGCAAGTTCGGCGCTCAGGGCTACTCGGTCGGCCTCATCGCCCGCAACCAGGCCCGTGTCGACGCACTCGCTGATCAGTTGGCGGCCGACGGTGTGTCCGCGAAGGGCTTCGCCGCCGACGTGCGCGACCCGGCCTCGATCGCCGCAGCCTTGGAGCAGGTCACCGAAACGCTCGGTCCCATCGAGGTGCTGCAGTACAGCCCGCTCCCGCAGAAAGACTTCATGCGGCCCGTGCTCGAAACCACCCCGGCCGACATGGTCGGCCCGGTCGAGTTCTCCATCTACGGACCCATCGCCGCCGTCCACCAGGTGTTGCCGGGCATGAGGTTCCTCGGCAAGAACAAAGGCACCATCCTGTTCGTCAACGGCGGCTCTGCGGTGAAGCCCGGTCGTACGGTCACCGGCACGTCCATCGCGTTCGCCGGCCAGGCCGCATACGCGCAGCTGCTCAACGAGGAGTTGGCCGAGGAGGGAATTCAGGTGTCGCAGTTGATCATCGGCGGTGCCATCGACGGCAGCGATCCGAAGAAGAGCCCCGAGGCTCTCGCCGAGCAGCTGTGGAGCCTGCACACCGAGCGCGACAGGTTCCGGGTTCAGGTCGCCACGGACTGACTAGGCTTGCCGGCATGACGTCGTTGCCCGACTGGGCTCAGAGCCTGGACCTTGCACCCCACCCGGAGGGTGGTTGGTTCAAGGAGACCTGGCGCAGCGAGGTCACGATTCCACAGACATCTCTGCCCGACGGTTATCCCGGCCCGCGCGCAGCAGGTACGGCAATCCTGTTCCTGCTGATGCCCGGCCAGCAGTCGGCCTGGCACACCGTCCGTGGCACGGAGATGTGGCTCTACCACCGTGGCAGTCCAGTGCAGCTCGACCTCGGCGGTGCGGGGACCCAGCCGGGGGCCGCGACCTCGTTGCTGGTCGCACCGGAGTCACCGCAGCAGATCGTGCCACCGTCGGTATGGCAGCGGGCGCAGCCGGTGGGCGACGAACCGAGCCTGGTGAGCTGCATCGTCACTCCCGGCTTCGATTTCGCGGACTTCCGGCTGGAGGACTCCCGTGGGTAGGAAGCGGGCGTCGGCAGCGGTCGGATCTTTGCAACCCGGGGTGTTCGAAATCGATTCGGGTACCTGCGAACTGGTTCGCGACGCTTTCTCCGACGACGGGTGGGTCGTCAACGTCAACGACGTGCCGAGTTCGCATATAGACATGAACGATCCCACCGTACTCGAGTTCGAGTACATGCGGTGGATCTCGAGCCTCGTTCGAGCGCAGTGGGATTCGACCTTCCCGCTGCGTGCGCTGCATCTCGGGGGCGGGGCCTGCACGCTGGCGCGCTCGTTCACCGCCGAGTTTCCCGGTGCGCGTCAGGTGGTCGTGGAGCTCGATGGAAAGCTCTCGGAACTGGTGCGCGAATGGTTCGACCTACCGCGTGCACCTCTACTGCGCATCCGTGTCGGCGAGGCTCGGGCGGTCACCGAAACTCTCAGCGAGAACAGTCGCGACCTGATCGTGCGAGATGTGTTCGCCGGAGCCACAACTCCGGCCCCGCTGCTCACCGCCGAATTCACCACGCATGTCCGACGCGTCCTCTCACCCGGCGGCATGTACGTCGTCAACTGTGGTGATCGACGCGATCTCTCGCTCGCGAAGCAGGAGGCGTCGACCATCGGAAGCATATTTCCGCACACGGCGATCGTCGCGGATCCGGCGATGCTCAAGGGCAGGCGTTACGGCAACATCATCATCGCCGGCAGCGACGTCCCGATCGGGGATTCCCCGGCTCTGGCGCGGGAGCTTCTCGGCGGAGCAGTTCCGGCCCACGTGTGGTCGACCGACGAGGTCACAACGTTCGCGCGTGATGCAAAGGTGTTGCGGGATTGAAGTATTGGGTTCCAAGACCTGCTCACAGCACGTCCTGCGCGAGTGTCATCAGGCGACGGTGCGCATCGGCTCCGGCGCGGCCTATTTCGTCCTGCGGTGCGCTGATCAGGACGTCGTTCTCGACGATCGTTCGACCGCCCACCATCACGCGCGCCAGCGGCGGTGTTTGCCCGTACGCGAACGCGACGACAGGGTCGTCCACGGCCGCGTAGAACCCGTCGGTGCGCCAGATGGCGATGTCGGCCAGCTTGCCGACCTCGAGCGAACCGATCTCGCTCTGCCGTCCCAGTATCGTTGCACCGCCCAGCGTTCCGATCTCCAGCGCCTGACGTGCCGTGAGCGCAGTCGGTCCGTATTTGGCGCGCTGCATGTACATCGCTTGCCGCACCTCCCCGGCCAGCGGCACCATCTCGGCCGAGGCGGAACCGTCGACACCGAGGCCGACGGGGGCACCGGCCGCGAGCAGATCGGAGATGCGGGCGATGCCTGCGCCCAGGCGTGCGTTGGAACTCGGGCAGTGCGCAGTGCCGGTCCCGGTGACTGCCATTTTCGCGATATCGGAATCGTGCAGGTGCACTGCGTGGGCGAACCACACGTCGTCACCGAGCCAGCCGACCTGCTCCATGTACTCGACCGGGGTGCAGTTCATCTGAGCGAGACAATGCTCCTCCTCGTCCAGAGTCTCGGCCAGATGAGTATGCAGCCGAACACCTTTGGCGCGAGCAAGCCCGGCGGACTCGACGAGCAGCTGCTTGCTGATCGAGAACGGGGAGCACGGCGCGACGGCGATGCGGAGCATAGAGCCGAAGGAGGCGTCGTGATAGGTGTCGATGGCCTCGGCGGTAGCGGTGAGGATGTCGTCGAGCGTTTCGACCACCTCGTCGGGCGGCAGACCGCCGTCGGACACACCCCGGTCCATCGAGCCGCGGCACGGCTGAAATCGGACGCCGATGCGTTGTGCGGCGTCGATCTCGGCGGCGAACAGGTCGCCTCGACCCTTGGGGAAGATGTAGTGATGATCGGTGCTCGTCGTGCACCCCGATTTCGCCAGCCAACCGAGGCCGGCAGCAGCTGCGCCGCCGACGACCTCGGCATCCATCTTGGACCACGGTTTGTACAGCGCCACAAGCCATTCGAAAAGCGTGTCGTCCTTGGCGAGACCTTGAGAGGCCCACTGGTAGAGGTGGTGATGGGTGTTCACCAGTCCCGGCGTGACGAGGCAGCCGGCCGCGTCGATGTTCTCTGCCCCGGCGAGGACCGGTGCCGAGCCGGAGCCCACGGCGCTGATCTTCGCTCCTTCGATCACGAGATAGCCGGAGGGAATCTCGTCGCCGACAATGGGGGCGATATACGCATTGGAGATCACGGTGGTCATGTGTCGTCGGCCTTTCGAGTTGCTGCGACATCGTAAGCCCGCCGGAGCGTCGGCGCAGTGGAGCGGGTCTAGGGTGACGGTATGGCTCTCATTGCACTGTTGGATCTGACGTTCAAGCCCGAGTCCCTCGCCGAGGCGCGGGCGCTGCTGCGGACCGTGCTCGCGGACACCCGCGCGTTCGAGGGATGCCTCGGCGTCGAGGTGTGGGTCGACGAAGAGAACGAAGCGCACGTCGTCGCGCACGAGGCCTGGGAGTCGGCGGAGGCCGACGCGAAGTACCGCGAGTTCCGCGCCGGACCGGGCAAGATCGTCGAATTGCCGCCGCTACTGGCCGCGGCTCCGTCGTTGACGAAATTCACCGTCGATTCTTCGGTGTAGCGGATTCGTCGGTCCGGCCACGGTCCACCGTGGCCGGTTGTGGTCGACCGGTGAGGAACCCCTGCACCATGTCGGCACCGAGATCTGCCGCGACCCGCAATTCCGCGTCGGTCTCGACACCCTCCATGATGACGCTGGCACCGATCTGTCGGGCCAAGTCGATGATCGCCGTGGCCGCGGCGCGACGGAACGAGTCCCGATCGATTCCGTGCACGAGTGCGTAGTCGATCTTGAGGGTGTCGGGCCGAAGCTCGACGATGTGGCGCATACCGGCGAAACCGGCTCCGACGTCGTCGATGGAGATCTGAACTCCGGCGTCGCGCAAGCTCTCGATGGCGCGGGTCACCGCACGGTAGTCGTCGACGCGTTCGTGTTCGGTGATCTCGAGGTGGAAGGTTCGTGATACCAGATGTGGACGCAACCGGTCCAGTAGGTCGGTCGTGCGGATGGTGTCCGCCGACGCGTTCAGCGACACGAAAGGTCCCGGCGGCAGAAGATGAATGTGCGCCAGCGCCCGTTCCAGCGCTGCGCGTTCGAGCCGTGGACCGACGCCGGCGTCCGCTGCGTCGCGGTACCACGACAGAGGCGATCCGTGGCCGAATGGGAATCGCGACAGTGCCTCGTAGCCGACGGTCGAACCGGTGACCGTATTGCAGATGGGCTGGAAGAAGATGTCGGGCCCGCCGGCTTCGATGAGCGCATCGATTCTCTGCCTTGCCTGCTCGCGGGTATCTGCTTCGGACAGTCCGGTCTCCGGGAACCTTCCCGAGGTCCGTGCTTTGAAGCGATACATCTCGATGTCGGCGAGTGCGATCAACCGTCGGACCAGTACGTGTAGGCCGGTGTCGGTGGGCGACGTCTCCACGGCCGATCCCACACTGGTGGTGAACGGCGGGCCGTCGAACGATTCCTCCAGCGCAGCGCGAATCCTGTTGTCCGATTCGGTGATCGACTCTCGGGTTCCGACACTGACGACCACGAACTCGTCGCCGCCGAGTCGTGCGATCGCGGACTTGTCCCCCACCGCATAGGACAGGCGACGGGCGACCTCAACGAGCACCGCGTCACCGGAGGGATGGCCGAACCTGTCGTTGATGTGCTTGAACCGATCGATGTCGAGGACGGTCACCCCGACCGCTTGCTGTGCACGATCTTCGGCTGGGGACAGGCGCAACGAGTCGACGGTATCGAGCAACCCACGTCGGTTCCACAGGCCGGTCAACGGATCTCGCAGTGCTCTCGCCGCGCTCGTTCGCAGCTGACCGATGTACGACTTGATCATGAAGGGTGCGGCGTAGAGGGATCCGATGGTTACCATTCGAGAAGTGGTGGACCATGGATCGGCACCCTCCGAGACAGCCAGAGCGGCAAGCCCTGCGAGGGTGAGTGCGCCGATTGCCAAGTGAATCAACATGACACGGTGCGAGCTCGCGACGACGATGAACGCTGCGACGATCGAGAACATCGCGCAGCCCGGCATCGCGTCGAAGTGCGTTTGGAAGGAGAACAGAACGGTCACGATGCCGACGTCGGCGTAGAGGATGTAGACGATCGCCATCCTCGTCGACGCCCACGGCCGTGCGTACCAGGCAATCGCCACCGGCACCGTGGTGACGGACGCGAGCAGTACGGCGATCGACATGGTGTCGGAGAACTGACCGGCGGGGACCATCAGGGCCCCGGCGAGGCCGAATGTGAGCGTCATTCCGCTGATGAACAGCCGCACCCAGCGTTCCTGCGCGGTGGGTGCGAAGTCTCCCGGTTCGGAAATGGTGACGCCCTCCGTAGAACCAGCCACTAACCTGCGTGAACGCTAGCACTCACACCTGGTGTCGTAGTGGGGTTGCAGCCGTTCAGACCATGTCGTGCTTGGTGAGCCAGCGCAACGTCGGCCAGCCGAGAAACACCGGTAACCAGCAGGTCAGTACGCGGTAGAGCAGCACGGACGGGACTGCGATGGACGCGGGGAGACCGAACGCGGCAAGCCCACCGATGAGGGCGGCTTCCACGGCCCCCACACCGCCCGGCGTCGGGGCGGCCGAGGCCAATGTGCCACCGATCATCGTCACCACTGTCACCGTCACGAACGTCGTTCCGCCGCCGAACGCTTCGATACTCGCCCACAGGGCGAGCGCAGCACCCAAAGTGGTTGCGGCACAACCGAGGATGATGATCGAGAACCGTTTCGGGTCGCGGGCGAGTTCGCCGAGCTCGGTGAGTACTTCGGCAACCTGGGGCCGCACGGCCACTTTGAGCCACAATCGCAGCTTGGGTACGAACATGAAGGTCCCCACGACCCCGAAAGCTACGCCGGCGATGAGGTAGAGCACGGTGTTGCCCGGCACCATGTTCGACAGCCCCGACGACGTTCCGGCGACGACACTGAAGAAGATCAGCAGGCTGACATGGGTGATCACCTGAACCGACTGTTGCAGTGCCACAGCGGCCGTCGCACGGACGGTACCCAATCCGCCCTTCTGCAGAAAGCGGACGCTCAGAGCCAGACCGCCGACGCCCGCGGGTGTCGTGGTCGCGGCAAAAGTATTCGCCACCTGCATGATGGTCAGATTTCTGAAGCTGACCTTGCCGAATGCGCACGCCCACAGTGCGGCGCCGGCACCGATGTAGGTCAGGGCGGAGACGGCCAGACCGAGCAGTGCCCACCACCAGTCGACCGAGCCCAATTCGACGACGAACGCGGGAACTGCACTGATGAACGGGTATGCGACATAGACCAATCCGATCAGCAACACGAGCGAGATGATCTGATTGCGGGTGAATCGAGTGACCTGCTCGGCCTCGATGCTCGCGGCACCGGTCTGATCGAGCACTTCGAGCCGGACGGACTTCATCGTCTTCCCTGCATCGGCAACCGACTGGCGAACCCGAAGGGGGATGGCGGACTTGGTCAATCGACCGGAAGCCGCGATCACGACGTCGATTCCCAGTACCTCGACGGCCGTGGCCACGGCTCGGTGTGAGCCGAAAAGGTCTGCGGTGGTGAGCAACAGCTGTGCGACGTCGGATTGCATCTGAGCGTCCGATGCGCCGAGTTCCGCGTGCCCGAAACCGCAGAACAACGCCGCACCGTCGTGGATTCGAAGCTCACCGCGATGCAGGTCACCGTGCGAGATCTGGTTCTCGTGCAACGTGTTCAAAGCCGACCACAGAGCCCTGAGCGCAGCGTCGTCGAGCTCGGCCTCGATGGGGTCGCCGATGGGCTGGCTGTGTGCGTACAACGTCCAGCCGCGGTCGAGTGCTGCCACCGCCAACGGGTCGCTGCCTGCGGCGTTCACACCCTTGATGGCCAAGCCCATCAACGCGCGGTGCTCGACGGCGCGGCGCATGGACGCGTGCAACGGCGCTGTCTCGCTGCCGCGTCGGGTGATCCATCGCCAGAACTGGCGTAGCGCACCGCCACTGCGCTGGTTCTGCCCGTAGAGCTCGACCACCACATCGGCGTCCGGGGTGTGTGCGTTCAGCACCAACGGGCCCGGGCCTGCGGGTCGCACGACGGTGAAGCCGCGGACGTCGACGCCCCGGCTGCGGAACAGGCGCACGGCCGCGTCGAGAGGAACCTCCAGTGCAGGGGTACCGACCAGCAGCACGATGATCGCACCGACGAGCCAACCGACGGCCAGCCCGAGCAGCGAACGGGCCGGGACCACCGTGGACACCACCAGGTGTATCGGTACGAATGCGAGCAACAGTGCCCACCATGCTCGACGCCACCGCGCGGGCAAGCCCGGGCCGGACACCGTGAGCGCCGCGGCGAGCATGGCGATCCAGCGCGAATCGTCGAGGAATTGCGACAGGAACGTGTCGAGCCGGTCGGGCACGTCCAGATCCCACGTCGGAGTCGAGATTCCGGTACCGGTGATGGACAGAGCCAGCGCGGCGATCAGCGCTGCCGCCGCGTACCCGGCCAACAGTTTCCATTTGCGTCCGGCGATCAGCCCGATCAACACTCCGAACGGGAGGGCGAGGATCGCGACGCCGTAGACGATGTAGACGGCGTTGGACTGATCGGGGCTGAGCACGCCGACGATGTTGGACACCGATTGTTCGAGTGCGTCCCACTGATTTCGGGTGATGAGCGAGCCGGCGATGACCAGGCTCAAGAACACCGAGGCGGCAACGACCCGAATGATGTCACTGGTTCTTCTCACCAGCGGCTGCAGCAGGTTTCCCGCTACGGGAACGTCCCGCCCATCCACGCGCATGGGCTCAACTTACCGTGCGGTACGCCGACGGAGTTCGTTGCGCACGGCGGGCCATTCGGATTCGATGATCGAGAACACGACGGTGTCGCGCAGTGAACCGTCGGCCATGCGTTGGTGATTGCGCAGAATTCCGTCCTGCTTGGCTCCGAGTTTCGCGATGGCCGTCCGCGATTGGAGGTTCATCCAGTGGGTGCGGAATTCCACCGCGATACAACCTAGTTCCTCGAAGGCGTGCGTCAGCAACAGCAGTTTGCTCGACGCGTTGGTGCCGGTTCCGTGGGCGGAGCGCGCATTCCAGGTGTATCCGATTTCGACGCGGCGGTTGTTCGCGTCGACGTTGCAGAAGGTCGTCGCGCCGAGGATCTGTCCGGTGTCGTTGCGCCGCAGAGTGAATGGAAGCATGGTTCCCGCGTCGAGCAGTCCCAGCCGGCGATCGATCTCGGCGGCCATGTCTTCCGGTTTCGGAACGCTCGTGTACCAGAGTTTCCAGAGCTCGCCGTCGCGGGCGGCATCGCACAGCCCCTCGAGGTGATCGCGGCTCAGCGGCTCGAGGGTCACGAGGTCGTCAGTGAGGGTCACCGGTTGCAGAAAGGACATTGGCCGACGATACGTCCCGGCGTGGTGTTCGCAACAGCGAGAAGATCACCGTCGAGGTCACGACGAGAGCTACGACGACGACGGAGACGACCTCGGTGAAGGCGTGTGCGTAGGCGTCGGCAAATCCGGGGCGTCCGGCTGCTGCGGCGTCGGCGTCGGCTCGGTCGGGGACCTCGCCGCGGACCAGGACAGTCAGCAACCAGGCATATCCGGCCACCATGAGAGCCTCGCTGCCGATGCGAAACAGGTTCAACACGCCCGCCGCGGTACCGCTCCTGTGCGGCGGCACAGCGGCCAGTGCCGCGCCGTCCACCAAGCCGATCGGGAGCCCGAATCCGAGCCCCAACGCGATCATCGGGACCACGACGGCACCGAGCGGGACACCTGGTTGCAGCGCCAGCATGCCCAGATTGCCGAAGACGAGGCAGCCGAGGCTGACCAGCACGACCCGAGTGGGGGTGACGGCGTCGAACGCGCGGCTCAGGCGGGCAACGGTCAGCGGAGCGGCCAGAACGGGGACGGTCATCGCGAGCATGAACACTCCGGCAAGCCCCGGCGTCAGCGACGCGACGGCGCTCAGCGCAGCGGGTAGATACGTGAGCAGCGTGACGAATCCGATGGCCCCGGCCACCGGAACGAGGCACAGGGCGAGGAATCTGCGGTTGCGCAGTAACGAGAAATCGAGCAGGCGGTGCGCCGTGGATTCCGTTCGCAGAGCCGGCAGAGCCAGGGTGCCGATGGCCGCCGCAGCCAGGACGACCGCCTGTGCGGCGAACACGCCCCGCCACTCGAACGCCGCGACGAGCAGCCCGGAAATGGTGGGCCCGAGTGCCAGACCGAGACCGTTCACGGTGCCGAACAGTGCGAACGCGGTTGCTCTGGCCGCGCCGTGGAAGTGAAGCGAGAGAATGGAAGTGGAGCCCACCAGAACCGCTGCGGCTCCGATGCCCGCGAACACCCGCGCCACATCGAGCAGGTACAACGACGGCGCGACGGCGCTGACCGCACTCGCGACGGCCGTCAACACGACCCCGATGCGGAACGACGTGCGGTGACCGATCCTGTCCGACACCGCGCCCCAGACCACGGTGAACAGCGCGAATGCGAGGTTGAAACCGTTGACGACCCACTGCAGAGGCGTCGGATCGGTGCCGAGGTCGCCGGCAATGACCGGAAGGGCGATTGCAGTGCCCGAGATCGACATCGGTACGACGAACTGGGCCGCGAATACGACCGGTAGCACTGCCTTCATGTGGCCCCCTGAATCATAGGTACGATGGTTTTCGTACTAGACCAGTTTTCAAGGTACGGCGCAAGTCGTACCTCATAGGAGGTGTGCATGGCAGACAAGGACGGGCATCCCGAGCCCGAGGAAATGCAACTGGGTGCGGTGCTGTCCGCGCTGGCGGACCCGTTGCGTCGCCAGGTGGTCACCGAACTCGTCGGTGACGACGACGGAGCCGAGCGAACGTGTATGTCGTTCGAGCTGGGTGTCACCAAATCGACTCTCACGCACCACTTTCGAGTGCTACGTGAGGCAGGTCTGGTGTTCCAGGTCGACCGCGGAAACAGTCGTAAAGTGACGCTGCGCCGCCACGAGCTCGAGGATCGGTTCCCCGGTCTGCTCGATCTGATCGCCAACGAAAATCCCTAGCCCTGCGCCCTGTCCGCGTCCTACGGTGGCGACATGCACATCGCGATGATCGGCACGACGGCACCGAGTCACATCTACCCCTCGCTCGCCGTCGTCGCCGAATTGGTCCGCCGCGGGCATCGTGTCACCTATGCCGTCGGTGAGTCGTTGCGGCACGTGGTCGAACCCGCCGGTGTCGAGGTGGTGGCGTTCCCGTCGATTCTTCCCGACGGGGAGGGCTCCTGGCCGGACGACCCGGCGTCGGCGATGCAGGTGTTCCTCGACGAAGCGATTGCGTCCTTTCCCGTGCTCACCGCGTTCTACGACGACGATCAGCCGAATGTGATCCTCTACGACATCGGCGGCCTGTCCGCTCCCGTCCTCGGCGTCCGGTACGGAGTGCCGGCCGTACAGCTCTCCCCCACATACGTCGCCTGGGACGGCTACGTCGAGGATCTCGGTGATGGAATCACCTCTATCCGTGAGTCGACAAGCGGCGTTGCGTATCGCGATACCTATGCAACCTGGTTGCGAGAGAACAACATCGACGCCGACCCCTGGGAGTGGATCACGTACCCGGCGCACTGCCTGTCGTTGATCCCGAAAGTGATGCAGCCGAACGCCGATCGGGTTCCGAGTTCGGTGCAGTTCGTCGGCCCGTGTCTCGATCCGGTGCGCCTGCACGACCGATCGTGGTCCGCGCCCGAGGGGTCCGTCCTCTACGTATCGTTCGGCACCGGGTACAACGAACGCCCAGACTTCTACCTGCTGTGCATCGAGACGTTCGCGAACACGGACTGGCACGTGGTGATCTCCATCGGCCGACGCGTCGACCCCACTGTGCTCGGGGAGCTACCCGCAAATATCGAGGTACACGAACACGTTCCGCAGCTCGCGGTACTCGATGCCGCCACTGTGTTCGTCACCCACGCCGGAATGGGCGGGTGCACCGAAGCCCTGTGGTTCGGCGTACCGACAGTTGCCCTACCGCAGGCGGTCGACCAGTTCGGCAACGCCGCGATGCTCGCCGAACTCGGCGTCGGAGTGCACGTCGATTTCGACGAGGTGACGGCGACGGGACTGCTCGACGCCGTCGAACAGGCCCGTGGACTCGCGCCGCGCGCACGTGAGATCAGCGCAGAGGTACGCGCGCACGGCGGCGTGGAGCACGCTGTGAATGCCATCGAGACATTCGGCGTCGATGCTGTCGGAACGGCTATGTAGCCCGGGTCGTCAGTTCCTCGAACGTCTCGGCGTACGTGTCTCGGACCTGATCCCAGGAGGCCGTCATGTCCACACTCTCCGGACCGGCGATCGGCAGCGCATAGCCGTACTGCGAGCGCGGCACCGGGCTACCGGGCAGAACGAGTACCTGCGTGAACGCTGCAGAGTCAGGATTGAACGTCAGAGTGTGCGAGGCGACGTTGCGGCCCCAATCCTCCGACGGCCACGACAGGAAGATCACGTGCCGAGGACTCTCGGCGGGGTCGGTGTACGAGACATAGCTGCCGTAATGATCTTCTCCCGGAGACATGATCTTGTACGCGCCGTTGTCGGTGTAGATCAACAACGCCTCGGCGAACGGCTTCTGATCGAACAGTGCGGTGTACCTCAGCGCCTGAACGAACACGGGCCGACCCAACGGAATCGAGATTGCATCTTGCTGTGTGGTCACGAGAATCAAAGGTACCGACGTCGAGAATCCGGTGCAGCCAGCCGCGCTGACGAGCGCGGTCAGCTGCACCCGATTCAGTCCTCCAGAACGCTGACGCTCACGCCGTAGGGCAGGAAACGAACCCGTCGACGCGGGTCGGTGTTGTCCTTGTGTGCCCGCAGCGCATCGAGTTCGGTGGCGTAGAGCTGATCGATCTGCGCCGAGCCGGCATCGTCGACGCTGTAGATCGCCCAGACGCCATCACCCTTCTGGCCTGTGGTTTCCGGCTCGGGCGGGGCTTTGGGTGCTCCCGTATTGGCGAACAGCGAGCCGACGACCTCGCGCAGGCCCTCGGTTGCTTCACGCGCGAACTTGTCGAAGTCGTCGGATCCGAATCCGAAGGGTCCCTGGTTGGCCATGGCGCTACCTCCTGAGTGAAACTCCAGTATGCGCGCCTTCTTCCGAACGGACGAGAAGCTACTGCTGTAGCCGGGCCCCGATGGTGTTGTGCAGTGCCCGCAGTGAGTTCTGGCCGAGCGAGACCGTCTGCGATTCGATGTGCCGCAACAGATGGGTGTCGTTCAGAACCTTTTCGCTCGACTGGATCAGCACCGTGCCGGCGCCGGTGAAATCGAACTGACGCTCTTCCCCACTGTTGGCCCCGAGGAATCCGCGTGCTGCGCCGAGGAAGTTCTGCATCCAGTCCGCGTCGAAGTGATGCGAGGGTGACGGGCAATCCGCCCAACCGACAAGCGCTTCCGGGTCGATCCGCAGCGGCGGCTCGGCGAACATGACCGTGCCGTTGGAGGAGGCGAGGAACTTGCCGGTACCGAGCAGGGTCAGGAAGCCGGGCACGATGGACTGTTTGAGGTCCAGAGTGGGCTCGAACGCCAGCAGATTCGCGGCTCGGATCGTCAGGTTGCCGTCGTCGAGGTCGTAGCTGTTGATGTTGAATCCGCGATCGCCGAGGATCAGCTTGCCCTGGCCCTGCGCCAGCACCCAGTCGTTCGAGTACAGCGGAGACGAGAAGCGCGCGGCGACGATGGCGGGCATCGACGTCTGCCCGAGCGGTTCGAAGCGAATGTTGCCGTAGTACGCGATCATCGCGCCCTTCGACGTGAACCACGGCTGGCCTGCGAGTTCGACGCAGAACGCGTAGTCGTTGCCGGGCACGTTGTCGTTGACCGGCAGGGTGTACGGGGTGTGAATCTCCAAACTCATTGCCGCTCCCTAGAACTTCTGCTCGGACGCCTGCACCCACACGGTGCCCATGCCGGTCATCTTCAACTGGATCGCCTCGCCGCTGCCCTTGCCGACGGCGTCACGCCACCCGACATTGGCGGAGATGTCGACGTTGATGTTGCCGATGTGGCACACGTACGCCTGCGGATCGACCACGACCATGGGGTTGTTGGGCCCGACCTGCAGTGGAGTCGCGCCGCCGTGCGACAGGACCGCGACGCTGCCCTGACCGGTGAGTTGCGTCGTGAACAGACCCTGCCCGGTCATGGCACCGCGCACTGCTCCGCGAACGCCGCCCTGGGAGGTGAGGGCAACGATGGAACTCTGCAGGTAGCCGTCGTGCACCAGCAGGCGATCGGCTTCGACGGTGAGCATGGACGAGCCGTCGAGATGAATCACTTCGACGTACAGCCCGGCGTGGCCGTAGAAGACCTCGCCCTGACCCTCGGCGGCCATCATCGCCACATGCTCGCCTGCCATCATGCGCCCGGCCATCCCTGCGACACCGCTCATGCCGGGCATGGCACCTGCGCCGCCGCCCATGGAATGCGGGACGAACCGGACATCGCCGGTGTAGTAGAGCATCGATCCGCGCCGAGCCAGCACACTCTGATTCGGTGCCAGAACGGATTTGACGACTTTGCTGTTGACGAGTTCGAGTGGCACGTCAGCGCTCCTCGGGTTGGATGTAGACGACGCCCTGGCCGTCGAAGCGGAGGGAGAACGCCTCGCCGCTGCCGCCGCCGATGGCGGAGCGCCACGTGACGTCGGTGACGAAGCTCTGGTTGAGCTGTCCTCGATGCGCGACGAATGCGTCGGGGTCGACGACGAGCGGATACTGCGGATCGACGGCGAGCGCGATGATCGGCCCACCCTTCGACAGCAATGCCACCGTCCCCGAGCCGCTGACGACGGTGGTGAAAAGCCCCTGCCCCGACGTCGCACCACGAAGGCCGGAGAACTTCACGTCCGTCTTCAATTGACCTGTGAGAGCCAGCAATTGAGACGATTCGACGTGCAGGTTGTCGCCCTGGACCTCCACGAGCGTGATGTCCTGGGCGTCGACTGCGAAGTACACGGTGCCTTTGCCGGACACGTCCATCAGCGACAACGACTCGCCGGTCACCTTCTGTTTGAGCGCGGCGCGGAAACCGCCGCCACCGCCCATCCCGGCGCTCTTGAAAGCAACATCGCCCTCGTAGGCCACCATCGAACCCGACATCGCGCGCAGGGAGTCGCCGGTCAGGTCTGCGACCAAGACACGGTGCCCGTTCATCCTCAGCTGAGCCACGGGGGAACTATGCCACTGCTCACGCCGTCGTGGCTACTGCTGGAGGTATGCCGGCGTGCCACTATCGACGGCGATACAGCCGTTCGGGTCGCCCGGCCCTGCCGTACTGCAGCCGGATATCGAGAATCTCGTGTGTCAGGTAATGCTCGAGGTATCTGCGTGCACTCACGCGCGAAATCCCGACGAGATCGGCACATTCACTCGCCGACAATTCGGTTCCCGGCGTGATGACGTCGAGCACCGACTTCCCTGTCTCGGCGGACATTCCCTTCGGCAACTGCACGCGTTCGGCGGCGGCGGTTCCACGACCGAACAGAGCGTCGACGACACCCTGGTCGAGCCGATCCGTGGACAGAGCCTTCCGGCGCGCCAGAAACGCGTCGAGCTTGTCTCTCAGGTTCACGTACTCGAACGGTTTGATGAGGTAGTCCGTGGCACCACCGGTCAGCGCGGCATTGACGGTATCCAATTCGCGAGCGGCGGTGATCATGATGACGCCTACGGCGTTGTTCTGCGCGCGTAACGTTCGGAGGACGTCGAGCCCAGATGCATCCGGAAGATGGACGTCGAGCAAAATCAGATCCGGCTGTAGTTCGGCAATGGCAGTGAGTGCTTCCGCTGCAGTACGAGCTACACCCACTGCCCTGAAGCCGTCTGTCCGGTCCACGAAGCGACGATGAATGTCGGCCACCATGAAGTCGTCGTCGACCACGAGGACGGTCGTCGATGCGGTCATCGTTCTCCTGTGCTCTCTCGCTCCGGCAACGGGATTCGCACCCGGAATCTGGCGCCCCCGGTAGCGGCGTCGTCCACCATCGCTGTTCCGCCGTGTTGCGTACTGACCAATCGGACCAGAGCGAGACCGATTCCGCGCCCGCCGGGTTGGTCGGGTTTCGAGGTCACTCCCCGTGAGAACACGGATTGTCGCATGTGTTCCGGCACCCCTCGGCCCGAGTCGGTGACATCGATGACCAACTCGTCTGTGTCGTCGATGACGACCGTGATGGCACGCTCGCCGCATTCGCGCGATGCGTCGAGTGCGTTGTCCACCAGATTGCCCACCACCGTGATCACGTCCGTCGACATCGCGGGGTCGAGCGGTCTCAGGTTGGATGCGGGGTCGAGAGTCAGGCGCACACCGATTTCTGCGGCCAACGACGTCTTCGCAATGAGTAGCGCTGCCACCGCTGGATCGTGGATGTGTGCGGTGATCGATTCGCTGATCTCCGCGCGCCTACGGGTGAGGGTGCCGACGAGGGCTGTCACCTCGTCGTAACTGCCCAATTGGGCCAAGCCGGAAATGGTATGGAGTTGATTGGCGAATTCGTGAGTCTGGGCGCGGAGCGTGTCGGTGACACTGCGGTGTGACGTCAGCTGACTCTGCATCGACGCGAGCTCGGTGCTGTCACGCATCGTGGTGACGGTGCCGATGTGTTGTCCGCGGCTGGTGGCGGTGCGGCGGTTGAGTGCGAGCACCCTGTGCGCGGTCGTGACGATGAAGTCCGCCACCTCTCCGTCGGACTTCAGAACGTCCAGTACCCCGTCGTCGATGCCGACGTGGTCCACCTGCTTGCCGACCACGGTGGGATCGAGCCCGAGAAGTGTGCATGCGCTGTCGTTGATCACGGTGATGGTGCCGTCGTTTCCGATGGCGATCACCCCCTCACGGATACTGTGCAACAACGCTTCTCGATGGTCGGCGAGGCTGGCGATCTCTGCTGTCTCCAGGCCGAACGTGTGTCGCCGTATCCGGCGAGAGAGCAACCACGACCCCACGGCACCCAGACCGGCACCGATTGCCAGGTACAGAATCAATCTCGCTCCGGACTCGGACAACAGCGTCCACGTAGACGGGTAGCGCTCCGCCACGGTCACGATGGCGAGCACCGAACCATCGGGTGCCAGGACGGGGACGTGGCCGGCAATGGACCGGATGCCCGCAGCTTCGATGTCACCCGACCACCCGCGGCCGTCGAGGACGTCGCTGTCCCCCAGGGCGGCTGAGCTACCGATTCGGGTGGGATCGGTGGACACGATCACAGCACCGTCGGTGGACACTATTTCTGCCAGCGATGCGCCGGAGAGCGCGACCGCCCGATCTACGTCGGGTGCGAGCACTCGTTCGACCAATGGCGCGTCCAGCTGATCACGAACGACGGGAGTCGACGCCAGATTCTCGGCAACGGAAAGCATCCGAGCTCCGCGCAGGTCGCGAAATTCGTCGGTGGACTGCTCTATCGATATCGCGGCGACGGCACCGAGTACGAGGGCGAGGACGGCGAGCTGCAACACCAAGTACTGCCCGGCGAGGGTGAGGGTGTGTCGTCGGTTGACTGCTCGTCGACTCTGTCGTGACCACAAAGAACTTAACTTCCATTGGTTTCTCAAAAGTGACTCGCATCACGTTGGAATCGATACTTGCTACCGATCACAGTCTCACAGAGACCGAACCGAAACGAGGACCGATGCCCAGAAGGCTGACAGTGGTGTTGGCACTGATCCCACTGCTCGTGCTGGCGCTCGCATCATGTGGCGTCACCCGAGGCGACGAAGGCGAGGGGCTGCACCGCATCCGGATGATGGTGCCCAACAGTCCCGGTGGGGGTTACGACCTGACCGCGCGAACCGCAGTGAAGATCATGGAGGAAACCGACATCACCGGCCGCGTCGAGGTCTTCAACGTCATCGGAGCAGGCGGAACCGTTGCCATGGCTCGATTGATGAACGAGGCAGGCAACGACGACCTGATGATGATGATGGGACTCGGTGTCGTCGGCGCGATGTACACCAACGGCTCGACCGATCGAGTCTCCGACGCCACCCCGCTCGCCAAGATCGTCGAAGAACAAGAGGGAATTCTCGTCCCCGCGGATTCGCCGTTCCAGACCGTCGCCGACTTCGTCGAGGCGTGGAAGGCCGACCCGTCCTCGGTGACGATCGGCGGAGGATCCTCTCCGGGCGGGCCCGACCACCTGTTTCCGATGGAAACCGCGCGCACGGTGGGCGTGGATCCGACGGCCGTGAACTTCGTGTCCTACGACGGCGGCGGCGATCTGTTGACGGCCCTGCTGGGCAACAAGATCTCCGCGGGCACGTCGGGGCTGGGCGAGTACATCGATCAGATCGAGGCCGGACAGGTGCGAGTGCTGGCCGTGTCGGGAGCCGAGCGACTGCCCGGCATCGATGCACCGACCCTGACCGAAGCCGGTATCGATCTGCAGTTCACCAACTGGCGCGGTGTTCTCGCACCGCCCGGAACACCCGAAGACGTTCGTGCACAGATGGTTGCGGCGTTGACCGAGCTGCACGGCACCGAAGAATGGAAGGAAGCGCTCGTGACCAACGGATGGATCGACGCATTCGAGACCGGACCTGCTTTCGAGCAGTTCCTGCGAGATCAGGACGCCCGGGTCGAGTCGACACTCACAGAACTGGGACTCGTATGACCGCCACGGTCGACCGCACCGACGATAGCGGTGAGACTGGGTCGGAGAAGGTCGGTCCGGACCGCGCGCAGCTCCTGGTCTGCGCGGTACTACTGGTGGTCGGCGTATTCTTGATCGTCGACGCGCTTTCTCTCACAGCGGAATTCGCCAAGGTCGATCCCGTGGGTCCCAAGCTGATTCCCATCGTCGTGGGGATCGCGATGCTCGTCTGCTCCGTCTTGCTCGCCGTGGCAACCCTCAGGGGTAGCCGAGGTGAACAGGACGGTGGTGAAGACATCGACACCTCTACTCCGGCCGACTGGAAGACCGTCGGACTGCTCGTCGGGCTCTTCGTGGCAACGATCGTGCTGGTGGACACGCTGGGCTGGGTGATCGTCGGGGCGATGCTCTTCGGCGGGGCCGCAACGATTCTCGGCAATCGACACTGGATTCGTAACCTGGCCATCGGGCTCGTTCTCTCACTTCTGAGCTTCTATGCGTTCTACGTCGGGCTCGGGATACCGCTGCCTGCAGGCATTCTGGACGGAATACTCTGATGGACAATCTGAACTGGCTGATGCAAGGCTTCTCCGAAGCCGTCACCCCGATGAATCTGCTCTATGCGTGCATCGGAGTGCTGTTGGGCACCGCGGTGGGTGTACTGCCGGGAATCGGCCCGGCAATGACCGTCGCACTGCTCCTTCCGATCACCTACAACGTCAGTCCCAGTGCGGCATTCATCATGTTCGCCGGTATCTACTACGGCGGCATGTACGGCGGCTCGACCACATCGATCCTGCTCAACACTCCGGGCGAATCGTCGTCGGTGATCACCGCTATCGAAGGCAACAAGATGGCCAAGGCCGGGCGGGCCGCGCAAGCACTCGCCACGGCCGCCATCGGATCGTTCATCGCCGGATCGATCGGAACCATGCTTCTGGTGTTGTTCGCCCCCATCGTCTCGCGCTTCGCGGTGTCGTTGGGAGCGCCCTCGTACCTGGCAATCATGGTACTGGCCTTGGTCGCTGTGACTGCGGTACTCGGCAGCTCGAAATTGCGCGGATGCATCTCTCTGCTGCTGGGACTCGCCATCGGACTCGTGGGAATCGATTTCCTCACCGGCCAACCCCGGGCCACCTTCGGTGTCGCTCAACTTTCCGACGGAATCGACATCGTGGTCATCGCTGTCGCCGTATTCGCACTGGGCGAGGCCCTGTGGGTCGCTGCGCATCTGCGCCGCAAGCCGGCCGAGGTGATTCCCGTCGGGCGCCCATGGATGGGCAAGAGCGATTGGAAGCGATCGTGGAAGCCGTGGTTGCGCGGTACCGCATACGGATTCCCGTTCGGCGCGTTGCCCGCCGGCGGGGCGGAGCTGCCGACGTTCCTGTCGTACATCACCGAGAAGAAGCTGTCCAAGCATCCGGAGGAGTTCGGCAAGGGTGCCATCGAGGGTGTTGCAGGTCCAGAGGCAGCCAACAACGCTTCTGCGGCAGGCACTCTCGTGCCGATGCTGTCGTTGGGTCTGCCCACGAATGCCACTGCAGCAGTCATGCTCACCGCGTTCGTGTCATACGGAATTCAGCCCGGACCCACGTTGTTCGACAAAGAACCGCTGCTGATCTGGACGTTGATCGCGAGCTTGTTCATCGGTAACTTCCTGCTGCTCGTGCTCAACCTCCCGTTGGCACCATTGTGGGCGAAACTGCTGCGCACACCGCGGCCGTACCTGTATGCGGGAATTCTGTTCTTTGCCGTGCTGGGTGCCTACGCCGTCAATCTCCAGTGGCTCGATCTGGTACTGCTGCTGATCTTCGGATTGCTCGGACTGATGATGCGGCGCTTCGGACTACCCGTCCTGCCACTCATCATCGGTGTCATCCTCGGTCCACGGGTGGAGCGTCAACTGCGCCAGACGCTGCAGCTCGGCGGCGGCGAATGGAGCAGCGTCCTCTCCGAACCCATCGCCATCGTGGTCTACGTCGTCATCGTTGCGCTACTGGCTGCGCCGTTCGTGGCAAAGCTCGTACGGCCCCGTACTGCACCCACCCTCCAGAAGACGAAGGAAAATGCATGATCGTCGTCGGCTACACCCCTGACAAATTCGGTGCCGCGGCACTCGAGCACGGAATCGCCGAGGCCAAGTTCCGCAACACCGGCCTCAAGGTCGTCAACACCTCCACCGGCGACTCCTTGGCCG
The DNA here is from genome assembly GCF_030056855.1 of Rhodococcus sp. IEGM 1354. Lineage (NCBI taxonomy): Bacteria > Bacillati > Actinomycetota > Actinomycetes > Mycobacteriales > Nocardiaceae > Rhodococcus > Rhodococcus sp. IEGM 1354. The sequence goes on from NZ_JASHKT010000001.1 coordinate 358,200, forward strand.
ATCCGCGATTCGCGGATTCCGCGGCCGTGACGGAGTTGCACGCCACCCTCGATCGCTCCGGCGTCGAGTACGTCCTGGACCAGGCTGTGGTCCCGGATACCGTCGACGCACTGCTCACCGTCATGGACGGCGACGATGCCGACGTACTGGTCATCGGAATCAGACACCGGTCAGCAGTGGGCAAACTGCTGATGGGCAGCTCCGCCCAGCAGCTGCTGCTCTCGTGCCCCAAGCCGGTGCTGGCAGTCAAACCGCCTCGATAGCACCGGTTGGGTCCTGCTGTTGTCGCCTGCTCCGCCACACGTGCGGAGCAGGCGACAGCCTTTTCAGACGAGAGGCTTCAATGCCTTTCCTGCCAGCTCGACGGCTCCTGGCTGGTGCCCGTTGGTGATCAGGTTGATGATGACGCCGTCGATGCCCTGATCGAGGACGCGCTTCTGCACCTGCTCGGCAACATCGTCAGGGGTTCCGCAGAAGTGGCGATCGGTGGCCTTCGCCGCGTCCTCCTCGGACAGGTTCGTCAGATCGAGGCCCTGCTTCAGCACGAACTCGCGCTGCAATTCCTTGGCCTTGTCGCCGTCCTCGTCGATGATGACGAACGCGAGGAAGCTCGTTTCGAGATCCTTCGGGTCGCGGTCGACTTCCTCGCAGCGGGCCTGAACGGCCGCCATCTTGCGCGGCAATTCGTTTGCGTCGCAAATGATGTTGAGGTGATCGGCGAACTGAGCGGCCAGGCCGAAGGTCTTCTTCTCGCCACCGCCGCCCAGCATGATCGGCAGGTCGTCGCGAATACGCGGCTCGTTCATCGCGTTCTCGACCTGGTACCAGAGGCCGTCGAACGTGGGACGCTGGCCGCGCAACATGGGTTCGATGATCTGCAGGGCCTCGTCGAGACGCTCGAACCGATCAGTGAAGGTGCCGAATTCGAGTCCGAAGCTCTGGTGCTCGAGTTCGTACCAGCCGGCTCCGATGCCGAGGATCGCGCGACCGCCGCTGACGACGTCGAGCGTGGTGACGGTCTTGGCCAGGATCGCCGGATTGCGGTAGGTGTTTCCGGTGACCAGGGCGGAGAGCTGGATGGTGTCGGTGGCGGTCGCAAGGGCGGACAGCGCGGAGTAGGCCTCGAGCATGGGCTCGTCGGGCTTGCCGATTCCAGGGAGTTGGTAGAAGTGATCCATCACGAACGCGGTGTCGAACCCGGCCGCTTCGGCCTCGCGCGCCTGCGCGATGACCTGGGGAAAGAGTTCTGCGACCGAACCGTCGTAGCTGAAGTTGGGCATCTGGTAACCGAGGCGAATAGTCACGGAAGCCACGCTACTCGGATATCGGCCCATGGCACGTGAGAGAGCGCGATAATTCGTCCATGACCACCATCGATCTGGCCCGAGCACCGTTCTCCGGATTCGCCGTCGACGACCTGCCTGCGGCCCGCACGTTCTATGCCGACACCCTCGGTCTCGAGGTGACCGACAACGAGATGGGGATGCTCGAACTACACCTGGGAGCCGCGACGGTGCTGGTCTACCCTCGGCCCGGCCACGTGCCGGCGCACTACACAATCCTCAACTTCCCGGTGGTCGACATCGAGGCTGCAGTCGATGTGCTGACCGCAAAAGGTGTTGCGTTCCAACAGTATCCAGATATGGGGACCGACGACAAGGGAATCTTTCGACACGGTGGGCCGTTGATCGCCTGGTTCACAGATCCGGCGGGCAATGTGTTGTCGGTGTTGCAGGCCTGATCGCCCTCAGGCGCTCGGGGTTCCCTGGGCGAGAGTGACTGTGCTGGTGGTGGTTACGCCTGCATCGTCCACCCACTCCACGACGGCGGTATCGCCCGGGATGCGACCGACGAGTGCCTCCGACAGATCCGCGGAGGACTGCACGTCCGTTCCATCCAGCGAGACGATGATGTCTCCCGCCGACAAGCCGAGAATCTCCGCGGGAGAATCGGAGTTCACCGAGACGACGGCTGCACCCATCGCCGGTTTGTTCTCGAAGACCGACACGTCACGCACCGAGACCCCGAAGTACGGCGTCGGGCCCACATGTACTGTGCCGCCGGATCGCCCGGCCAGCACCTGATCGAGTACGGCAACCGCCTCGCCGATCGGGACGGCGTAGGCCTCGGGTGCCTGTGGCGGTGTGAACTCGGTGCCGTTGCGCGCCTCGTCCGACAGTCCGGCGGTGTTCACACCCACCACCCTGCCCCAGGCGTCGAACAGTGGCCCACCCGAATCTCCCGCTCGCACATCGGCATCGACGCGAATCATCTTGTCCAGCGTGTTACGTGAACCGTCCACCGAACTGCGAGTGCGCACCTGCTGATCGAGGGCGGTCACAGCACCGGGCGCCGGTACCAATACCCCTGCACCCGAAGCGTTCCCGATGGCAGTGACCGCATCACCCACGTCGGGAAGTGGGTCCGGGGCCAACTCGACCACTGGCAGGTTTGCCGCGGTGATCAATTGCACGACCGCCACGTCACGAGATTTGTCGTAACCCAGCACGGTGGCGTCGTAGATCAGTCCGTTGCCCATGTTCACTGCGCTGAGGTCGGCGGCGTTTTCGACGACGTGGAAGTTGGTGAGGACGATCCCGTCGGGGGCGACGACGAAGCCGGTGCCGGCAACTCCGGAGTAGCCGGCCGACGCCGTCAGGGTTACGACGGCCGGATCGACCCGAGCGGAGAGTTCGTCGAGCGTCAGCGGTGGTGGTTCGACGACCGGGGCAGCGGGGGGAACCGGTGCCGGCGCGGAAACGAAGTCTGCGGTTCCGGGATCGAGAGGTGGCGTCGCGAACAGCCACATACCGGCAGCGACCAGCGTCAGAACTACCGCTCGTCCACCCGACCGCATGGACATCGATTATGGCCCGGTGGAGTCCGCGGTGCCAGCTAGTTGGCCATCACGGCCCGGGGAACGTCGGCGCGCAACGTGAAGTCGGTGACGAACTCGCCGTCCTCGGGACCGTATCGGTTCTTGATGTCGTAGTTCTCGACGTCGAATGCGTCGAGCGAGGGCGAATGGGTGGTGACGGCCATGGAGCCACCGTCGACGTCGAACTGGAGCAGCCGTTGGAAGCCGGTACTTCGTTCCCCGTCGACCTCGAAGTACTGGTAGTCGGCCAGTAGCTGTACGACGGTACGGTCGCTGTCGCCGACATTCTCGTCGACCACGGCGAACTGGCCGTCCACGTGCCCGGACAGTACGAGGAACACCGACTCGTGGGGTACGACGAGTCGGTTCCAGATCTGTTGCCCCGAACTGGATCCGATGTCGCCGAACCCCATCAGCTTCTTCTCGCCGAGTTCGTCGAGGTAGTAGTGCGTGCCGATGACGACGTTGCGATCGGGGTTGTCGTCGAGAACTCGTTCGGCCCATTGCATGACCTTCTCCGGCGGGTTGTAGCCGATGAAGAGCATCAAGAATTTTGCGCCGGCGATGTCGACCAGATCGTAGTGCGCCGAATTGTCTTCTTCGGTGAACGATCCACCCCAATACGGCTGATCACGATAGCGCTGCGGGCCGAAGTACTCGTTGTAGAGCGCGTGATTCTTCTCGTGCTCACCCGGAACCAATTTGCCGGCGACGTTCCAGATGTTGTCGTGGTTGCCGGGCAACACGCCGTGTGCGATGCCCGCTTCCTCGAGGATGTTCATCGACTCGCTGGCTACCTCGAATTCCTTGCGGGCCTGCGTATCCGGGCGACCGGGGCTGATCCAGCTCTGAATGAGGTCGCCGGTGTGCATGCTGTAGTCGATCTTCAACTCGTCGGCGTTGTCGGCGGTCCACTGCGTCATCTCCGAGTACACGCCCGGGTCGTCGCGCGAGATGTACTGGGTGTCGGTGATGTGTTGGAGCGCGAAGTCGTAGGTGTCGGCGTTCGCGAAAGCCCTGTCCGGGGTGGAGTTGGTCTCGGCGAACGAACGATCCGCGCGAGGACTGTCGATGACGAGAACCTCGACAGTGCCGCTCTCACTGGCTACCTCCGCGCTGAGCTGGATCTCCCCGCCGGGTGTGGCAGGTGCTGCGGCCGCGAGTGCCGGGCCCCACTCGTCGGTCTTGTCGTTCCATACGTGCAACGCGAGATCGTTGGTGTTGACCGATCTACCCGACCAGGTGAGCGTCGTTCTCTGGGTCCCCGGTTGCACCGAGACGGTGTAGCGAAGATACGGAAACTCGTCCCACCCCGATGTCCGCACCTCGGAGGTCGATGATTCGACACCGACCTCGTGCGTCGTCGGATCCGACTCTGCAGCAACTCCCGCCACCATGGATGTCGTGATCGCGGCTGGTTCCGTCGTCAGCCCGACACCCGGTACCGCGGCGGCCTGGCGCGGCGTCGGCTGGTCGTGACGCTCGGCTGCTGCGTCGGCGCAGCTGACGGCGAGTAACGCGCAGACCAGCGCCAGGGAGCCGAAAGCCGATGGGCGCTGCATGCCATCGAGGCTACCGATACCAGCGCCAGAGCCGCGGCGTCGCGAGGACGAGGAGTATCGCGAGGGCCGTCACCACAGCCTGGCCGACGCGGCCGGCCGTCACGCCGACGGCCGAGTCGTGCGGTGGGTAATTCACCACGGCGTTGGCCGCCGCGTCGAGCAGCAGTGTGGTGGAACCGAGCAGCAGTCCGATCCTTCTGCGCTGCGCGATGAGAACCGCCGCGAGCGGATCGAGGACGACCAGTGCGACGAAGAACCATGCGATGACTGCGGGTACACCTGGATAGGGATCTCCGCCGCCGACGGCCAGTTGGACGAGATGCACGACCGTCCCGTAGGCGAACACGCCAGCGAACAGGAACGTCGGTATCCGGACGTGTCGTGGGGCGGATCGCACAAGGACGACGCTACTGCCCGTCTACAGTCCGCTCATGTCCGCGCAGCATCGCCCTCGGGTTCTGATCGGTATCTCCGGCTGGACGTACGCGCCGTGGCGAGGGGATTTCTACCCGAGCGGTCTCGCGCATCGCAGGGAACTCGGGTACGCGTCCGAGCACCTGACGTCGATCGAGATCAACGGCACGTTCTACGCGATGCAGAAGCCGTCGAGCTTCACCAAGTGGCACGACGAGACTCCCGACGACTTCGTGTTCTCCATCAAGGGTGGGCGGTACGTCACGCACATCAAGCGGCTCGTCGGTGTCGAGTCGGCATTGGCGAACTTCTTCGCCACCGGGGTCCTCACCCTCGGCGACAAGCTGGGGCCGTTCCTGTGGCAGCTCCCACCCAATCTCGAGTTCGACGCGCAGAAGATGGCGGACTTCTGCGCCCTGTTGCCCAGAACTGTTTCTGCTGCAATGACTTTGGCGGAGTCTCGGGACGACAAACTGGCCGAGGATCGAGTGCTGTTGCCGGCTGCGTCGTCTCGGCCACTGCGGCACTGTATCGAAGCCAGGCATGCAAGCTTCGCCTCCGACGAGGCAGTGGAACTGTTGCGCGAGAACGATATTGCGATCGTGGTTGCCGACACCGCCGGGAAGTACCCGTACATCGACACCCCAACAGCGGATTTCATGTACGCCCGGCTGCACGGGGACGAGGAGTTGTACGCCAGCGGCTACACCGACGAGGCCCTCGATCGCTGGGCCACCACGATCTCCGAGTGGACGTCGGCGGGCCGGGACGTCCACGTGTACTTCGACAACGACATCAAGGGCTACGCACCCTTCGACGCCATGAAACTCATCGAACGCGTCGGTAGGTGAGTATTCATCTCTCTAGGCTCGAAGCTAGAGGGATGAATACTCGTATAGCTACTGACTCGATGCAGGTAGAGCCTCTGCGACGCGTGAGAGGCTGCGCGCCGCCGCGAGAATCGTCTCCACCTTGTCCGCCAATGCGTCGCCCTCGAAGGTCTCCACGCGTCCACCGACGCTGATCGACGCCACGACCACTCCGTCGCGTCCGAGAATCGGTGCGCCCACTGCCGCGACGCCGGTCAAGTAGTCGGAGTTGCTCAGCGCATATCCCTGCGTCCGGATCCGGTCGAGATGATCCATCAACTGGTCGGGTGAGGTCAGTGTTCGGCTCGTGTATGCAGCAAGCTCTCCGCCGAGCCAGCGGTCGCGAATGCGAGCGGAGAACGCGAGCATCGCCATCGGCCCGGCCGTGGCGTGATACGGAAGAACGGATCCGATCGAAATACCCGCTACCACAAGCGGATTACTGCCCTCGTGGCGGTCGATGCACACTGCGCCCTCGTCAGCGGGAACCATCAGATAGGCGGTGTCGCCGAACTTTTCGGCGATCTCGGACAGGTACGGTTGGGCGGCGCCGCGGATATCGAGCTGTGTCAGCGCGGACGATCCGATCTCGAACACCGGCATGGCGATCCGGTACGAACCCTCCGCCGTTCTGTCCACCCAGCCGGCATGGATCAACGTCGTCATCAGACGATGCACGGTGGTCTTGTTCATTCGACTCGCCGTCGTCAGGTCGTTGAGCGTCCACACAGGATGCGTCGTGTCGAAATGGTCGAGCAGAGCGCATGCCTTCACGACGGCACCGACGATGTCGCGGCCGGCCTGAGCGTCGGACTCGGTGGGAACTGCCACGTGTTGTTCCTTCCGGTCGGGTGGAGCGTCGTCGCCATCCTACGAACCGACGCGCGATGCGCTATCGATCGACGGGTGTTGACTTGTGATCCGAGCCACTCTAAATTCGGAAGGCGTTCCGCAATACGAAACGGAGAGTGCTCGTGACGATGACTTTGAGAGGCCTGACCGAACAAGGCCTGGTGTATGCGCCCGGCGTCTGGGACGGGTTGACGGCCAAGCTGGCCGAGCAGGCGGGCTTCTCGGCGCTGTGCGCGTCCGGCTTCGCCGTGTCGGCTGCGCTCGGACTGCCCGACGCCGAGCTCTACACGATGACCGAGAACCTTCAGGCGGTCCGAACCATTCGGGAGGCATCGTCTCTGCCCCTGGTCGCGGACATCGACACCGGCTACGGAAATGCCGTCAACGCCGCGCGCACCGCTACCCGGTTCGCCGAGGCCGGCGTTCAAGGCGTTTTCATGGAGGACCAGCTGTCGCCGAAGAAATGCCCGATCTGCGTCGGCGAGCCGGTGGACTTGATCTCCGTCGAGGAGGCGTCGGGCAAGGTTCGGGCGGTGCGTGATTCCATGCCGGACGACGTTCTGCTCATCGCACGTACCGACGCACGTGGCGACGAGGCGATCATGCGTGCACAGGCCTATGTCGACGCTGGAGCCGACATGATCATGCCGGTGACGAAGACGTTCGAAACCGTCGAGCAGTGGGAGAACTGTCACCGAGCGGTCGGCGTTCCGCTGATGGCCACGCTCACCGCGTCGACCTGGACCGAGCGGGAGTTCACTCCGGAGGTTCTGGCGCAGATCGGAGTGCGGCTGGCCCTGCTGCCCACGCAGGTGCTGATGGCCGCAACCGGTGCCGCACGCGAGACCCTGCGGCGCCTGGCCGCAGGCGAGGCTCCCGCCGACGTCAGTGCCGACGCGCTGCAGCACCACGAGTTCGTGGACCTTATCGGTTTTCCCGAAGTCGAAGCGCAGCAGCGTAAGTATCTTCCCGCGGAGGCGAACCGATGACATCGGCCGCGTTCACGATGGTCGAGAAGATTCTCGGTAGAACCTGTGGCGGTGATCCCGTGCGTGCCGGTGGGAATCATGCGGTACGGCCGGCTCGAATGATCGCGTACGACTTCCCCGGGTACACCGATGTGATGTTTCGGCAGATGCGCGACGACTTCGGCATCACCTCACTCGAGGACCCGTCTCGGTACGTCGTCTTCATCGATCACATGTTGACCAAGCGCAACGACCGGGAACAAGAAGTCCACCAGGTCACCCGAGACTGGTGCGAGTACTACGGAATCGAGTTGCACGAGGGCCGCGGCATCGGGCACCAACTCACCGCCGAACTCGGCCTGGCCATCCCCGGTGACTTCCTCGTGCACTTCGACGGCCACATCAGCGGGATCGGGGCGTTCGGTGCGTTGGGCTGGGGTATCCGCCGCGATCTGATCGAGGCATGGGTGACCGGCCAACTGTACGTGGATATTCCAGCGACGACGCGGTTCGACCTGTACGGAGAATTCGCGCCGGGAGTGGACAGTCGCGATCTGGTGCACACCATCATCGATCTCGTCGGGGCCGACGGGTGCGCACACCAGGTGATGGAATTCGGTGGCCCCGGTGCCCGGTCGATGAAGATCGATCACCGGCAGGGGTTGTGCGGCATGGCCATGTTCACCGGAGCTGTGTCTGCGATATTCGAGCCGGACGAGACCTCGCTCGCCTACGCCAACGGGGTTGCGAGGCAGTCGTTCACGCCGGTCCACCCTGACTCCGATGCGACCTACGCAGCTCGGCACACCATCGATCTCGCCCAGATCGTGCCGCAGGTCGTGCAGCCCGGCTCGGCGCGTGCAGCCAACACCCACACTGCAGCCGAACTCGCCGGCACTCCGATCACCAGGGCGTTCATCGGATCCTGTGCCAGTGGACGAATCGAGGATCTGCGGGCCGCGGCACTCGTGCTCGACGGACGCACCGTGGCTCCCGGTGTGGAGCTCAATGTCGTGCCCACGTCGCAGAAGGTGCACGATCAGGCAGAGCAAGAGGGGCTGCTCGACGTACTGCGCGCGGCCGGTGCGCACATTGCAGTGTCGAGCTGCGACTTCTGTTTCGGCTATCAGAAGCCGTTGGCGGCGGGCGAGAATTGCATATCGACCGGCGTGCTCAACATCTCCGGCCGGATGGGTAGCTCGGACGCCAACATCTACATGGGTTCTCCGTACACCGTCGCCGCCAGCGCGCTGGCCGGCACGATCCAGCAGGTGGGCTCGTGAGCGCCTACCCACCCCCGCCCGACGTCATCTCCGGCCGAGTTGCCTGGGTCTTCGGCGACGACTTCGACATCGATCTCGTTGTCGGCGTTGCGAATATCAAGTCGTACGATCCCGAGCATCTGAGGTCGGTCTGCATGACTGCATACGATCCGGGTTTCGTCGATCGCGTTCGGCCGGGCGACATCATCGTCGGTGGCCGGAACTTCGGCTACGGTCACCCGCACTATCCGCCGATGGTGGCTCTGCGCAACGCCGGTATCCAGGCCATCGTGGCCGAGTCGTTCTCGCCGGGATTCTGGCGCGGAGAAACATTCAACGGGGTACCCCTCATCACCATTCCGGAAGTCTCCGGCGCGGTCGTCACCGGTGACGCCGTCGAACTCGATTGGCGACGAGCAGCATTGACCACTGCCGACGGTCGATCTCTGGTGGGTAGTGCGCCCAGCCCTCGTACTGTCGCAGTCATCGAGGCCGGCGGATCGTACGAACTACTTCTGGCCGAACACCGAAGCAAGCAACCACTCACAGGACAGGGAACAGCGCGATGACGAACGTCGACCAGCCTTCTGCGGTCACCAGCGCACCGAAAGCCGACACCACCACCGCGCGCCGTGCCGCGCTCGCCGGTGGCGTCGGCACGCTCATCGAGTATTACGACTTCGCCGTCTACGGATTTCTCGCCGTAGTCATTGCGCCACTGTTCTTTCCGTCCACGAGCCCCGGCGTGTCCATCCTCGCGACCCTGGCGGTATTCGGAGTCGCATACGTCGCACGTCCGCTCGGCGGAATCTTCTTCGGACGCCTCGGCGACAGAAAGGGTCGCCGTCAGGCCCTGGTCGTGACGGTGGTCTGCATGGGCATCGCCTGCGGAGTCCTGGGAATGCTGCCCACACATTCGAGTGTGGGCGTACTGGCACCGATTCTGCTCGTCGTCATCCGACTCGCCCAAGGATTCTCTGCAGGCGGTGAAATCGGCGGTGCAGCAACCTATATCGCAGAGTCTGCACCGCCGAACCGTCGCGGATTCTTCGGATCGTTCACGCCGATCGGTTCCACCCTCGGATTCGCCGTCGCCGCCGCGGTCGTCGGTGTGGTCGCCCTCGTCACCACCGACGACCAGATGTCGTCGTGGGGCTGGCGCATTCCGTTCCTGCTCGCACTTCCCCTTGCCTTCGTCTGCCTGCGAGTGCGCTTGAAGCTCGAGGACAGCCCGGAGTTCGAGGAGATGGCGGCGAAGAACGAGGTCGCGAAAAGCCCGTTGAGCGATGTCGTGAAGAAGCAGCCGTGGTCGGTGTTGCGCGTCGTGGGCATCGCCATCGCCATGAACGGATCCGGCTACATCGGTCTCACGTACTTCAGCGTGTACCTGATCAACGACCTCGGATTCTCCAAGGACTCGGTCTACTGGACATCGGCGATCGCAATTGCGTTGGCCTGTGCGACCTTCCCACTCAGCGGCATGCTCACCGACAGATTCGGTCGCAAACCGGTACTGCTCAGCGGCTACGTCGCGTATGTCGTCATCGCGTTGCCGGTGTTCATGATCCTCGGTGCGACGTCGTCGATCATCGTGGTGGGCTGCGTGTACTTCGTCTACATGGTTCTCAACGGAGTCGTTCAGGTACCTGCGTTCCCACTGTTCACCGAGCTTTTTCCGCGGGCGGTTCGATACACCGGAGTGTCGTTGGGCTTCAACATCGGAACCATCGCCGCGGGCGGAACAGCACCGTACGTTGCCGCTCAACTGGTCGAGTCGACCGGCAACGCCATGTCACCCGCCTACTGGGTCATGGGTGTCTGCGTGATCGGCGTACTCACGGTATCGACAATCAAGGAAACCGGACGCGAGAAACTTCCGGTGTAGTGCCGTAGTTCGAGACTCGCCCCACCACGTGCCACCCGGCGTGGTGGGGCGTCCCGCGTGTGTGCGGTCGAGGACGCAGCCGACCGGGGTGACAAACGCGAGCGCACTTGCCAGATGCGCGCAGAATAGCGACGTGATCGGTGTCTACTTTGTGCGCGTCTGGCAAACGCGCGCGCGTTTGCGGAAATGGGGGCCGCTACCCCAGTATTCGGCATTCTTGCACGAATACTAGATATGGATAGACACCGCTACGGAGCGCAGAGTCGACGCACGGCCGCTTCGATTTTCGACGCCCGACGCTGAATTTCGGCGTCGTCGGCAGGCTCGCAGTCCCTGCTCGGGGCGGTCATCCACGCCGAGGTGATGCCGAACATCATGGTGATCAGATCCTCGACGGTGAAGGCGTCGGAGATCAGTCCGTCTCGCTGGGCGTCGGCCACGGCCCTGTGTCGCTCGGCGATGACCGAGTGGATGTCGTCGGTGCCCGAGGTCGCCATACCGCCCTGAAGCTGAGTCCACAGCAGCAGTCGGTGCTCCTCGGGATGCGCAGCGAGGTGCAGGTACTCGCGCGCTGCGTATCCGCCGAGGTCGTCGACGGCGAAGGGTACTTCGTCGATGAACCGCGCGAACCCGTCCTCGACGACGGCCCGGAACAGCGCTTCTTTGTCCCCGAAGTACGCGTACAGACGTTCCTTGCTGGCCTTGGCCGCGGCCGCGATCCGATCGACGCGGGCCCCGGCAAGCCCGTGTACCGAGAACTCGTCCCGGGCGGCGACGACGATGCGGGCGCGGGTCGCACTGGCGTCAGGTTTCATGGCGGTCACCATACCCCCAACCAACTAGTTCGTTTGACTATTGGTTCTGGGTCGCCTACCTTTTTGCTCGGGACATTTTTCGTGCCCAGAATCAACGAGTACGAGTGGGGTACAAGCATGTCGCAGCACTCCGAGCGCGAAGCGCCGGATCTGAATCCGAACTACGAGCGCCGATGGCTGGTGCTGTGCATCGTCGCCATCACGCAGCTCACGATTGTGCTCGACGGCACGATCGTCAACATTGCGCTGCCGCAGGCTCAGCTGGACCTCGGCATCAGCGACAGCAGCCGCGCCTGGGTCATCACCGCCTACGCGTTGTCGTTCGGCGCACTCCTGCTGCTCGGCGGACGCATCGCCGACTATTGGGGACGCAAGCGCTCGTTCATCGTCGGCATGGCAGGCTTCGCCGTTGCCTCCGCTATCGGCGGACTCGCCCAAGAAGGCTGGCAGCTGTTCATCGCGCGCGCCGGCCAGGGTGTGTTCGCTGCGCTGCTCGCCCCGGCAGCACTGGCCATCCTGACGGTGACGTTCACCGACACCAAGGAACGCGCCAAAGCGTTCGGCGTCTTCGGCGCCATTGCCGGTGGCGGCGCAGCGGTCGGCCTGCTCCTCGGCGGAGTGCTCACCGAATACGCGAACTGGCGCTGGTGCCTGCTGGTCAACATCCCGGTCGCAGTGTTCGCCATCGCTGCAGCGGTGCCGCTGGTGAAGGAGAGCAAGGCTCACGGAGACACCCGCTACGACCTGCCCGGCGCGATCCTCGTCGCTCTCGGTCTGGCATCGCTGGTCTACGGCTTCACCGAGGCCGAAGACGGCTGGGCGACGGTACCCACCATCTCGTTCATCGCGCTCGGCCTCGCTCTGCTGGCCGCGTTCGTCGTCGTCGAATCCAAGTCCGCCAATCCGCTGCTGCCCTTGAGTGTGCTGCTCGACCGTGACCGCGGTGCCGCCTACATCGGCTCGGCCGTCATCGGCGCTGCCCTGCTCGGTGGCACGTTGTACCTCACGTTCTACTTCCAGATCGTGCTGGAGATGAGCCCGGTGATCGCCGGCGTCGCGTCGCTGCCGATGACCGGCGGCATTCTGATCACGGCCGCGCTCGCTTCTGCACTCGTGCCGAAGATCGGACCCAAGCCGCTGATGGCCGTCGGTCCGGTCGTGTCCGCAGTCGGCCTGCTGCTGCTGACCCAGATCGGCGTCGACACCTCGTACTTCACGCACGTCCTGCCGGGCGTCGTACTTCTCGGTCTCGGCCTCGGTCTGCTGATGGTGCCGATGCAGAACGTCGCACTGATCGGCGTTCCCGATCACGACGCAGGTGCCGCATCGGCGCTGATCAACGCCACCCTGCAGGTCGGCGGCGCACTCGGTGCTGCGGTGTTCACCACCGTCTACACCTCGTCCAAGACCTCGTACCTGGCCGAGAATCCGGCACCGACTCCGCCCGCCGGAGTTCCCGCGGAAGCTCTAGCCGGCCAGGAAGTGCCCAGCGACGAGATGTTGGCCGCGCTGCCGGAGCCGATCCGCAACTTCGTGCTCGCGACCATCGACCACGCGTTCTCGGCCGAGGTCTCCGGCTACGCCTGGGCATTCGGTACCGCCGCGATTCTCGTCGCGCTGGTGAGCCCGGTCGTGCTGCTGCTCGTCCGTGCGAAGAAAGACGACCTGCCCGTCGGCGACACGCCGGTACACATCGGATAACGCAGGTACGAACGAGAACCCCGCTGCTCAGCCGTCGAGCAGCGGGGATGACGTTCTTCGAACGCATCGTCAGTCCGGGTCGATCGCTTCGGCCTGGGCGGTGAGCAACATGTGCAGCAATTCGGGAGGCAAGGCCATCGGAGGCATCGCACCGAGGGTGATGGAGTTGTCGGAATCGCCGTTCAGTTCCTCCACCTCGTCGTGCAGGCTTTCCATCTTCTCGTCCAGCTTGTTGGCCGTCTCGGCGGCCTCGGTCAGCTCGGCCAACAGGGTGGGCGGAATCTGGCCGCGGTACTTGTAGAAGATCTTGTGCTCGAGGCTCGCCCAGAAGTCCATGGCAATCGTGCGGATCTGGAGTTCGACCAAGACCGGTTGGACGCGATCGGACATGAACACCGGGATTTCGACGATCAGGTGCAAGCTCTTGTAGCCGTTGGCTTTCGGGTTCGCGATGTAGTCCTTGACCTCGACGACTCGAACGTCGGTCTGACTGCTGAGCATGTCCGCGATGCGGTAGGTGTCGGAGATGAAGCTGCACGTGATGCGGACACCTGCGACGTCCTGGATGTTCTCGCGAATGGCGTCGAGCGTCAACGCGCACTTCTTTCGCTGAGCCTTGTCGACGATGCTCTCGGGCGTCTTCAGTCGCGACGAGACATGCTCGATGGGGCTGTAGCGGTGGATGTGGGTGAATTCCTGCTTCAGGATGTTGATCTTGGTGATCAGTTCGTCTATTCCGAACTTGTAGCTCATCATGAAGCGCGTGAAATCGTGCCTCAGCTGCACCAGGTCGACGACGGCTTCACTGTTGCTCATGCCCCCGATTGTCCACGATCGCCGGCCGTGACCGCGCCGCGCGTGAATCGAAGCTGGCGTCGCTGCACGTGGGACCGAGTTCCGGGGTGAACCGCACGAGATTACAACTCTGGCACTGATGGGTACGGTGATGCCCTCGCTCACACGAGCAGGCCCGTGAACCCACCAATACCGAACCGGCGACGAGTGGATGGCCGTTGGTGCAGTGAGTAGGTGCTCGTTCTGCCCACCGATCGCCGACGCGGTAGAGCGATCCGGCAACCGGGTCGGTGTCGCGCTCGTCGGATGCCATCGCGCGCAACCGCCTTCGACACTGTCTACCGCCCGATATGGACCGCCCGAAGTGGCTCCGCTGGCCGCATCGCCAACTCCGGGGGCCTGCTCATGTTAGCAGTTATCGAACGTATGTTCTAACTCCTGGCTAAAACCACGTCTTGCGGCCACCGACTGCGCGCCCCATAGAACCGAGCAACGTCAGAACCGCGCCGACGACCACCAGAATGATGCCGATCGTCGTCAAGATGGAGATGCCGGCGAAATAGCCGATGAGGGCGAGGATGATTCCGAGAACGATCATGACTACTCCTGGTGCCACAGTGAGCCCACTACCGACGAATGTCGATGGGACCGAACCTACTCGGGCATGTGGAGGATTGCTCACAATTGTCGCTATTTTCCGGAATCCACTTTCGCGGCGAGGAATGCCTCCGGATCGATCAGATCCGACTGCCCCACGATCGATCCCAGATCCGCGATGCGCTCGATGCCGGTGAGCACCATCTCCTCTTCCACGGTGCCCTCGGCGTAACCGTAGTAGCAGGTCGACGTCGTGTGGTTGTGATCCTTGTCGATGCGGTTGGCGCGGCCCTCGATCTGCCTGATGTCGATGGGTGTCCACCGAGGATCGTGAATCAGCGTCACGCGCGGGGCGAGAGTGGAGACCGTCCCCTCCGGGAGCAGTAACTCGTTGGTGTGCAGGTTGATTGCGCTGGTGGTGGTCGAGACGATGACCGACGCGTCGCCGGTCTGAAAGCGTCTGATCGACGCCTCCTGCTCGGGGCTGCTCATGCTGCCGTCGACCACGGCAACGTCGAGTCCCTCGTCCCGCAGAGTCTGCGCCAGTGCCGCAACCGACTCGCGGTAGAACATCGAGACGAACACCTGGTTACCGGCCTTGACCCACGTCCGTACCTGGTCCGCCGACGCGGGAATGCGCAGATACGAACACTTCTGGCGAAATCGCAGTGTCGCGGCGCGGGTGCTGGGGTTCTTCTGCAGCACCCGCCTTCCACCGACGGCCTTCCAGATCGGTAGCCCGACTTCCTTGCGGTAGTCCACCCATGCAGAGTTGTACAGCCGCTTCTGCGCGGCGGTCAGTTCCTGGCCCAGTGGTTCCCGCGGAGTCGGTGGAGACGGCCGCGAAATCGACCACGGCACGGCACCTCCCGACAACCAGCCGTGCACCGATGCAATGTCGCTTGCCCGTTTGGCCGCGTCCTCCGGTTCCCACCGCCACGTGGTCAACCCCGTCGTCGCCTTGCCTGCCTTGACGGCGAAGCCGGACTCGATGAGGAACTCCGCCCACTTCATCGTCACGGCATAGCCGAGATACTCGTCGTCACCGAGAATCTCGACGCCGCGGCTGCGTTCGACGGCACGGGCCATGTACGCGAAATGCAGCGGCTGATAGCCGGGAGTGGCAGACATCCACACCACGGATCGGGCCGCCTCCTGATATCGCCACAGAATCTGCGACTGCTGCGACTCGATGTTCATCAACGCATGCGACTCGTCGGCGATCACCACATCGATATCGAACCGCAGCTCTCCCAGAGAGATGGTCCGCTTGTTCTGCGTCCGTTTACGTTTGCCCAGATCGGTCTCGGGCGGAACCGACAGCAGTTTCTTGGTCGACTGATAGGTGATCAGCAACCAACGTTTGCGGTCGGACGGTGCGATGTCCGCCTCGCTGTCTGCAATGGTGCGACGCCACCCCGGCAGCGCACCCTTGGGTGCCACCACCAGAACCGTGCCGATCTCGGCGGCCGACATCTGCCGCACGGCCTCGCACACGGCCAACGTCTTACCCAGACCCGTCGAGTCCATCTGCGCGAAGTACGGGAAGCCGGCGTCGAGCGCGGCCAAATGGCGTCGGACCGATTCGAGTTGGGTGTCGCGAGGCTGCATCGCCCGTTCGCGCACCTCTTCGTCGCGCCAACTGTCGTTCGCGTCGTCCTCGAGCCACCGCTGCAGGCTGTACGGCATCGACTCGTACGGCTGCAGGTACTCGGGCAATTCGGTTCCGTAGTACGCGAACACGCGCGGACCGGGATACCAGCGCGCGCCGGCTGCGCCCGCCGCGGACCGATCCTCGAACGGCACGTCCAACACCCACACGCGCTCGCCGGGATCGGGCACCCGAAGATCGGGGGCGGCGGACTTGCGGGGCGAGGTCTTGCGCGGGGCTGCTCTCTTGCGAGGTGCGGCCTTCTTCGGCGCAGCTTTCTTCGCCGCAGGCTCACCGTTCTTCGCGGCCGCGAACTTTCGCGCAGCGCTGCTCTGCCCGGCCTTGACGGTGCGGGCAGTGGTGGATCGGGCAGTGCGTTTACGAGGTGGCATCGGATCCAGTCTGTCGTACGGTGTGCACGAACACCGTAAAGGAGCCCTGTGACATACCCGAACGACCCGCGCGCCGTAGTTCTCGTCCACGACCGGGACCCGTCCCTGGCGCGTCGCGACATCGGCACCCTCGCCGCCGAATTGCGCACCAGGGGTTTCCGGTTGGACGTGCATTCCTTCGACCACAGTCCCGATGTCGCACCACCGACGCTGTCCGACGCGCAGTTGGTGGTGGTCATGGGCTCACCCGACGCTGCGTACGACGACACCCTGACGTGGCTCGCGCCGGAGATCGCGTATGTGCGGGACGCGATCGACACAGGTGTTCCGATCCTCGGCGTCTGCTTCGGCGGCCAGTTGCTCGCCCGGGTGCTCGGTGGATCGGTACGCAAGTCCGAGCATCCCGAATACGGATTCGTCGAGGTCGAGACGTCCGATCCCGAGCTCATCGCCCCGGGCCCGTGGATGGAATTCCACGGTGACACGTTCGTCGCACCGCCGGAGGCGACGGTGATCGCCCGCAATGAGGCAGCGCAACAGGCCTTCGTTTTCGGTCCGCACCTCGGGTTGCAGTTCCACCCCGAGATCGACCTCGATACCTACGATGCATGGGCGGCCGCGTGGGAGCGCGACGGCGTCGAACACGGGGTGGACAGCCGCGAGATCAGGCAAGACATTGCCGACTCCGAAGCGGCAGCTCGGGAACGGTGCTCGGCGCTGCTGGACGCCTTTCTCGCCCGATCCTCGGCGGTGCCCCGGTAGGGTCGAACGATGACCGAGGCCAGGCCCAGCAACTTCAGCGATCACCAACTCGGCATCTACGCCGCGGGGATGTTCGCTCAGCAGACACCGTCGATCACCACCAACCTGGCGCGGCTGGAGGACCAGGCTGCCGAGAAGCTCTCGCCCGAGGCTCTTGGTTACATCGTCGCCAGTGCGGGCAGTGGCTCGACGGCGCGTGCGAACCGGGCCGCCTTCGACCGGTGGTCCATCACGCCGCGGATGCTGCGCAGCTCGGCGGCCCGTGATCATGCGTGCACCGTGCTCGGCACCGATATGCCTGCACCGCTGCTGATCGCTCCGGTAGGTATTCAGACTCTCGCGCACCCCGACGGAGAGCTCGCCACCGTCCGCGCAGCCGCGGAACTCGGTGTGCCGTACATACATTCGACGCAGGCGTCGCATTCGTTCGAGCAGATCGCCGAGGCGGGCGGAGATGCGCCGCGCTGGTATCAGCTGTACTGGCCGACGGACGAATCGGTTCTGCTGAGCTTTCTGCAGCGCGCGAAGGACACCGGATTCACCACGTTGGTGCTGACGCTCGACACGACGTTGCTGGGATGGCGGCCCGCCGATCTCGACCGTGGGTACCTTCCGTTCCTCGCCAATCTCGGCATCGAGAACTACCTGAGCGATCCGGCGTTCCAAGCCGGACTCGCTCAGCCGGTCGAGGAGAATCCCGTTGCGGCCGCCATGCATTGGGCTCAGATGTTCCCCAACCCCGGGTTGTCGTGGAAGAACCTGGCGTTCCTGCGCGAGCACTGGAGCGGTCCGATCGTGCTCAAGGGAATCTGCACCGTCGGCGACGCCCGAGAGGCCGCGGCCCACGGAGTCGACGGCATCGTCGTCTCCAATCATGGCGGACGTCAGATCGACGGTGCCAGGCCGTCTCTCGACGCACTGCCGTCCATCGTCGATGCGGTCGGTGACGAACTGACGATCCTGTTCGACTCCGGTGTACGGACCGGCGCGGACATGGCCAAGGCCCTTGCCCTCGGGGCCGATGCGGTTCTACTCGGCCGCCCGTTCCTCTACGGCCTCGCGCTCGGCGGGCAAGAGGGTGTAGCCCACGTATTGCGTTGCCTACTGGCCGAATTCGACTTGGTGACCAGCCTGTCCGGCCATACCGGTGCGGGCGAGCTCGGTCGCGATTCGATCGAGGCGTCCTGATGGAGTGGACGAAGCACGCCATCTGGTGGCACCTGTACCCGCTCGGTTTCACCGGCGCTCCGGTGCACGGGTGGGACGGTGAATCCCAATCGGATCTGCACCGGCTCAACAGAATCGAGAAGTGGCTCGACTACGCCCTCGAGCTCGGGGCCTCGGGCATCGCCCTGGGGCCGATCTTCGAGTCGGAGAAGCACGGCTACGACACGGTCGACTACTACCACGTCGACGGTCGGCTCGGCACCGACGAGGACATCGACTCCCTGATCGCGGCGGCGCATTCCCGCGGCCTGAAAGTGATGTTCGACGGGGTCTTCAACCATGTCGCGCAGAGCTTCCCGAAGTTCCGTGAGGCTCTGGCCGAGGGCCCGGATTCCGAGGCTGCAGGGTGGTTCCACCTCGACTGGTCCGGCGACGAGCCGACACATCGCAACTTCGAGGGCCACGACGAACTGGTGGCACTCAACCACGAGAGCCCGCATGTGCAGCAGTACGTCGTGGACGTGCTGTCGCATTGGCTCGAACGCGGCGTCGACGCCTGGCGGCTCGACGCGGCCTACGCGGTACCGCCACGCTTTTGGGCCGCGGTGCTGCCGAAGGTTCGTGAGAAGCATTCGGACGCATACTTTCTGGGCGAAGTCATCCACGGTGACTACGACCGGATCGTCTCGGCCTCCACGTTGGACTCGGTGACGCAGTACGAACTGTGGAAGGCGATCTGGAGTGGGCTGAGCGAGCTCAACTTCTTCGAGCTCTCACACGCCCTTGAGCGCCACAACGGGTGGCTCGACGCCTTCGTGCCCGCCACGTTCGTGGGAAATCACGACGTCAATCGCATCGCCAGCGTCATCGAGGACGAGCGGCATCTGCTGCACGCGTTGGTGGTTCTGTTCACCGTGGGCGGTATGCCGATGATCTACTACGGCGACGAGCAGGCCTTCCGCGGTATCAAGGAAGATCGGGTCGGCGGTGACGACGAGGTGCGTCCGGAATACCCGGAGACATCCGAGGATCTGGCCCCGTACGGCTGGCCGGTGTTCCGAATTCACCAGGAGCTCATCGGTGTACGACGTCGCAATCCGTGGTTGTACTCCGCGCGCACCGAGACGCTCGAGCTCACCAACACTGCGCTGCTCTACCGCGTGTACGCGGACGACAATTCGATGACGGTGGCGCTCAACCTCGGCGACGATGCCATCGACTACCCGGTCCAGGGCGACGACGTGCTGGCGGGCGAGGCACACCTGAACGGTGGACGAGTGAGCGTTCCAGAGCACGGCTGGGCGGTCATCGGTTGATCGTTGCATACGGTTGTGTTCGACTGTCTACGTCGAGCGCAAGAAAGCGGTAGAGAGACCTACAGGTACAGTCGACCGCGACACGGGGTGCCCGGCAGGGCTGAGATCACACCCGTCGAACCTGATCTGGTTAGGACCAGCGAAGGGAATGTCGTGACGTTTCGGTATTCCTGTCTCTCGTGACGGTCCCGACCTCGAACGAGAGGCGAGGCGCATGAAATTCGACGAGCAGACGGTGTTGGTCACCGGCGGTGGGCGCGGACTCGGGGCAGCGATCGCCGCGGCGTTCGCCGGTCAGGGTGCACGTGTGGTGATCGATTACCGCACCAGCGAGGAGGCCGCCGAAGCGCTGGCGGACCGGCTCGGCGAGAACGCGATAGCAGTGCAGGGCGACGTCACCGACGAGAGCGCAGTTGCCACGCTGTTCGATACCGCACGAGCGCATTTCGGCACCCCGATCACCACGGTCGTCAACAACGCACTGGCCGACTTCTCGTTCGACGGGGATGCTCGACCGAAGGCCGACACCATCACCTGGGATCGGTTCGACGCCCAGCTACGAGGCAGCGTTCGTGCGGCACTGCTCACCACACAGGCGGCCCTGCCGGGAATGCGCGAGGTTGGCTTCGGTCGAATCATCAACGTGGGCACCAATTTGTTCCAGAACCCGGTGGTGCCGTACCACGACTACACGGCCTCCAAGGCAGCCCTGCTCTCACTGACCCGCACTCTGTCCGCCGATCTGGGCGCGGACAACATCACCGTCAACATGGTCTCGGGCGGACTGCTGCGCACCACCGACGCCAGTGCCGCGACCCCGGCCGCGGTGTTCGACTTCATCGCGGCCTCGACCCCGCTGCAACGCGTCACCACGCCCGAGGAGTTCGCCGACGCCCTGCTGTTCTTCGCCTCCCCGTGGGCGCGGTCGGTGACCGGTCAGAACCTCGTTGTCGACGGCGGTTTGGTCAAGAACTGATATGCACCTCAACGCGTTTCTGTACGGCTGCGGACATCACAGTGCAGCGTGGCGGCATCCCGATTCGCGCGTGGAGGATCTCGGCGACATCGCGTACTACGAGGAACTTGCGCAGCTGGCCGAACGGGGAAAGTTCGACGCGGTGTTCTTTGCCGACGGGCATTCCGTTCGCGATCCGGCCGGTGCTGGAACCTGGTTCCTCGAACCGATCACGGCGCTCGCGGCCATGGCTCGAGCGACCACCCACATCGGTCTGGTCACCACGGTGTCGTCGACGTTCTACACCCCGTTCCATGCCGCGCGCATGCTGGCGTCGTTGGATCACATCAGCGGCGGCCGGGCCGGCTGGAACGTCGTCACCTCCATGTTCGACGCCGAGGCACGCAACCACGGGATGGATGTCATCCCGGCTCGCGAGGAGCGCTACGCACGTGCGGCAGAGTTCGTCGATACGGCTCTGGCGCTGTGGGATTCGTGGGATGCCGATGCGTTGACGCTCGATCGCGCCGGGATGTACGCCGACCCGGCCAAGGTCCATGCCATCGACCACGACGGCACGCACTTTCGAGTCGACGGCCCGCTGACGGTACCGCGGTCGCCGCAGGGCAGGCCGGTCCTGTTCCAAGCCGGGGCGTCGGGCCCGGGCCGCGACCTGGCGGCGAAGTACGCCGAGGCAATCTATGCCGTCGCCTACGATCTCGTTGCAGCGCAGAGCTATTACGACGACGTGAAGTCGCGGATCGCCCACGCGGGCCGTGACGGTGCGGTAGTGGGCATCATGCCGGGTTTGGTGACGTACATCGGATCGACGATGGAGGAGGCTCACCGGAAGAAGGCCGAACTGGACGTCTTGCTGCCGACGGAACAATCCCTGGCGATGCTCTCGACGTTCGCCGGCCAGGACTGCGCTGCATGGGAACTCGATGCTCCAGTGCCGCCTCTGCCCCCGGCTGCAGAGTTCAGCGGGCCGCAGGGTCGGTACGAGACCATCCTGCGCATCATCGAAAAGGATCGCCCGACGGTGCGGGAGTTGCTCGGCACCCTCGCGGCCGGCGGCGGGCACGCCACGATGATCGGCACGCCGGAGTCCATCGCCGACGAGATGGAATCGTGGATGGGCCGCGGTGCCGATGGATTCAACCTGATGTGCCCGCGCTATCCGGACTCACTCGCCGACTTCGTCGAACATGTGGTCCCGATCCTGCAGCAGCGCGGCCTCTTTCGATCCGAATACACCTCGTCCACGCTGCGCGGGCATCTGACCGGATGACCTGAAGGTTCAGTGCAGCGAGTCGATGAATTCCGTTGTCAATCGGGCGATGTCGTCCGCATGCGAGATCGGCGACCAGTGTCCCGCCGGAATGTCGTTGCGCGTGAGGTTCTTCACCCACTTGCCGGTGTCGTCGTAGTGGTACGGCCGAACCGCGACGTCCTCGGTGTTGACGATGAGGTGCACGGGGATGTCGATGTACCGATCTCGCGGATTGGTCAGAATCGGAATGATGTTGGCGCGGTATAGGTTGGTGCCGTTGGTCGCGTCCGACCACAGCGTGGGGTTCTGGGTGACGAGCGCCGGGTCGACTCCCGAGAACTCCTCGAGGAATGCCGGCCAGCCCTTGGCGAACTGCCGTTTGATCCGCAGGTTGGCAAGGATCGGGACATGGAAGGTGGCGGTGTACCAGGACGCGCGTACCTGGGCGAGCACCTGCTTGATGCCGGTGAGAGTAGGTTTGCGCAATCGCGACTGCGACCACTTTCCGAGATGGTCGAGATTGGGTCCCGAAACGGAAGTGTAGGAACGGATTCGATCCTTGGCCTGTGGTTGGGCCGCAGCCTCCCACACCTCGACGGCACCCCAGTCGTGCGCGAGCACGTGCACGGGAGCGTCGGGGCTGACCGCATCCGCCACGGCATAGAAGTCTGCCGCCAACCGGGCCAACTTGTACGCCGACTGCTCGGCAGGCACCGAGCTCTCACCGGCTCCGCGCGAGTCGTAGCTGATCACCCGAAACCGGTCTTCGAGTTGCGGGACGATGTGGCTCCACAGTTCGTGAGTATCGGGCCACCCGTGAACGAGGACGATGGGTTCACCCTCGGGGTTTCCGCTCTCGAACACCGCCAACCGAATGCCCTCGTTGACGACCGTCGTACGAAATGCGTTGCTGCTCACTGTCTTTCCGTTCTATAGATCGAGCACGAGACGGGCGCTTCGAGCGCGCGAGACGCAGATGAGCATGTGATCGCGCTGCTCTTCCGGCGTCAGCCGTGTTTCGAGGTGCTCGGGTTCGCCCGAGAGCACCCGAACCTTGCAGGTACCGCAGAAGCCCTGCTGGCACGAGTACGCGATATTGGGCTTCTGCTCTTTGACCGCGGTCAATACGGAGGCGTCGGCGGCTACGTCGAGCACGGCTCCGCTGCTGATCAGCTGCACCTGGAAGGGTTGGCCATCGAGAATCGGTGGAGGTCCGAATCGCTCGAAATGCAATGCGGTGGAGGGGCACTCACGGAAGTCGCGGCGGACGGCGTCGAGCATCGGGGTAGGTCCGCAGCAGTAGACGGCACCGCCGGCCGGGGCGCGCTCGAGCAGTTCGCCCTCACCGGGGTATCCGTGCACGTCATCGGTCCGGACGAACACGCGGTCCGACTCCCAGCTTTCGATCTCCTCGAGAAAGGGCATCGTGTCGCGGGAGCGACCGCAGTACACGAACTGCCAGTCCATCCCGAGAATCCGTGCCGCGCGGACCATGGCGATGATCGGGGTGATGCCGATGCCGCCGGCGATGAACAGAGCACTGCCCTCGGCGACGAAGGGGAAGCCGTTGCGCGGGCCTCGAACAACAACCTCGGTGCCGGGCTCGAGTGCATGCATCTCGATGGAACCGCCTGCGCCGGTCGGAATTCGGCGCACTGCGATGCGGTAGCAACTGCGGTCGGACGGATCACCGCACAGCGAGTACTGCCGACGGCGACCCGACGGCAGGTGCAGATCGAGGTGGCAGCCAGGATGCCAGGTCGGCAATTGCTCCCCCGTCGGCGACGCGAGGGTCAAGGCAGCGACATCGTTGTCCTCGGCGACTATCTCGCGGTCCACGACCACCAGCCGCAGTGCGGAATCAGGATTGTGCCCGGCGACGGCGTCGTCGTACTCCTTGCCCGCCGTCGCATGCATGTAGCCGTTGAGGAATGTACCGAGCATCTGCATCGAGCGATCGGGCCGGGACCGTCCGCGCAGATCCGGCGGCGGATCCTTGGGTAGCAACCGCGGAACGCGGCGCGTCGAGAGTTTCACCGCGCCGCAGCCTGCGCGGCCGGGGACGACGCCAGGTAGCGCACGGCCTGAGCGGTGGAGCCTTCCTGGCTCGGGTGGTACGACTTCTTGAGGTAGCGCGACATGCTGCGGCCGACGTGCGTCAGCGCGGGCAGGGTGCCGCGCTTGACCGACTTTCTCCACAGTGCGGAGCGCGGCTTGCGGACGGACTTCGGCGCGGTCTGCAGCTCGGGGTCGTTCTTCATCAGGAAGATGATCCCGCGCTGCCAGATGTACGCCATCAGCGGCACAACGACCACGAATGTGCGCAGACGACGAACCTCGCGCTTGTCGAAGTAGCGCAGGGTGTCGTACGCGACCGAGCGATGCTCAACCTCTTCGGCACCGTGCCAGCGCAACAGATCGAGCATCGTGGGGTGGATGCCCGCGCGGTCGAGGCCGTCGGCGTTGAGGACCCAATCGCCGAGGAATGCCGTCACGTGCTCGATGGCGGCGATGAGAGCGAGCCGCTCGACGAGGTTGTTCTTGGAGCGCAGGCTGGTGACCGAGTCGGCTCCGAGTACCTTGCCGAAGGTCCAGTCCATCTGGTCGGTGAACGGCTTGGGGTCGAGTCCGTTGGCCTCGAGATGTACGAGGACGCCGGTGTGGGCCTCGGCGTGTACGGCTTCCTGGCCGATGAACCCGATGACGTCGTCACGCAGCTTCTCGTCGTCGATGTAGGGCAGAGCTTCTTTGAACGTATCGACGAACCAGTGCTCACCGGCGGGAAGTATCAGGTGCAGCACGTTGAGAACGTGTGTGGTGTACGGATCGCCCGGCACCCAATGCATCGGCAGATCGCTCCAGTCGAACTTCACGTTCCTGGCCTGCAGCATCACTTCGCCCGGATCCGATGCGACGGCGTTGCGCTCGTTCATCGACTCGACCTCCTCCACGTCCACGATGTGGCCGATGCCACAGTGCGCGACTTAGTATAAACATCGGTTACAGGTAAAAGGAACCTGTCGGTAGACAGTGGGAGACTTCTGCGATGACCGACCCCTCCCCAGCGGCTGTTCCCCCGAACAGCGTCCCCATTGTCTGGCCCACCGAATGGCCCGCCGACGTGCGAAAAATCGCCGACGCCACCGTCGAGGCCCTCGCCGCGGTTGCGACTCGAGATCCGGTGGCATTCGAAGACTCCGTCGACATGCTGGACCGCTCGGACCCGGCCAGGGCCGGGCGCGTGCATGCAGAAATGGTACGGAGTTTGCTCGAAGAGGTATATAGCGACGGTTTGACCGGCGAGAACGTCCAAGAAGTACTTGCTCGAACAGTCAAGGGCGCGGGATGGTTGCCGAACCTGGACATCGCCGGATTCGTCGAGGTGCTCACCGGCGCGCTGGGCGTGACGGACGTCGACGAACAGACACGTTCGAGGCCGCGGCCTGCGCACGCCCTGCTGGTGGTGGCGGATCTGCTCGCTGTTCGCAAGGGCAAGGCCGAAACGTACGTGCGCCATGCACTGGCGGAAATTCACCGCGCTCAGACAATCGAGATGCCCTAGCGAGATCTTCGACTGTATTGATCGAGCGCTAGATAGGCGAAGAAAGCGCTACCGACGCGGGGGCGTGTCGAGATCGCAGTTGTGCAGGCGAGGAGGGCGTTTTGGCCTACACAACTGCGAACTCGGCACTGGTCGGGGCTACCGATGCAGCAGATTGGCACCGGCGATGATGGCCCGGATCGACGACAGGGTTGCGTCGGGCTCGATGGCCATCGACCATTCGCGGCGACCGTCGTGCTCGGTCAGGACGAAGGTGGCGGTCTCGTCGCCGATGCGCTGCTGGTGGAACGAGAGGATCTCGATGCGGAACCCGGTGTCGTGGAGCATCGACGTCAACGCCTCGATCGGTCCGTATGTTGTTGCGGCACAAGCGAAGATGGTGTCACCGATGCCGAAGGTGGCGTCGAACGACATCTTGCCCCCGGTGGCCCCAGTGCCGGACCAGGAGCCCAGCCGAAGAGGCCCGGTCGTGGGCGAGAAGCGGTCGACGAAGGCCGTCCACGACACGTGTTGCCCGGTGATCTCGTCGCGCATCGTGCGCGGCAGGGCGCAGCCGAAACGGGCGTGGAACGGATCGGTGGCGAAAGAAGAAGCAAATGCATTCATGGGAGTGGTCTTCCGAATGTGAAGGGAGGACCGAGGTAGCACGAAGACCCGCAGCGAAGGGGTCGGTCCGAATCAGACCCCGCTACGGCGGCGTACTACGAGAATGCGCTTCACACCACCGAACCTAGCTGCGACCTGAGCGATTGCGCAAGTATCGAGTGAATACAGATGTCTAGGACACGAGCTAGATGTCCGCATATATCGCACGATTCGCTGTAACTTTGGCCCCATGGACCCCGTGCGTAACCCTTACGCTCCCGGCGCAGGCCAGCGCCCACCCGAGCTCGCAGGTCGAAAGAAGCAGCTCGACGCCTTCGATGTCGTCCTCGAACGGATCACCCGAGGCAGGCCGGAACGCAGTGTCGTTCTCACCGGTCTGCGCGGCGTGGGCAAGACGGTGCTGCTCAACCACCTCCGATCCGCGGCCATCGCGCGCGGTTGGGGCACCGGGAAGATCGAAGCTCGTCCCGACCAGGAACTGCGCCGGCCCCTGTCGTCGGCGCTGCACATGGCGGTACGCGGCATTGCGGCCTCGCATCGAGACCCCGAACGCGTCGACGAGTTTCTCGGCGTCCTCAAGGCCTTCGCGCTGCGCGCCACCGCGGACAAGGGGATGCGCGAGCGGTGGCAACCGGGCATCGACGTCCCGGCGAAGACCGGCCGCGCCGATTCCGGCGACATCGAGATCGACCTCGTCGAGCTGCTGCTCGACGCCTCCGCACTGGCCGGCGACGTGGGTGTGGGTATCGCCATCTTCATCGACGAGATGCAGGACCTCGGTCCCGCAGACATCTCCGCACTGTGCGCGGCCTGCCACGAACTCAGTCAGGACACCGCGCCGCTGATCATCGTCGGGGCCGGACTACCGCACCTGCCTGCCGTGCTGTCGGCATCGAAGAGTTACTCCGAGCGCCTGTTCAGCTACCACCGAATCGGCAGGCTCGAGCGAGCCGCAGCAGATCTCGCGTTGATTGCGCCGGCCGACCGCGAGGATGTCGAATTCACTCCCGAGGCACTCGACGCGCTGTACGCAGCCGCCGATGGCTACCCCTACTTCGTGCAGGCCTACGGCAAGGCGACCTGGGATCTCGCCGCCGACAGTCCGATCTCCGCCGAGGACGTGCGCGTCGCCGCTCCGACGGCGGAGGAGGAACTGGCCGTCGGATTCTTCGGTTCGCGCTACGAACGCGCGACACCCGCCGAACGTGAATACATGCGAGCGATGGCCGAACTGTCGGTGGACGACGGTTCGGTGCCGACCTCGGCCGTCGCCACCGAACTCAAACGCAAGCCGGCATCGCTGTCGCCTGCCCGGGACGGCTTGATCAAGAAGGGCCTGATCTACTCGGCCGAGCGCGGCACGATCGCGTTCACTGTGCCGCATTTCGGGCGCTACCTGCGAGCGCAAACCGACGAGCCCGCCGCGGTCTGAGGCGTCGACGCTACGACTGCGCCCGCGCCCCGCTCAGCTTGTCGAGGCGACGGACCGCTGTGCGATCGGTGCGGTCGACGTTGACCAGGCTCGGGTCGCCGTCGTAGAAGTCCATCAGGCGCTGATCCATCACCTTGCGCCACAAGGGCGGAACCATCGAGCAGAAGATCATCACCGCGTATCCGGCCGGGAGTTGCGGAGACTCGTCGACGGTTCGTAGCGCTTGGTAGCGGCGCACCGGATTGGCGTGATGGTCGCTGTGGCGCTGCAGGTGGTAGAGAAACAGGTTGCTCCACAGGTGATCGCTGTTCCAGCTGTCCCGGTGCGAGGGCTTGGCGTAGCGCCCGTCCGGACGCTTGGTGCGCATCAGGCCGTAATGCTCGAGGTAGTTCGCCGCCTCGTACAGGACGATGGCGATGGCGGCCTGAATCAGTAGGTACGGCAGCACGATCCAACCGAACACCGCGATCAGTACCCCGAACAGAACGACGCTCATCGCGGCCGCGTTGAAGAGGTTGTTGCGCAGCGTCCACGGTGACGAGCCCGAACGCGCGAGTCGACGGGATTCGAGATCCCAGGCCGAATGAAGTCCGTGGAACATGGTGCGCGGCAGAAACTTCCAGAACGATTCACCGAATTTCGCCGACGCCGGATCCTCGGGGGTGGCGACGCGTAGATGGTGGCCGTGATTGTGCTCGACGTAGAAGTGGCCGTACAGCGTCTGCGCCAGAGTGACTTTGGAGAGCCACCGCTCGACGTTCTCCCGCTTGTGTCCCAGTTCGTGCGCGGCGTTGATGCCGACGCCGCCGACCACGCCCACGGTGACGGCCAGACCGATTCTCTCCGGTGTGCCGAGTGGTCCGTGTGCCCACAGGTAACACGCGGCCACCAGACCCGCGTATTGCAGCGGCAGGAAGAGGTAGACGCACCACCGGTAGTACTTGTCTTTGTCGAGTGCTGCGAGAGCCTCGTCGGGTGGGTTGCTGCGATCGACGCCCGCGAACTTGTCGACCACCGGCAGCGCAATTCCCATGATCATCAGCCCGAGGGCCCAGAACGCGCCGGGTCCGAGGAGTGTCACCAAGCCCCACGCCAGGAACGGGCTCAGCGGAATCGTCAGGCCGAGCGGCCATAGATAACGCTTGGGGTCGCGCCACGTCGGCGAGGCCCGAACGGCGTGGTTGTCGAGCATGCGTGAACTCACTCCTGATCTTCGAGACTGCCCACGCGATACGAGGGTGGTGCGGTGGTGGTCTGTCACAAGTACATCGCCACGCCTCTGAGGATAGTTACCTAGACGAATCTGTGGGGTTCGAGCGATGGGCCGTCGCAGGGGTCGCGGTCCTTGTACGGTGACCGAATGCAGCATGTCGAGTCGTCGTTCGCCGGGGTACACGGAACTCGCGTCGTCTACGACGTCTGGACCCCGGACGTCGCCGCCGGCAATCCGCCGACCGGCGTTCTGGTGCTGGCTCACGGCCTGGCCGAGCACGCAGGACGGTACCGACACGTGATCGAGCGGCTCGGCTCGCTCGGCCTCGTCGTCTACGCACCCGACCACCGCGGGCACGGGCGATCCGGTGGCAAACGAGTCTCCTTGGCGAAATGGTCGGACTTCACCGACGACCTGCACACACTGTTCTCCATCGCGGCCGAGGAGCACCCCGGCAGCCGCACATTCCTCCTGGGACACAGCATGGGTGGTGCCATCGCACTGTCCTACGCCCTCGACCATCAGGGTGATCTGGACGCACTGATGCTGTCCGGGCCTGCGGTCAACCCGTCCGTGGGCCAACCGAAGGCACTGGTCGCGGTGGGTGCAGTACTCGGCAGGTTCCTGCCGTCGCTGCCGGTACTGAAACTCGACCCCAACGACGTCTCCCGCGACAGGGCCGTCGTCGACGCCTATGTCGCCGATCCGCTGGGCTATCACGGCAGCGTCACGGCCGGGCTGGCAGCAGCACTGTTGCAGGAGAGTCGTACGTATCCCGCCAGATTGCCGTCGCTGACCATTCCGGTGTTGCTGCAGCACGGAACCGCGGACCGGTTGGCCGATGTCTCGGGCAGCGAACTCATCGCCGAACTGGCGGGCTCCGAGGACCTGACCTTGAAAACCTATGACGGGCTGTTCCACGAAGTCTTCAACGAGCCGGAGCAGGAGCGCGTGCTCGACGACCTGATCACGTGGTTACGGCCGCGGGTCGGCGGCGGGGCTGTAAGTTCCTGACGGGTCCAGCGGAAGAACGGGGTTACGACCATGGCCAGACGAGCGCTCGTATTGGGCGGCGGCGGTGTAGCGGGCATTGCGTGGCAGACAGGCGTCCTTCTGGGACTGGCCGAGGCCGGGGCCGATGTCAGCGACGCCGAGATGTTGCTCGGAACGTCGGCCGGTTCTTCGGTGGCCGCTCAGATCTCGAGTGGCACTCCGATAGCGGAGTTCTTCGAGCGGCAGGCGGACGAGTCGAAGCAGGACAACGAGCCGCACGCCGAGGCCACCATCGACGAGCTCGTCACCATGCTGGCCCGAGCCGCTCAGAACTCGGACGGCAGTGCGCTGGACACGCGCAGGCGCATCGGTGCCGAAGCTCTGGCGACATCGACGATCACCGAACGGGAACGACGAGCCATCATCGCCCGCCGATTGACGAAGCACTCGTGGCCCGACCGCGATCTGCGGATCGTCACCGTGGACGCCCTGACGGGACGCCATCGAGTACTGGACCGGGGATCGGGCGTCGAGCTCATCGACGCCGTGGCCGCGAGCTGCGCGATCCCGGGCATGTGGCCGCCGGTGACGATCGGCGATCACCGCTACGTCGACGGCGGTATCCGTGCGAGCGAGAACGCCGATCTGGCGGTGGGTTTCGAGAAGGTGCTGGTGCTCAAGGTCGGCGCGCTCGATCTGGAAGGCGACCCCTTCGAGGTCGAACGTGCGAAATTGGTCAAGGGCGGCTCGAAAGTGGAAGTCATCGTTCCCGACGCGGATTCGTCGGCTGCGATCGGACCCGACCCCACCGACATCGCCGTGCGCGCGGCGGCAGCGATCGCGGGCCGGGCGCAGGGCACCGCCATCGCCGAGCGTATCGCCGAATTCTGGGTGGGCTGAGACCCGCGAACGGGACTCAACCGAACAGGGCCGCGCCGTTGCTCCAGCACACGGCGCGGACCCACTCGTCACCGAGTCCGAGACGGCTCACCGCCTCCAGCGCGTCCAGGTAGGGGTACGGGATGTTCGGGAAGTCGCTCCCGAACAGAATGCGATCCTGCAGGTCCAGCAGGCGCGGCATCTCGTGCCGGGGAAACGGTGCAGCGGCCTCGGAGAAGTCCGTGAAGGCCATGGTGGTGTCCAGGCGTACGTTCTCGTATCGATCGGCCAGATCGAGAAAGTCCACGTACTCGGGCATGCCCATGTGCGCGACGATGAGCGGTAGCGTCGGAAACCGCTGCAGCAGAGCGGCGATCGGCTCGGGGCCGGTATACGAGCCGGGTGCCGGTCCGGAGCCGCAGTGGATGACCACCGGAATCTGCGCATCCGAAATGGTGCCCCAGACGCCGTCGAGCAGCGGGTCGTTGGGCGAGTAGTTCCCGACCTGAATGTGCGACTTGAAGATTCGCGTTCCGTTCGTCACCGCCTGCTCGACGTACTGCGTCGCTCCGTCCTCGGGATAGAACGTCGCAGTCTGCAGACAATCGGGGGTGCGAGCCGCGAAGTCCGCACCCCAGGAGTTCAGCCAGGCCGCCATCTCAGGTTTGTGCGGGTAGATCATCGACGTGAATCGCCGCACGCCGAACCCTCGAATCACCTGCAGCCGTCGGTCTTCGGCGAAGCGGTACGAGATGGGCCAGACGCTGCCCGTCAGCGGGCCTGCGCTGTCGAAGTAGCTCCACACCTTGTCCATCACGTTCTTCGGCATGAAGTGCGTGTGGACGTCGAACAGACCGGGCAGCGCCAGCTCGGTCCAGAAGGCGACGATGCGTTCGGTCTCCTCCGCGAGTTCGGCGTCGGAGCGAGGGTGCTCAGCGTGCGACATGCGCGTCGAACCACTCGAGGGTCTTGGTCCACGCGTCGCCTGCGGCTGCGGCATCGAACACGGCAGGGCGGTCGTCGCAGTGAAAGCCGTGCTTGCCGTGGGGGTATCGGGTGATCTCGGTGCCGACCGGTGCCGTGGCGGTGATCTCCCGCAGTGTCTCGACGTCCTGGAACGGAATGCCATCGTCCAGATCTCCGAAGAAGCCGTGCCACGGTGTCCGGAGAGCGTCGCCCACTGAGGCCATCGCGGGATAACCGAAGCGGCCCTTCGTGATCCCGCCTCCGTAGAATGTCGCTGCCGCACCGAGTTGCCGTCGAACCGCGGTATGGAAGGCCACGGTTCCGCCCATGCAGAAGCCGACGATCGCGATGGACGAGGGCTCGAACCCCAGTTCGGCCAGCGCACTCGCCGCCGCGTCCACGTCGGAGTCCACCTCGTCCGCCTCGAGTTTCCCGATGGCCGCCATGGCGGAATCCATGTCCGAGTAGTCGAGCACGCTCACACCCTCCTGCCGGTGGAACAGATGCGGAGCGACGGCGACCCAACCTGCGGCCGCGACCCGATTGCAGACGTCGACGATGTGGTCGGTGACGCCGAAGGCTTCTTGGATGACGATGACGCCGCCGCGGGCGGTGCCGTCGGGCGAGACGATGGTGAGGGGAGTGGTGTTCACCCCTCGATTGGAGCACATCACCAGGAGTGGATGCCGGTAGCGGCGGTGAGTACGGCAGTTTTGTACCGTGGCAGGCAGGGAACGATCCCGACCGAGAGGACACTTCATGCGCGCGGTACAGATCTCCAGTCTCGACGGACCCGATTCGGTGACCGTTGCCGATATCGACGAACCCACCGCGCGTGATGGGTCGGTGGTCATCGAGGTCAGGGCCGCGGGCGTCGCGTTTCCCGACGCGTTGCTCACCCGTGGGCTGTATCAGTACAAGCCCGAGTTGCCGTTCGTTCCGGGCAGCGAGATCGCCGGCATCGTGCGGTCGGCTCCGGCGGATTCGGGCTTCGCGGCCGGAGACCGCGTGGCAGCGTTGACGGGGCTCAGCGACGGTATGGCCGAGGTCGCCGTCGTCTCGCCCGACACGGTGTTCGCGTTGCCCGAGTCCGTGTCGCTCACTGCGGGTGCAGGCTTGCTGTTCAACGATCTGACGGTGCACTTCGCGTTGCGCGAGCGCGGCCGCTTGGCGCAGGGCGAGACGGTGTTGGTGCACGGCGCGGCCGGCGGGATCGGAACCTCCGCTCTGCGAATGGCTCCGGTTCTCGGGGCAGCACGGGTGATCGCAGTGGTGAGCTCGGAAGCAAAGGCAGACATCGCGCGCGCCGCCGGAGCCACCGACGTCGTACTGGTCGACGGCTGGAAGGATGCGGTCAAGGAGCTGACCGGCGGCCGTGGCGTCGACGTGGTCGTCGATCCGGTGGGCGGTGACCGGTTCACCGACAGCATCCGTTCGCTCGCGCCCTCGGGCCGAATCCTGGTGCTGGGCTTCACCGGTGGCGAGAT
Source organism: Rhodococcus sp. IEGM 1354 (assembly GCF_030056855.1). Taxonomy (NCBI): domain Bacteria; kingdom Bacillati; phylum Actinomycetota; class Actinomycetes; order Mycobacteriales; family Nocardiaceae; genus Rhodococcus; species Rhodococcus sp. IEGM 1354. The sequence goes on from NZ_JASHKT010000001.1 coordinate 391,452, forward strand.
CCCGACCGTCAAGGTCAACCGTTTGCTGCTGAACAACGTCGATGTCGTCGGCGTCGGCTGGGGTGCGTGGTGGATGACGCGCCCGGGCTACCTGGCCACTCAGTGGGCCGAGATCGAGCCGCTGCTCGCGGACGGTTCGCTCGTGGCTCCCGAGCCGTCCGTCTTCCCCGTCTCCGATGCGGCAGCAGCGATCGCCTCGCTCGAAAACCGAACGGCAGCAGGGAAAGTGGTTCTCGACTTCAGTCTGTGATCGGGTGCGCGGGCTGTCGGATCACTCCGGCAGCTCGATGCCCCGTGCCTCGGACAGCGCCGCGATCTCGGCGGGAAAGACGTTCTTGAACACGAACGGGTCGGTGCCCAACGCCCAGTTCGGTGCGAGTTCGATGGCATACCTCTCGAAGTAGCCGAGCTGCTTGGCCACCAGGATCAGTTCCTCGGGGCTGGACGTCTTGTACTGCTTGCCCATGCCGACCAACGCCCGGATGAAGTCCGCCAGGCTGAAGTGGGCGAGGGTGGTCGAGAGCATCGGCGCGAACACCGACTGCAGAATCGCGCCGACTTCGGCGTCCGAACCCATCTGCGGGGCAACGATTCCCAGACGTTTGACGGTACCGGCGAGGCGGGTGAAGTCGCCGTCGATCACCGTGGCGTGGAAGAGGTCGAGCAACAACGCGCGCCACTGCTCGTCCACCTCGCCCATGACGCCGAAGTCCAGAAAGGCCACTCTGCCGTCGTCGAGCACCCAGACGTTTCCCGCGTGCACGTCGCCGTGGAACAGGCCGTGCAGTACCAGGGCCTCCATCCAGACCTTGGCGGCACGGCGGACGATCAGCTCCGATTGCTCACCGGGCCGGTACCGGTCCAGCGGAGAGCCGTGCATGCGTTCCATGCAGATCACGCGTCCACCGCAGTAGTCGAGAAACACCTCGGGTGCGGTGACGTGCTTGTTGTCGCCGAATGCCCCAATTGCACTGCGAAAGCTGTGCTGGCGCTTGGCTTCCACTGCGCTGTCGAGTTCTGCGAACGTCGCGGCGTGCAGGTCGACGATGATGGCCGACGCGTTGGCCGTGGCGAAGAACGGAATGAACTTCTCGAGACCGCGCGCGATGAGATACGCGATTCGCAGGTCGATTTTCATGCGGTGGTAGATGCCTCGCCGCTGCACCTTCATGACCACTTCGCGGCCGTCGTCGCGGCGCACACACAGGTGTACCTGGGCGACCGACGCCGACGAGAGCGGTACGTCGTCGAACGAGGAGAACAATTCGTCGACGCTCCGGCCCAGGTCTGCCTCGATCACTGCGCGAGCCTGCGACCCGGGAAACGGCGGCACCTCGTCCAGGCATCGCAGACAGGTGTCGGCGAGGACCTTGGGAAACAGTCCGGGCGACGAACCCATCAGTTGCCCCACCTTGACGAAGGTGGGGCCGAGCACGAAGAACGCGTCGACGACGGCCTTGGAGGCGTGAACCGGCCAGCCGCGCCGCGGCGCACGAACCCAGCGGCCGACTGCGATGAACTGAAAGTACGTCAGCACCGATCCGATCACGATGAGTCGCAACAACTCTCGTATGCCGAAGGTCTTCAGCTCGGGTGCCGGCTTCGGCGTCGTGTCGTCAGGTGTCATGCGTGCACTCCCGCCGACACGCGTGCGGCCGAGGCTTCGAGTCGGGCCAGTACCCGGTCGAATCGTGTGGCATCGTCGAAAGCCCGTGCCAGCACCAACGCCCCCTGGATTCCGGCGACGATCTCTTCGGCCAGCTCGGCCGCCGAGTCGCCGTGTCCGAGCCGCTGCAGCACCGGAGTGAGTGCCTCGATCCACTGGGTGAAATGCGCGGCGACACGGCTGGAGAAGGTGGCACGCTCGAGCCCGAGCGTGAACGCGCCGAACAGGCACACCAGGCGATTGGACCGAAAATAGCGGGCGGTCTGCTCGAACATGTCGTGGGTCGTCGACGCCGCGTCGTCTCCGTGCCGCAGCGGCTCGAAGACGTTGTGGTGGAACCACAGCTCGACGTCGTCGAGGACTGCCTCGGCCATTTCCTGCTTTCCCCGCGGAAAGTAGTGGTAGAGACTGCCTTTGCCGAGTCCGGTGCATCTGCTGATGACCGCGAGGGACGACCCGTCGAACCCGTGGTCGCGGAACACTCCTGCGAGTATCGGCACCACGTCGTGGCGATCGCTCATGAGCCGGTACTGTACCAATCGGTACAAGCCCGGTGCATCGGGGTGGCCGGGAGTGGAGCCTGCGGAATGACCCAGCTCTCGGGAGTGGAGCCTGCGGAATGACCCATCGGGTATCGGGCGGTGAATACTGCAGTGGTGAAGCGATCCACAGTTCTGGCCGCCGCGGCGTTTCTCGTCGGTGGGTGTACCTACCTCGCAGCCGAAGTCATCTCGGCGCGCGGCTGGACCGACCGACCGTACAGCTACGCGCGCAACAACATCAGCGACCTCGGCATCCCTGATCTGTCGCCGCTGCACACTGTGATGAACACCGGCTTCGTGGTGGACGGGGCTCTGTTCGCCCTGGCGGGTCTGGGGCTGTCGGTGTTGTTCGAGGGTCGAGCGCGCTGGATCGTGCTGGGCACGTCGGTCGTGCACGGCGTCGGCAGCATCGTGGTCGGGCTCGCGCATGCTTCGGTCGACGGAGCATCGACTCCGCATGCAGCGGGCGCGGGTATGGCGATCATCGGTGGAAACCTGGTGCTCCTGGCTGCAGGCCGGTACGGCGGCCGCGTCGGCGCACCTCGCTGGTACACGACGGCCAGTGTCGCGGCCGGTGTTGCGGGGCTGGCCGGTTTCGCACTGTTTCTCGCCGATACCGGCATTCTCGGCGGCGGAGCGTTCGAGCGTATTTCCGTCTACACCATCATCGGATGGGAGATCGTCACCGGCGCAGCACTTCTCGCGCGGGCCCGGCTATCGAAAGTTCGGTGACTCCTTGGCGAGGAAAGCCCGTACGCCCTCTCGGCCGTCGGCCGACTCGAAGGCTTCCTCGAACACCGGCAGTGCCCGTCGTGCCGGTTCGTGCGGTGACTGCCCGAACGTGAGCGCGAGAGCTCGTTTGTTCGCGTGCACGGCCGAGCGGGACTTGGCGGCCAGCACGCGCGCCAGGTCCAGTGCCACCGACAAGGACCCACCGCGGGGAGCCACTCGATTGATCAGACCCCACTCCAGTGCGGTCTCGGCAGAGATGGGCTCGCCGAGCAAGACGAGTTCGGCTGCGCGCGACTGACCCACGCGCCGTAACGCACGCATGGTCCCGCCACTGCTGGGGACGAGCCCGAGATCGATCTCGGGCATGCCGAGGCGGGCACCCGCGTCGGCAACGACGAGATCGCAGCACAGCGCCATCTCGAGTCCACCGCCCAGGGCGAATCCGTCGATTGCTGCGACCGTCGGCAGCGGTAGGTCGGCCAGCAATTCGAGGGTCGCGTTCTCGACGTTGCTCTTGCTTTCGAGGACGTCGCCTGCCGCCTGCATCCCGGGCATTTCGGAGATGTCCGAACCTGCACTGAACATCCGGTCGCCGGTCAGCACGACCGCCCGGACGGTGGAGTTCTCGGCCAGTTCGCGAAGAATCGCCCGCAGCCGTCGCGTCGCAGGCCGGGTCAGGGCGTTCACCGGAGGGTTGCTCAGCGTGATCTGTGCGACGGACCGGTGTGGAAAGGACAGGATGGGTGACGACTCGGTGGGCATGAAAGAACCGTAGAGCGTTGACCTGGCGATTGGGAGTCTGCCGCGACGGCATGTACCGTTGGTATCACCCGACGCGGGGTGGAGCAGCTCGGTAGCTCGCTGGGCTCATAACCCAGAGGTCGCAGGTTCAAATCCTGTCCCCGCTACTACAAAGATCAGGCCCAGCACCTATGGTGCTGGGCCTGATCTCTTTTCTGGGTTGGCCTGGTCCCGGTCTCGTCAGGGCTGAAGTCTGAATTGCACGACGGCCGTGACGTTTTCGATTGCGTCGTCGAGCGCCTTCAAGCGTGACGGGGCATCCGGTGCCGAGAGGATGTCGAGTCGGTCGGACTGCCCCATCGGAATCAGCGAGGCCAACGACCAGATCTTCTCGGCCGCCGAAATCGGCAGGCTCAAGAAGTCCGGCACACCCGGCGTCACGATTTCCTCGGCGGATTCGAGTCGACCGATCAGCTCGTAGAGATCCTCCACTTTGGCCCAGGTGGCGGCGAACTGCGTATCGGCGATGACGGCGTCGACGTCTGCGTCGGGCCACGGGCGGACGTCGGCCAGTGGATACGGGTCGTCCGGTAGCCAGGCGTCGATCCGAATCCGTTCACCACCGACGCATTCGAGCAGATACCTGCCGTCGCCGATGGCCTCGTGGCCGATGATGTGGGCCAGCGTGGCCACGTCGTGTCGGACGTCGCCGCCACCTGCCTCGTGCCCACGGGCGATGAGGACCACACCGAAACTGGGATCGTCCTTCTTCAGACAGTCCTGTACCAGCGCTTGATACCGCGGCTCGAAGATGTGCAACGGCAGCCGTTCTCCGGGAAGCAACACGCTGCCGAGGGGGAACATCGGGATGACGCTCACGGGCGCTGCAACGGCATGACTGCCGGGGTGATCTCCGTCGGCGCGCCGCTGTCCGCGTCACTCGAGTCGGTGTTGGCAGCCAAGAACTCGTCCAGCAGCCGGAAGAAGAAGTCCGGCTCGTCGAGCTGGGGGAAGTGGCCGGCGTCCGGGAAGATCTCCACGTGACTGTTGGGCACCTCGCGTCGGATGTTGTCAGCGTGCTTGGCGGGAATCATGCGATCTTTGCCGCCCCAGATCAGCAGCGACGGAATGGACTCGAACTTCTCGAAATGCTGCTTGGCGCTGACGGTTTGGCCGCGGGGGCCGACGACGGCCCGAGTCGACGCCAGAAATGCCTCTCGCGTCGACCGGTCGGCGACCGAGCGGAACGAACGCCACGTCTCGGCCATGCTGGGTCCGGGCTTCACCGGAAGCCCCCACTTGCCCAACTGTGCCAGCGCTCCCTCGGTGTTCTTGCGGAACCAGTCCGAGGCCAACATCGGAAGCACCAGTTCGCTGCCGGGCAGCGTCGCGGCCTTGAGCAACAAGCTCACCTCCGGGCCGAGCCCGCCGCTGCTGACCAGTACGAGGCGATCGACTCGCTCGGGAAACAGGTACGTCATCTGCATGACGATGCCGCCGCCGAGCGAGTGGCCCACCAGCGGCGCGGAGTCGATGTCGAGGTACTCCATCAGGTCCCGAATGGTGGCCGAGTGCGAACTGAGCGAATAGTCGCCGGACGGCTTGTCGGAGTCACCGTGTCCGAACAGGTCGGGTGCTATCACCCGATACTCCGCCGACAGCCGTTCGATCTGCGTGCCCCAGGACATGTGCGATCCGAGCAGCCCGTGAACCAGAATCACGGGCGGTCCGTCGCCGATGTCGACGTACCGCAGGACGTCCTTGTGTAGTTCCACCGACTGCAGTTCGTACGATGCGCTCATGGTCGACCTCCCTGTCTCGGTTCGGGCCGGTGGCTCGGCTGATCAGCCGTCCGGCACAAACGTACAAGCTGTGCCGCCACCGCGACAGACCGTCGCGAGTGAGACGCCCCGTCAGCGCGCGCTGTCGACGGTGTCGTCGATGATCTCGGCCAGTTCCTTCGCCATCGGTCCGCGCAACATGTTGGCGTGATTGCCAGCAATATCGACGAATGTCAGCTCGCCGTGAGCAACTGCTTGCCACGACCGCAGGTCCTTGACGTTGTCGTCGGTGCGAACCACAGTCATCGACCCCGACCACGGAGTCGGCACATGCGTGTTCAACGCCACGTACCCGATGCTCGCGAACACCAACCATTCCATGGTCGTCGGATACCGCAGCAGCCCGGCGAATTGCATACGTATCCACAGTGCGGCCGTTCCGACCCGACCGAGATGGAAGCCGGCGTCTTCCCTGGTCTGCGCCGGCGGTGCCGACGGGACAGCGGCTCCTCCGGGAAGGCGGTCCAGGAGATGACGGAACAGTCGGGTGTCGAGAAGCAGCAGATGTGCAGTACCGATACCGGAATCTCGGATCACCTCTGCCATCGCGATGGCGATCCAGCCGCCGAGCGAGTGGCCGACCAGATGGAACGGACCTTCCGGTGCCACCGTGCGCATCGCGTCGACATACCGTTTCGCGGTGGCTCTGATGGTTCGGTCCGGTCGCCCGCGCTTGCCTCGGCCGTGCGCCTGTAGGGCATACACCGGTCGGTCCGCGTCGAGGTGCTTGACGAGATCGAGAAACGCCATCGCGCCCACCCCGGCACCACCGATGAGGAAGATCGGATCTCCGGTCCCCCCAGTGCGCAGCGGGACCAGAACGTCGTGGACACCGGACGTGCGCCGACGGGCGGCGGCAGCATCACGAAGCCGATCGTCGACGGTGGTCGCCAGCGTCCGCACGGTGGTCGACGCGAACACGTCCTGTGGATCGAGATCGATCTTCAGGCTTTCGCGCAGTTGCGCGAGCATCGCCGTCATGCTCAGCGAGTTGCCGCCGAGTTCGAGGAAGTCCTCGTCCCGCCCGATGGCGTCCAGTCCGAGCGCAGTACGAGCGGCCTCCGCGACGATGAATTCGGTGGGTCCGACCGCAGTGCGCTCGACGCGCCGGTCGGCCGGCTCGGGCAGCGCTCGGCGGTCGATCTTGCCGCGTTCGTTTCGCGGCAGGGCGTCGAGCGCGACGATATGGGTCGGCACCATCCACTCCGGGAGGGTGCGGCGCAGGTCTGCCCGGATAGCGGCCTGTGACGCGCGAACGGCTCGGCCGGAGCAGATGTAGGCGACGAGGTCGGTGTCGGTGCCGGATCTCCTACCGATCACCACCGCATCGTCGATGTTCGGCAACGCGCGCAGAGCCGCCTCCACCTCCGCCGGTTCGACGAGGTAGCCGCGTACCTTCACTGCGTCGTCGATGCGCCCGGAGAGCTGCAGCGTTCCGTCCCGATCGAACCGTCCGAGGTCGCCGGTGCGATAGCGGAACAGGCCGTCGTCGACGGCGGCGAATCTCTCCGAGTCCACGCCGACGTCCTCGAGATAGCCGTCGGCCAGGCACGCAGAGGTGACTCGCACCTCGCCGACGACGTCGGGTTCGCAGGGAGAGCCGTCGGCGGCAACGACCTCGACTAGCTTTCCCGCGACGGGACTGCCCGCGGGAAGAAAGCCGGAGGGGAGCGGACGGCCGACAGGGTGTTCGCTGAACGCGACGGCCCCGGCTTCGGTGGTGGCGTACCAGTTCACGAGGGTGGCGCGATTGTCGGGAGCAAGGCGGAACCGCCGCGCGTCGTCGGAGTGCAGTGATTCTCCGTACGTCGTGACGACGCGAAGCGTGGGGACGGTGACCTGACCCGCGAGGGCGCGTAGCAACGACGACGAGCAGTGCAGTGTGGTGAGTGAGTGATCGGCCACCCATCCTGCGATGCTGTCGACCGTGCCCGATCGTGGATCGCGGCAATGGACGGTAGCTCCGCTGAGCAGTCCGGCGAGCAGCGTGTTGAGGCCCGCGCCGAAACTGACGGGAAGGGCATCGCCCACGCGATCGTGGGTGCCCAGCCCCAGCGCGGTGGACACCTCGTATGCCTTGGTCAGGCACATGCGATGGCTGAGTACGACGCCCTTGGGTGTCCCCGTGGATCCGGACGTGTAGTTGATGACGGCGGTGTGGCCGCCCGACACCGTCGGCAGCGGAACGCAGGAATCGACGGCAGCGTCGACGTCCGACGAGTCGAGTATCGACGCCTTCGCCTGCTCGACGATGCGGTCACGACGCTCGGGGGGAAGTTGCGGATCCAGCGGTACCAGTGGATGACCTGCGGCGACGACCGCCAGCATCAGGACGATCGAGTCGACCGACGCGTCCGCCTCGACTGCGAGCGGTCGGTGATCGACCGGGCGCAGGGCGGCGATCTTGCGCGCCTGCGAGTACACGCGATGCAGCAGCTCGTCGAAGGTCAGTGACGTCCCCTCCGCATACAACGCCACGGCGTCGGGCATCGCGCGGGCGACCTCGCGGTAGCGCGCCATGACGGTGTCGCGGCCGTCGGGACGGCACAGTGGGGCGAGTGCGGACCGCATCGGCACGGAATGCGTCGGCACGGAATGCGTCGGCACCGAGCGCGTCGGCACGGACCGGGTCGGCGCATACGTGTCCTGAATCGTCATGATTCTCCTTGCACGAGCCCGACCCGCGAGGTAAAGGTTCGTTTGCAGAAAACAAACCTACTTGAAGACTGTTTTACCACCACTAAAGTAGACGCGGGTTGGCTTTCCGTGCAAGCCGAAAACCGGGCATTTCGTAACGAAACGGTGTCGTTGCGAAATGCCCGGTGCAGGGTCGGCCCTGATCAGAGGTCGGCGATGGCCTCCAGCGGTTTGGTACGCGCGGCCCGGACGGCAGGCCACAAGGCAGCCAGTACGCCGACCACCGCGGAACCGACCAGCATCGCGACGACCTGGCCCCACGGCACCGTCATGGTGCCCAGGCCCTCGTCGCGCAGGGTCCGGACGAAGCCCCAACCGAACGCGATGCCGAGTGCGACTCCGACGATGGCCCCGAAGAGTGCGATGAGCAGCGACTCGAGGTAGATGATGCGCCGCACCTGCGGGCGTTGCATTCCTATCGCCCTGAGCATGCCGATCTCGCGTCGGCGTTCGACGACCGACAGGGCGAGAGTATTGACGATTCCCAGTACGGCGATGACCACGGCCAGGGCGAGCAGTCCATACAACACCGCGAGCAGAGTGTCGATCTGCTGTCCCTGGCTGCCCTTGAACTCCTCGACGTTCTGAACCTGCACCACCACGGACGGTTTGGTTGCGGCCTCGAGGTCCGTGCGCAACGTGTCGAGGTCGGTTCCGGGAGCGGCTTTCACGAGGACGAGCAGGTCCGACCGCGTGATGGACGGCGTCACCTTCTCGTAGATGTCACCCGAGACGATCCAACTGCCGATCAGGGGATTGTCGGTGAACACGCCGGTCACGGTCACGGGAACCGAAGCTCCGTCGACGGAGTCGAACACGACCTGGGTACCGATGTCCCAGCCCTTGGTGGCCGCTTCGGTCTCGGACACCGAGAACCCGTTGCTCTCGAGGTCTGACGTGCCCCGAGCCATCGACAGGTCGAGGAGTCCTTCCGGGGAGCCGTCGATGGCAGCGCCGTATTCCTCTTCGCCGGCGATGGTGACGAACACCGGATGCAGCACAGCAGTTCGTTCCACACCGCTGACCTTCTGTGCCGCCGTCGTGGCTCCGGTCGGGACGCCGATGGACTGCGGCCCGGACAGTATGTAGTCGGCTTCGACACCGGTGTCCACGAGCGAATCGACACTCGCCTTGGCCGTCGACCCGAGAACTCCGATGACGGTGACGAGCATGAGGCCGAGCATCAGCGCGAACGCGGTGGCTGCCGTACGCCGCGGATTGCGCACCGAGTTGGTTCTGGCCAGGCGACCGATGGCACCGAAGGGCCGGGTGAGAACGGCACCGAGCGCCCCGACGATCGGCCGCGACAGCGACGGCGCGACCAGAGCCGTGGCCACGATCGCTGCCACCGCGCCGACGCCGACGGTCGCAGCGGCAGCGCCGCCGGTCGACTGAGCGCCGATGACTATTGCTGCAGCTCCGGCGATACCGAGACCCACGCCGACGAACGTCCGAGTTCGCAGGGTGTCGCCAGCGGACGCGAACTCCTCGCGCATTGCCGCCACCGGTGGAATCTTGGCTGCTCGCCGCGCCGGTGCGTAGGCGCTGAGGACGGTGACGATGATGCCCACCGCGAAGGCGACGACGACGGTACGTGGTTCGAGGGCGAGTGGGCCCGACGGCAGTCCGAGGTCGAAGGCATTGAGCAGAGCGCGCAATCCGTACGCCAGTCCGACGCCGCCGGCGAAGCCCAGCACACTTCCGATGACGCCGACGACGATCGCTTCGAGTACGACCGAGCGACTGACCTGCCCGCGGCTGGCTCCGATGGCGCGAAGCAGCGCCAGTTCGCGTACCCGCTGAGCGACGATCATCGAGAACGTGTTGTAGATGATGAACGTGCCGACGAGCAGTGCAATGGCACCGAACGCGAGCAGGAAGTACGTGATGAACGACAGTGCCGACTCGACCTCGGCCTTGGTCTCGGCCTGGACGTCGGCAGCGGTCTGCACCTTCAGATCCGGAAACGCGGCGGCGATCTCGTCCCTGAGGTCGCTCTGCGTCTTACCCTGTGCGGCGAGGTCGTTGCCCGCGACGTCGATGTACTGCACGTGCGCACCGTCGGTGAACAACTCGTTCGCCTGACTCTGCACAAACTGAATCCCGATGAAACCACCGGATTCTGTTGCAGTGGAATAGATTCCGGAGATCGTGATGTCGGTGATCCCCTTGGACGGCACGAGGACCTGGGTCGCGTCGCCCACCTTCAGGCCCGCTCGATCGGCACCGCCGGCGTTGATCGCGACCTGGCCGGGCGCGGTAGGGGCCGAGCCGGCGACGAATGTCGCCGGATCGCCGAGCCGCTGCTCGTCCGGTAGGTAGGACTCGCCGATCGTCGGTGCACCGCCGGATTGCACTGCAGCACCGTCTTTACCCAGCAGAACGAGTTGTCCTCCCACGTACGGGGAGACGGCACGCACGCCGGGTAGCGCCGAGATGGCGGCGATGTCCTCGTTGGGTACTCCGCTCGATCGCGAGTCCTCGGGGGCGACTCGAACGTCGGCTCCCTGTGCGGTGTCGGCGAACAGTGACGAGAACGTGCGCTGCAGCGTGTCGGTGAAGACGAACGAGCCTGCGACGAACGCGGTTCCGAGTACGACGGAGAGAACCGTCAATGCCAGCCGAACCTTGTGGGCGGCAAGGTTTCGCAGCGACACCTTGCGCATCGGATTGCCCGACGGCTTTTGTCGAGAAGGTTTGGTGGAGACGGAATGCGCCATTATCGGACCGTCTCCAGCTTCTTCATCCGCTCGAGTACGGCGTCGGCCGTGGGTGAGCTCAGCTGATCGATGACGGCTCCGTCGGCCAGGAACACGACGCGGTCGGCGTAGCTTGCCGCTCGTGGGTCGTGGGTGACGATGACGACGGTCTGGTCGAATTCGTCTGCGGCCGTGCGAAGGATCGACAGCACCTCACCGGACGAGCGGGAGTCCAGGTTGCCCGTCGGCTCGTCGCCGAACACGATGTCGGGTCGACCGGCCAGGGCGCGGGCGCACGCCACGCGCTGTTGCTGCCCACCCGAGAGTTCGCTCGGGCGATGACCCAGGCGGTCGCGCAGGCCCAGTCGGTCGACCACGGTGTCGAGCCATTGCTGGTCCGGAGTGCGTCCGGCGATGTCGAGCGGCAGAGTGATGTTCTCCAGTGCGGTCAGGGTGGGCACCAGGTTGAAGGCCTGGAAAACGAAACCGATTCGGTCCCTTCGTAACCCGGTCATCTCCTTGTCGGACAACGCCGTCAGCTCGGTGTCACCGATCGTGACCGTGCCCGAGGACGCCGTGTCCAGCCCGGCCAGGCAATGCATCAGCGTGGATTTGCCCGAGCCGGACGGGCCCATGATGGCGGTGAATTCTCCGCGGGCGAACTCGACGTTCACCCCGGACAGCGCGTGCACCTGGGTGTCGCCAGAACCGTAGACCTTCGATACGTCGACCGCACGTGCGGCAATGTCGCTCATGGGTGCCAGTGTTTCAGTGTTCCGGCCCGGTCGCTATCAGGGGAGACCCTGAACTCGACCCCTATGATGGGCGTCATGCGCATCGGAGCACATGTCCGCGACAGCAGCGACCCTCTGGGCACGGCCGAGACGCTCGGCGTCGACCTGGTTCAGATGTTTCTGACGGATCCGCAGAAGTGGAACAAGCTCACCCCGCACCCCCAGGGTGAGGCTCTGTTGACCGGAGACGTCGATGTGGTGGTGCACTCGTCCTACGTTCTGAACGTGGCGAGCCTGAACAACCGCATCCGAATCCCGTCCCGCAAGGCGGTCGTCGAACAGGCCGCGGCAGCTGCCGAGATCGGTGCCATCGGTTTGGTGGTGCACGGCGGTCACGTCCGGGAGGGTGAGGACACCGCCAAGGGAATCGACAACTGGCGCAAGCTGTTCGAGCGTCAGGCCGAGCAGGGTGGTTTCGGCGTACCGATCTTCGTCGAGAACACCGCGGGCGGTGACTCGGCGATGGCGCGGCGCTTCGACGACATCGCGCGGTTGTGGGACGCGATCGGAGAGTTCGGTGCCGGTTTCTGTCTCGACACCTGCCATGCGTGGGCCGGCGGAGAAGACCTGATCGACGTGGTCGATCGCATCAAGGCCATCACCGGACGAATCGACCTGGTGCATCTGAACAATTCACGCGACGAGTTCGACTCCGCCCGTGACCGGCACGCGAACCTGGGCACCGGAACCATCGACGCAGAGGTTCTGACGGCCGTCGCGCTTGCCGCCGATGCACCTGTGATTCTCGAAACTCCGGCCGAGGGAATCGACGACGACGTGAGGCTGCTGAAAAGCCTGTAGCGGATCCGGCGGTTACGAGGGCGCTGCCGACAGCTTCGTCGTTGCCGCAGCCCACAGCCGGACCAGTTCGTCCATCCCGTCGATGCCCGTGGACCACGTGACTCGGGCAGACACGAGCCCTGACGCGGTCTCGCCGATCGCGATGTCGATGGCGTAGTCGCTGGGCTCGCCATGGTCGGCGTCGGCTTCGGATACATCGTGGCGGAACAGAATCTGCGCTCCCGGGCGGCAGGCCAGCGCGGGGTAGTTCCGGGTCAGCGGGTAGTCGCGGCCACCGTGAGGTGCCGAGTCCAGCCGTCTGCAGACGTCGTCGACGAGGTACGAGGCGCGGGCGGATTCGGTGAGGGCGTCGACCGGAACGGCGGGGAGCCGGACGGGATGGACGAATCCGGTGTCGTCGACGTCGATATCGACCAGGACGCCCGACGACGAGCCGCGGCGGTTGTCTCGTTGCCACGTGGACACCGCGGATCCAAGGGCGGCGAGCAGCCGAGCGTCGAGCCGGTGCGTGTTCGTGGGAACGGGCAGCGTGACCGTGGTGCGCTCACGGAGCGGAGACGGCGTGACCTGCAGCGGACGTTCGGCCGGGGTCAGGACAGCGACCCAATAGGGAACCTGTTCGGCGACCTCGGTGCAGAAGGTACGTCCGAGCTGAGCTGGGCTGATCGTCTCGCGATGGGCGAGTTTCAGCGGTGCGAACACGGTCACGCCGAGGAACCCCACTTCCGGTGAAGATTGTCCTAGCCTTACCTAATTCCCTCAGGCTAGCTCGAGTCCGGCCGGTGTGCCAGGACGCCCCCGTCCGATCCCGATTCCACCGCCCGGCGCAGTGCGGGAACGCCTGGTGAGGTCGGTAGAGTTCCCGTCTCCAGGTCCTCGAGCAGGTCCTCGGACCAGCCGAGCAGACCCGTCACGTCGATCCGGTGTGGGGGCTCGACCTCGTAACCGATCAAGCGGTCGTGTCCTTGGCGGAGCAACGAAGCGGCACCTACGCGGTTTCCTCGCATCAGGTGCGTCAATCCGACGGCCAGTTGCGCGAGGCCCTGCCACAGCTCGCGTTCGTCCGGGACGCAGCTCTTCCACGTGCCCTCGAGTACCTCGTGGGCGTGAAACGGCATACGTGCGTCCAGGAATCGCTGCGCTTCGGTGAGCGCGGCGTCCGGTGGAAGATGGAGGTCGTCGGGAACCCGGGGTGTTCCGGTGCCGCCGCGGGCCAGCGGGCGGCCGAGGCCGTCGCGCGGCCGGGCGTTGAGGGGCTTGCCCTGCGGGTCGCGCTCGCGTTCGGCCATGGCGGTCACCCTAGTGGGGTGACCGCCATGGCCCACACGATGACGCGAGTGAGGTCATCGACGTGCGGACAGGACGGTCACCGACCCGAGTGCGATCAGCGCTGCCGCCGAGGTGGCGACCATCGTCGTCGAGACGGCGATCGCGTCGTTGCCCAGTGCACCGACGATCGGTGCGACGATCGCCCCGAGCCCGAACTGCGCGGCACCGAGTAGTGCAGCTGCGCCGCCTGCCGCTTCACCGTGGCGGGACAGCGCCAGCGCGGGCGCGTTGGGCATGACGAACCCGACGGCCCCGAGTACGAACCACAGCGGGACGACGAACCCAGCCATGCCGCCGACCTCGGTGACCGCCAGGACGACCATGACCGCGCCGGCGACGACGCCGAAGGACAGCGCCGACAGGACGATCTGCACCGGTGCGAAGCGTCCCAACAGCAGGACGTTGAGCTGGGATGCGCCGATCAGAGAGATCGCACCGGCCGCGAAGACGATGGCGAATTGTTGCTCGTCGAGGCCGAACTCCTCCTGCAGGACGAACGACGAACCGGCGACGTACGCGAAGAGTGCCGACATGGCCAGGGCGGCGACCATGACGAGGACGACGAACTGCGTGTCCCGCAGCAGCGATCGGTAGGTCCGTAGAACGGGCATGACGCCACTGGCCCGACGACGCTCGGGCGGCAGGGACTCGCGCAGCGACACGATTGCCAGCGTCATCAACGCCACGCCCATGATCGCCAACGCGGCGAACACGAGCCGCCAGGAACCGACTAGAAGTACCGCACCGCCGAGCGACGGTGCCAGAACCGGAGCGACGCCCATGACGAGCATCAGGCGAGACAGAACGGTCGCGGCGGCGCGACCGCTGAACAGATCTCGGACGATGGCCATGGCGACCACGGCAGCAGCTGCGGCACCGAGGCCCTGAATCACACGCAGGCCGCCGAGTACGGCGATGTTGGGAGCAACGATGCAGGCGAGCGACGCCAGGATGTGCACTCCGGTGCCCACGATGAGGGGCAGTCGTCGGCCGACGATGTCGGACAGCGGCCCGATGACCAGCTGGCCGAGCGCGAGGCCGACCAACGTACCCGCGAGCGTGAGCTGCACTGCAGACGACGGGGTGTTCAGATCCTCGGCGATGGCAGGAAGTGCCGGCAGGTACATGTCGATGGTCAGTGGACCGAGGGCGATGAGCGCGCCGAGTACGAGGATCACCCGGAGGCGCTCGCGTGACGTCGGCTCGGTTGTGGGAGCCGACGTGCTGCTCTCGCGCGTGTCGGTCACCTGCGCGCTGGTTACGGATGTGTTCGATGCTGGGGCCACCCGAAGGTCAGCAGCGTAGGAGCTGATTCTGTTCCCGTTGCTGACTACAACTTTCGTGTCCTATGCCACCGCGTCGGACAGTCCGGTGAGAGTGTCCACCTCGTGGCTGGTCAGACGCAGTGTCGGCGCGTCGAGCAGAGCCGGTACCTGAGCGAGTGAGTTCGCGCTCGCGATCGGTGCGGTGATGCCCGGTCGAGCGAGCAACCAGGCGAGAGCCACACTCGACAGCTCGGCCGAGCGGGAGTCGGCGATCTCTTGCAGGCCCTGCACCACAGCCAAGCCTGCATCGGAGAAGTAGCCCGTCGTCAGTCGCTCACGCTGAGTACCGGCCAGATCCTCCCGAGTGCGGTACTTGCCCGTCAGGAAGCCCGCGGCGAGAGAGAAGTACGGAAACACCCCGAGGCCGTTGTCGACGGCGAGGGCCTGCAGTTCACCCTCGTAGTCGCGACGTGCAACGAGGTTGTAGTGCGGTTGCAGTGCGATCGGGGCCGCGAAACCGTTGTCCTTCGCAAGGCTCAGCCACTCGCGGACCCGAGCGGGGGAGTAGTTCGAGATGGCGACGTGCCGAACTTTTCCTGCCCGGACCAAGTCGTCGAACGCGGCCAGGGACTCGACCAACGGCGTCGCGTCGTCGTCGTAGTGCGCGTAGTAGACGTCGATGTGATCGGTCTGCAGTCTGGCCAGGGATGCGTCCGCGGCGGCGCGAATGTTGTCTGGTGCCAGACCGCGGAACTCGGGATGCTGGCTCACCTTGGTCGCGAGGACGACGTCGTCCCGGTTGCCGCGGGCCGAAATCCACTTGCCGATGATCGTCTCGGATTCGCCGCCGGAGTTGCCGTCGGCGAACGCCGAGTACGAGTCGGCCGTGTCGACGAAATTGCCACCACCTGAGGTGAACGCGTCCAGGATGTCGAAAGACGCGTCTTCGTCGCTGGTCCACCCGAAGGTGTTCCCGCCGAGGGCGAGCGGAAAGATGTCCAGATCGGACGTGCCGATGGCAACCACGAAGTACTCCTTAGGTCGGCGAACAACTCGACTGTACGAGTAGGCGGGGATCAGTGCCAGGTGTGGTCCACCAGCGCGGTCCGTGGCCCGAACTTGGGCTTGGTGGCCTTGCCGCTGAGGTACAGCAGCCGAATCGCGCGATGACGATGCGGCGCCAAGGGCTGCAGATACTCGACCATCTCCTCGTCGTCGATCGGTCTACCCAACAGCGACCACCCCACCACAGCGGCCAGGTGGTAGTCGCCCACGGACAACGCGTCGGGATCCCCCAGGGCGCGCTGAGCGGTCTCGGCCGCAGTCCAGATGCCGACGCCCGGGATCGCGCGCAGCCTGCGGTGCGCATCCTCGGGCGTCATCGTCGACGCCTCCTCCAGGCGTCCGGCTGCGCGCGCGGCACGCACGATGGTCTTCGACCGGGCCGGGTCGACGTTGGCGCGGTGGTAGTCCCAGGACGGGATGCGCCGCCACACGTCGGCGGTGGGGAACACGAACATCGTCTTCGGGGTCGGGCCCGGTGCGGGGTCGCCGAACTTGCTCACCAGGTATCGCCACGAGCCGAATGCCGAAATGCCGTGTACGCGTTGCTCGATGATCGCCGGTATCAGTGCCTCGAGCACCAGCCCGGTCCGGCCGAGGCGTAGGTGCGGAAGTTGTCTGTGTGCCTCGCGCAGGATCGGGTGTTCGGGAGCGAAGCTCGAGGCGTCGTCGTCCCGGCCGAGCAGAGCCGGGGCAGCGTCGAGCAGTTCGTCGGCACCGGGTCCCCAGGCTCGCACCATGACGCTACTCGGTGAGGCCTGCACCAATCGGTACGTGACCGGGCCGGAGTTCATGCGCGACGTCCGCCAGACGGCACCGTCCGGCGTGGACTCGTAGGTGGGGTCGCCGCGGCCTCGACGCAGCGGTGACAGGGACATCCGGATGTCGAGGCGCTGCTCGAAGCCGACGAGGCGGGTGACGCCGTCCTGATCGGTACGGCCCGAGGAGGCACTATCGGTCATCGTTCGGGTCACCTCCGTCGCACTCCGTGGCCGGCCGGTTCGAGTGTGTCCCTGCCAGGGCCATATTCAACACCCTTGCGCAGACACGGGTGAAAATATATTGGACGAATGGCCAAGGCACCCGATCGCGACGCAGTGCTGCGTGAGGGCCGCATGTGTCTGTCCGCTTCCCCGGAGAACCGGCGGATCCTGGTGATCTCGGGTGCACGAGGCATCGGCAAGTCCACGGTTGCCAACACCATTGCGGACGAGGCGACAGCGCTGGGTTTTCGGGTGGTGGATCTGCCGTGCCTCGCGGGGCTGCTCGATGAGGGGCTGCTGGGTGCTCTGGTGTTGGGTGACGCGGATGCGACGCCGACGCTGCTGGTGATCGACGATCTTCATCTGTTGCCTGGGCGCTCGCGCGACCGACTCGCTCGCGCGGTCAAAGCGGCGGTACGTATCCCGAACGTCCGGTGTGTCGCCACCACCGTCTACACCGTCCCGCCGCCGTTGTGGCGGGAGTTCGCCTTCCATCGCCTGCGACCGCTGTCCGAGGCCGCAGTGCGTGATCTGCTGAATCGCACGGAAACCGTTGTGGCGCAACGGCAATTGATCGTCGAGCTGTCGCAGGGAAACCCTCTCGTCGCGACCGAACTCGCTCGCGCTGCGCCGATCTGGCACCGGGATCCATCCGTCGGCGGTGCGATGCTCGACCGCGCGCACCTCACCGATACTCTCGCCGACATCGGCGCGTTCGAGGTCGCCGGGCTCGACGAGGAGTCCAGGCGTCACATTCTCGGCGATGCGGTGCGGCACATGGTCTCTCGCGAGCACGGCAGCGACTCCGTGGCCGCCCGCCCAAGTGTCGACACTGTTGCACAACTGTGGGTTCTTGCTTCCTCGACCGCCGAGGAGCGCATCGCCGTTCACCTCGAATGCGCTGTCGACAGCCGGCTGACTTCCGACGAGCGTCTGGTGCATCGAGCACTCGCAGCTCGCGCGCCCGACGCGCACCTCGTCGCTGTGCTCGACGACCGTGCGAACGACATGGTGTCGATGCAGCGCTACCGCCGGGCGGTGGCGCTGCTCTGCCGTGCAGCAGCGCTCGAAGCCGATCGTGGACGCGCGCGGGCCCTCGAGGTGCGGGCGGCGTCCATGGCGGCATTCGCCGGCTTCGTCGACCTCGCGGAATCCATCCTGGACCGAATGCGGCCGGGACGTCGCGCCGCGGCCCTGTCCGAGACCGTTCCGGCCCGAGCCTTCACGGCCGTGGCCCGGGGCGGTGACCCACGTGCTGCGTTCGGCGTCGTCGTGCAGGCTCTCGATCGATTGCCGGATGCGGTCGCCTCGGACGTCGTCGACCAGTTGATCGGATCGGTTCTGGCGTACAGCGCTCTGACCGGCGACAGTGAACTCGTTGCGCAGGCCCTGCAATGGGCAATCAAGCACGAACAGCATCTCGATCCGGTCAACGTGCTCGTCTCGCGGTCTCTCGGCGTATCGGGTTCGAGAGTGCACGTGCGGGCGCTCGACAGCACGGCGCTGCTGGACGCAGCACGAGCCTCGCTGCGCACCGGAGACCCCTGGAAACCGGTACTGCTGCAGCTGGCGTTGCCCACTCTGCTGTGGGATCCGAACGACAGTTGTCGGCTGTCGGACGTGGTGGACCCTGTCGCGGATGGGTTTCCGGCCGCCGAGGCTCTGGCCCGGCTGCAGCACCTCGGCGCGCTCGCCGCTCGAGGACAGTTCGCTGCGTTCGCCGAGGCCGTCTCCTCGGGACTGCCGGAGGGTCTCTTCGCCGCACAGGAGTGCCTGCTCAACTCCTCGGTCGCGGCTGTCACAGGTGACGAGAAGGGCTGTACCACAGCCGAATCGGTCGCATCGAGCCGCTTCGACGTCGCTTACGAGCGCATGCGCCGCGGCGGTCTATCGGCGGAGCGCTGTTCGGTCACTCCGTACGGACCACTCGAAATACTGGACTACGTCGAATCCTGTGTACGGCTGCGGCGGCCGGCCGAGGCGCGCACGTATCTCGACCGGCTGCACCGAACCCGGCCCGATTTCTGGGGAGCCCGCCACAGTGCGCTGCTGGCTGCAGCCGAAGCGATGCTGGCGAAGTCCGGAGCCGAGGCGCTCTTCGAGGCGAGTCTGCATGAACTACGCACCGCCGGATGGTGTTTCGATACGCCGCGGGTTGCGCTGGTGTACGGCGAGTGGCTGCGCCGCCACCACCGGGCGACCGAAAGCCGCGGTCGGTTGAGGTACGCCGCAGATCTGTTCGCAGAACTGGGCGCGCACACGTGGTTGCGCCGAGCCGAGGACGAACTACGGGCCGCAGGAGCCGGCCCTCACCCGCGCGAGGGTGATGCGGGCTCGGGGTTGACCGGGCAGGAACTGCGCATCGCGTCGCTTGCTGCCGCCGGTCTGACCAACAAGGAAATCGGCGAACAGCTGTATCTCTCGGCTCGTACTGTCGGCGGTCATCTGTACCGAGTGTTTCCCAAGTTGCAGATCACCACGCGGTCCGCGCTGCGGGACGCCCTCCTGCGTTACGAGGACGGGGGACGGTGAGTGAACACGTACTCGCCCGCTCTGGTTCGATCTCCTAGTCGACGGTGAAGAACGAACCGCCCTCGCAGAACAGGAGATCATCGTGATCCGATCGGACGACGCATCGTCGCCCCGGACGTCGGTGTCGAAAGCAACGGCATTCGTCGGAGTTGCCTTTGCGTTCGTCGTGGCGATGATGGGCACCACCATGCCGACGCCGCTCTACGCGCTCTACGAGGTGGAGTTCCACTTCTCGGTCTTCGTCGTCACCCTCGTGTTCGCGGCGTACGCCGTCGGTGTACTCGCAGCGCTGCTGGCGTTCGGACGCTGGTCCGACTCGTTGGGGAGACGCCCGATGCTGTTGGCGGCCATAGTGTTCGGGTTGATCAGCGCCGTGGTGTTCGTCACCGCCGGCTCGCTGACGGCCCTGGTGGTCGGCCGCGTGTTGTCGGGAATCTCTGCCGGCATCTTCGTCGGTACCGCGACGGTCACGTTGATCGAGCTGGTACCCGACCGGTGGCACAGCCGCGCATCCGCGATCGCCACTGCAGCGAACATCGGGGGCCTCGGCCTCGGACCGTTGGTGGCCGGAGTGCTCGTGGAGTATCTACCGCAGCCGCTGCGCCTGACATTCGTCGTCGACATGGTTCTGCTTGCTGCGGCAGGAGTGGCGGTGTTCCTCGCACCCGAGACGGTGCGGGTCGACTCCGGAGCACGCCCGCGCATGCAGCGGCTGTCCGTTCCATCGGAGGTGCGCGGCACCTTCGTGCGCGCCTCGATCGGAGGATTCGCGGGGTTCGCCGTACTGGGCCTGTTCACTGCTGTCTCGCCGGGATTCATCGGCGGGGTACTGGACATCGACAATCACGCCGTCACCGGGGTGGTGGTGTTCACGGTCTTCGCTGCGTCGACGACAGCCCAGATCGCTTTGCGCGCGGCCGATCCCGCATCGGCGCAGCGGTGGGGATGCGCGCTGCTGCTGCTCGGTCTGGTGTTTTTGGCCGCGTCGCTGTTGCTGACTTCGCTGGCGGTTCTGGTGGTAGCGGCACTGCTCTGCGGCGTCGGTCAGGGCATGACATTCGCCAACGGGATGTCCACGATCGGTGCCGAGCTGCCTCCGCACCGTCGGGCAGAGGTGACCTCGACCTTCTTCGTCGTGTTGTACATCGCGATCTCGGTACCGGTGATCGGTGCCGGAGCCGTAGCGACCGGATGGGGCCTGGTGACGGCAGGGGTGGTGTTCGCCGTCGTGATCGCCGTGCTCGCGGCGGTGGCGTTCGTGCTGTTGACCATCGATCTGCGCAAGTCTCGGGCTGCCGTGTCCTGAAACGGTCGACAGTGGGCCGGATTCGCACTCGATTCGGCAGGGTGTGTAGGAGATGATGGTGGTCGACAGGAGGTTCTGACGATGGCCGAACGCTCGTTGCTCGCGGACTTTCTTCGGGTGCGCCGGGAATCCCTGCAACCCGAGCAGGTGGGTCTGGTACGCGACGGCAACCGCCGGGTGCGGGGCCTGCGACGCGAAGAGATCGCCCGGCTCGCCGATATCAGCGCCGACTACTACCTGCGGCTCGAGCAGGGGCGCAATCATCAACCCTCCGAACAGGTTCTGGCTGCGCTCAGTAGGGCTCTGCGTTTGGACGAGGACGAGCGCGCGTACTTCCACCGGGTGGCGCGCGCGCAGTCCGGCCCAGCCGTGGTCGAGGCGCTTCCGCCGCGGCTGACCGAGGCGTCGGCCCGGGTGTTGGAGCAGTGGGTCCACACGCCGGCGTACATCACCGACCGCCACCACGATCTGCTTGCGCTCAACGGTCCGGCCGCGCTGATGACGCCGGGTCTGAAAGTGGGTACCAACCTGATGCTCGACGTGTTCGCGCACGAGCACGGTGCCGCCTCGCCGGAGGATTGGGCAATCACGGCGCAGCGGATGGTGTCGGCGCTGCGATTCCATGCTGCACCGGGTCACCCGCGACTGACGGAGTTGGTGGGCCGACTGTCGGTGGAGAGCCGCGCCTTTCGCAGGATGTGGGCCAAGCACGACGTACGGCCGTTGTCGTCGAGCATCTCCGTCGTCCCGGTGGAGCCGTTCGGCCTGGTCGAATTCCGTTCGCAGACATTGGAGATCGTCGGCGAGGGTGGGCAGTTCATCACTACCTACTTCGCAGATCCCGGTAGTCGGTCGGCATCGGCTATCCGGCATCTGGTTGCCGGAGTCCCCAGCCGCGACACTCAGTTCGTTGTGCCTCGGTCCGATTCGGACGATCGGACCGCGTCCGCCAGTTGATGGAGGGCTGCCCTCGACTGTGCGGTTCGGGGCCGCAGCATCATCAGTACGTGGTCTTCGGCGACAGGCACCAGCAGGTAATCGAGCATCAACGGACCGACGACGGCGTGTGCGATCACCACGGATCCGGTGTTCCTCGCGCTGGTCTCACCGGCCCACTTCTGCGCGAATGCCGAACTACGGGTCGACAGTTCGCCGACAATGCGCCGAAAGGAGTCATCGGGTTCGTGTCGATCCAACGATTCCCGGAGCATGGCGACCACTTGATCCGCCGACGAATCCCACCCGGCCTGCGGGTCTGCAGCGGGATCGTCTCGATCGCTGCAGAGCGAACCGGTGTCGACGAAGGTGAACACGGCCAGGTTGACCCCCTCGGCGAAGCTCGGCGACACCGCACGAGCGAGCATCGTGGACGATTCGACGGTCAGATGCCGATCCAGCAGTACCGCAGGCGAATACGCCCAGGCCTCGAGCGCCTCCACGTTGTGCATGATTCGACGATAGATCCCGTGGGTTGCCGGTCCGGTGACCCTGCCAGGGCCACCTTCGACCGGCGGGATTCGACACTCCTGGGGTGAACGAAAGCGTTGCGGCCGAATATCACTGGGCTGGATCGGTCGTGCGGAACTTTCGCTGGTAGTCCGACGGTGTCACACCGAACTTGGTGACGAACGCACGCCGGAAAGCAGCGGGGGTGCCGAATCCTGCGTCGGCAGCGGACCTGGCCACCGAGTAGCCCGACTCGAGTGCCGCGACGGCGATATCGAGACGCATCGCGGTGACGTAGTCGAGAGGTGTCGTGCCCAGTTCCTCGCGCACGATGCGATTGAGATGCCGCACACTGACATTGGCGTGCGCCGCGAGTGCGCTCAGGCTCGCGGGTCGGGTCGGGTCGGCATGGATGTAATCGGTGATGGCGCGAGAGACCTGGGTTTGCGGGGGCGGACCCTTCAGCGACACCGAATACTGCGACTGGCCGCCGGAGCGCTGCATATACACCAGCAGTAGTTGCGCGACCGCTCTGGCTATCGGGGCACCGTGATCACTTTCGACCAACGCCAACGCCAGATCGATTCCGGCAGCGACCCCGGCCGAGGTGTAGATGTCGCCGTCGCGCACGAAGATCGAATCCGGTTGGACATGCGTGTCGGGAAAGCGTTCCGCCGGAGCCGACGTGAACTTCCAATGGGTGGTCGCACTCCTGCCGTCGAGCAGACCGGATCCCGCCAGCGCGAACGCCCCACTGCAGATCGACGCCACCCGGCGCGCTCGGGACGCGAGCAGCGCCACCGCGTCGAGCAACGCCGTGTCCTCGAAGACGGCCGGGGCCGATTCGCTACCGGGAACGATGAGGGTGTCGAAGTCGCCGCTTCCGGCGACGGCGGCGTTCACCGACACCGTCATTCCCATCGATGTCACCACGTCACCGCCGTCGATCGAGAGGAAGACGATGTCGTATCCGTCGACTCGTTGGTTCGCTTCGAGGAAGACCTCGGCCGGGCCGACGAAGTCGAGCATCTTGACCCGGTCGAACAGCAGAATGCCGATGCGTCGCCGTCGGGTCGGCCTGGGCCGATGTCGTTCGTCGTCGATGTCGACCTCCGTGGGTCGGATGAATGCCGACACCGGTCATGTGGCACTCGTCAGTGGCGCTACGGTACCAATCCGAGTCGGTGAGCAAGTCCCTTGCTTTCGTCGGGGCGAGTCAGCCGGGGTTTGTCGGTGGCCCGAAGTAGGGTCCTGTCCGTGATCATCGTGAGTACGGACGGCTCTTGTCTGCGTAACCCCGGCGGAGCAATCGGGTGGGCGTGGGTCAATCACACGGGTCCGAGCAACTCCGGCGGCGAGCCCTCGGGCACCAACCAGGTAGCCGAGCTTCGCGCCCTGCTCGAGGCAGTGTTGGCGCACCCCGGCCCGGAGCCGTTACTGATCGAATCGGACTCGCAGTACGCCATCAAGTGCGCGTCGGAGTGGCTGGCAGGCTGGAAGCGCAAGGGGTGGAAGACCGCAGGCGGCACTCCGGTGCGCAACCTCGATCTGGTGCAGAGCATCGAGCGGGCCATCACCGAACGCGAAGGACCGGTGCGATTCCGGTGGGTCCGCGGCCACGTCGGCAATCACTTCAACGAAGCAGCCGACGCGTTGGCGGGCGAAGCCGCCCGCGCCATCGCGGCCGCCGGAGCGAACGCGGTGTCCACACCGACCGAGGCCCGCAGCGGACCCGTTGCACAGAAGGCATCCGTTCCCGCTGCGCCGCGCCCGTCCGAACCGGAGATCGCCACCCTGTTCTGACTGCCGAGCCGCGCGCACGTTCCGGATCAGCCGCGAGGTCTCATCCGTGCGTTGGGCAATTCCGGTGCGTGCAACCTGGGCCCGGGGTAGCCCTCCACGGTGCCGAATTGACCGTTCTCGGCCTCGTACGCGGCCCGATACTCCACCACGTCCTCGTGGCTGCGGCCGACGAAGTTCCACCACATGACTATCTGTTCACCGAACGGCGGACCGCCCAACAGGAGGAATCGAACCGGTTCCCGGGCGGGATTGTGAAGCTGCATCGACTGATGCCCGGGTTCGAGGTAGCCGAGTTCGGCTGCGCCCAGATCGGTCTCGTTCAGCGTCACCGATCCCTGGTCGACGACAACTCCGTGTTCGTAGGACTCGTCGATCTCGACGCTGACCCGCGCCTCGGCGTCGAGCACGATCTCCGCTCCGAGCAGTGGCGTGTACGTCGACACCGGCGAGGTCTCGCCCAGAATCGATCCGAGAAACACCCGAGCGGTCAGGCCGGGCCGGGAGATCGAATCGGGAACGTAGTGCTCGAAAGTCGGTGCCACGAAACGGGATACGGC
Source organism: Rhodococcus sp. IEGM 1354 (assembly GCF_030056855.1). NCBI lineage: Bacteria > Bacillati > Actinomycetota > Actinomycetes > Mycobacteriales > Nocardiaceae > Rhodococcus > Rhodococcus sp. IEGM 1354. The sequence goes on from NZ_JASHKT010000001.1 coordinate 416,248, forward strand.
GGGCAGCGCCACCCACAGCTGCATCCCGTGCAGGATGTCGGTGTCGGGTGTGGACACCTCGGAGTGGCTGATGCCCTGCCCGGCCGTCATCAGGTTGAGCTCCCCGGGGCGCACCATCGCATGAGATCCGACGCTGTCGCGATGGTCGATCTCACCGGAGAACAGCCAGCTGACCGTCTGTAGGCCGGTGTGCGGGTGCGGCGCGACGTCCATGCGCGACTGCTCGGGCCCGTAGTGGTCTGCGAAACACCATGCGCCGATGAGGGATCGGTCCTTGTGCGGCAGGGTGCGGCGCACCTTCATGGCCCGAGGACCGCCGAGTGGAACCTCGCGTGGGGTGAGGACCTGGATCATCAGTGCTCCCGAATGTCGGTCTGGGCGAGTCTGAGCTTGGTGCACAGACTGTCGAGTGTCCTGAGCTCGTCGGTGTTCAATGCATCGCCGACATAGCGTCTGATGCGGGCGGCGTGTTTGCGTCCGATCGAGGCCTGCAGGTCTGATCCCGCGTCCGTCAGGCAGATCACGGTCCCGCGTTTGTCCGACGGATCATGCTCTCGGACTACGTATCCCATCGCTTCGAGTCGGTCGCACATCCTGCTCAGCGACGGTTGGCTGAGCAGGATCTCGTCGTTCAGCTGATGCAGTCGGAGTCTGCGGTCCGGGCTGGTGCTCAGGGTGAACAGCACGTCGTATTCGCGCATACCGATCGGATCCCAGATGTCGTCGGCGGCGAACCGGCGCATCAGGGACACCTGGGAGCGAAACAGCGACTCCCAGGCGTTCACCGCCAACTCCGTGTCAGACGGCAACGGCTGGTTCCTTCGCAGCCGCCGCGGCCTTGTCTTCCAGCATCGAGGCGTGAGTCGGAGGATTCTCCGGAACGCCGGCCGGGCGTCGGGCAGCGAATTCCTTGCGCAGAACCGGTACGACGTCCTCGCCGAGGATGTCGAGTTGCTCGAGCACTGTCTTCAGCGGCAGGCCGGCGTGGTCCATCAGGAACAGCTGACGCTGGTAGTCGCCGAAGTAGTCTGCGAATGCGAGCGTCTTCTCGATGACCTGCTGCGGAGATCCGACGGTCAGCGGAGTCTGCTCGGTGAACTCCTCCATGCTCGGTCCGTGGCCGTAGACAGGTGCGTTGTCGAAGTACGGCCGGAATTCGTTCACCGCGTCCTGGCTGTTCTTGCGCATGAACACCTGACCGCCGAGACCGACGATGGCCTGGTCGGCGCGGCCGTGGCCGTAGTGCTCGTAGCGCTCCCGGTAGAGATCGATGAGCTGGATGTAGTGCTCTTTCGGCCAGAAGATGTTGTTCGCGAAGAAGCCGTCACCGTGGTAGGCGGCGATTTCTGCGATCTCCGGGCTGCGGATCGACCCGTGCCAGACGAACGGCGCGATGTCGTCGAGCGGACGAGGAGTGGACGTGAACCGGTCGAGTGGCGTCCGGAAGTTTCCCTTCCAGGTGACGACGTCCTCGGTCCACAGGCGTCGCAGCAGCTGGTAGTTCTCCAGAGCCAATGGGATGCCCTGACGGATGTCCTGTCCGAACCACGGGTAGACCGGGCCGGTGTTGCCGCGACCCATGATGAGGTCGACGCGTCCTTCGGACAGATGCTGGAGCATCGCGTAGTCCTCGGCGATCTTGACCGGGTCGTTCGTCGTGATCAGCGTGGTCGACGTCGACAGGATCAACTTCTCGGTGGTGGCCGCGATGTAGCCGAGCATGGTCGTCGGTGACGAGGGTACGAACGGCGGATTGTGATGCTCGCCGGTTGCGAAAACATCCAGACCGACGTCCTCGGCATGCTTGGCGATGGTGACCATCGATCGAATGCGCTCGTGCTCGGAGGGCGTCGTCCCGGTGGTGGGGTCGGTGGTGACATCTCCGACGGTGAAGATTCCGAACTGCATGGCGTGCTCCTACCCGAACGACAAGTTCATGCGTTTGCATTGACTATGCCGTACAACCGGGGTGCGGTCCGGGTTATTTCCGCGGCGGTCACTGCACGAGCGACGCGGTTCCGGTGAGCAACCGCACGTCGTACGACTCGGTCGGGCCGTGCTGCTCGGTGGTTCCGCCGTGCACGGTGTACAGCACTGCGTACGAGGTGAACGTGACGTCCTGGCCGTCGTCCGTATCGATGTTGACGCGGGGCAGAACGACGAGCAGGTGGGTCCGGTTACCGTCCGAGAGGGTCTCGACGACGGTCCGCACCTCGAATCCCAGATCGGATCGGGTGACGTCGGTGGATTCCAGCGTCTCTCCACTGAGGACGAGCTGCGCCGCCCACACTCCGGCGGAGCGATGGGCGTCGACGGTTCCGGTGAGGTCGTCACCGCTGAAGTCGTAGTGGTTCGCTGCTGTGAAAGGCATGGTCACAGGCTATGCCTCGGTCGGTGAAAAAACTTCGAAAGAATTTCCCATCCGCTACCCATCCACCCGGCGACGGGCCCCGAATGGTCAATGAGACACCCGCTACTGCTGTCGCCCCCGACCGCCGTCAGTAGTGGGTGTCTCCCTTTGTGTTGCGTGGGTTTGTCGCATGGGTTTCAACGACACCGGTGACAGAGTCCCCTACCCCCTTGCTCCCCAGGAGCACGAAGCTGTGATGACCAAACTGCGTGCTGCGCGACCGTAGGCCCGTATTCGAGTTCGTTGGATGCACCGACGTGCCGCAGTTCGAATCGAGCGCGCGTCTAGGATTCGGAGATGCCGGCATCCAAGACCGAACTGTCCGCCGAACTTCGAGCGCTGCTGGGGCGAGACCGTCGTGATCTTGCTGCGGCACTGCTCACCTCCGCCTTCACGCCGGTCCTGGACGACATGTATCCGTGGGTGACCGGATCTCGGCTGGGTGAGGCGCTCGCCCGAGACGCCGGAATCCGAGTCAGTAACTGGTCGTGGAGCATCGGCCGCAATCCCGACGCCACTCTCGCGCGGCTGATTCTCGAGCTCGTTCTGCTGTGGGAAGGAGCCGGCCTGGCGTGCCGTGGGCTCGCGCTCGACGGTAACGAGGTCGTTCTCCTCGCTCGCGGTGAAGAGCTACTGCGAGCCGGGGATCCTGACTCTGTCCGCCGCGCACTCGCGTGACCGGGAGCCCAGTTCGCTCAGTCGACTGATCAATCTGTCGGTATCGAGTCCGGTGCATCCGACGGCGAATTCGGTCAGCGGCACCACGCTGTGGAATTCGGTACGCACATCGAGGTCGTACAGAACATCGACCAGATTCGCGAAGCGCTGAGCCGCGAACTCGTCCACGCTCGCGAGAGCCGGAATGTCGGTGATCGTCAGCTGCGTAGCGGTCTGGGCCATCTGAAGGTAGTCACCCGTGGAACGGGCAGCACAACACAGCTCGGCAAACGTCCGACCACCCGAGACGGGCTCCACGGTCCATGTCCCCGAGGCGAAGCGCGATCCACTGGCACCGGCGGCGCGGTAATCGACGGGGCCGTCGACACGGACCACGTCGAGGCACTGCTTCAGCTTCTCGATGGTCGGGACGAACGCCGGGTGGAACAGCGGATTCGGCAGCAATTCGTCGGGCGCGTAGTTCGAGGTGACGACCAGGACGACGCCACGAGCGAAGAGTGCGTCGAGCATGCGCGTGATGAGGCGGGCGTCTCCGATGTCGTGGACGTGAAATTCGTCGAAGCACAGCAGTGCCGCCGGAGCCGATCCTGTCGACAGGACATCGTCGATGGCTGCGTCGATGGAAAACCCGTGGCGAAAGTACGCCGCGTGGAGATCGCGAAAGAAGCTGTGGAAGTGCACGCGCTTCTTCGCGGAGGTGTCGGCCGCGGCGAAGTAGCTGTCCAGCAGCCAGGTCTTGCCACGCCCGACCGGTCCCCACAGGTAGACACCTCTGTCGCCGGGTGTCGACAACGTGTCTGCCGCTGCAGCCTGTGCGTCGTCGAGCGTGAAGGCAGCGTCGAAGACGTGTCGCGATGCGGTCGGCCTCATGTCACGAACCGTACGCCCCGCGACTCTACATTTGTAGAGGGCGTGTGTACGGTCACTGCTGTGGACCGCCGCACCGCCATCGCCGACGCCGCGCTCGGCGTCATCGCCCGAGACGGCTTGCGCGTGTTGACGCACCGGTCGATCGATTCGGCGCTGGACTTTCCGGCAGGCTCGACGTCCTACTACTTCCGCACCAAGGCCGATCTGCTCGCCGCCGTGGCTACCCGCCTGATCGAGCTCTCGCGGGCATCGTTTCTGGAGATTCTCGGAACAGAAACCGATGTTGCGACGGTGATCGCTCGCTATCTCGACGCTGCGATCACCCATCGCATGGTCGAGCTCCGGGCTCGCTACGCGCTGATGCTCGATCCTGCGGTCCCGGCCGACATCAGGGCCGACTTGGCCCGTTCGTTCTTCTCACTCGAACGGGCCAGAGAACTGTTCGACGATCCAGCCCACGGAGACGGCTTGGTCTCGCTGTGCGAGGGACTGATGGCCGACGCGATTTTCGGCCGTGGAACCGCGAAAGGGGCTGCGGGACTATGGCTTCCGATATCGGTCTATCTCGCCGGGATTGCGTCTCAGAACGGGTAGCCGACTCCGGTGAGTTTCTCGCTGGCGTCCCACAGCTGGGCTGCGAGTGCGGGATCCTGGGCCATCTTGGTCATGCTCGCCGGGCCCGGCTTGCCGCGGGACTCGAACAGCGATGTGGGACCGCTGTAGCTGCCGCCGCCTGCGACGTCGACCGCATAGAGTGTGGGAAGCGCTCCGGCACGGGCGGACTGAGAGATGAACTTCAGTCCGATCGGTGCCAGGGTCGCCAGGATCTTGTTGCTGCCCAAGCCGTCCGGGCTCGAGTAGAGCTCGGTCGACGAGATGCCGGGGTGTGCCGCATTGCTGGTGACCTTCGATCCGGCCTTGTCGATTCGACGCTGCAGTTCCAGCGCGAACAGGATGTTCGCGAGCTTGGAGTTCGCATATCCGCGTTGCGCGTTGTAGCCACGCTCGAGCTGGAGGTCGTCGAAGTCGAGCTTGGGGCGCTGACGGTGCGCGACCGAGGCAACGGTCGTGATCTTCGCGTCGGCGGCGAGCTTGGGGAACAGCAACCCGGTCAGTGCGAAATGACCGAGGTGGTTGGTGCCGAACTGGAGCTCGAACCCATCCTTGGTTTCGGTTCGCTTCGCCGGCATCATCACGCCCGCATTGTTGATCAGTATGTCGATCGATTCGGGAGCCGCCTCGGCGTACTTGCGCACCGAACCGAGGTCGGCGAGGTCCAGGCTGGCTGTGTCGACTGTTCCGTTCGGGGCCTCCGCGCGGATCTTCGCCGCTGCGGCCTCGGCCTTGTCCTGGTTGCGGCAGGCGAGCGTCACGTGATCGCCGCGCTTGGCCAGCTCCAAAGCTGTGTAGTAGCCGATACCGGTATTCGCTCCGGTGATGACAACGCGTTTCTGCTTGGTTTCGGGCACGGCAACAGGCTACCGGTCTGTTTTAGAATGCGCCGGTGAGTACAACAGAACCCGTTTTTCCGACAGGGATCGGAAACCCCGCGATGCGGGCATTGCGAGCTGCGGGATATACCTGTCTCGACGCCCTGGCCGGGGCGCCCGCAGCTGAGCTCGCGTCACTGCACGGAGTCGGACCGAAGGCACTGAGGATCGTTCAGGAAGCCCTCGAGCGCACCGGCAGGTCACTGAGCTGAACGGTCACGTCCAGTGCCCTGGACGGGTCAACGACTCGGGTAACTGTGTCGATCGGTCACCGAGCGCCGCATTGATCTGGAATTGCGTCGCGAAGATCGTCTCGCGCAGATTCGCACCGCGGAGATCGGCACCGCGAAAATCGGCCCCGATCAGGTCGGCCCAGCGCAGGTCGGCACCGCGCAGATTCGCCCCGATGAGGTACGTACCCCGCAAGCTCGCACCGCGAAGATCAGCACCGGCCAGCTTGGCCCCGATCATGTCGCGTCCGCGGTAGTTCTTCTTCTTGCCCGACACCTCTGCGCGTACCAGATCGCTTGCATCGAGCAGCACCTCGTTGATCCGCGAGCGCAGTACGGAGACGTCGACCGACAGCAGGCTCTCGGGAGTCCCCGACGTGAGAGCGTCCAGCTCGTCGTATTCGCGGGTAAGCCGGCTGTGGAGGGATGCGGTAGATGTCCGGCCACGTGCATCTGCCAGGTACCAGAGCAACTCGTGCAGATCCCGCATGATCGGGAACACCGCGAACATCTCCGACGAGTTCGACGGCTTCTGCCGCCAGTCCCGTCCCGCGAACGTCGATTGCGACACTTTCTGCCCCGCACCGAAACAGTCGTACACCGTGCATCCGGGAAAGCCCTTCTCCCGAAGCGACGAGTGGATGCCGCAGCGCGAGTCCTGCTGGAGGTTGCGGCACGGCTCCCCGGCGGCTTTGTCGACGGCGAAATCCGACGACTTGGCGAAGGGCAGAGCAACGCAACAGAGTCCGAAACAGCTGCCGCAATCGGCGAGCAGGTTCTCGGGTGGGCTCATGTGCTCACTCTGTCCTTCGGGCAGCCACAGCGTCAAACGAGAATCGTCACTCCGGACGTCGGAGGAGTGCGACGAGCTTCTTCGGGGCCCGGGTGCAGTAGCTCTCCGTGATCAACTCGCCGAGTTCCGTTCGATCCACCGACTCGTCGAGCAGCATGCCGATGATCTCGGGTCCCCAGCTGGGAGCGAAGAAGCCATCCCGCTTCGACAATGCGTCGAGTTCTGTTCCGGAGGAACGGAATACGAGAACATGCGCCGGGCCGTCGGTTCCCGCCGCTGTTGCGAACGCCGGAGGAGTGCCGTCGACAATGTCGAGGATGTGGGCGAAGGTGCGCCCGCGTACCCGCCATCGGGTACCGACCCACGCCTGCTCCTCGTAGGTCTCGGGCAACGCCAGACACATCTGTCGGACCTCGGGTTCCCAGTTCATTCGCCTCCCTGTGACACATGCCGGGCTACAGTATTTCAGCGCGGGGCAGTTGGGCGCAGGCACTTGGAGGAGGCTCCATCCATGGTGAGACCCGAGTACGACGAGGTCGTGTCCGGTCTGCGCGGGGCCGGCTGCGTGTTCGCGGAAGAAGAAGCCGACATTCTGATCGAATCCGCATCGGACAGCGACGATCTCGCCGCCATGCTCGCTCGCCGTATCGCCGGGGAACCGCTCGAGCACATCGTCGGCTGGGTGTGGTTCTGTGGTCGACGAGTCGCCGTCGAACCGGGGGTATTCGTGCCCCGTCGGAGAACCGAATTCCTGGTGAATTGCGCTGCAGCACTCCAGCCGTCGCGATTACTGGACATGTGCTGCGGATCCGGTGCGGTAGGACTGTCGGTCGGTGGCGTCACCGAATTACATGCCGCCGATCTCGACGCAGCGGCCGTGGAATGCGCCACGCGCAACCTGGCTGCCGTCGGGGGCACGGTGCACCGCGGCGATCTGTACGACGCCTTACCGCCGGAGTTGCTCGGATCCTTCGATGCGATAGTGGTCAACGCGCCGTACGTCCCGACGGCCCACATCGAACTGATGCCGCGGGAAGCGCGATTGCACGAGCCGCGGATCGCGCTCGACGGCGGCGAAGACGGTGCCCGATTCCACCGTCTCGTGGCAGAGGGGGCACCTGCATGGTTGGCCCCCGGCGGTCACTTGCTGATCGAAAGCAGTGCTGCACTGGCTGATTCGACTCGCCGGGCAGTGCGTGACTGTGGATTCCACGCGCGGGTGAATGCCTCGGACGAATTCGACGCGGTGGTCGTGATCGCTTCGCGTACGTGACGAGACGAGTGCCACACGGTCGGTTTCGGCGGCGCGTTTCGGCGGTGCGTTTCGGCGGTGCGTTTCGACTGGGGCGTTTCGTGGCATTCCCGAACGGATCCCGATAGAGAAAAGAGGCTGTTCGACCATGACTACTTTGCTGTTCGCGGTAACCGCTGCCGACCATTGGACCCTGAACGACGGAAGCAAGCACCCCACCGGGTACTGGGCCGAGGAGCTTGTCGAGTCCCATCGCACATTCGTCGACGCCGGGTGGGACATCACGGTGGCGACGCCGGGTGGCAAGGCTCCGGTCGTCGACGAGGGCAGCTTGGCCGTCGACGCGAACGGCGGCGACGAGCAGAAGGTGGCGGACCAGAAGAGCTACCTGGCCTCGATCGAGTCGATCCTGTCCTCGCCCGCGAAGCTGGAAGACCAGAAGGCCTCCGACTTCGACGTCGTGTTCGTCCCCGGTGGCCACGGCCCCATGGAGGATCTCGCCGTGTCGACGAGCTTCGGTGCTCTCGTGGTCGACTTCCTCGACGCGAACAAGGTGGTCTCGGCGGTGTGCCACGCACCGGCGGCCCTGCTGCCTGCCGTCCGTACCGACGGCTCCTGGGCTTTCGACGGGTACGAGCTCACCGGCTTCACCGACGAGGAAGAGACCCAGGCCGGGCTCGCCGAGAAGGCCCCATGGCTGCTCGAGACCCGGCTGCGCGAGAACGGCGCAAAGTTCGAGAACGCCGACGCCTGGTCGCCGCATGTGGTCGTCGACCGCAACCTCTACACGGGCCAGAACCCCGCATCGACGCGTCCTCTCGCGGAGAAGCTGGTCAGCGCCCTGAAGTAAGACGCCGTGGACGGTCGGTGTTCTGCCCACGGAGAACATCGACCGCTCGGGGAACATCACTACTCCTTTCGAAGTTGAGCCCCTATAGCTCAATCCTTTGGAGGAGAAGTGACCGAAACCGTTCGTGTCCCCGTACTGTTCCTGACCGACCCGATCGTCCTGCCCGGAATGGTGGTGCCCGTCGAACTCGACGAGGCCGCACGCGCCGCCGTCGACGCAGCGAAGGCGAGCAACGACGGCTCGCTGCTCGTCGCTCCCCGACTCGAAGATCGGTACGCCGCTTACGGCGTCCTCGCCACCATCGTGCAGATGGGACGGCTGGCCGACGGTCGCCCGGCCGCCGTCGTCAAGGCAACTCGTCGGGCGCACATCGGCCACGGGGTCAGTGGCCCCGGGGCGGCCCTGTGGGTCGAGGCCGAACCCGTCGCCGATACAACCCCGAACGACGACCTCAAGGCGCTCGCGGCCGAGTACAAGCAACTCGTTGTCGCGATGCTGCAACGCCGCGATGCCTGGCAGGTGATCGACTCGGTCAACAAGCTCACCGACCCCGGCGCGATCGCCGATACCGCGGGTTACGCGTCGTACCTGACCGACGTCCAGAAGAGGGATCTGCTCGAAACACCAGACGTGGCAACGCGTCTGACATCGCTGATCGAATGGACCAAGGCTCATCTCGCCGAGGTCGAGGTCAACGACAAGATTTCCGGCGACGTCCGTGAGGGCATGGAGAAGACACAGAAGGAGTTCCTCCTGCGTCAGCAGCTCGCCGCTATCCGAAAAGAACTGGGCGAGGACGAACCCGACGGTGCGGATGATTACCGCGGCCGCGTGGAGGCTGCGGACCTGCCCGAGAAGGTGCGCGAACAAGCGCTCCGTGAAGTGGGCAAGTTGGAGCGGGCCAGTGATCAGAGCCCCGAGTCGGGGTGGATTCGCACCTGGCTCGACACCGTGCTGGACCTGCCGTGGAACAACACCACGACCGACAACACCGATATCGATTCGGCGCGAGCCGTTCTCGATGCAGACCACCACGGCCTCGACGATGTGAAGGACCGAATCGTCGAATATCTGGCCGTTCGCGCACGGCGCTCCGAGCGGGGTATGCAATCGGTCGGCGGACGTGGTTCCGGTGCCGTCATGGTGCTCGCCGGACCTCCCGGTGTGGGTAAGACCTCGTTGGGCGAATCGGTGGCCCGCGCTCTCGGCCGCACCTTCGTCCGGGTCGCCCTCGGTGGGGTTCGCGACGAGGCCGAGATCCGGGGCCACCGTCGCACCTATGTCGGCGCATTGCCGGGCCGCATCGTGCGGGCGATCGGCGAGGCGGGATCGATGAATCCCGTTGTGCTGCTGGACGAAATCGACAAGGTCGGTTCGGACTACCGCGGTGATCCCAGCGCCGCACTGCTCGAGGTGCTGGACCCGGCGCAGAACCACACGTTCCGCGACCATTACCTCGATCTGGATCTCGACCTGTCCGACGTCGTGTTCCTCGCCACCGCCAACGTGATCGATCAGATTCCCGGCCCGCTGCTCGATCGCATGGAGCTGGTGACCATCGATGGATACACCGAAGACGACAAGGTCGTCATCGCTCGGAACTACCTGCTTCCGCGTCAGATGGACAGGGCGGCAGTCACATCCGACGAGGTGACCGTCACCGACTCCGCACTGCGCAAGATCGCTGCCGACTACACCCGCGAGCCCGGGGTGCGGCAACTCGAACGCTTGCTGGCCAAGGCTCTACGTAAGGTGGCGACGAAACTCGCGGGCACCACGGACGTGCTCGAGATCGACGAGCCGGATCTGGTGACCTACCTCGGTCGTCCGCGCTTCACCCCCGATGCGCACGAGCGAACCGAAGTGCCCGGTGTCGCAACGGGTCTGGCAGTGACCGGGCTCGGCGGCGACGTGCTGTTCATCGAGGCGGCCTCCACCGAGGGCGACGCGGGCCTCACGCTCACCGGCCAGCTCGGCGACGTGATGAAGGAGTCGGCGCAGATCGCGCTGTCCTACGTGCGAGCGCACGCAGCTCGATTCGGCGGCACTGCCGAATCACTGGATCGCAGTATCCATGTGCACGTTCCGGCCGGGGCAGTGCCCAAGGACGGTCCTTCGGCGGGCGTGACGATGGTGACGGCCCTGGTGTCGATGGCCACCGGGCGTCCGGTGCGGTCGGACGTGGGAATGACCGGAGAGGTGACGCTCAACGGACGTGTGCTGCCGATCGGTGGAGTCAAGCAGAAGCTGTTGGCGGCTCAGCGCGCCGGGCTGAAGACGGTGTTCATTCCGGCACGTAACGAACCCGATCTGGACGACGTCCCTGCGGAGGTCCTGGAGGCGTTGGACGTTCGGCCGATGACCGACGTGGCCGACATCCTGGCGCTCGCGCTGGAACCGGCGGAGGCGGCCGCGGCAGCGTGAGGTGACGGCGACCGTTCTCGGGCTCTGCTTGACCTCGAGTTCGGTCGAGGTTCTACGTTGGTGTCATGAGCATGGAGATGACCGCGTGGAACCAGATGTATCGCACGATGAACAGCTCCGGCGCGCAGTCTTCGTTCTCCAAGGAGACTGCGCGCCGGATCCTGTCGTTCGCAGCACCGCATCGACGCGCCCTCGGCGGCTTCCTGGTGCTCAGCGTCGCGCTGGCGGTGCTGGCGGTGGCAACGCCGGTACTGGCCGGGCGGGTGGTCAACGCGATCGTCGACGGGCGAGAGCTGCGTGTGGTGGTGCTGTTGGCTCTGGCCATCGCGGCGATCGCAATCGTGGATGCTGGCTTCGGCCTGATCAACCGGTGGCTCTCGTCCAACATCGGTGAGAGCTTGATCCTGGACCTGCGCACCGCAGTGTTCGACCACGTGCAGCGGATGCCAATCGCCTTCTTCACCCGCACTCGAACCGGCGCTCTGGTCAGTCGCCTCAACAACGACGTCATCGGTGCCCAGCGCGCATTCAGCACGACGTTGTCCGGGGTGGTCAGCAACGTGGTGACGCTGGCTCTGACTCTGGTGGTGATGATCGGAATCTCGTGGCAGATCACTCTGCTCGCGCTCATTCTGTTGCCGGTGTTCGTGCTGCCGGCACGCCGCATGGGTCGACGCCTCGCCCGTCTGCAACGCGAAGCGGCCGCGCACAATTCGGCGATGAGCACCCAGATGACCGAGCGTTTCTCGGCCCCGGGAGCGACACTGGTCAAGCTGTTCGGGCATCCCGATCAGGAATCCGTCGAGTTCGCGGTTCGAGCCGCCCGAGTCCGCGACATCGGAGTTCGGAGCGCAATGGTGCAGACCGTGTTCGTCACGGCGCTCACCCTGGTGTCGGCTCTGGCCCTCGCCGTGGTCTACGGCCTCGGCGGCTTCTACGCACTCAGTGCTCGCTTGGACCCGGGTTCGGTTGTCGCACTGTCCCTTTTGCTGACCAGGCTCTATGCGCCGCTGACCGCACTGGCGAGCGCACGTGTCGAGGTCATGAGCGCACTGGTCAGTTTCGAGCGAGTGTTCGAGGTGCTCGATCTCGTACCTCTGATCGCCGACAAGCCCGACGCGGCGGTGCTGCCTCCGGGGCCGGTGGCCGTCGAACTCGACGACGTCAGGTTCGCGTACCCGTCGGCCGACAAGGTGTCGCTCGCCTCCCTGGAGGAGGTCGCAACTCTGGATTCCCGTGGCGGCGAGGAGGTTCTGCACGGTGTGTCGTTCCGGGCCGAACCCGGTCAGATGGTCGCCCTGGTGGGTACCTCCGGTGCGGGCAAGTCCACGATCGCGCAACTGATCGCTCGGTTGTACGACGTCGACAGCGGCGCAGTGCGGCTCGGCGACGTCGACGTGCGAGACCTGACCGCCGAATCCGTCCGCAACACAGTGGGAATGGTGACTCAGGACGGCCATCTGTTTCACGAGAGCATTCGCTCGAACCTGCTGCTGCCACGGCCCGACGCCACCGAGGACGAACTGTGGGATGCGCTGTCGCGGGCCAGGCTCGCCGATCTCGTGCGTTCCCTGCCCGACGGACTCGAGACGATCGTCGGCGAGCGCGGCTACCGCCTGTCCGGCGGAGAGCGTCAACGCCTGACGATCGCCCGGCTGCTGATCGCGCAGCCACGGGTGGTGATTCTCGACGAGGCCACGGCCTCACTGGATTCGACGTCCGAGGCCGCCGTGCAAGCTGCGCTGGCCGAGGCTCTGGAGGGCAAGACGTCGGTGGTCATCGCGCACCGACTCTCGACCATCCGAGCAGCGGACGCCATCCTGGTGATAGAGAACGGGCAGGTCATCGAGCGCGGAACACACGACGAGCTCCTCGCAGCGGGCGGCCGCTACGAGGAGCTGCATCGAACACAGTTCGCGCACACTGTGCCTGCGGAGTGACCTAGGAAAGCCGGGAG
>NZ_JASHKT010000001.1:429301-906867 GCF_030056855.1 Rhodococcus sp. IEGM 1354
CGCAGCCTGCGGAGTGACCTAGGAAAGCCGGGAGCGCAGCCTGCGGAGTGACCTAGGAAAGCCGGGAGCGCAGCCTGCGGAGTGACCTATGAAACTGGATCTGGGACCACGGTGGCCGGGTCGTTGTCGGTTGCGGCGGCCAGCATCGGGGTGAATCCGTCGATTGCGTAGTCCAGTGACAGTGGGCTCGAGTAGCCGAGAGCCGACGGTAGGTCGGTGCTGAACGAGCCGATGTAGACGGTGCGGTCCTGCTTCACGACGTCGAGTGCGGCGATCAGCGGGTTTGCCTGCAGTTGTTCACGGCTCTGCCCGGCGATGACGAGGACGTCGGTGTCGAGTCGACTGAGGTTTTCGGGACTGACCGTTTCGCTGGCGTCGGGGATCTCGAAGCCGAGGTCGGTGAAGAACAGTGCTCGGATGTCGTCCTTGCCGAGGACGAAGTAGCTGCCGTCGTCCATGACGAACGCGAGTGTCAGTGCCTTGCCGGCGAACTGAGGGTTGTCGGTCTGGGTGGTCTCGAACTTCTTCTCGAGCTCGGCGGTTCGCTCGTCGGATTCCTGCTTCTTGCCCAGTGCCTCGCCGACCACAGCGAATTCCTGCTGCCACGTGGCCGCGGGGACGTCGTCGTATCCACCGATGTCTGCGATCGTCGGGGCCATCGCCGAAAGTTGGTCGTATTGGCCTTGATCGATGAACGAGTACGGTCCCAGGATCAGATCGGGTGACTGCGCAGCAATCTGCTCGAGGTTCAGGTCGGTGCTGCCGACCTCGGGGATCTCGGTGCCGCCCAATGCTTCCTGGGCCCATGGACGCTGGCGGTAGTCGTAGCTGAGATTTCCGCGAGTGGCGACTGGCTTGACTCCGAGCGCCAGCGCAAAGTCCTGCTCGTTGAATCCGATGGTCACGACCCGGGAGGGAGCGGCGTCGATGACCGTCTCGCCGAAGTGGTGCTCGATGGTGACGGGAAAGTTGGCACTGTTCTCGGAGTTACCGGAGGCAGTGGATTCGTCGCTGGACGAACAGCCGACCGCCAGTGCCATGACTGCGGCACCGGCGGCGACTACGTGGACGGTCTTCTTCATGGGGACTCCTCGCGCGTGTATTTGCGAGGTTAGCCTAACCGACCCATATGGTTATCCAGCGCGCACCGGGTCGGACAATACGGTCAGCAGTTGGAAACGGCAGGCACTCCGGCGAACCGCTGATCGATCCACTCCAGAGCCTGCGGCAGGCCGAGTACGGCAGCGGTCAGGTGATCGTTGCTGGGTACCTGGACCTCGGTGACGTTGACTCCGGCACGGCAGTAGCGGGCGATCGTGTTGTCGATCGAGCTGACCGGGATGAGCGCATCGGTGGGACTGTGCCACTCGAAGTACGGTGCCTTCGGCACACCGGGGTACATCTCGACGCTGTTCTCGTTGACGGCCGCGATCATCTCCGGGCTGTTCATCAAGTCCAACGTGCCTGCGACCTCCATCGCGCTCTTACCGGCACCGGCGGCGATGATGTCGTTGGTGCACCCGTTCTGAATTTCACTCTCGATCTGCTTGCCCAACGGGTTCAACTGGGAACTGATCGGAATGCGAGTGGGGTACTCACGCTCGAGGCCGAGCGCAGCGGCGAAGGCGAGACCGAACACCGGGTGGGGTGCGAAACCGAGATCGCGAGCCATGCGCTCGAGGTTCATCGGAGCACCGCCCGCGGCGCTGCCGACGATGTTCAGCTCGGGCGCGTAGTCGTTCTGCAACGCTGCTGCCCAGGCGGTCGCCATGCCGCCACCGGAGTAACCGGCCAGCGCGACCGGACTCTGTTGCAGCTGAAGCGGACCGAAACGCTGGGTGGCGCGGATGCTGTCGAGCACGATCTGTCCGCCGAGCTTGGCAGCACCGTAGGCACTGTTGGGGCCGAGGTGATCGGCGATGACAACCGTCCAGCCACGCTGCAGAACGGCGTTCAGTGCGGGTGCCTCGCGGATCGCCAGATTGGGATCGTTGGACCAGAGCGCTTGTGACGGTGCACATTCGAGACCGAGTGCATTGATGATGTGTTGGTAAGACAGCACCGGTCCGTTGGGGGCTTTGTTGCGGGGAACGAGCACCGTGTTGATCGCAGCAATGGGATTGCCCGCCGAATTCGTGGAGCGGAACTTCAGCTGCCACACGTCGACGTCGAAGAAGCCGGGAGGTGGCGGCATCGGACGGCTGGCGATCACGTCCCCCGGTGCCAAGGCGGCGAGGTCGGCCGGCGGAGCGTAGAAGCCGTCCGATATGGGCGTCGGAAACAAGGGCGCCGCAGCGGCCTGACCTGGGCCGACAAGCGTCGAACAGAGAACGGCGACCGCCGTTATGCTGACAGCGCCTGCCAATTTGAGAACCCGCATCTGGTAAACCCCTCCATGCCTGAATCGAAACGGCGCGCGTCTCGACGATTCGGCAAGCCCCCGTAGAGCTGGCCCGCAACTCGATATAGCTATTGATCTGTGACTCGTTACGCCCCCCGGGCGACGATGAGCGCAACGGTACGCACCCGGCGATTCTATGGCAACCGAGGAACGGTCTTTCTGCCGGTTTCGGTGACTCGGCCAAATCCGCTGCTGGGCAGTTGGCGTCGTCTACTCGGGAACGACGTCCGTCGGCGTCTTGTCCGGGCGCAGTCCGCGCCAGCTCGGGTGACGCAGATGGCCGGATTCGGTCGCCTCGTAGAACCGCACTTCTCCGACGAGCACCGGATCCACCCACACGGAACCGCGTCTGTCGGCAGTGGGAAGCGTCGAGGAGAAAGGACTGTCCGACGTTTCCAACGGAGCCAGCAGGCCGGCCAGTGAATCGAGCGTGCGATCGTCGAAACCGGTACCGACGCGACCGACGTAGCGAAGGCCGTCGCCGTCGGGGATCCCCATCAACAGTGATCCGAATCCGCCGGAACGACGCCCCTGGCCGCGTCGCCAACCGCCGATCACGACTTCTTGCGTGCGCCAGTTCTTGTACTTGATCCATGTGTGGGCGCGCTTGCCCGGCTGGTAGATCGAATCGGTGCGCTTGGCGACGACTCCCTCCCATCCCCGTTCTCGGCTCTCGGCGACGGCGTCGGCAGCCGAACCCGTCAGCAACGGCGGCACCAGAACCGAGTCGAGGCCGGTGGTGAGCAATTCCAACAATCGTCTCCGGTCGGAGTACTTCTTGCGCACGAGGGACGTGCCGTCGAGATGGAGCAGGTCGAAGGCGATGAACCGGATGTCGTCGCGGGCGGCGTTCTGCAGCTTCTCGAAACTGCTGATTCCGTTGCCGTCGAAGACGACCACTTCACCATCGATGACGGCGTCGTGATCTGCCAGGTCCTCGGCGAGAGAACCGATGGCTCCGAACTTCTCGGTGTAGTCGTTTCCGCTGCGGGTGCGCAGGGTCATCGAACCGTGAGTCAGTTCGGCGACGATACGAAAGCCGTCCCATTTACCCTCGAACGACCACTCGTCCTCGGGTAGCTCGAGTATGTCGCCCGCGGTCGCCAGCATCGGTGAGATGTTCTTCGGCACCGGCTTTTCCGTCGACGGGCTCTCCTGACTTTCGGTAGGTGCGCTGTCTCCTCCGGGTTGGTCCTTCATCAAGTGCATGAGCCACTGGTTGCCCTTGGTACGGATGAGGGCGAACCTTCCGCGTGCTTTGGCTCCGTGCAGAACGACGATGACTTCGTCGTCTCTCCACTTCTCGAGTTCGTAGGTTCCGCTGTCCCAGATCGAGACGTCACCGCCGCCGTACTCGCCCTTGGGGATTCGTCCGGCGAACGTCGCATATTCCAGTGGGTGGTCCTCGGTGTGGACTGCGAGACGGTTCTGGCCGGTCTCGATCGGGATGTTCTTGGGGACGGCCCACGACACCAGGACACCGTCGTGTTCGAGCCTGAAGTCGTAGTGCAGGCGTCGCGCATGGTGTTCCTGAATCACGAACGTGTCGTCGTCACCCTGGGGCTCGGCGGTTTTCGGGATGGGCTCCGGAGTTCGGTCCGCGCTACGCATGCTGCGGTACTTGCCGAGCTTGTCCGTGTCGGAGGTGTCGTGTTCTTCCGCTGCCGGTTTCGGGTCGAGATCGGCGAGTAGGTCGCCGGTGTCGTGGAATCGTTCCAGAACCTCCTCGAATCGAAGTTGTTGCAGTCGTGGCGATTCGAGCTCCTCCCAGGTTCGGGGGGCCGCGACGGTGGGTAGGGAACGGCCCCGAAGTGAGTACGGCGCAACGGTTGTCTTCTTGCCGTTGTTCTGACTCCAGTCGACGAACACTCGACCCGTGCGTTTCGCTTTCGCCATCGTGGCGGTCACCCGATCCGGTGACCGTTCTTCCAGCAGCGTGGCCACGCGTTTGGCGACGGTGGACGCGCCGGACGTCGACAGCGGTTTGTCCAGCGGTACGTACAGGTGAATTCCCTTGCTGCCGCTGGTGACCGGGTATGCGGTCATGCCGATGTCTGCGATGAGGTCACGTATCTCGCAGGCCACCTCAGCGCATCGGGCGAGGTCGACGTCGTCGCCGGGATCGAGGTCGAAGACCATGCGTGTGGCGGGCCCGGGTTCGGTGCCGTCGAAACGCCATTGCGGCACGTGCGCTTCGATGGCCGCCTGCTGCCCGAGCCACACCAGATCCGCTGCGGTGGAGAACAACGGGTAGGTGACGACTCGGTCGGAGTGCTGCATGGATCGGCGGTCGAGCCAGTCGGGTGCGGATGCGGCCAGATTCTTCTCGAAGAACGAGGATTGTTCGACGCCGTTCGGCCACCGCTTGCGGGTCACGGCGCGTCCTGCGACGTGCGGCAGCATCGCCGGGGCGATGGCGGCGTAGTACTCGATGATGTCGCTTTTGGTGGTGCTGGTTTCGGGGAACAGCACCTTGTCGAGGTTGGTGACGGAGACCTTTCGGCCTTCGATCTCGAGCGTGGCCATCGTCTCAGGTTAGTGCTCGCCGTCTGAACCTGCGAGCAAGTTGTGACAGGCTCGAATGCATGGCAACGATCAGTGTCTCGGTACAGATGCCCGAGAACCCTCAGGGCGCGTGGGACAAGGCATCCGCGCTCGACCGGTTCGACGAGTGGATGACCATCCACGGTGGTTGGTGCAGTCCGCCGCCGAAGAAGGTCGGCAAGGGCACGAAGGTCGAGTCGCTGGTGAAGGTGAAGGGTTTCAAGAACACGATCAACTGGGAGTTCACCGAGTACGAGGAGCCGAAGCTGATCGAGATGTCGGGCCGCGGCAAGGGTGGAGTGAGGATCTCGCTGACCGTTCACGTCCGTGAGGCCGAGGGCGGTTCGGAGTTGACACTCGACGCGAAATTCGGTGGGGGCGTGTTGTTCGGCCCGGTGGGTTCGGTGGTCGCCCGTGCACTCGATACCGATGTGAAGCAGTCGGTGGCGAACCTGGCTGCATTGAAGTGACGGCATCTCGAGATTCCTGAAGCAGCTGTCGGACAATCTCTTCCAGCCCCGCACCGTGTTCTCGGTGCGGGGCTGGTGTGTTTGTGTGGGGCTGGTGTGCGTTTGCGCGGGCCTATGCGATGTGGGGGCCTGCTCGGGCGTGGGATTGTCGGGGTTGTCGGTAGGGGTCGACGGATGCCGGCGGGACGAACCACGGGTGGTTGTCGGTGTCGATGAACACTTCCCAGTCACTGTGGTGGATCAGTCGGTGGTGGAACCCGCACAGGAGGACGAGGTTGTCCATGTCGGTGGGTCCGCCGTCGGCCCAGTGCCAGATGTGGTGGCCTTCGGTCCAGGCGGCGGGTTTGCCGCAGCCGGGGAACGCGCAGCCGTGATCGCGGGCGGTCAATGCTCGTTTTTGTTTGGCGGTGACGGTGCGTGCGGTGCGGGCGAGGTTGAGTGGGTTGCCGTTCTCGTCCATGACGATGGCGGTGAGGAGGCAATCGCAGGCGAGTTGGCGAGAGGTGTTGCGGGAGAGCGGGCCCATCCACGGCAGCCAGCCGACGGTGGTGCCGTCGCCGAACAGGTCCCGATATGCGCTACGATCCGCAGTCACTGAACCGGCCTCGTTGTTGGTTTCTGCTGTGGTGTCGATGTCGACCGGGTCGACCAGGTCTGAGTCGAATTCTGTTGCAGCGCGCGTGGTTTCGTCATCGGTGATGTCGTCACTGCTCTGGCCGGCCAGGCTCTGGAGGTCCTGCAACCGGATGTGCAGGTTGACGTGCGGTTTCTCACCGCCCTCGGTGGGGCGGTCACTGGAGGCGAGGTAGCGGTCGAGGATGTGTCCGAAGGCGTCGGCGCGTCGCCGTGCGGGACTGCGTTCGTCTTGGGTGCCGTCGGCGGCAGGGCGGGGTTCGGTCAACGGCGAAAGCGCGGTGAGCAGCTTTTCTCCGGTGATCGCATCGAAATCCATCTTCGCCACGAGACGTCCGTTGAGGGTTTTCGAGGCGAAGAGTTCGTTGCGGTCGGTGTCTTCCGGTGGTGGCTTGTTGCCGCCGTAGGTGTCCTCGAGTTTGGTGATCGCTTCGCGGATGTTGTCGGTGCGTGCCCCGGGCCCGGTGGCGGCGGTGATCATCGCGGAGCGGGCGATATCGCGACCCTCTTGGGGGAGGTTCTTCGGTGGTGCTTCGGCGAAGGTGAGAATCAGGGCGGCGTGGTCGACGGACATGACGCCGGTGTTGACGGCGTCGGCGATGTCGGGGAAGTTTTTGAGTCCGCGGGCGAGGGCGACGATCTTGTTGGCCTTGGACGGTGAGAGAAGGGTGGTGGAGGTGAGCCAGCCTGCGGGTCCGGGGAAGCCGAGCTTCTCCCGGCTCACGCGGGCGTCGATGTCGGCGACCAGAGCAATCCGCCGGGCCTCCAACAACTGGATCCGGTGGGAGACATCAGCAGCGTCGGCGAGATGTTCACTCTCGCTCAGCTGCCAGATCTCGGTGGTCATGGAAGCAAGTGTATCGAACGGGTGTTCGATGCGCAATGATGGTGCAATCGAAAACTATTGCTGTGCATAAAGATTCGCGAACAGGAACCTGTCGGTGGCCCGTGCTAGGGGGCTACGTCACCCGTTTCCAGATGGCAATCGCCGCAGCGATTCCGATCGCCAGTAGCGCGGCCACTATCCCGATTTTCCACAAGACGAGCAGGTGGTGCATCAACTCCTCCCCGGTGGACATCGGCCTCATCACGAACGGTCGCCGTCGTGGTTGATCAGCCGCGCGGCCGCCTTTGCGGTACGGGCGGTCCGTGATTGGCGACCAACGCGTCGCGCGTACAGGTCCGCCGCGCGCACGGCTACCGGCCCTATGCGGCCTTCTGTCTCACTCCACTCGCCGCGTCGTTTCTGTCGCACCGCAATGGCAAAAAGTATGACGGCGGCGATGGTCACGACAGCGGCGACGACCGCGAATGGAATGAGGATGAAAGTCTGACGCGATGATTCATGAACTCGCGACCTCTACTGCTGTCGTGTCTTTCGCAACCACCACAGTCCTGCGATGGGTAGCACCACCGGGATGAAGACGTAACCGGATCCGAAGTGCGACCACACCGTCGGCTCCGGGAAGTCCTGGGGCTGGATGTAGCTGAGGGTGCCGATGCCGAGGACTCCGACGAGTTCGATGATGCAGGAGACCGTCACCACTCGTCGTGATGCCTCGGTTGCTCGTGCCAGGCCGACCGTCGCGATGATGTAGACCACCGCTGCGAATGCCGAGAGAAGGTAGGCGACCGGGGCGTTGTCGAATCGGGTCGTGAGTTGCACGATCGATCGCGATGTCGCGGCGACGGCGAACACGGCGTAGACGGCGATGAGGAAGCGCCCGAATCCGGTGCGCGTGGCTTGCTGGAGTTTGTCAGGCATATCCGGCCCAAATCTGGCTCAGTCGCAACACCATGGCTGCGAGGGTGAGGACGGCTACGAGGAGTACCGCGGTACCGCCGCGGGAACGGTCGCCCAGAGACCACCACGTTCCGAGTGGGAGCAGGAACAGCAGTCCGACGAGGTACGACCCGAACGTGAGCCGGTGAATGTCGCGATCGGAGGCGAACATCATCACGAACCCGATCACGGCCTGCAGTGCAACGACGCCCTCGGTAGCCGCGATCGTCCAGAACAACGCGCGGTCGGCCTTGTTCTTCAGCAGAACGGGCCTGTTGGTGGCGAGCTTCACGAGCACCCAGATCCCCACTACCAGGGACAACACGTACAACAAGCCGGTGACGGCGCCGATCATCGAGTTCCTCGTCATGCTGCGGTGGGTGGATGGACTTTCCTTCACAGTAACCGCGTAACACCACGTCAACACTGTGAGGCCCTCGAAACACGACGTTGTTCCGAGCGTGACCAATCGGAAATCGACGAGGCCTGTACTTGTTCCATGGCCGCAGAGGATCTGCCCTCTCGCCGGACATGACGGTTTTCTCGGGTGGACATCGGTGTCCACCGCATCCAGCCCGCTCTGCGAACCTCAGGAGACGCACGTGTCAGATCACGACCAGTCCATCGCCGAGAACATCAAGAAGTCCCTCGAGGAGATTCCGCATCCCTCACTTCCCAAGGGCAGCAACATCTACGGGTCAACCAAGATCTTCCCCGACTACAAGGCGGAGAACGGCGAAAGCTACTTCACGCTGGTGCACGGCATCGCCCACGAGTCGTCGGTATCGTTCGTCGCGGTGCTGCAGGCCACCCGCGCTCTGCGGAAGGGCTTCGAGTCGGCGATGTACTTCTATGGGCCAGGCGCTATCAATTGCCTTGCCACGCGCGGCTTCCCGACCACGGGAGACTCGGGGTTCCCGGGTGAGCAGAACATCAACGACTCCCTCGCGACGTTCATCGCCGAGGGTGGCACCGTGTTCTGCTGCCGCTTCGGGCTGGCCCTGCACGGGGGTCGCGAAGAAGACCTCATCGAGGGTGTCATCCCGGCCCACCCCTTGGACGTGCAGGACGCATTGATCCACTACGCGCGCAAGGGTGCCATCATCAATTCGACCTACATGGTCTAGGGGACGACTATGTCCATCTCTACACGTGTGGATCTGGCGTTGCTCGGGATTCGAGGAGCAACGCCGGTGTCCAGAACTGCCGGCGCCGGCCCGAGTGACGATGGACATGTCCGCATCGATGGTCTCGGCGCAGCAATCCCGCGCAACCCGCTCAGTCCGTACGTACTCGAAGAAGGGCGAGTTCTGTTCGACGGCAACGATATCGGCCTCGATGTTGAGGCCGTCGCCCGCCCGAAGTTCTACGACCTCTCCACGGCCGACGGTATCGCCTACGAGAAAATCGCCAAGCTGCACGGCACCAGTGTTCTGGCCACGACCGTGGTCCAGACGTGCATTCGCTACGACGCCGATCAGCGGTGCCGCTTCTGTTCCATCGAAGCGTCTCTGGACGCGGGCGACACCATAGCCGTCAAGACGCCCGCGCAACTTGCCGAGGTGGCGGAGGCGGCGGTTCGGCTGGACGGGGTGACCCAGATGGTCATGACGACGGGCACCTCGGCCGCAAAGGATCGCGGTGCCCGTCACCTGGCCCGGTGTGTGCGCGCCATCAAGGCGGTGGTTCCGCAGTTGCCGATCCAGGTGCAGTGCGAACCTCCCGGCGACCTGCAGACCATTCAGGATCTGTACGACGCCGGGGCCGAATCCATCGGCATCCACGTCGAATCTCTCGACGACGACGTTCGACGCAGGTGGATGCCGGGCAAGGCCGCGGTCTCGATGGACGAGTACCGCGCGGCATGGAGAGAAGCGGTCCGGGTCTTCGGGCGCAACCAGGTTTCGACGTACATACTGGTCGGTCTCGGCGAGGACCCAGACGAATTGGTCTCGGGTGCAGCGGAACTGATCGAGATGGGTGTGTATCCCTTCGTCGTTCCGTTCAGGCCGCTCGCCGGCACGTTGGCGGTGGATGTCGACCGGGCGACGGCTCCTGCTGCCGACGTCCTCGAAAGCGTCACCCGACGCGTCGCCAAGGAACTTCAGGCAGCGGCGATGCTCGGGTCCGATCAGAAGGCAGGCTGCGCGGCGTGCGGTGCGTGCAGCGTTCTGCAGAACGCGGGAGGGTGACATGGACGGCGTCGTGGAGGGTAACGATCTCGCCGGATTGTCCGGTGCTGCAATCACTGTCGTGCAACCCGAGTTCATCGTCCAGCCGTGCGGCGGCACAGTACAATTGAATGCGTACCGAGCACTGCGCAGAGAGACGTTCGTCGCCGAGCAGGGTTTGTTCGCCGGTACCGATCACGACGACGTCGACGACGATCCCCGCTCCGTCGTTCTCGTGGCCACCGACCGAGACGGCACCGTGCTCGGCGGGGTGCGACTGGCACCCTGCACGGCAACGGATCTGGGGTGGTGGGCCGGCAGTCGCCTGGTGGTTGCCGCCACTGCGCGGACATCCGGTGTGGGCCCAGCGCTGGTTCGTGCGGCCTGTGCTCATGCCGAGAGTCGCGGCGTGCTGCGCTTCGATGCGACGGTGCAGAAGCGCAACGAGACACTGTTCACCCGTCTCGGCTGGATCAGGCGCGGAGACGTCGAGGTGGCAAATACTCCACACGTGGCGATGTATTGGCCGATCGACAGGATCGAACGGCTGGTGTCGTCGACCAAGGCGATGCTCGCCGGCGTCCTCGCGCCGCTGAAGGCGCAGCCACTCGGGCTCGGTGCCAAAGGATTTCGAGGTGACGACGGTGTCCCGGTTCCCGGGAGCGACATGATCGCCGCCTGCGATGCGATCATTCCCTCGATGGTCGACCGCGACCCGGAGTGGGCCGGCTGGTGCGCGGCCCTGGTCAACCTCAACGACCTCTCGGCGATGGGTGCCTACGCAGTCGGCATGCTCGACTCCGTCGGTGCACCCACGCAATCTCGACTGACCCGCATCATCCGCGGCCTCGCCAATGCGTCTGCGGCCTGGCAGGTTCCGGTACTCGGTGGCCACACCCAGGCCGGGGTGCCGTCGTCGCTGTCGGTCACTGCGCTGGGGCGCACAGCGAACCCGGTACGGGCCGGCGGCGGAAGCGTCGGCGATCGATTGACGCTGACGGCGGACGTCGAGGGTGGCTGGCGTCGTGGATATCAGGGCCAGCAATGGGATTCGACGTCACGGCGCAACTCCGCCGAACTGACGACCATGGCATCGTTCGTCGCCCGCACCGCGCCCAAGGCCGCCAAGGACGTCTCGATGGCCGGCCTGGCGGGCACTACCGGGATGCTGGCCGAGGCAAGCGGAACCGGTGCCGTATTGGACATCTCCTCGATTCCGAAGCCCGACTCGGCGTCGATGGGCGAATGGATCACGTGTTTTCCCGGGTTCGCGATGATCACCGCGGACCGTCCCGGTGCACCGACTGCACCGTCCGGACCTGCACTGTCCGCAGAATGCGGAGAGCTCACCGACATTCCGGGCGTCGCCTTGCGATGGCCCGACGGAATCACCACGCGCGCGGTCACTTCGACGGTGACCGGATTGGGAGAAGCATGAACGACATCACGATCTCCGTGGCCGCAGCCGAATTCGGCCGCGACATGGAACAGGGTTACGCCACCATCGCCGCCCTGCTCGAGGAATCGCGTAATCGCGGTAGCCAACTGCTGGTGCTACCGGAAGCGTGCCTGGGTGGGTACCTGCCCAGCCTCGGTGGCGGTGACGAGACCGAAGAATCGAGACAGCGTCGACTGAAGGCACTTCCACCCGCTCTGGAACTCGACGGCCCCGAGATCGAGCGGGTCATCGACATGGCAGGCGATACCGTCGTCACGTTCGGATTCTGTGAGAAGGACGGCGATACCCGCTACAACGCCGCGGTGACGGTCGACGGCAGCGGCATCCTCGGTTCGTATCGCAAGGTGCACCAGCCACTCGGCGAAAACCTATGCTACGCAGCTGGAGAGAGCTACTCCGCCTTCGACACTCCGGTCGGCCGGATGGGCATGCAGATCTGCTACGACAAGGGGTTCCCCGAGGCGGCCCGCGAACTCGCGCTCGACGGAGCCGAGATCGTCGCGTCCATCTCCGCGTGGCCCACGGCACGTACCGCGACGACCCCGAACATGGAAGAAGATCGGTGGAAGCAACGCTTCGACATCTACGATCGCGCTCGTGCACTGGAGAATCAGATCATCTGGGTCGCAGCGAATCAGGCCGGCACGTTCGGGTCTCTGAGGTTCGTCTGCAGCGCCAAGATCGTCGGGCCCGGCGGTGAGATCCTCGCGGGCACAGGCGTCGAGCCGGGTTTGGCCACAGCTACCGTCGATGTCGACGCGCTCATCGGTGCGGCACGTGGCGGCGGTATGTACAACCTCCGCGATCGGCGGCCCGCGGTCTATCGCACCATCACCAAGGAGACCGTTCATGCCTGAGATGTCGTTCGTGGTGCGGTGGCCCGACGGACGTGAACAGTCCTGCTACTCGCCCTCTTTGGTGATGCACGACTATCTGAGCCCCGGACAGGAGTACCCGGTGGCCGAGTTCGTTCAGCGAACATCCGAGGCGTTGACCGTGGCGAGCGATCGAGTTCTCGCCAAGTTCGGGATGCGGTGCACGTCGGCCGCGCAGCAGATGGAAGAGATTCACGGTGTCAGCGCGTCGTATCAGGCCGGTGCCGTTCGCGTACTGAGTATGTCGGGAGCTGAATTGCTATGACAGAGAACCACAGTGCGATAGAAAACTACAGCGTGATCGTGATCGGCGGCGGGCAGGCCGGACTGTCCATCAGCTGGCATCTGACGCAGCGAGGCATCGACCACGTCGTCCTCGAACGCGACACCATCGCGCACGAATGGAAGGACTCACGCTGGGACAACTTCACCCTCGTCACCCCCAACTGGCAGTGCGCGCTTCCCGGATACTCCTACGACGGTGACGATCCCGACGGGTTCATGCAGCGCGACGAGGTCTACGCCTTCGTTCGACGCTACGCCGAGAGCTTCGATGCGCCGGTCCGAGAGCACGTTTCGGTGGAACGCGCGCTTCAGGGCTCGAACGGCGGCTTCGATCTACAGACCTCCGCCGGCCCCATGCACGCCGATCAGATCGTCGTTGCCGTCGGCGGTTACCACATCCCCACCATTCCGCGATTTGCCGAGAAGCTGCCACGCAACATCGTCCAGATCCATTCCTCCGAATACCGCGGCTCGCATCAGTTCCCGGACGGCGACGTACTGGTCGTCGGCACCGGCCAGTCCGGCGCGCAGATCGCCGAAGATCTGCACCTCGACGGCCGCCGGGTTCATCTGGTCGCCGGCACCGCACCTCGCGTCGCACGCTTCTATCGGGGGCGTGACTGTGTCGCCTGGCTGCACGACATGGGCGTCTACGATGTCTCCATCGAAGATCAACCCGGTGGCGTCGGCAAACGCGAGAACACGAACCACTACGTCACCGGCCGTGACGGTGGTCGAGACATCGACCTGCGCGCGTTCGCGACCGAGGGCATGCAGCTGTACGGCCGACTACTGGGCGTGGAGGACGGGGTCCTGCAGTTCGCCCCGAGCCTGGAAGCGTCCCTCGACGCTGCCGATCGGGTGGCCGAGAGCATCAAGGACAACATCGACGCGTACATCGAGCGCGAGGGCATCAGTGCGCCCGCCGAGGACCGTTATGTGCCGGTGTGGCGTCCGGAGTCCGAGACGACCGAACTCGATCTCGCTACCACCGACATCACCGCGGTCGTGTGGTCGGTCGGCTTCCGTACCGACTACCGGTGGCTGAAGGTCGGGGCATTCGACGGCGAGGGCCACCCGACGCACAACCGCGGCGTCACCTCGGTTCCTGGCCTGTATTTCCTGGGGCTCCCCTGGCAGCACACCTGGGGTTCGGGACGCTTCGCCTCGGTGGCTCGCGACGCCGCATTCCTGGCCGATCAAATCGGCCTCGAGATCAGTGCTGCGCAGTCCCGAAACTCAGCGCAGTCTCCTAACTCAGCGCAGTCCCAAAACTCAGCGCAGTCTCTTCACTCAGCGCAGCCGCAGAGCCAGATGGTCTGATCTCGACGTGGCTCCCATCAAGATCGGTGCTTTGGCAGCACATTTCGGCAGAGACGTCGATCGGGCCGTACTGAAGATCACGACCATCATCTCCAGTGCGGCCCGCGAGGGCATCGACCTCTTGGTGCTGCCCGACGCATCCCTCGGGGGTTACATCAACAGCCTGAGCAACCCGGACCCGTCCGAGTTGCCACCCACTCTCGATCCGGACGGTCCTGAGCTGGCTGCGATCATCGCTGCGGCGGGTGCGATGACGGTGTGTATCGGGTACACCGAACTGTCGAAGGGGCTGCGGTACAACGCTGCTGCGTGCCTGACGGGAGACGGGATTCTCGGTAGTCACCGCAAGGTGCATCAGCCGCTCGGGGAATCCTTGGCCTACGCAGCCGGCGATCGGTTCGAGGCCTTCGATACACCGGTCGGACGGATGGGCATGCTGATCGACTACGACAAGACGTTCCCGGAGTCGGCCCGCACGCTCGCATTGGACGGCGCGAGAATCATTGCGGCACTGTCGGCCTGGCCCGCCAGCGTCACCGATCGAGCCTCGTCGCTACCCAACGATCGGCAGTCCCGTCTGTTCGATCTGTACGACGCGGCACGCGCCGCCGAGAACCAGGTGGTGCTCGTCTCGTCCAACCAGACCGGGGTCATGGGATCGCTGCGCTTCCTCGGGCAGGCGAAGATCGTCGGGCCCGGTGGAGACGTGCTGGCCAAGACGTGGTCCAAGGGCGGTTTGGCCGTGCACGAGATCGACGTCGATGCCGAGGTGGATCGGGCCCGGAGAGGTCTGCATCACCTGGCCGAGCGACGCGTCGACGCCTACCCGAACTTGTTGCAGGAGAAGCCGGATCGATGAAGATTGCCCTGTTGACCTATTCGTCCAAACCGCGCGGCGGCGTGGTGCACACGTTGGCGCTGGCCGAAGCGCTGGCACGCGCCGGCCAGGATGTGTCGGTGTGGTCGTTGGGTCGCGGGGGCGACAGTGAGTTCTTCCGCAAGGTCGACCCAGCTGTCACCGTGCGGATGGTGCCGTTTTCTCACAGTGAGAACGAGAGCGTCGGCGAGCGGATTCTGCGATCGATAAGCGTTCTGCGGCAGGCCTTCACGCCCGGCGAGTACGACGTCGTCCATGCGCAGGACTGTATCTCGGCCAACGCCGTCGGCCGGTGCATCAGGACCATCCATCATTTGGACGAGTTCACCACACCCGAGCTCGCGGCATGTCACGAACGAGCGATCACCGCGCCGTACGCGCGAATCTGTGTATCGGCAGCGGTGGCGAGCGATGTGAACCGCGGTTGGGGACTCGAACCCACGGTCATCCCCAATGGGGTCGATGCCGAAAGGTTCTCGGCAGCTGCAGCATCGGGCAGAACGCACTGGCGGGACAAGCTCGGTAGGTACGTGCTCGCTGTCGGCGGTATCGAGCCACGCAAGGGCAGCCTCGATCTACTCGACGCCTTCGCCGGGCTGTCCGATCGCCACGTGCAACTGGTGTTCGCCGGCGGCGAGACCCTGTTCGACTACCGTGGCTATCGAGCCGAATTCGATCGTCGAGCAGTAGAACTGGGCATCGATCCGGTGATACTCGGAACCGTCGACGACGACGAACTGCCGCATCTCGTTGCACAGGCTGCGGTGTTGTCGTTCTTCTCCACCAAGGAAGGCTTCGGCCTGGCTGCGATGGAGGCGCTCGCCGCGTCGACTCCGGTGGTGGCGCGTGATCTGCCGGTACTGCGAGAAGTGTTCGGAGACAGCGTCACCTACGCATCGTCGGTGGAGACCATGACCAGCGAATTGGACCGTGCGTTGCACGAGCCGCACGATCCGTCACCGGGGCTGGCGCTGGCGCACAGCCTCACCTGGGACGAGGCTGCGCGTCGACACCTGGAGTTCTACTCCTCGCTACGCTGACCGGTTCGCTTGTTGCGTTTGAGCCGGTGAGGCTTGAGCTTGTGGAACCCTTTGACCCGTAGTGAGCGAACCGATTTGAGGTAGAACTCGGAGTCGTGGCGCAGTTCATCCGTCATGACGGTATCGACCAGGATCGTTCCGGGATTGGCCGAACTGGTCAGGCGCGCAGCGATATTGACCACCGACCCGTACAGGTCGCCGTACCGGGCCAGTACCGGGCCCCATGCCAGCCCGACCCGCAGGTCCGGCATGTCCTCCTGCTCGTCGAAGGCGTCCTGGAGGTCGAGGGCGATGTGGGCGGCATCCTCGGGGGTCTGCGCGCTGAACATCACCTCGTCGCCGACGTTCTTGATCACCGAACCGCGGCCTCGCGCAATGATATTGGTGGCCAGTGACTCGAACTCCTCGAGCAGCGTCGTCAACTCGCCGATGTCGAGTCGACGCGTCAGGCTCGTGTAGCCGACCATGTCGGCGAACCCGACGGCCATCGTGGGACTGTCGGCGGCGTCGTCGGGAGCGGCGATGGATCGACCGGCCGCTGCTGCCAGGTGGCGTCGCCACGTGTATCCCTGGAGCGCTTCGAGGGTGGGGACGGTTTCTGCGGCGATGGCACGGGCGTTCCGTCGAATCGCGTCGATGTCGTTCGTGTCTTCTTGGCTGTCGATGATGCGTTCGAGTATGTGAGAGTTCACAACGCCCACTTGCCATTCCGCGAGCCGGGACATCGACTGCCCGAGGGTGCGTGCGATCGCAACCTCCATCTCGGGCTTGATCACCTTCTGCGCGGTCAGTGCGGTGATCAGCTTCAGAGCTTCGAGATCGGCGTCGGTGTAGACGAGTGCGTCGGTATCGGTGTGGACGGGGAAGCCCATGCCGATCCACAGGGCAATGACCCGCTCGAGCGGAATCCCGGACTTCTCGACGATGTCGGCGCGGTTGTACTTGGGCTCGCCGCCCAATAGATTCCGCTCGATCTCCGTCTGTACTACCGAGTTGATCTGATTCTCAGGCATATCCCAACGTTCTGTCGAAGTAGGAACGGACGGCGTCCACGTACTCGTCGATCTTGTCGGGATCCCAGTCCGTGGTGGGAATGGGCTCGCCGACGGTGACCTTGACCGTACCGGAGTGAACGGTGAAGTCCTTCTTCCACATCACGTCGCCGGCGTTGTGAATGACTATCGGAACGATCGGCACGCCGGCCTGCATCGCCAGGTGAAAGCCGCCCTTCTTGAATGGGCCGAGACGGGACGTCGGCATGCGAGTGCCCTCGGGGGCGATGGCGACGGAGATGCCACTGTGCAGTTTTTCGATCGCGGGTCGCATGGCCTCTCGCGCTTGCGCAGGATCGCCGCGATCGACATAGGCGACGTCGAAGATCCTGCCCAGCAATGCGAAGCGCGGGTCGCGTTCGAGTTCGCGCTTGGCGACGGCGGTGATGTCGCGTCGCAGGATGGAAGTCACGATGATCGAGTCGGCGGTGCTCTGATGGTTGAACATGAAGACGGCCGGTCGGGCCGACCAGGCATTTTCCGTTCCGGTGACGTCGAGCTTGACCCCGGCGAGGGTCAGCGCGATGTCCGGGGCGATGGTGCTGGTGATGTTGGCACCGGTGCGGCGACTGCGGGTGAGCAATCCAAGTCCGAGCCCGATCGACGCACTCGCGAGGACCGATCCGAGTGCCGCCGTGCTGCGTACCGCCGACGTCAGATCCGTGCCGCGCTTCGGGCTTTCCAGCGTCAGCGCGGGCCAGTTCTTCTTTGCGGCATAGCGCGCGAGATCAGGATCGGGATTGAGGGCGACGGGTCGGCCGACGGACTCGAGCAGCGGCACGTCCTCGCCACCGTTCGAGTATGCGAAACAGCCTGCCAGAGCGATGCCTTCACGTTCGGCGTAGTCGATCGCCGCCTGCGCTTTGCGGGGTCCCCAGAGCGAATCTCCGACGAGCTCACCGGTGAGAATTCCGTCGGTGACCACCGGAGTCGTGCACAGCAACTCCTCGAACATCATGTCCTGTTGCACCGGCAGTGCCTGGTACGGCGTGGCCGAGGTGGCCATCACCAGGCGATGCCCAGCGTGCCGGTGAGCCTCGACGAGAGCACGGGCCTGCGGGTAGATCATCGGCGCGATCTCGTTGCGGAACAGGGTGTACGCCTGTTCCATCAGGTCGTCCTCGCGACGGCCTTCGAGGCCGCGGACGGCCTTGCCCATCAGATTGTCGACGGGGGAGTTGCGCATCCGCATCTCCACGACGGCACTGGAGATCTCCCACAGTTCCTTGACCGTGACGTCGAGGGTCTTGAGGCGTTCGAGAAACACTGCGCGAGCGGAGAATCCGTTGATCAGGGTGCCGTCGAGATCGAAGAAGGCGATGGTGTCTCGGCCGGGTGGGGCGGCGGCGATCGCTATGAGTCGATCGTCGAAGTCGGTCATGGATTGTTCTCCTCGGGGGCAGAGATCGGTTCCACCTCACGGAGCATTCGGTGCGCCATGTCCCGGATGGTACGTACCTTGCGGGCCCATTCGTCGATCTCCAGCGCGAAGTCCCTGCGGCGGCGGGCGATGCCGTCCGAACTGGAATCGATGAGGTCACGGTTTTCGGCCAGTTGCAGTGCAGTGTCGAACAATTCGCCCGAGATGGACTCACTGTGATCGAGCTGCTGGCGTAGCCGCCTGGCCTGGGCAGCGCCGAGGCATTCCGTGATGAACGTCGGTTTGTCGAATTCTCCGCTCTGCGGCAGCAGCATCAGCTGGTCGGCCACTACCTGGTAGGCCTCGAAGATCGGTTGCAGTACGCGGTGTGCCAGGTGCAGATCCTGCGATTGAAGCTGTCGCGCAGCATAATCGGGGTCACTGATGCTGGTGCGCCAGTCCGGGTCGATGAGATCGACCTCGGATTCGAGACGCTCCCCGAAGTCCTTCTTGTCGCCGAAGAAGAACTCGAACTTGAGCAGATCTCGCAGTTGCAGCGCCGACGTCCACAGCGATTCCTGAGTCAGCGGCGTCGAGTCACCCTCGGTCGGTAGCACCACCAGCTCTCCGATGGCGCGCATCACGAAGAAGTGAATGGCGTTGTTGCGGAAGAACGCTGCCACGAGATGCTTGTCCTGCGCCAGGTAGAACAGCGGCTCGGGGCCGTCGTCGAAACGTTTGACGACGTTGGCGTTGACCTGTGCGATGACGGCCGAGCGGACGACGTCGACGTCGGCGATGTCCACCCCGCCCGCAGTGGGTAGGTTTCGGCGCTTGATGTAGCGGGCCAACGGGGCGATGATGGCCCACATCTCGTTGACGTTGAGGGCGCGATCCTCGATGCCCAACAGCGCCATCGTGACCAGTGCTGCCGGGGTCACCGGCGTCGCATCGTTGATCGCATGGGAGACACCGAGGGCAATCTTCTGCACCGCGACACGCTTGTCGGTGTTCTCGGCGACGATCGACGCCACCGACATCGGCTCGCCGAAGTTCAGATAGACGTTGCCGCGCAACGTGCCCTGCGCGCGGATGTACCCGATGGCCATGCGAATGCCCTCGGCTTGCTTCTTCGCCCCGTGCGATTCTTCGGCCATCGCGCCGACTTCGTGCAGTCGGTCGTAGGTGATGGACGTCGGAATCAGATAGACGTCCTCCGCGTCGCTCGATTCGAGGGCGTCGACGAGGTAGGTCAGCAGACCGAACCGCGGCGGGCGGAGCTTTCCGGTGCGGCTGCGTCCTCCCTCGATGTACCACTCGAGGTTGAACCGCTTGCTGAGCAGAAAACTCATGTATTGACGCAGCGTCCATTTGTAGATCGCGTCCGAGAACTTGCGCTGAATGAGCACCACGCCACTGCGTTTGGCTATCGGGCCCAACGGCCAGAAGCCGACGTTGATGCCGCCCATGACGTGATTGAGCGGCAGTCCCTCGGCGAGAAGCGCGGGACGCAGCACGAGTGGGTCGAGGTAGGAGCGGTGATTGGGTAGGAACACCAACGGATAGTTCTTGTTGAGTTCGCGAACCTTCTGCAGCTGATCGCGATCGACGTCGACCTTGTACGCCCGCGAGAAGTACGCTCCGAGGGTGCCCCACATCTCGACGGCGCGCCTGGTCTCGGTCGCCACCATCTCGCCGAGGATGTCCTGAACCCTCTTGTCGACGGTGTCGCGATCCTGGCCGACCTGGTCCGCGAGCTCGGTGATGCCGTCCCGAAACTTCTTCTGCTCCGTCATGTCCTCGACGACGAACCGCGGAATCTTGTACTCCGAGCCGATGACGCCGCGTTCGGCCTTGTCCAGTGCGAGACTCGCCTGCCGCAGGATGAACGACGACAACGACGTGCCCCCGCCGCGCTCGAACCGCTCCTGCAGATCGCTCAGGGTGGCGGGTTCGCCGACGAGTACTGCGGAGTGATCGGGGTCGTCGTTGGCCACCCACCGCTGCCACACCCGTGTCGGCTTCGAGCGGCCTCTCGGGGCGAAGATGCGATGCAGAATGCCGGTGCTGCGATCGGTCAACGTGACCCGCAGCGGAATGAGCAGCGGATCGTCGGCGTACCCGCGGACGGTGTCCGACAGTGATGTCCTGGCCTCACCGGACAGAACGACGGACGGGGGCCGACGTTCTCCGTCCGGGGTGGTGGCGTCGATCCACTGATTCAGGGCCTGAACCTCGAGAGTGCTTCTGGCATCGAGCAAGTACACGTGCGGACCGTCGCTGAGCGATTGCTGGTCCGCGTCGAGGTGGTACATCGAAGCTCCTGTTCCGTACCTGCGCGAGAAGGTACGCCGTCAGGCTACGCGGGAGAAACCCGGCGCGAGGGCGGTTCGGCGAGGTGGTCGACGGCACTCGACGGGCGCTCGAACGGCCGGTCGGTTAGAGTCGTGTCATCGGCCTTCTCTGGCCAAGCCTCCTTGGTGTTAATCACAGTAACTGTTACTTAGGGTTACAGTTACTCAGGGTTACGCATACTTCGGATCGACGTCATCCTCGCGACCGATACTCGATGCGGTGCCGCCTGTGTGCGTGAATCTGTGCGACAGTATTCGCAAACACTTTCGAGAAAGGCCGGTAGTCGATGCCACCCCGTGGGCGCGCCGTGAACGATTCGCTGACTCCCGAGAACCTGACGACGCTGGCAGCTGCGCTCGCCGAGGGGCGTCGCGCCACCGTGTATCTTCGTGAGCCGAATCCGAGCCTCGGTCTGCCCGACGGTACGTCGGCAAAGGTGGTGTCCATCGACGGCAACACCGTCACCATCAGCCCGAAGGGCGTCAACGACGAACTGCCCTACGAGGCCGAGGAGCTGCGCATCACCCGCAACCCGGCCACCCCACCCGCACCGGCCAAGCGCATCCCCGCCAAGAAGACGGCATCGGCCGCGCCGGCGACGAAGCCGGTCGCTGCTCCCGAGCCGGTCTCTGCTTCGACCACGGCTCCGACATCGAACGCCGCTCCGAAGTCGGTACCCGCGACCGCCGTTGCTGCCAAGCCGGGGACTGCGTCGACCGGCTCGGTCCCACGTCGTCCTAAGAAAGCGCCGGGCGGAGTGAGCGTGACCATTCATGCCGGTGCCGACAACGATTGGTCGGTCACCGTCACGCAGGGCGCGAAGAGGCCCACCAAGGCGCAGCCGGTGAGCCCGGAAGCGGTCGGTCGGGCCGTTCGTGAACTGGGCGATGTCACTGCACGCGATGCGGTCGAGGCTGTTATCTCCCATGCACGTGAGGAAGCGGCACGCCGAGTCGCAGAACTGAGTCGTCAGCTCGAGGAAGCTCGGACGACTCTTGCGGCCCTCGAGCAGGACGTATGAGCGACTAGCTCGTGTTACGACACGTTCTGTTGCTAGGGTTCTGCCGACACCGCTGAGAGGGAGTACATGTTCAAGAAATTCATGCTCGTCGTCGTGGGGGCGGCTGCAATCGTAGCCAGCGTCGGCGTGGGGACCGCATCTGCGGCCGCTCCCGCAGCTCTCGGCGGTGGGTCCGGAATCATCGTCGGAGGCCAGGCGGAGTGCACGCTGACGACGATCGGCAACGACCGCAACGGAAATCTCGTCGGCTTCACCGCCGGCCACTGCGGCCGCGCGGGTGACTCCATCGTTCCCGAATACGACACCTCGCTCGGTGAGGTCGGCACGATCGCGTTCTCCAATCCGGAGTACGACTACGCCCTCATCCAGTTCCAGCGCGACCGGGTTGCCCCGATCAGCCGTGTCGGCAACGTGACCATCTCGCAGGTGGGCCCGCCCACCGCATTCCCGAACATCGTCTGCAAGGAAGGCCGCACCACCGGCAACACCTGCGGCCTGGCGTACGGCGACATTCTGCAGTCGCAGGAAACCTGGGCGCAGCTGTGCGTCGTCGAAGGCGACTCGGGTAGTCCGGTCGTCGTCGGCAACACGCTCGTCGGCATGGTGAACGCGTACCTCGGTGTGGCCTGCTTCGGCCCCGAGGTCGGCACCAACTTCGATGCGATTCTTCGCAACGTCGATCAGGGCAACGGACTCGGCGCAGGGTTCGTACCCGCCCCCTGACCCGCACTGGTAGACCGATGTCCCGTCGGCGCAATAACATTGCGCAGGCGGGACATTCGTCGTTTCAGGGGTGGGATCCGGCTGGTGCGTCCGCGGCACGGACGCCGCTCACGATGCGTTCGGCTTCGTCCGGTGCGATTCCGAGCAGTACCAGACTCGACGTGGTGGCCACACCCGTAGGGTCGGTGAGCAGCCCGGCATTGGTGGCCTCGAGGATCGACAGCGCGATAGCCTCGATGTTGAGAATCAGCACCTCGGCCGGCAGATAGGTGGAGAACACACCCTCGCGCTGTCCGCGTCGAATGACAGCCGCAGCCGACTCCCGCATCGGTCCCAACAGGTCGTGAAGACCGTTGTGCCCCAGGTCGGTACGCGCAACCGCAAGTAGTAGTCGGTACTGTTCTCCGACGCGTGCCAGCGCCAACGTCTGTCGCACGAACACGGTGACGGCGGATTCGTCGACGGCCGGATCGCGGTCGAGCGCGGCCGAGATGCGTTCTGCGGCTTCGAGTGCGATGCCGTCGATCAGGGCTTCGCGAGAGGCGAAGTGCGAGTACACCGTTCGCCGGACCACCCCGGCCGCGGCCGCGACGTCGTTGATGGTCGCGTCCGGGTTGTTCGCCAACACCCCCTGCGCGACATCGAGAATTCGCGCTCTGTTGGAGCGGGCGTCACTTCGCTGCACGGGCGATCGGGCTGTCCGTGCGCTCGGTCTCGACTCCGTCGTCTTCGGCACACGTCCACTTCTAGCACGATCGCGCCGACGCAGTGTGGTTGCCGCCACAAAAGATTGCCGATCCTAGCGCGGTTTTCTTAAGCTGCACAGCACTGTGCAAGGTGTGTCGCACTTTGCCAACGGGGGGAACACATGACACTGCTTGCGATGACACCTGTCCAAGAAATGCACAAACCCTATGCCCGACGCTGGGCGGCCTTGGTGGTGTTGTGCCTGAGCCTGCTGATCGTGGTCATGGCGAACACGTCCCTGCTCGTCGCCGCGCCGTCGATGACGATGGATCTGGGCTTGACCAGCAGTGATCTTCAATGGGTGATCGACGGATACACCGTCCCGTACGCGTCGTTGATGCTGTTGTGCGGAGTGATCGGCGACCGGTACAGCCGACGCGGCGCGCTGATCATCGGACTGATCATCTTCGTGGCGGGGTCGGTGGCGGGGGCGCTGACCGATGCCACGCTCGGCGTGATCCTGGCTCGAATCGTCATGGGCGTGGCTGCCGCGATCGTCATGCCTGCGACGTTGTCTCTGCTGGTGGCCACATTCCCCAAGCGTGAGCGGGCCACAGCCGTCACTGTGTGGGCGGCCACGTCCGGCCTCGCCATCGCCGCCGGGCCGTTGCTGGCCGGGTGGCTTCTCGAGAGCTTCACGTGGAGTTCGACATTTCTGATCAACGTCCCGATTGCGCTGGCCGCCATAGCCGGAGCCGTCGTACTCGTCCCGCCGTCGCGAGCCGTGGATGCCGGTGCGATCGATTGGATCGGCGGGTTGCTGTCTGTTCTGGCCGTCTCGACCATCGTCTACTCCATCATCGAGGGCATGCACTTCGGCTGGACCGTCGGGCCGCTGTACTTCGGCCTCGTCGGACTGCTGTCGGTGTTGGGTTTCGTGGGCTGGGAACTACGGCACCCCAATCCATTGCTGGACGTGCGGATGTTCTCCTCGCGTGTCCTCGGGGGTGCCACCCTTGCGGTACTGGTGTTCTTCCTGGTGACGTTCGGGGCGATCTACTTCGTGGCGCAGTACCTCCAGTTCGCTCTCGGGTACGGCCCGGTCTCCACCGGAGTGCATCTGCTGCCGCTGGCCGGCGCAGTGTTCGTCGGGTCCGGAATCACGATGTGGCTGACCCCCAAGATGGGGCCGCGTGTCACCGTCATCGCAGGGATGATCGTGGGCACGCTGTCGGTCGTCTCCCTCGTCGGAATCGATTCGACGGCAACGTATGTCGACTTCTTACCCGTACTGACGCTGCTCGGACTCGCCATCGGACTGTCCGTCTCGCCCTGCACCGATGCGATCATGGGTGAGTTCCCGGACGACAAGCTCGGTGTCGGCGGCGGCCTGAACGACACTGCACTCGAACTGGGCGGGTCTCTCGGCATCGCTGTGTTGGGTTCGGTTCTGGCGGCGTCGTATCGACAGGGAATCGAGGGGTTTCTGCAGACCTTCCCCGGTAAGCAACCCAACGGCCAGTACACCGGTCAGGCCGCAGAAGGGCTTGCGGCATCGCAGGATTCGCTGGCCGGTGCGGTGATCGTCTCCGACATCATTCGCGAGCAGAATGCATTTCTGAGCGGTTTCGCCGACAATCTCGAAGCGAATGCCATCTCTGCCTTCGGCAGTGCAGTCGTGCACACCAGTGTCGTTGCGGCCGTGGTATTCGGGACCGGAACCGTGATCGTGGCATTCCTCATCCCGGCCAAGAACAAGGCACTCGCGTCGTCGTCGGAGATGATCGCGTTCGAGCCGATCGTGCCCTTCGTTGCGCCGCCGGCCACGAGCGCAGCGGCTGTCCGTGAGGTCGCCGAGCTCGAGCAGCTACTCGAACGCCCGTCGGCAGCCAAGCCCGAACCGAGTACGCCGCGTGTACCGCGAACACCGAAGCCACACAACGCTGCCGCGCCGGCACTGGTCGACGCCGAACTCGAACGCCCCAGCATCTACCAGTTGGCGCTCGAACTCGGCGAACTGCCCGTCGTACCCACACCGCCGGACGTGGAGCCGACCGAACCGTTGCAGACCTTCTACCAACGAGCCAGCCGACAACACGCGACGTGCACCGAGATGAACGAACGCTCGAGCCCTATCTGGGCCATGCCGTTGTAGACCTCCCGAACGCGTGAATGGACCACTGCACTGTCCAGACGTATGCAATGGTCCATTCACGCGCGAACGGTATCGGTGTCAATGGACCACTGCACTGTCCAGACGTATGCAATGGTCCATTCACGCGGACACCGGGGCTGGGGCCGGGGGCTGGGGCCGGGGGCTAGGGCGGGTGGCTAGATCAGCACCGCACCGTTCGATGCCGAACCGACCAGCTTCGAGTATTTGGCCAGCACTCCGCGGGTGTAGCGCGGAGGTAGCGGTGCCCAACCCTCCTGGCGTGCTTGCATTTCGGCTGCATCGACGAGAACGTCGAGGGTGCCCTTGCCGACGTCGAGTCGGATCTGGTCGCCGTCGCGGACGAAGGCAATGGGGCCGCCGTCGACCGCTTCGGGTGCCACGTGTCCGACGCAGAGGCCGGTGGTTCCGCCGGAGAATCGTCCGTCGGTGAGCAGCAGGACGTCCTTGCCCAGGCCCGCGCCCTTGATGGCTCCGGTGATCGCGAGCATTTCGCGCATTCCGGGTCCGCCCTTGGGTCCCTCGTAGCGGATGACGACGACGTCGCCTGCCGCGATGGTGCCGTCTTCGAGAGCATCCATGGCCGCGCGTTCACGCTCGAAAACTCGTGCGGTACCGACGAATACGTCGGAATCGAAACCGGCGGACTTGACGACGGCTCCGCCCGGGGCGAGTGATCCTTCGAGAATGGTGATGCCGCCGGTCGGGTGGATCGGCTTGTCCAGTGCGCGCAGCACTTTGCCGTCTGGGTCCGGGGGAGCGATGTGAGCGAGGTTCTCCGCCACGGTCTTTCCGGTGACGGTCATGCAGTCGCCGTGCATGAGGCCGGCGTCGAGCAGCGCCTTCATGACTACGGGGACACCGCCGATGGCGTCGACGTCGGTCATGACGTGCTTGCCGAAGGGCTTGACGTCGGCAAGGTGCGGAACTTTCGCTCCGACGCGGGTGAAGTCGGCCAGAGTCAGTTCGACCTGGGCTTCGTGCGCGATGGCCAGCAGGTGCAGCACGGCGTTGGTGGATCCACCGAAAGCCATGACGACGGCGATCGCGTTCTCGAAGGCTTCCTTGGTGAGGATGTCGCTGGTGCGGATGCCGCGTCGCAGCAATTCGACGACGGCCTCGCCGCTGGCGTGTGCGAAGCCGTCCCGGCGACGATCCGGTGCCGGCGGAGAAGCGCTGCCGGGCAACGACATCCCCATGGCCTCGGCGGCGCTGGCCATGGTGTTCGCGGTGTACATGCCGCCGCAGGCACCTTCGCCGGGGCAGATGGCGCGTTCGATGGTGTCGACGTCGGCGCGCGACATCAGTCCGCGCGAGCAGGCACCGACGGCTTCGAAGGCGTCGATGATCGTCACCTGGTGTTCGCTGCCGTCGGACAGGGTGGCGAAACCGGGCAGGGTGGATCCGGCGTAGAGGAAGACGCTGGCGAGGTCGAGACGCGCGGCAGCCATCAA
Source organism: Rhodococcus sp. IEGM 1354 (assembly GCF_030056855.1). Lineage (NCBI taxonomy): Bacteria > Bacillati > Actinomycetota > Actinomycetes > Mycobacteriales > Nocardiaceae > Rhodococcus > Rhodococcus sp. IEGM 1354. The sequence goes on from NZ_JASHKT010000001.1 coordinate 455,988, forward strand.
CATTCCGGGCAGCGACTTGTCGCAACCGGCGAGCAGCACGGAGCCGTCGAGACGTTCGGCGCTGATGACGGTTTCGACGCTGTCGGCGATGACCTCACGCGAGACCAACGAGAAGTGCATGCCCTCGTGGCCCATCGAGATGCCGTCGGACACCGAAATGGTGCCGAATTCCAACGGATACCCGCCGGCCGCGTGGACGCCTTTCTTGACTTCCTTCGCCAGTCGTTCGAGCGAGAGGTTGCAGGGAGTGATCTCGTTCCACGACGACGCGACGCCGATCTGGGACTTGACCCAGTCTTCGTCGCCCATCCCGACGGCGCGGAGCATGCCGCGGGCGGCAGTCTTCTCCAGCCCGTCGGTGACGTCCCGGCTGCGTGGCTTGACGTCGACTTCGGGTGGATTGTGCGGGGTCGTCATGACACTCCTGAACGGTCGGCGATGGTGGCTCCTCGGTCGCGTCCTCAGGTTCCGCCCCGAGTCGCATTCACCGTCAACACTAAACCTGTGGCGCCGCGCCCTTTCGGCATGCACCGGAATGCCCTCCATCGAGTGACGAACGGCCCTGTCGAGCACCGCGACCTCGGGGCGACAGTGGGGACGGATCCACCGCATCGCGGTGGGAGGTCGAGGAGAGACGATGAACGATCAGCCGGATACGGCCGTGGTGGAAATGCTGGTGGAGCTCGCGTGTCGCGCGCCGTCGGTGCACAACAGCCAGCCGTGGAGGTGGACGTACTCCGAACACGGACTCGATCTGTACACCGACACCTCCCGCGTGCTGGGGGTGATCGACCCGACCGAACGGCAGATGGTGATGAGCTGCGGGGCTGCGTTGGACCATCTCGAGAAGGCTGCCGCGGCGTTTCGGTGGAAGACCGAGGTCGACCTGTTGCCCGCCCCGGGCACGCCGGATCATCTTGCTCGTATCCGCCTCGTGCACGACGCGCATCCTCGGTCGCGTGAGTTCGACATGTTGAGTGCGATCAATCGTCGGCACTCGGATCGTCGGGCGTTCGGACCGGTGCCGACCGATCGTGTTCTGACGCGGTATCTCGGTCGGCAGCAGTACGGCACCGAGATGACCGTCTTGTCGGCAGAGTCGAAACAGACGTTGGCGAGGGCCTCGACGCTGAGCGCGGGCATCCGGAAGTACGACGCGACGTACCAGGCCGAGATCAGATGGTGGGCCGGGCATTCGTTCCGCTCCGGAGGAATTCCGCCCGAGGCGCTGACGACCCGCGCGGACTCGTCGAGGGTCCAGGTGGGGCGAGCATTCCCCGAACCGCACCGCGTCGGCACGGTGGTTCCGCGGGAGACGGTCGAAGACGAATCCTCGGTGGTGCTGCTCGGCACACCGTCGGACGAACGACTGGATTGGCTGAACTGTGGCCGGGCCATGTCGTCGTTTCTCTTGGCAGCGACCGCGGACGGCTTGGCGACGTGCCCGTTGACTCACATGACCGAGCAGGCCGGGAGCAGGCGTCTCGTCCAGTCGCTGGCACCGCACATCGGCATGGCACAGGTGCTCATTCGAGTCGGTACACCGATGATCGGCAGCCCGGCACCTCGAACCCCACGACATGCGGTGGCGTCGGTGCTGTCTGCTCCCGCACGCGCAACGAACAGGAGACGATCGTGATTCTCGCAGCACATCAGAAAATCGTGGTGGGGGTGGATGGTTCGGCCGGCAGTATCGGCGCTGCGCTCTGGGCGGCGACACTGGCAGAAAGGGTGGACTCTCCCCTGCTCATCGCCACTGCAGTACAGCAGCCTGTGATCTACATGGGCGAGCCCGCAGCGGTCGTGCCGAAGGAGGTGTGGGACGAGCAGCGCCGAGCGTCCGAACACATGGTGACCGACGTCGCTGCCGCAGTGCTGGCCCGTCATCCGGACCTTGCCGTCTCCACCTCGGTGGAGGAGGCGACGGCGTGCACGATGATGGTCGAACTCTCCTCCACCGCGCGGATGCTCGTCGTCGGCAATTCGGGTTCCGGTCCGATCGTGTCCGCATTGTTCGGCAGTACGGCGCAGGAGACCTCGAACGCGGCCCTGTGCCCGGTGATCGTGTGGCGGGAGGGCGACGCCGGCTTCGACGCGCCGGTCCTCGTCGGTATCGACGGAAGTGCAACGAGTGAGGCGGCCGTCGAGCAGGCCTTCGATCTGGCCTCGTTGTTCGGTGTATCGATGATCGCCGCGCTCGCCTGGAACTCGTGGTCCCACGGTGCGGTGCTCTCCCCGCCGGGGCCGCATGACAGCATCGAGATCGAGCGTGAGCAGCAGATGCTGCTCTCCGAATGTCTGGCCGGATGGGCCGAGAAATATCCGGATGTCAGTGTCGAACATGTGGTGCGACAGGGTAACCCGGCGCATCTCCTTGTCGATCTGTCCAAGCGAGCCGGCCTCGTGATGGTCGGCAGTCACGGGCGAGGAGTGGTTGCCCGAGCACTGTTCGGATCGACCAGTAGCAACCTCACCCGCCACGCCCACTGCCCGGTGATGATCTGCAGAGACCGATGACCAACCGCACCGTACCGAATCGTGTGCGCGGAAGTGATGATCGTCGACGAGTTCTGGACTCCAACAACGCTCATCGGCTTGCGCAACGGGCGACCGTCGCCCGGCTGATCGGCCATGACCACTTCGGGCCCACCATCGACCCGGTCTCCATCGTGTGGAGCGGTAGTCGGGTGTATTTCTACGCCGAGGGGCGGTCGCGGTTGGGGTGGAGTGCGCTCGATTCCTCGGTCGTCCTGGAAGTGGACGCCGAGGACGACGCTCACCTGACCGTATCGACTGTCGTAATTCACGGAATCGCCCGCGCGGTCGTGGATGCTCGACGCGAAGTCCTCGAACAGCTACTGCCCCGGCCGCATTCGGACGGCCCACCCATGCACCGACTCGTCGAAGTCATCCCGACCTCGGTGTCGGGCGTCGAGCTGATGCGCGGACCGACGGTGGGCGAGATGGATTCACGAGGGTGAAGGCCGGGCCTCATGGCGGCAGCATCGGGACTTTCGACCCTGCCGTCGACATCGAGAATTCGGCAATGTCGGTTCTACCGATTCGTCGACTTCGAGGAGTTCGAGATGAAGCAGCAAGTACACGACGGACACGACGGGCAGGCCGTGTTGGCCGAGGCCGAAAATGTTCTCGCCGAAGTGCTACTGGTGTGTGGCGTCGCCGCGGTAGGCCTGTTCTTGACGTTGCTCGCGTCCGGTGTGACCGGCTGGGCTGCGGTCAGCGGAGGTGCGGCAGCAGCGATGTTCGTGATGGCCGCAGTGAGCCTTCGTGCAGGGCAGCACGCCGCGCACAGGTCCCATGCGCCTTCGGGTTCCGATTCTGTCGCGGGGTCGATGTGACGCCCGGCCGTGAGCCCGCGAGAGCAGCAACAACGAGGATGACCGACAGCGAAAGACCGCAGGTGCCGGGCTCGATGCGGGTCGATTCCGACTCCGTGGTCGTCGAGATTCCGACCCGATCGGCACCGATGGTGTTTCCGGTGACCACTGCATCGATCGACGGTGTCGTCCATTCGGTGGTGATCGCGGAGTACGGGCCTCTCAGCGGAGTCTCGCCCGACGGACACATCCTCAGAACAGCCGTGCTCGATCGGTGGCCGGACGCACGAGTGTTCGAGCGGCGCAGCACGGGTGAGCGAGGTGCAGACCCGCGCGGCTACGAGAGTTTCTACGTCGAATTGGAGCCGAGCGGTTGCCGAACCGACATCGATCTCGACGAGGTGTCCGCGCTCTTCGGCCGCTGACCGGAGGCGAACGCGGACTGCCGATTCGACCGCACTGCAACCCATCACGTCATGGCGACTGTGCCGTGACCGTCGACATCGAGACAGGAAGATCACATGAGTAATTCCATCGCCCGCACACTTCCCATCGTCGTGGGTATCGACGGCTCGGCCGAGGCCGAGGCTGCAGCCCGATGGGCCGGCACCTACGCGGACAAGGTCCACGCGACCGTACGTCTCGTTCATGCAGTTCCCGTGGGGGATTGGTATGGGTCGGCGGCATTCGTCGACGGTGGCGCGCTGGAGAGGGATCTTCGCGCCATGGGCCGCAAACACCTCGTCCGAGCAGAGGCAGAAGTACGCGTCGCCGCACACGGGGTGTCCGTGGACACCGTCAGTGTGGACGGCACCATAGCGTCGTACGTGGCCGACGTAGGAGCAGACATGGTCGTGCTGGGATCCAGGAAGTCGAGCGCGATCCGCGACCTGACCCTCGGTAGCAACACGCTGCGCGTCATGACGCACGCCCAGTGTCCGGTGTTGTTGCTCCGCAACGAAAACGACAAGGCCGACGTGGTCCGTCCGATAGTGGTCGGGATCGACGGCAGCGAACAGTCCGATCGAGCGCTGGGTGCCGCGCTCGAGATGGCCGACAACCTGGGCGCACCCGTGATCGCAGTCAACTACTGGGGGTTCGCGGCTCAGGCCGGCATCGGGATGAGCGCCGGCTACATCGACTGGCAAGCGGTGCAGGAAGACGAGAAGCGTTGGCTGGACACGCATGTGGAGAAGATGCACGAGAAGTATCCGGCTGTGCAGCTCACGACCGTGAGTGCCCAATCGAGCCCGACGCGAGGCTTGCGAGCGCTGTCTGCGTCGGCATCGATGCTCGTGGTCGGGTGCCGAGGTAGAGGTGCCCTCCGCGGTGCGATCCTGGGGTCGGTCAGTCAGAACCTCGTGCACCATGCCGAATGCTCGGTGTTGATCGTGCGGTGAGCAGTCAGTCGACGCTGCGTCTGTCGACCGGTGGGGCACCCAGATCGCAGTGCGGTGGGCAGTCGGAGGTGTCGCCAGTGCTCCTTATCAGCGCAGCCGCGATGACTGCGCCGAGTACCAAGAGCCCGGCGCACATCAGCATCGCCGAGTGGAACCCGGACGAGAACACCTGCGGCGCAGAGTAATCGGACCCGGCAATGCCGGCCAACGCGGGCAGCGCAGCAACGGCGAGCAGTTGACTGGTTCTGGCGACAGCATTGTTGACGCCCGATGCGATTCCGGCGCGGTCGTCCGGTGCTGCGCTCAGGACGGCTCCGGTCAACGGGGCCACCAGAGCGGACAGGCCGAGGCCGAACACGACGACGGCGGGGAGAACATCGGCGACATAGGTGGATCCGGGCTCGATGCGCAGCATCAGCAGCAGTCCTGCCGCCGACAGCAGCGGCCCGACCGTCATCGGGATGCGCGGGCCGATGCGCCCCGCGAGCCGGCCCGCACGGGCCGACAGTACGAGCATCAGCACGGTGATCGGAATGGTGGCCAATCCGGCTGCGACAGGGGAGAACCCGACCGCGAACTGCAGCTGCAACACCAGCAGGAAGAACACCCCGCCGAGCGCCGCATACACGGCGAAGGTCACGAGATTGGCCGCCAGGAACACGCGCGACACGAACAGCGACGGCGGTACCAGCGGATCGTGGGTGCGGCGCTCGATCACCACGAACATTCCGGCCGCGACGATCCCCAACGCGAGCGCAAGAACGTGGGACTCGATCAGACCGTACGTGAGCAGGCCGAGGGCGGCGGCGACCGTCACCGCGCCCGGTACGTCGAGGCGACCGGCAGCGTGCGGATCACGGCTCTCCGGAACATGTTTCATCGCCACCCACACGACCACCACGGCCAGCGGGACATTGATCAGGAACACTGCGCGCCAGCCGACGGCGTCGACGAGCCAGCCGCCGAGCAGTGGACCGATCGCCGACGCCACTCCGCCCAACCCCGACCACAGCCCGATCGCGGCTCCGCGATCGTCGGATCTGATGGACGCCGAGATCAGCGCGAGCGAACCCGGGGTCAGCAGTGCCGCGCCGATGCCTTGGAGCAGCCTCGCGGCGATCAACACCTCGATGCTGGGGGCAAGACCGCACAGGACCGAGGCCGCCGTGAACCAGACGGTGCCCCAGACGAACACCCGCCTGCGTCCGAGCCGGTCACCGAGCGAGCCGCCGAGCAGGATCAGCGACGCCAGCGCCAACGTGTAACCGCTGAGCGTCCACTGCAGTCCGGTGACACCCGATCCCAGATCCCGACCGATCGCCGGGAGCGCGATGTTGACCACGGTGGCGTCGAGCATCGCCAGAGAAGACCCGAGCACGGTGGCTGCGACGATCCATCGGCCCCGCGCACTGGACAGAGAAATGGCTACATCGGGCCGCTCTGCAGGCTGCTCGGTCACAACTTCTCGACGCAGACGACGAAGTTGCGGGAGTCCTTCTCGAATCCGTACAACGCGGGGTCGGGGCAGTCGTCGACCGACGTGGTGCCCTGCAGGATGGTCACCACCCGGCGGGTGTCGGCACCCGGGGTGGCGCAGTCGACGCGTTGCGCGAACTCGCCCACCAGGTCCATGCAGCCGCCGACGATCCAGTCGATGTCGAGGCACAAGGCCCCTTGCTCGATGTCGAAGTACGTCTCGTAGTAGTACTGATCGGCGTCGGGCGGGCATTCGGCCGAGGTCGGAGTCTTGGCGAACACGACGTAGTTGGACTGCGGGGATCCGCAGGTCGCATTGGCCACGGTTGCGTTCTCGACCGTCCCACCGAGTTCGACGCACTGGCCGATCTCGACGTCGATGTCGACGCTGCCGCCCTCGTCGATGTCAGGGGTCGGGGAACTGGTGGTGGTGCGAGGCGGTGTCGTAGTGGTGGGAATGCTGGCACCGGAGATGGCGACGGCGGTCCCGGATACCTCCGCGGCGCATCCGGTCAGTAGCACCGCCGCGCAGGCGGACAGAGCGACGACGAAAGCGCGGACCGAACGAGTGGGTGACGCCATGGTGAGTCCTGCTCTCGACGAAAGAAGCGTGCTGGGTGCATCGACCGTATGTGTGTAGAAAATATCGGACTCGGTTGTCGGCCGCATGAGGCAGGATGAACTGCGTGGATCTTCCTCTCGCCGTTCCGGTTGCGCCGATGCTCGCCAAAGCCGCGAAAGTGGTGCCTCCTCAGCCCGAGGACGGGCCGTCGGTGTGGTCGTACGAGCCCAAATGGGACGGGTTTCGCGCCATCGTGTTCCGCGACGGTGACGAGGTGGTGCTGGGATCGCGCGGCGGCAAGGACCTCGCTCGCTATTTTCCCGAGCTCGTCGAGGCCGTCAAGGCCGAACTACCAGAGAAGATCGTGATCGACGGAGAGATCGTGGTGCCGCGCGAGAAGAACGGTTCCACGCGCCTGGACTGGGAGTCGTTGTCCGAGCGCATCCATCCCGCGGCGAGCCGAGTGACGATGTTGGCGGAGAAGACGCCGGCGCAGTTCATCGGCTTCGATCTGTTGGCCGTCGGCGACGAGGATCTGACGGGTGAGCCGTTCTCGACGCGGCGGGCACGGTTGCTCGACGCGGTGGGCACGGGCGGGCCGAGTTGCTTCGTCACCTCGGCCACCGACGACGCGGCCGTGGCCGAGGACTGGTTCGAACGGTTCGAGGGAGCAGGCCTCGACGGCGTCGTAGCGAAGAAGCTCGACGGGCCGTATCTGCCCAACAAGCGCGAGATGATCAAGATCAAGCATGCTCGTACTGCCGACTGCGTGTTGATCGGCTATCGAATTCACAAGTCCGGCAACGGTATCGGATCGCTACTGCTCGGCCTCTACGATGGTGACGATCTCAGGATGATCGGCGGCGCATCGGCGTTCACCGACAAGCGCAGGCTCGAACTGCTGGAAGAACTCGAGCCGCTCCGACTCGGCGAGGACGTCACGTACGACGGCGAGGCGACGCGTTGGAATTCGTCCAACGATCGCAATTGGATTCCGGTGCGCATCGAGCGGGTCATCGAAGTGGCCTACGACCAGATGGAAGGTGCGCGGCTGCGACACGTGGCCAGGTTCCTGCGCTGGCGACCGGATCGAGACCCTCGCTCGTGTGCCTACGATCAACTCGAGGTGCCGGTGCGCTACGACGTCGCCGATGTGATTGCGGGGGGACGATAACCATGGCCGCCAAAACACCACCGGCGTTCGTGCAGGCGGGCGAGCGCGAAGTGCGAGTGTCGAGTCCCGACCGCGTTATCTACGAAGCGACCGAACGCACCCCGGACATCACCAAACTCCAGGTGTGCGAGTACTTCGCCGCCGTCGGCGAGCCGTTGATGCGGGCCATCGGCGACCGCCCGACCGCGATGGAGAGGTGGCCCGACGGCTACCGCGAGGGCATGCGATTGGCGCTCGGCCCACAGGACAAGGAGGGCGACGGTTTCTATCAGAAGCGGTTGCCCAAGGGTGCGCCCGAGTGGATCGAGACGGTGAAGATCGCGTTCCCCAGCAAGCGCACTGCCGAGGAACTGTGCCCCTCCGAAACTGCATCTCTGGTGTGGGCAGCGCAGATGGGCACCCTGACCTTTCACCCGTGGCCGGTGCGGCGACCGGCCGTGGACCATCCCGACGAGCTGCGTCTCGATCTCGATCCCCAGCCCGGGACGACATTCGCCGACGCACTTCGCGTCGCCGACGTGACGCGAGAGCTGTTGGAAGAGTTGGGCTTACACGGCTATCCGAAGACCAGCGGCAATCGCGGCATTCACATCTACGTGCGCATCGAGCCCGAGTACACGTTCGAGCAGGTGCGCCATGCGGCCATCGGTCTGGGCCGCGAACTCGAACGCCGCGACGACGGGGTGACCACCAACTGGTGGAAAGAGGAACGCGGAGAACGCATCTTCATCGATTACAACCAGAACAATCGCGACCGGACGATCGCCAGCGCATGGAGCCTGCGAGCTCGGCCGGGCGCACCCGTCAGTACGCCGATGACGTGGTCGCAGTTGGCGGACGTCACCGATCCGCGTGAGTACAACCTCGTCACAGTGCCGCAACTGGTGCAGGACGGCGACCCGTGGGCCGGCATGGACAAGAAGGCCTACTCACTGGAACCGCTTCTCCACCTGTGGGAAACACTGCCGGGCGGTGAGCTGAACTTCCCGCCCGACTACCCCAAGATGCCGGGCGAACCACCCCGAGTGCAGCCGTCGAAGAAAGTCGCCGAGCATTGGGATGCGGAGGGAAACCGCACCGAGAGTTGACAGAGCCGGGCAAGGTTGCACACTTAGAAGCCGTATCGACGGAATCCGGTCGATCTAGCCGTGTTCTGTGCAACCCTGCCCGCGCTCACATGGATTCGAGTTCCCGGATCAGCGTCGCCGCGTCGTACGGGCCCACGTGGCGGGTGAGGTTCTTGTCGCCGCGACCCAGGTAGAACGTCGGAGTGCCGCCCACGTCGGAGGACGTGGCGTCGAGTTCGTCGTCCTCGACGCGCACCACGTAGTCGCCGGTGCGGATGTCGTCCTCGAATCTGTCCATGTCGAGGCCGAGTTCGCGTGCGTACCCGTCGATGTCGTCGGGTTCGAGGGCGTCGCTGTTGCGGAACAACACGTCGGCCATCTCCCAGAACTTGCCCTGCGCTGCGGCGGCCTCGCTGGCGTACGCGGCGTAGCGGGCATGGGGGTGGTAGTCGTCGAGCGGTAGGTGCCGGTAGACGTACCGGAGGTCGTCACCGAAATGCTTGCGTACCTCGGCGACGCTGCCGGTTGCCTTGCTGCAGAACGGGCATTCGAAATCTGCGTATTCGACGATCGTCAGCGGAGCGTCGACGGGCCCGCGGATGTGATCGCGCTTGGCGCTGACCGGCCGCAGAATGCGTAGCGATGCTTCGGCTTTCGGCGGGTGGATCTTCGCGTCGATGCGGAACAGAATCCAGCCGAGCAGGGCAGCGATGACCGACGCCGCCAGCACACCGACGCGGGCCTCGTCGGCCAGCAGCGGATCGTCGAGCGCGAGATCGATGATGAACAGCGAGATCGTGAACCCGATTCCGGACATCGCGGCACCACCCGCGATGTGCGACATGGTCAGGCCCGGAGCCAGAGCCGAGGGCCGCAACTTCGCGAAAATGGCCGAGGCTCCGGTGATTCCGACGAGCTTGCCGAGGACGAGACCGGCGATGATGCCCCAGGTGAGCGTCGACGTCGATGCAGCTTTCAGGGTCTCGGAGCTCAGCACCACTCCCGCGTTGGCGAGCGCGAAGATCGGCACGATGATGAACGCGGTGTACGGCTGATACAGGCGCATCAGTCTCTCGTTGACCGAGACGGCTTGATCCAGGCCGAGTCTCGCGGCTCGGGCGTATTCGGGATTCGGCGATTGACGGAAGGCGCGGGTGAGGTCCGATGCTCGTTCCACCTCGGAGCGACGCGGCGGGTACACCGGAAGAATCAGAGCGATCATCACGCCGGCCAGCGTGGGGTGAACGCCCGATTCGTACATCGCGACCCACGTGAACAACGCGACGACGAAGTACCCGACACCGCGCCACACCTCGAGCCGACGCAGTAGGAAGATCAGTCCGAGCCCGATGAACGCCAACACCAGCGGCACCACGTCGAGATCGTCGGTGTAGAAGAACGCGATGATCGCCAGCGCGCCCACGTCGTCGGCCACGGCCAGCGTCAACAAGAAGATCCGCAGCCGCGCGGCCTTCTTCGGGCCGAGCACCGCGAGGGCACCGAGCAGGAACGCGGTATCGGTGGAAATGACCACGCCCCAGGCCTGGGCGGCGGGGCCGGAGGGGTTGAAGGCGAGGAACAGCAGCGCGGGTGCGGCCAGGCCGGCGAGTGCAGCCACGATGGGGATCGCCGCGCGAGATCTGTCGGTGAGCTCACCCATCGCGAACTCGCGTTTGACCTCGAGACCGACGACGAAGAAGAACAGCGCCATCAGCCCGTCGTTGACCCAGTGGGCAAGGTCGAGGGAGATGCCGTGCTCACCCACGGTGATCGACAGCTCGGTGTGCCAGAACGACTGATAGGTGTCACCGAGTGGTGAGTTCGCCCAGATCAGGGCGATCGACGTGGCCGCCAGCAGGAAGCCCGCGGCCAAGGTTTCACTGTTCTTCTCGCCGCGAGCCCGCGAGATCCGTTCGACGAATCGTGCCATCGGCCGGTCCGTCGGCGTGATCTGATCTGCCATCTGCAGCCCGGGTCCTTCCTCGGAGGTGTTGTGAAGCAGTCTGTACCAACACGGCGGTCGACGCTTTACTTCCACGCAGGTCAGTAACGTGGATGGTTCTCTTGCCGGGAAGCGTTGGCGAAGAGATGTGCACGACATATTCGGCGAACGGCATTAGTCCGCCGAGAATCGGGAATACGAGCCCGACTCACCCCTGCCACTAAGGAACATCCATGCGTGATTTCATCTGCCGCAAGTGCGGACAGAAGCTGTCGTTCGAGAACTCACTGTGTCTGAGCTGCTCGAGCGCACTCGGCTTCCATCTGCCGAGCAGAGCCCTCCTGGTGCTCCCGGACAAGGAAGACGGCATCGCCGAGGCCGAGGTGGACGGTGCCATCTGGAAGACGTGCGCCAATCTCAACACCGCACGCTGCAACTGGCTGGTCGACGCATCCGATTCCGACGACCTCTGCCTGTCCTGCCGGCTGACGCGGACTCGCCCGGCCGACGACGACCTGGACGCGATGGCCGCCTACGCGGACGCGGAGACCAACAAGCGTCGCGTCATCCTCGAGCTCACCGAGCTGGGCCTCCCGATCGTCGGCCGGGACGAGGACGCGTCCACGGGTCTGATGTTCGATCTGCTCTCCAGTGCCAACCAACAGGTGATGACCGGGCACAACAACGGTCTGATCACCCTGGACCTCGCCGAGGGCGACGACGTACACCGCGAGCAGCTCCGCGTGGAGATGTCGGAGCCCTACCGCACGCTGGTCGGGCACTTCCGTCACGAGATCGGCCATTACTACCAGATGGTGCTGGTCGGAGACGGTGAACACCGCGCGGCGTTCGAGGAACTGTTCGGCGATCCGGATTCGAGCTACCAGGATGCGCTCGACCGCCACTACAGCGAAGGTGCACCGGAGGGCTGGGAGGACACCTACGTCTCGTCCTACGCCACCATGCACCCCGCCGAGGATTGGGCGGAGACCTTCGCCCACTACCTGCACATCCGCGACACCCTCGACACGGCTGCGGCCTTCGGAATGGCTCCGGCCGGATCCACCCTCGAAAGCCCGTTGCCGGGCGAGGTCGGCTTCGATCAGATCATCGACTGGTGGCTGCCGTTGTCATGGGCGCTCAACCAGATCAACCGATCGATGGGTCACCAGGACCTGTACCCGTTCGTGCTGCCGGCGACCGTCGTGAAGAAGATCGGCTTCGTGCACTCTCTGGTGGCACCGAGCGCACTGTGAGCCTCGCTCACGGTCGTTGAGCTCAGCGCCCAGGGGCGTATCCTGTGTTGTCGGCATCCGCCGATACCGGGTACGCCCCTGTGCAGTAGCGGGCAGAGTGTAGTAGCGGGCAGAGTGCAGCAGTAGGACGAGGTGACCACCATCAGCGAGCAGACACTGAACGCGTCGGGCGCCATCCCGCGGGTTACCGACTTCCAGCTGAGTCGACGGTTGGCCGAGGTGGCCGAGAAGCTGCGCCGTCAGCATTCCGATCCTGATCGCGTACTGGCCATGATCACCGAGGCTGCGGTCGCTCAGGTTCCCAATGCCGAGTACGCATCCATCACGACGGTCATGCAGGGCAAGTTCGTGCACAGCGCCGCTCTGTCAGGAGAAGTTGCCGGGCACTGCGACAAGATCCAGGAGCAGCTGGGCGAGGGGCCCTGCCTCGAGTCGGCGATCGAACAGACGACCATCCGCATCGACGACATGGACAGCGAGACCCGCTGGCCACAGTTCACCGATGCAGCGTCTGCGCTCGGGGTCAAGAGCATGATCTGCTTTCAGCTCTACGTCGAAGGGTTCAACTTCGGCGCACTCAACCTGCATTCGACGCGAACCCGCGCATTCTCGGCCGAGGCCGAATCCATCGGCTCGTTGTTCGCTGCGCACGCGGCCATCGCGTTCTCCAGCGCCCGGGAAGAACAACAGATCAGGGCCGCGCTGACGAGCCGGGACCTGATCGGGCAGGCCAAGGGCATGCTGATGGAACGCTACAACCTCAATTCGCAAGCGGCATTCGCGTTGCTGGCCAAGCTTTCTCAGGACACCAACGTCAAGCTGGCCGATCTCGCCGTGCAGTTGGTCGACGACGCGGCGAAGTCCACCGAATAGCGCCCCCGGGCCTCGGGCTTCATCGCACGTCGAGCCCGTCGGTGCTGGCAACCGATACGGCGGGAACATCGGTGGCGATGAACACCTCGATCCGAACGTCCTCGTCCAGATAGCGGCTCAGTGCGGCCAGTCCCGTTGTGGCAGCGATGATCTCGTGAACCTGGTCGCCCGAGATGGGATAGTCCTCCACGTCGTGACGCCAATGCGCGGCCACCAGTGTGCCTCCGGCCTCCAACCGGCCGACGATGCGGCTCATGGCGGCCGCCAGGTCCTCGGCGTCGAGGTAATAGCCCACCTCGCTGACGACGATCAGATCGAACTTCTCCTGGGGGTTCGGCAGCGCCGATACGTCGTCGGAGAGGGACCACAGTGCGAAATCGACTGCAGCACTCTCGCCTACGCGCGCTCGAGCCGTATCCAGTGCGCTCTGCACCACGTCTGTCGACACCAGATGCTCGCAGCGGGCAGCGAGCTGTTCGGTGAGCACGCCGATGGAGCAACCGGGTTCGAGGCCGCGTCGATAGTGCGGTTTCGGCAACGATGCCAGGGTGAGGGCATACTTGCGACGCTCGTACCACTTGCTGTCGAGCATGAACGGATCCTCGTGCGCGGCATACACATCGCGGAAGTATTCCGGACTCAAGCTCATGCGGACAGCCTACTCATGCGAAGACGACTTCGAACGGGCGTCGGAACCGCGTCAGGATGTGCGGTGGCAACACTGCGCGATCCGCCGGGTGATCGGACAGCGGTCGAATCTGAGATTCGAAGCGCTCGATCGACGCCCGTTTCGCCTCGACGGCATGCGCGGGCAGGTCGATGCGGCGACTGCGTGACCACGGCACCGCCCGGTGTTCGGGAGTTGCCCAGTGCCACATCCAGATCGGATATTCCACCACCGGTATCCCCACGACGGCGGCCGCGGTGAGGCAGGCACGCGCCGTAGCTTCGTGATCGGGGTGGCCGTCCCCGCGCCACGGCGTCAGGCACCAGGTACCCGGAGTGGCGTCGAGCAGCGGTACCAGGGCGCGGGCCAGAGCGTCCTCGTGCTTTTCGACCTCGCCGTCGGTGAACTGCAGCCGCGTCGGCGGCTGCACGATGCCCAGTTCGGCGAGGGCGCGCTCGGACTCGACGGGCCGCAGGGCGCGGAGGTCCTCGGCCGTCACCGTCGGAGATCCCGGATGCGAACCGTCGCCGTCGGTGACCGCGACGACCCGTACGTCGACGCCCGCGGCTGCGGCCATCGACAGCAACCCACCGACGCCCAGTACTTCGTCGTCGGGATGGGGTGCCACGACGACCATGGTGACGATGTCGCTCCAGTGCAGACCGGGAATCGACCAATCTGCGGACAGCCAGTCCGATTCGGCGGTACCGAGGTCGACTTCGGCGTCGAACGCGTTCTCTACCAAGGGTTGTCTTCCTGTGCGATGTCGTGTCCGAGGGCTTCGAGGTCGCGTTCGGCGTGGCTCTGTCGCAGATAGACGGTGAGGTCGGCGACGCGTCGAGCATGCTCCGCATCTGCGCACAGCGGGCCGGCACCGAGCGCACGCCCGACGCGGTCGATGCACTGCGTGGCGGCATCCTCGACGACGGCGCGCACGATGCGAGCACGGATCCGAGCGCGGCCGGAGCGGTCGAACGGATCCGCGTCGACCTCGGCCGCCGCGGTGGTCAGGGCACTCGACGCGGCTCCGAGAGCCGATGCGATGGCACCGAGGTGAGCAGCGCGATGTGGGTCGGGACGCGAGCGCACGGCCGCATGCAGGGTATCGGCCACCGCGCAGGCGCTACCGAACCAGACGGCCGACACCCCGATCGCGCCATGCCAGAAGCCCGGCCTGGTCAGGTACTCCGTCGGACCACCGACCACGACCGCGGGAACGCGATCGAATGCGACCGAGCCCGAGTCGCTCTCCCGCATTCCCACGGCATGCCACGTGTTCGGCACCGGGGCAGCACCCGGATGAGTCAGATCCACTGCGAACAATCGCGGCTCGCCGTCGACGCGAGCGGTCACGAGAGCGTGGGTGCATACGGACGCCCCCGAACACCACGGCTTGGTCCCGGACAGGAGCCACCCCGAATCGCCGCGCACCGCTTCGAGGATCGGAGCCGGGGGTTCCGCAGCCCACACGCCCCAGATCTGGCCACGCTCGGGCGTCGGGCCGTCGAGCTCGTGCAGAATCGCGATCGCATCGGTATGTGCCTCGGCCCAGCGGCCCAGAACGGTGTCGTGTCGGCCCAGCGCAGCCAGCGACTGCCACCGGTGATCTGTGTTCCCCGAGCCGGGGAGAGCCAGATCCAACCGCCCATCCGCCTCGAACGCGAGAAACTGCGCGCGCAACGCCGACTCGAGATCGGTGGTGCGATCGGGGGTGTCGACGAATCCGGTGTCGGTCATGCAGAAGGCTCCAGAGAACGAAGGAAGCCGGCCATACCGTCGGGTGCTCTGCCGCGCAGGCGGCCCGATGTATCGACCGGAATGTCACACACTCGGCGGCACACGGTGCCGCCGAGCTCCAGACGACGGACCAGGTCGTGATCCTCGCCGGTGGCGAGCGGTGCGAACCCGCCGACCGCCCAATAGTCCGCAGCCCGAACACCCAGGTTGGCACCGTGCACGTGGGGATGGCCCGCCTCGTCGACGTACTGAGCGTCATAGGAGGAGCGGAGCGCTTCGTCGTCGACGATGTGGTCCTCGAACCGCACCGACACCGTCCCGACCACAGCCCGGGCACCCTCGGCGGCGTGCCGCAGATGCCCGACCAACCACTGCTCGCCCACCGTCGAGTCGGCGTCGGTGGTGGCGTACCACGTGTCGCCGCGGTCGAGACCGCCGTTCAGATCCTGTGCGAATCCGGCGGCCCGCGCGGCTCCCACGTTTCGATGGGCCACCGTCACGACCGACACCGACGGGTGACGCGCCGCGACAAGCGCCGAACCGTCGGTGCATGCGTCGAGAACGACCGTCGTGGACACCGTCACCGGGGCGACGTCGGCGACGTGACGTCCGGCCTTCGCCAGGGCGGTCAGGCAGGCGTCGAGCAGATCCTGTTCGTCGTGTGCGGGCACGACGACGACGATGCGACGGACTGGAGTGCTGGTATCCATAGCCACGACCCACCCTTTCGGACACCGGACCTGTGAAGTCCGTTGCGGAACCGCCGGTGTCTGGACGGAGTACGTTGCATGCGACATACCCGTTCGCGGACGATCGACACCTACGGCTCGAACAGGGTCTCCGGTGGCGGGAAGCTACTCGTACTCGTGAATTCCGTCGTCGTTTTCGGCAATATCCGATTAGCAAAAGTCCGGGTGGTATGTGTTAATGGGCGTTGCCCCGCGGCAGCACTGCTACTGGGGCATCACGACGCAGTACGAAGGATGGTCGGGTCACATGGCAACTCAGGTTCGCACTCGTAGGTTCGCCCGTATCGGGGCAATTTTCGCAGGTACGGCGCTCGCCGCCTCCGCAGCATTCGGATCCGCCCAGGCGGCTCCGCTGTGGCCCGGCGGCCCCGACGTGTCGATCCCCGGCATGCCCGGATCCTCGGACCCGGCGGCACCGGCACCCGCCCCGCAGCAGCGAGTGGCACCGCTGGCACCGGCGAACTTCGCCGACCCCAGCATCAGCCCGTCCGGCGGCGAGGTCGTCGGAGTGGCGCAACCCATCGCGATCCGCTTCGACGAGGCCATCGGAGATCGCGACGCCGCACTACGCGCCATCCGCGTCACCACGAACCCGTCCGTCGAAGGCCACTTCTACTGGATCAACGACACTCAGGTGCGGTGGCTGCCCAACGAGTTCTACCCGGCGCACACCCAGGTGACCGTCGAAGCGGGCGGTGCGAAGACGGAGTTCTCCACCGGTGACTCGATCATCACCACGGCCGACGACAACACCAAGCAGATCACCGTGACCCGCAACGGCGAGGTCGTTCGCACGATGCCCACCTCCATGGGCAAAGTCGGCCACGAAACCCCGAACGGCACCTACATCGTCGGCGAGCGCTTCCGCGACATGTACATGGACTCCTCCACCTACGGTGTGCCGGTGGACTCCGAAGAGGGCTACCGCACGTACGTCGAGTACGCCACGCGCATCTCCTACAGCGGCATCTTCGTCCACGCGGCACCGTGGTCGGAATCGCAGCAGGGGTACTCCAACTCCTCGCACGGCTGCCTCAACGTCAGCACCGAAGACGGCAAGTGGTTCTTCGAGAACGCCCAGAAGGGTGATCCCGTCGTCGTCGTCAACACCGACGGCGGCACCCTCAGCGGATCCGACGGCCTCGGAGACTGGAACCGCTAGAGCGGCTTCGCCGCATGTGAGTGGAACTTCGACCCCTGCTACGAAGTTCCACTCACATAGGTTGGTTTGCGTGACGGCACCAGTTGGGGCCGCGTTCACCATTCGTTAGCCGCGACTGAGCACAGTCCTCGCGGTGAGTGCAACAACCGAACGAGTGCTGCCCACGGCAGGCAAGAAGAGCTTCTTCTCGCGGCCGTGGACCGATTACGCACTGTTCCTGATTCTCGTGGGCCCCAACCTGGTTCTGTTGGCGGTGTTCACGTACCGCCCGTTGGTCGAGAACTTCCAGTTCTCGTTCTTCGATTGGAACCTGTCCTCGCCCACGTCCACGTTCGTCGGATTCGAGAACTACCGCGAATGGGCCGCCCGTGACGACACGTGGCAGATCGTCGGCAACACTGTCGTGTTCACCGTGGCCGCGGTCGTCGGCTCGTTGGTGCTCGGCCTGATACTCGCGCTGCTGCTCGATCGTAAACTGAGGGGCCGCAACTTCGTTCGCTCCGCGGTGTTCGCGCCGTACGTGATCTCCGGTGCCGCGATCGGTATCGCATTCCAGTTCGTCTTCGATCCCAACTTCGGGCTCGTGCAGGACCTGATGCGCAGATTCGGCCTCGGTGCGGTCCCGGATTTCTATCAGGATCCGAAATGGGCGATGGTCATGATCACCGTCACCTACCTGTGGAAGAACCTGGGCTACACCTTCGTCATCTATCTCGCGGCGCTGCAGGGTGTGCGTAAGGAATTGATGGAAGCGGCCGAGATCGACCAGGCCGGCCGCTGGACCACGTTCCGCAAAGTGCTTCTACCGCAACTGCGTCCGACGACGTTCTTCCTCTCGATCACGGTGTTGCTCAACTCGCTTCAGGTCTTCGACATCATCAACGTCATGACGCGCGGTGGCCCACTGGCCACCGGCACCACCACGATGGTCTACCAGGTCTACGAGGAAACGTTCCGTAACTTCCGGGCCGGTTACGGGGCGACCGTCGCGACGATCCTGTTCCTCGTGCTGTTGATCGTCACTCTCGTACAGGTACGAATCATGGATCGGGACGATCAGCGATGACCTTGGTGAGCAAGCCCGATGCCGCAGTGCCGGAAAAGCCTTCGCGCAGTCGGGACCCGCAGCGCACGCGTCGCAGCGCGAATGTCCTCGGCTACGCGGCGATGGTTGCCGTCCTGCTGATGATCGGCCTGCCGCTGTTCTGGATTCTGGTCACCTCGTTCAAGGACCGCCCGGACATCTACGTTCAGCCGGTCACGTGGTGGCCCAGCAGTTTTCATCCGCAGAACTACAACGAGGCGACGACGGAGGTGCCGTTCTTCACGTACCTGCGCAACTCGATCGTCATCACCACGGCGGTCGCGTCGATCAAGTTCGTCCTCGGTGTGCTCAGTGCGTACGGCCTGGTCTTCCTGCGCTTCCCGGGCAAGAACATCGTCTTTCTCGTCATCATCGCCGCACTGATGGTTCCCAACCAGATCACCGTCATCTCGAACTACTCGCTCATCTCCGAGTTGGGCTGGCGAAACTCGTTCCAGGGCATCATTATTCCGCTGGCCGGTGTCGCCTTTGGTACCTTCCTGATGCGTAACCACTTTCTGTCGCTGCCGCCGGAGATCATCGAGGCCGCGCGCATGGACGGTGCGGGTCCGGTGCGGTTGATGTTCCGCGTCATCCTGCCGCTGTCGGGTCCGACGATGGTGGCGTTCGCGATCATCACCATCGTCACCGAATGGAACGAATACCTCTGGCCGTTCCTGATGTCCGACGACTCGTCGGTCGCTCCGCTACCGGTCGGCCTGACGCTGCTGCAGAACAGCGAGGGCTACACCAACTGGGGAGCGGTCATGGCCGCCACTGTGCTCACCATTCTGCCGATTCTTCTCGTCTTCCTCGTCCTGCAGCGCCACATGATCAAGGGCCTCACCTCCGGTGCGGTCAAGGGCTGATTCACCTCACTATCAGGAGTCGAACACCATGGCACACATCATCAATCGGCGTGGCTTCCTCACGCTCACCGGTGCGGCTGCAGCCGCCGCAGCCCTCGCGGCGTGCAGCGGTCCCGGATCGGGATCGACGGGCGGCGGCGGTGTCGAAGGCGATGCGAACACCATCAACTTCTGGTCGAACCACCCGGGCAAGTCCCAGGAGTTCGAGAAGGAGCTGATCTCGCGGTTCCAGGCGCAGAACCCCGGACTGACGGTCAATCTCATCGACGGCGGCAAGAACTACGAGGAGGTGTCGCAGAAGTTCAATGCGGCATTGTCCGGCAACGATGTGCCCGACGTCGTCGTACTCTCGGATGTCTGGTGGTTCAACTACGCACTCACCGGTGCCATCGAGCCCCTCGACAAGCACTTCTCCGCGGCCGGCGTCGACCAGTCCGACTACGTGGATTCGCTGCTGGCCGACTACAACTGGAACGGCAGCCACTGGGCTCTGCCGTATGCACGCTCGACTCCGCTGTTCTACTACAACAAAGCCGTCTGGTCGGCAGCAGGCCTGCCCGATCGCGGACCGGCCACGTGGCAGGAATTCGACGAGTGGGGCCCGCGCATCCAGGCCGTCGTCGGAAACGGCAAGCTCGCCCACGGCTGGGGTAATGCCGTCGACTACCTCGGGTGGACGTTCGAGGGCCCGATCTGGACGTTCGGCGGATCGTACTCCGATCAGTTCGAGCTGAAGTTCGACGACCCCAATACCATTGCGGCAGGCAAGTTCCTGCAGGACATGATTCACACCAAGAAGTACGCGGCGGTCTCCAACGACATCGCCAACGACTTCGCCGCAGGCATCCTCGCCTCCACGATCGCCTCCACCGGAGACCTGTCCACCATCACCAAGGGCGCCGCGTTCGAGTTCGGTACGGCTTTCCTGCCGGCTACCGACGGCGCGCCCGGATGCCCCACCGGCGGCGCGGGTCTGGCCATCCCGGCCAAGATCTCCGACGAGCGAAAGGTGAACGCGCTCAAATTCATCGATTTCGTCACCAACGGTGCCAACACGGCCTACTTCTCGCAGAACACCGGGTACATGCCGGTCCGCAAGTCGGCGCAGCAGGACCCGTCGGAAATCGCGTTCCTCGAGGCCAACCCGAACGCGAAGACGGCCGTCGACCAGTTGGCGCGTACCCGCTCCCAGGACGCGGCCCGCGTGTTCGTCCCCGGTGGCGACAAGATCATCGGTAGCGGTCTGGAGCAGATTGCGCTGCAGAATGCCGATGTTGCAACGACGTTCGCGTCCATCTCGGATCAGCTGCAGCAGATCATCGACCGTCAGATCACCCCGAAGCTGCCGAAGTAATGGCGACCGTTCACTATGCGGGTGTCTCGCACAGGTACCCGGGCGCGGACTCTCTCGCTGTCGACACACTCGAACTCGACATAGCGGATGGCGAGTTCATCGTGCTGGTGGGGCCGTCCGGGTGTGGAAAGTCGACGAGTCTACGGATGTTGGCCGGCCTCGAATCCGTCGAGAGCGGCCACATCGACATCGGCGGAGTGGACGTCACCTCGCTCGCCCCACGGGCGAGGGACGTCGCGATGGTGTTCCAGAACTACGCGCTGTACCCCAACATGACCGTCGGCGACAACATGGGCTTCGCATTGCGAAACGCGGGAATGAGCAAGGCCGACACTGCGGCTCGCGTACTGGACGCCGCGAGGATGCTCGAACTCGAGCCACTGCTGGGTCGCAAGCCCGGCAAGCTCTCCGGTGGGCAGCGGCAGCGAGTGGCCATGGGGCGAGCCATCGTTCGGCAACCCAAGGTGTTCTGCATGGATGAGCCGCTGTCCAACCTCGACGCCAAGCTGCGAGTGTCGACGAGGGCGCAGATCGCCGGACTGCAGAAACGATTGGGTACCACCACCGTGTACGTCACCCATGATCAGGTCGAGGCGATGACGATGGGTGACCGAGTTGCAGTGTTGCGGGACGGCAAGTTACAGCAGATCGCCGCTCCGCGGGAGCTCTACGACAACCCCGTCAACACCTTCGTCGCCGGGTTCATCGGGTCTCCCGGCATGAACCTCGTCGACGCTCCGGTACACGAGGGTGCAGCAGTACTCGGCGACCTTCGGATCCCCGTTCCGACGTCGGCGGGTCACCGCGTCGTCGTCGGGGTTCGGCCGGAATCGTGGGAGCTCGTCGGCGAACATGCGGGCGGACTCCGACTCACCGTCGAATTGATCGAGGAGTTGGGTGCGGAGTCGTTCGTCTACGCCTCCGCGCCCAGCACCGACGGTCAGTGGACGACGGCCTCGGGACGAATCTCGGTGAGGGTGGACCGCAAGCTGTCGGTCGCCCTCGCCGAGACCGTCCGGTTGAAGCCGGTGCTCGACGAACTGTTCTTCTTCGACTCCGCTACCGGTCTGCGGTTGTCCTGACAGGTTCGCCCAGATCCACCGGAAGTGTTGCCCACCCGTGCAATACGCGCGTGTCGCGACGGGTTCCCGTACCTGCCGAACGTAGGTGGGGGAACCTGTCGAACAGCGTCTTGAGACCTACCTCGGACTCTGCCTTCGCCAGAGCTGCGCCCAGGCAGTAGTGGCGTCCGCCGGAGAACGACAGGTGCTTACCCGCGTTGTCGCGGGTGACGTCGAACCGGTCGGGGTCCTCGAAGACCAGCGGATCGCGGTTGGCACCGGCGAGCACGAGGACGACCAGTGAGTCCTTCGTGATCGGCACGCCCTCGACGACGACGTCGTGCTTGGCCGCGCGAGCCGTCAGCTGAACCGGAGATTCCATCCGCAACATCTCGTCGATCGCGGTGGGCCAGTGCGATGGATCCTGTTGCAGCACAGCCAGTTGATCCGGATGATCGAGCAGGAGCTGGATGCCGCTGCCGAGGAGATTGACCGTCGTCTCGAATCCGGCGGCCAGCACCAATCCTGCGGTGGCCCTGAGCTCTTCGTCGTTCAGGCCGATGCCCTCGTCCTCGGCGGCGATCAATTGGCTCATCAGGTCCTCGCCGGGGTTGCGGCGAAGCTCGGCGATGTGCTGCGAGAGCCACGCGTCGAAACCGATGAGGCCACGCTCCACCTGCTTGAACTGGCTCCACGAGATACCGATGTCGAGGCTGGGCGCCGCCATCTCGCCGAATTCGAGTACGCGCTGATTGTCCTTCTCCGGAACGCCGAGGATGCGGCCGATCACTGCGACGGGAAGGCGAGCGCAGTACCTGTCGACGATGTCGACGACAGAGCTGCCGTCGGACAGTTCGTCGAGCAGTGCGTCCGCGGTTTCCTGCACCTGATCTCGCATCTGCGCTACGGCCCGGGCAGTGAACACGGAGGACACCAGCTTGCGGTACCGGGTGTGATCGGGCGGCTCGACCGACAGCAGGGACGGCGGGAGGATTGGATGCAGGGCTCCAGACCTGGTGTGTCGTTCCACCCACTTCAGCGGTGCCGGCAACGTGCCGCCCAGTTGGGTGACCCGAAAATCGTCGGACCGCAGCAGGGCGAACGCCACCCGGTGATGCACGGTGATGTTGGAGATTCGAGTCTTCACCAGCGGTGCCGTCGCCCGTAGTTCCTCGTACACCGGCGTCGGATTTGCCCGCGTCGCCGGATCGGCGACCAGCATGGCCTGCCGGTCACCGGCGGCCGCAGCACGCTTGGCCCCGAATCTGATGACCCCGTGCGCTGCGATCCACCGTACGAATTCCCTCATCCGACTGTCCTCCCCGTTGTCCCGCCCTATGTGAGTGGTTTCTCGTAGCCGACTACGAAGTTCCACTCACGTGCTACCAGATCTTGACGCGCTTCCCCGGGTCCAAGTACAGCGCATCGCCGGGCTGCACGTCGAACGCTTCGTGAAAACTGTCCAGATTGCGCACGACTCCGTTGCACCGGTACTCCGGCGGCGAGTGCGGATCGACGGCGAGACGACGGATCGCTTCGGCGTCTCGTGCCTTCGTCCGCCACACCTGCGACCAGCCGAAGAACACCCGCTGCAGCCCGGTCAGGCCGTCGAGCACCGGTGCGTCCTTGCCCTCGAGCGAGATCTCGTACGCGGCGACGGCGATCGACAGGCCACCCAGATCGCCGATGTTCTCACCGATGGTGAATTCGCCGTTGACCTTGTGGCCGGGCAGTGCCTTCGGCTCGAATTCGTTGTACTGCTCGATCAGGGCAGTGGTGCGCTTACCGAATTCGGTGCGGTCGCTGTCGGTCCACCAATCCACCATGTTGCCGTCGCCGTCGTACTTGGCACCCTGGTCGTCGAATCCGTGCCCGATCTCGTGCCCGATGACGGCTCCGATTCCGCCGTAGTTGGCTGCGTCGTCGGCCTCGGCGTCGAAGAACGGCGGTTGCAGAATGGCTGCGGGAAAGACGATTTCGTTCATCCCGGGGTTGTAGTACGCGTTGACGGTCTGCGGCGTCATGAACCATTCGTCGCGATCGACCGGTCCTCCGAGCTTGTCGAGGTCACGCTGATAGTCGGCTTCGTAACCGCGGCGGTAGTTGCCGAGCAGATCGTCGGCGGTGATGTCGACGCTCGAGTAGTCGCGCCAGCGGTCGGGGTAGCCGATCTTGGGAGTGAACTTGTCCAGCTTGTCCAAGGCCTTGCGGCGCGTCTCCGGGCTCATCCATTCGAGCTCGGAGATGTTGCGGCGGTAGGCCTCGGTGAGGTTGTCGACGAGCACCTGCATGCGTGCCTTCGAGTCCGCCGGGAAGTGGCGTTCGACGTAGAGCTTGCCGACGGCCTCGCCGAGGACGTCCTGTACCAGCGAGACGCCGCGCTTCCAGCGCTCGCGGTTCTCCTCGGTTCCGGTCAGCGTCGTTCCGTAGAACGCGAAGTTCTCGTCGACGAGTGCGCTCGTCAGGAACGGAGCCCGGGCATGTACGACGCGCCACGCGAGCCACGCCTTCCAGGTCTCGATGTCCTCCGACGTCCACAGGGACACGAACGTGTCGACGAACGGTGGCTGGCGTACGACGATCTCGGCGAACTGTTCGGTGGTGCCGCCGAGGCCGGAAATCCATGCAGTCCAATTGAATCCGGGCTCGTTCTGCACCAGGGTGTCGAACTGGACGAGGTTGTAGCTCTTCTCGGCGTCGCGCCTGGCGACGACGTCCCAGTGGCCCGCGGCGATCTTGCGCTCGAGGTCGAACACCGTCTGCGCGTCGTAGTCGACGCCGCTGAGCGCGAACATCTTCGCGATGTGCGCGATGTAGCTCGCGCGGATGTCGGCGTACTCGTCCTGGCGGTAGTACGACTCGTCGGGCAGGCCGATTCCGGACTGGCTGAAGTGCACCAGGTAGCGATCGGATCGCTTGGCGTCGGTGTCGACGTAGTGAGCGATACCGCCGCCGACTCCGGTGCGTTGCAGAGAGCCGAGAACGCTTGCGAGCGTTACCAAGTCGGTTGCCTCGGCAACGGCGGCGAGCTCGTCGGCGATCGGGGTGGTGCCGAGCTGTTCGGCCCGATCGGCGTCCATGAAGCTCGAGAACAGGTCGCCGATCTTCTGTGCGTCGCTACCCGCGGGCGGATTCGCGGCCGCCGATTCTTCGATGATGGTCTGTACGTCGACCTCGGCGCGGTCGTACAACGTCCGGAACGCACCGTCGACGGCGCGGTCTGCGGGAATGCTGTAGTCCTCCAGCCATTTGCCGTTGACGTGCACGAAGAGGTCGTCCTGCGCGCGTGTGTTCTCGTCCTGGTAGCTGAGATCGATGCCCGAGTTCACTACTGAAGTCATGTATCCATCTTTACACTCTTGCGCTCGATTGAACGGGTGTTTAATGTGCTGTACATGCGTTCAGCATCGGAGGATCTGACCACCCGCGCGCGGATCCGCGACACCGCGATCGACATCTTCGGCGTGCAGGGTTTCACCGCCGGTGTGCGGTCCATCGCCAGCGCCGCCGGCGTCTCACCAGGGCTGCTCAACCACCACTTCGGGTCCAAGGACGGACTTCGGGCAGCGTGCGACGAGTACGTCCTGCGCACGATCCGCGAATCCAAGGCCGCCTCGGCCGGTCCTACCGGGATGATGGAACAGCTTGCCCGCATCGACGAGTACGCACCGCTCGTCGCCTACATCGTGCGGAGCTTCTCCTCCGGCGGAGCGCTGGCCCGAGAGTTGTTCGAGCACATGGTCGACGACGCCGTCCGTTACCTCGACGACGGAGTGCGCGACGGCCGATTCACACCCAGCCGCGACCCCGCGGCGCGCGCCCGGTTCCTGACGCGCCAGAACGTGGGCGGTCTGCTGTTGTACGTGCAGATGGCCGGCCCGGACGTCGATTTCCGCGCGGCTCTGAGTGCGCTCGGCGACGAGGTGATGCTGCCGGCACTCGAGCTGTACACCGACGGATTGTTCACCGACTCCCAATCCTTGGATACCTATCTGGAGGCCGAGAAATGACCGACGCCATCGCAGTCGACGATCTGGTGAAGACGTTCGGTTCGGTCCGGGCACTCGACGGCCTGAACCTGCACGTCGAGACCGGTGATGTACACGGCTTTCTGGGCCCCAACGGGTCGGGTAAATCCACCACGATCCGCGTACTGCTCGGTCTCGTGCGCGCGACGTCGGGGACTGTCCGGTTGCTCGGTGGTGATCCGTGGGCCGACGGCGTCGCACTGCATCGACGGCTGGCCTACGTTCCCGGAGATGTGACGCTGTGGCCGTCGTTGACCGGCGGGGAGGTCATCGATCTGCTCGCCAGGATGCGCGGCGGTATCGACTCCGGCCGCCGGGCCGAGCTGATCGAACGGTTCTCCCTCGACCCCGGCAAGCGGAGTCGCACCTACTCGAAAGGCAATCGCCAGAAGGTCGCTCTGATCTCGGCCCTGGCATCGAACGTGGAGCTGCTGCTCCTCGACGAGCCCACTTCCGGTCTCGATCCCCTGATGGAGCAGCAGTTCGCCGAATGCGTGAACGATGCTGCGCGACGCGGAGTCACGGTGCTGCTGTCCTCGCACATCCTGTCCGAGGTGGATGCGTTGTGCAGTTCGGTGACGATCGTCCGGGACGGGCGCACGGTGGACACCGGGACCCTGGCGTCTATGCGGCACCTCACCCGCACGACGATGACCGTCACTGTGGATCGAGTACCCGAGGATTTCGACAGGGTCACCGGGGTCAGTGGGGTGACCGTGGACGGATCCACGATTACCTGCACGGTGGAGAACGAGGCGCTCGCTGCGGTGATGCACGTCCTGGCCGGTGCGGGAGTGCAGAGCGTGATCAGCTCCGCGCCCACTCTCGAGGAGCTGTTCCTGAGGTACTACGCATGAACAGCCTGAGCGGCACAGCGGCATTGCTGCGGCTGTGTCTGCGCCGCGACCGACTGGTGTTGCCGGTCTGGGTCGTTCTGCTCGGAGCGCTCCCGCTGCTGTACGCGGTCAGCTTCGAGGGGCTGTATCCGACGGCGGCAGACCGTCGAGCGTTCTATCTCGGCACCGAGGCAGTGCCGGCGCAGGCGGCGCTCGTGGGGCCTATTTTCGGCAGTGACCTGGGTGCCTTGGTGTCGTGGCGCGCCGGACTGATGCTCACCCTCGTTCCGTTGGCGGCGATCCTCACCGTCGTTCGGCATACCCGCGGTGAGGAGGACGCCGGTCGTATCGAGCTGATCGGGTCGACTGCGGTGGGCAGATTCGCAGGGCTGACAGCGGCCGTTCTGGTTGCGGGCGGCGGCGTGACGGCGACGGGACTGCTGTCGTTTCTCTCGCTGTGGGCATTCGGTCTGCCGGTGGCCGGGAGCGTCGCGTTCGGTGCCTCGATCGTCGTCGTCGGTGCGGTGTTCGTCGGCTGCGCGGGGCTGGCGGCACAGGTGGCGTCCGGGGCTCGCGCGGCTCGCGGCTACGCCCTCGGGGTGTTGGCCGCCGCGTTCGTCCTCAGAGCGATCGGCGACATCGGTTCGGGAACCCTGTCGTGGTTCTCGCCGATCGGGTGGTCGGCGCAGGTGCGACCGTTCGCCGACGAACGGTGGTGGCCGCTGTTGCTGTCGCTGGCGGCTGCAGCCGCGTTCTGTGCTGCAGCGTTCGTGGCAGCGAATCGACGCGATCTCGGCAGTGGACTGCGGGCCGAACGCCGCGGCCGGGTGGCTGCCGTTCCGTCACTGGCCGGTCCCGTCGCCCTCGCGTGGCGACTGTCCCGCGGAACCACCGTCGTCTGGACCGTCGGCCTCGCCCTGTTCGGTATCGCGATCGGGTCGTCCACGGACGGCATCGGCGATCAACTCGGCAGCAGCGCCGCCATCAGCGACGCACTGGGCAAGTTCGGCGGCACCACGATCGAACAGTCGTTCATCGCCGTCGTGCTGAGCATGGTCGGCATCATGGTGGCGGCCTATTCCGCGTCGGCCGTGCTACGTCTGCACGGCGAGGAAGAGTCGGGTCTGGCCGAGATCGTGCTGGCCACGAGTGTCTCGCGCCATCGGTGGCCGGCCGGACATCTGCTCTTCGCCGTACTCGGCCCGGCGTGGCTACTGTTGGTCGTCGGCCTCACCATCGGGCTGACATACGGGTCGGCAACCGGCGACATGTCGCGCGAACTGCCGTCCGTCGTGGTCGGCGCACTGGCTCAGCTTCCGGCCGTGTGGGTGGTGACGGCGATCGGCGTGGCATTGTTCGGCGCTGTCCCTCGATTCGCGACCGTTCTGTGGGCCGTACTCGGCGGCTTCGTGGCGCTCGGCCAGATCGGTTCCGTGGTGGGCATGCCGCAACCGTTGCTCGATCTCTCACCCTTCACGCACACTCCGCGATTGCCGGGGGCTGCAGTGTCTCTCGCACCGATCGCTGCGCTCGTTGTCGTCGCGGTAGCTATCGGCCTCGGTGGATTCGCAGCATTCCGCCGAAGAGACCTCCGAGGGTGACCCCCGTCGAATAGCATCACGAATGGCCGATATGTCCGGCCCGGTCCGGCAGAGAATCGTCCGGTCCGGTGATGCTCGGCCGGAACGCGCATGGAGGCTACGTGCACTCGACATTCCTGCGCACGTGGTGGCACCAGCCTCACAGCTACGCGTCGGTCGTCGGCTACCTCGGGCTGCACGGTGCCCTCGGACCGTATCGCCTCGCCGCCGCATTGAGCACTTTCTTCTACGGACTCGGCGCTGCTGCGTTGCTGCTGCTCACCGACGCCCCGCCGACCTCTGCGATCGGTAGGTCCATCTTCGTCGTCGCCATCGTGTCGACGCTGGTGGTCGGTGTCGCCTGGCTGACCGCTCCGTGGCCGTCGAAGCGTGTGTCTCTGATGTTCGCCGCGTACTCGGACATCGGAACCACACTGGTACTGCTCTCCTACGGATCGCCTCAAACCATCTATCTGGCCCTCGCGATGCTCGCTGCCAACAGCGTGTACGTACAGCTCTTTCACAGCCCGAGAGTCATGGCGCTGCATCTGCTGTGGGCAGGAACGGCCGTGGCGCTGTTCTTCGTGTTGATCTCGTTGTCACCCGACGCAGATCACGGTCTGGCCGTCGCGCAGCTCGTAGTGCTGATCCCCATCACGTTCATGGGCCCGACCTTCTTCCAGTACCTGCTCCTCAAACTGCAGGTCCAAGCGCAGGCGGCCAACTTCGACCCACTCACTCAGGTGCGCAACCGCCGAGGGCTCGACGAGGCACTACCGGTGTACTTCCTCGGCGCGACCGATGTGTCGGTCATGGTTGTCGACGTGGACCGATTCAAGTCGATCAACGACCGATTCGGACATCACCAAGGGGACGCGGCCCTGCAACTCGTCGCACGTCGATTGACGAGAAACGAGGTGCTGGTCGCGCGAGTGGGCGGTGAGGAGTTCGCGGTGGTGACCACATCGGCCGAAGCCGAGGCCCGTGCACTGGCCGAGGAGTATCGCGATGCCGCGCACTCAGCGGAGGACATCGCATCCCTGACGGTGAGCATAGGCGTCGCGCACTGCACGTACCCGAGCGCCGAGGACATCGGTCTCGACGCCGTCGAACTCACTACGCGACTGTTGCGAGTAGCAGATGCCGCGATGTACGAAGCCAAGAAGCAGGGCGGTAACCGGGTTGTCGTAGCGGGCCGGTCGCCGCGTGGTGACCGGCCCGCCTGACGTATCGAGACGCGAGTGTCTCGGCACCGACTCAGTTCGGTGTCGAGTCGCCGTACTGGTTCTCGACGTTCTGCTGGAATTCGTCGGCACATTGCTGTTGCGCTGCAGTATCGCTGCCTGCGTTGGTCATGCAGTCGGTGAAGTCTTGTCCGCCGACTGCGTTGAACAGGCCGACACCGACGACGACGAGAACGATCGACAGGGCCGCCGCCACGAAACCGAGAATGATCGCGATGAGAGACACGGTGCCGTTGGTGGCGACGCGTTTCTTGTACCTCGACCGACCGATGAAGCCGAGGACGATCGCGATCAGGCCGAGAACAACTCCGCCGACGATGGTCCAGGAGAACAACACACCGAGAATCGCCAGAACCAGCGCCACTGTGCCGATGGTGTTCTTCGGCGCTACCGGCTGTTGCTCGTATCCACCCTGCTGATATCCGCCCTGCTGGGGGTACTCGCCAGGCGAAGGATAGTTTCCTGGCGGGGGATAGTCATTCGACACGTCTGATACCTCCGAGATCGGCGATCGTGAACGCTCGGAGTGTATGCAGATGGCTGCCGCGGGCACAGACGCCGCGTGCCCCCGTGATCAACTTGTCATCGAACGTACACGTCAACCGCCGAGTCGCGAGTGCATCTCCCAGATGAGCACCTCGGCCGAATCGGCAGCTGTAATACGTTGCCCACCAGTGGAACTCATGCGCACCGCGTCACCCTCGTACAGATCTCCTACGCCTTCCATCGAGACGGTGCCGCGGACCACGAACACGTGGACGAACGGAGCGTCGGGAACGGTCACGGTCGAATCCGGTGTCAGTCGCGCAGCGTGCAACGCGGCCGACTTCTGGCCGATGCCGATTGCCGCCTGACCACGGTGTCGGTCCATGCCCGACGCGACCGTGACGAGTCCGCCGCGCAGCAGCTCGTCGTCGATCTCGAGTTGTTCATAGCCGGGTGCGGTGCCGGGACTGTCGGGCATCACCCACATCTGTACGAAGCGGACGGGTTCGGTGTGCCGATTGCCGTCGATACTCCAGGAGTCGTTCTTCTCCGAGTGCATGATGCCTTTGCCCGCACTCATCCGTTGCGCCAGTCCGGGATAGATGATGCCGGAGTGCCCGATCGAATCCTGATGCACCAGAGAGCCCTGCACCACCCACGTGATGATCTCCGTGTCGCGGTGCGGATGCGTCTCGAATCCCTGCCCGGCGGTGACGATGTCGTCGTTGTTCACCAACAGCAGGCCGTGGTGGGTGTTCTCGGGGTCGTAGTGCTGACCGAAAGAGAACGAGTGCTTCGAGTCGAGCCAGGACACACGGGTTTTCAGTCGATCACCGGCACGATGCACGTCGATGTGGGCGGTCAGTGGAGCGGACATGTCCCCACTGTACGAGCATGTCGATGCACCGGCGTAAGACCTGCATAACGTTCGGGTGTCTTTGCTGCCGGGGTGTGGCGGTGGCTCCGAGTGGGTAGGTTCGGACACGGTACGGTCACACGCTCTGCAACTCCCCGAAGGCGGCGAGAGATACTCATGGTCGGTTCCAGCTCGAGCGCGGCACACGCTGTTCGACACCTGCTCGAGGACGCACTGGTGTCGTGGTTACCAGGTCAACGATGGTTCGGCGCAAAGGGTTCGACGGTGGGTGCCGTGCGGATCGTCGCTCTGGACGTACTGCACGACGAGCCGCATTTCGCCGCCGAGCACCTGCTCGTCGAAGTGGATCTCGTCCAGGACGGCACGTCGGTGACCCAGACCTATCAGGTGCCCCTCGGTTTCCGCACCGAGGTGCCCGAGGAACTACGCCCGTGGCTGTTGCCGGTGCCCGGTGAGATGGCAGTGTTCGACGGCCTACGCGATCCCGAGATCATCGCCCTGTACGGTGACGCGTTCTCCGATGAAAAGCCTACGGGCAGTATCGAATTCAAGGTCGTCGACGGTTCGAGCGTGCCGCAGGGGATGCGCGGTCGGGTTCTGGGTGCAGAGCAGTCCAATACTTCGGTGATTCTCGGTGATCTGCTGCTGCTCAAGCTGTTTCGTCAGGTACCGCCCGGAATCAGTCCGGACGTCGAGTTGCACCGCGCGCTGGCGGAGGTAGGCAGCGTCAACGTGGCACCGCTGCGAGGGTGGCTGGAAGCGCAGGTCGGCGGCGAGACGACCACGCTGGGGATGATCCAGGACTTCGCGGCGAATTCTGCCGAGGGATGGACCACTGCGCTGGCGAGCGTGCGCGAGGTGTTCGATTCCCCCGCCACGCCGATCGAGGATCTGTCCGCCGATTTCGCTCCCCACGCGCATCGACTCGGCGCTGCCGTCGCGCAGGTACATCACGACCTCGCCTCGGTCTTGGGTACCGCCGAACGTTCCGTGGAATCGACGGCCGTCGAAGAGATCCTCGAGCGCATCTCCGGAGTAGCGCGAGTGGTTCCGGAGATCGCCCGGTACATCCCCGCCGCGACGGCCCTGATCTCACGGGCCGAAGCGTCGAGCAGTACCACCGTTCAGCGCATTCACGGCGATCTGCATCTGGGGCAGGTGTTGGGAACCCCCGAGCGGTGGCTGCTCATCGACTTCGAGGGAGAGCCGGCCAAGACGCTGGACGAACGCAGGCAGATGGACAGTGCTTTGCGCGACGTCGCCGGAATGCTGCGGTCGTTCGACTATGCCGCCAACCATCTGCTCGTCGACCTACCGGAGGACCCGGCGCTGCGGGAACGCGCCGAGCAGTGGGCTGCGCGAAGCATCACGGCCTTCTTCGACGGGTACACGTCGGTGGCCGGCCACGATCCACGCGACGAAGCCGATCTGTTGCGCGCGTACGAACTGGACAAAGCCGTCTACGAGGTACTGTACGAAGCGCGCAACCGACCGACCTGGTTGTCTCTGCCCATGCGCGCCGTCGAACGCTTGGTGAGCTGACGGCCGTGGAACGAGCTACAGGGGCGGGCGTGGACCGGCCCGTCTACGACAAGTACCGTATTGCCTGACACGGGAGGCAGGACATGAACGGTATTTTGGCAATCTTCGGCATCGCGGTGGTAATCGTCACCATCGTCGTGGTGGTCGTGCTCGTCGCGGTGTTGTTCGTCGCATCGATCAAGCCCGACAAGCTGAACATCGACCTCGATCGCAAGAAGCGTGCACGGGAAGAAAGTTCCTCGAAGGTCTGAGACCTCGGTCACCTCTGGCACCGATTCGGGCGCACGCGAAGTTGTATCGATTCGAAGCGTCGGTCGACGCTTCCGGTTCTACAACTGGAGACCTCGTGAGCACAGCACTGTCAGCGCCTACGGAGCCCGACTGCAGGGCACGCCTGTTCGGTGAGACTGTGCCGGCCCAGTTTGCTCGTTTCGTGATCGTCGGGGTATCGAGCAACGGCGTCTATGCACTGCTGTTCGTCGCTCTCGCGTCGTTCGGATCTTTCCCCGCCAATCTGGCGGGAGTGGCTGCGAGCACCGTGCTTGCCAACGAGTTGCACCGTCGCCACACCTTCCACGCCGCCGACCGCGTCGGCTGGTTCCAGACCCAGTGGGAAGCGGGAGGACTCGCCCTGATCGGGCTGGGTCTGAGTACCGCCGCGCTGGCCGCAGTCCACCTCCTCGTTCCCGCCGCCGCCACGTACGTTCAAGTTCTGGCAGTGATCGCCGTCAGCAGTCTGGTCGGTGCCGCTCGATTCCTTGCCCTTCGCGGATGGGTGTTCCGCTCGCCGAGCCTCCCGGGGATGGAAGCGGCTCACTCGTGATGCTGTGACAGAGCACGACCGATCTCGAAGATCGGTTGCTACCTGTAACAGAGTTTCGGCGAGGCTTCGTGATAGTCGCCCGCATCGACCTAGGCTCGTGAGCTGACGTCAATGCGAGGAGGCATGTCGATGGCCAGGGATCTGACACAGCTCGAGCTTCTGCAGGAGCTGGTGCCCACTGCCGAGGACAACGTGAACCGTCACATTTCGATGGCGCGCGAGTGGCACCCCCACGACTACGTGCCGTGGGACGAAGGCCGCAACTTCGCCGCACTCGGCGGCAAGGACTACGACCCGGAGCAGTCCAAGCTCTCCGACGTCGCGCAGGCTGCGATGATCACCAATCTGCTCACCGAGGACAACCTGCCGTCCTACCACCGTGAGATTGCCGAGAACTTCTCCCAGGACGGTGCCTGGGGAACCTGGGTCGGCCGCTGGACCGCCGAAGAGAACCGCCACGGCATCGTCATGCGTGACTACCTCGTCGTCACCCGTGGCGTCGATCCCGTCGCCCTCGAAGAAGCCCGCATGATCCACATGACCAACGGCTACGCGTCGCCCGCCGGGGCAGGTGTCGGTCTGCTGCATTCGGTCGCGTACGTGACGTTCCAGGAGCTGGCGACCCGCGTCTCGCACCGCAACACCGGCAAGGTCTGCGACGACCCGATCGCCGACCGCATGCTCCAGCGCATCGCCGCCGACGAGAACCTGCACATGATCTTCTACCGCAACATCACCGGCGCAGCGATGGACATCTCGCCCGATCAGACGTTGCAGGCTGTCTCGGACATCGTGACGAACTTCGTCATGCCCGGTGCCGGCATGCCGAACTTCCGCCGCAACGGTGTGCTGATGGCCAAGCACGGGATCTACGACCTGCGTCAGCACCTCGAAGACGTCGTCTGGCCCGTGCTGCGCAAGTGGCAAGTGTTCGAGCGCAACGACTTCACCGCCCGCGGTGAGAACAAGCGCGAAGAACTCGCCGCGTTCCTCGAAGACCTCGAACGTCAGGCCACCAAGTTCGAGGAGATGCGAGATCGCTCGCTCGCCCGCGAACGCGCCAAGGCCGAAGCGCGCGCGTCCTGAGGTGCCTGCGGCAGTGGTGCGACAAGGCCTGCGGGTCGTTCCGCAGGCTCCACTCCCATGTGCACCCAGCGGCACATAACCGCACCACTGCGGCGAAGCCGCATACTGTGGTGTGAACGAATTCTGGGACCGCATTTCCGCGGTGAGTCCTGATCCACCCGTGTGGATCGTCCAAGTGGCTGCCCTGGCGGCGCTCGTCATCGTCGTGTTGCCGCAGACGTGGCGAATTGCACGCAACGTGGTGACCATCGCGCACGAGGGTGCGCATCTGTTCGTCGCGCTGATCACCGGCCGACAGCTGATGGGTCTGCGACTGCACTCCGATACCTCCGGCGTCGCGATCTCCAAGGGCAAACCGACCGGGCTCGGTGTCATCGCCATGACCTTCGCAGGCTACGTCGGTCCGTCGCTTCTCGGCCTCGGAGCCGCTCTGGTACTGGGTACACAGCGAGCCTCGGCCGTGCTGTGGATCGGCATCATCTCGATTGCGTTGATGCTGTTGATGATTCGCAACATCTACGGACTGCTGTCTCTCGTCACCGTCGGTGGACTGCTGTTCGTCGTGTCCTGGTGGGGTACCGGGGAACAACAGGTCGCCGCGGCGTACTTCATCACGTTCTTCCTGCTGATCGCCGGTCCGCGGCCGGTTCTCGAACTGCAGAAATCCCGAAGTGCCGGGCGAGCTCGGGACTCCGACGCCGATCAACTGGCTCGGTTGACCTTCCTGCCCGGCATCGTGTGGGTCGGACTGTTCCTCGTCGTCACCGTCGGCGCACTCGCGCTGGGGGCGTGGAGAATCCTCGTGCCGGTGCAGTGACGACTGGCCGTTGTGTTCAGCCCGTCCGTCTACTCGCTTTCCGTCAACGACCTCACCAGTCGCGTGATGCGCTCTGCTCGGGTCTGCGGTCGCGCAGCATTGTCGATCGGCATCAACAACTGACGTCGGTCGCTCGCCCTCTTCCGCTCCCATACGGTCGTGCAGCTCGCGTCTTCCATCGCACGCGCAAGATCCTCGGGCACCGGAACGAGATCGGGGTCGGCCGGTTCGAATTCGCACGACACCAGATCACCGGCAGCGACGCCCAACCGACGCTGGAGACCTGCACCGATGTAGACGAACGACCCGGACAGCACAGTCGAATCTGCTTTGTTGAGACCGAGATTGAGACTCAGTCCGTCGATCGAACCGTCGATCCGGCGAGTCGGCCACCGCTCCGCTGCCTCGACCAATCGAGTCGGAACACGAATGATGGTGTACGTGTTCTTGCCCCACGTCATCGGCTCGAGCACTCCGTCGAATCGAATGCTGTCACTCACGATTGCCTCGCACCGTCGGTACACCGCTGAAGGAAATGTCGCCTGAGACTGCAGCATGTCGAGTGATCTCCGCGGAAAGGAGAACCGTAACAAACCCCTCGCCGATCGAGACCCATTAGGTTCGAGTCGTGAACCTCACCGCGGTATGGACCGCGTACATGGCGACGCTTCGTGAACGTGCGCCCATCACTGCTGCGTCGATTCGGCCGCCGCGGACCGCGGGCGAGCGAGAGTCTGCGGAACGTGCGACAACGCCGTGGACCGAGGAACTGCGCGAGTTCTACGGACTGCACGACGGGCAGCAAGTTCCCCTGGGTGAGGATTACGTTTCGGTCGGCTCGGTCTTGCCGGACTCGACGCTTCTGTCGCTCGACGAGGTGGTCCGCGAGCACAACAACAATGTCGAGAACCCGCACCGGATCGATTACTTGGGCGATGATTGGCCGGCCACCGCGGGGGCTCAGGAGGCAGGCGAGACCGCGGAGATGTTTGTCCCCGCCTACGTCCCGTTCGCCGAGGGCATCTTCGGGCTCACCTACATCGACACACGCCCGGGTCGACGGCGCGGCTGCGTACGGATGTTCTCGGCCGAGGCGGCGGACGGGGGCGCACCGCTGTTCGATTCCGTGACCGAATACATCGCAGCGATTCACCGCAGCGTCGAGACCGGATCAGCGCTCGGGGAGATGACGCCCGCGTTCGAGGACGGTGTGCTCGAGTGGCGTGACCCCGAGTTTTCCGACGAATCGATGGCACATGCGGCGACGCTCCCCGTCATCCGAATACCTTTCGCACTCATCGACTTTCGTCCGTCGCAATTGTCGGACGACGACGACCTGATCGATCTCGACCATGTCCGTCGTACCGTCATCGAGACCGCTCGGAGGCTGCATCCGCAGGCCGTGGTCGAGGACGCCCGAGCAGTGTATCGGCAGGTGCCGCGTGTGCGCGGTGCCAACATGAATTGGTGGGTGTCGATGGACGGTGCGGAGGTCATCTTCACCGCGATCGTCACCGGAGAGGACCACGACGTCATCGTCCTGGAGCTTCCATCCGGGGGATGCGTGTTCGAAGCCGACGAGTGAGACGAGCGCTGTACTGGTGCCGACGAACGAAGGGGTACGCATGGCCGTCATGGACGACGCACCGAGGGTGCATGCCGAGACACGTGCCCAGTGGCGGACATGGCTGATCGCACATCACGGAACAACGGAATCCGTGTGGCTGGTGTCGTAAAAGAAGGCGACCGGGAGACCTGCGGTCAGCTACGACGACGCCGTCACGGAAGCACTCGCGATGGGGTGGGTCGACAGTCGACCCCGCAAGCTGGACGACGAGCGAACCATGTTGTATTTCTCGCCCCGCAAACCCGCGAGTGCATGGTCCCGTCCGAACAAGATTCGCATCGAGGCCCTTCGTGAAGCAGGCCTGATACTTCCAGCGGGGGAGCGAGCCGTCGAGGCCGCCGTGGCCAACGGCGCATGGACCGTACTGGACGAGGTCGAGGATCTGATCGTGCCCGAGGACCTTGCGGCTGCATTCACCGAACACGTTGATGCGGAGAATAACTGGAACCAGTTTCCGCCGTCCGCGCGCCGCGGGATTCTGGAGTGGATCGTGACCGCCAAGCGGCCCGAGACCCGAGCCGCTCGTGTGCACGAGACTGCTCGGCTCGCATCGATCGGCGAGCGCAGCCCGCTGGCAACCCAAGCGCGACGGGCGATAGCAGCCGGGTCGCCGACTGTCACGAGCGAAGTGATCCTCGAAAGAGTATGTCCAGCAATTGGCGTCGCGCCTCGGTCGGCGATATCCGTTCCTCCCGCACGTGACGTGTCATCGAAGTGATCCCCGCGATGACAAGACCGGCCGCTGCCTGGCGAGACACGTAGGGCCAGGGCGTGTCGGTCATACCTGTCGAGGGTCGGCGCGAGACCGCTGCCAGACTGGCGACATGTCGATCACACTCGTCCCGATCACTCGTCAACGGTTTCCCTCATGGCTGAAACGGAGCGGAAGCGAGTACGAGACGGACCTGATCGCTGTAGGTGAGACGCCGCGCGCCGCTGAAGAGCACTCCAGTAATGCCATCGAGCGTGCTTTCCCGGCGGGTGCTCCCACCCCGAACAACACTGTGTTCGACCTCGTTGACGACACTGGCCAGATCGTCGGGTACCTCTGGATCGGTCGCGACAACTCGGACGACGCCAGCTCGTGGTGGGTTTGGGATGTCGTAGTCGAGCCGGAGCACCGAGGCCAGGGCTATGGGCGAGCAGCGATGCAGCTCGCCGAAGACCATGCACGGGCGGAGGGCGCGCGGACGCTGGGACTGAGCGTGTTCGGTTTCAACGCGGTCGCGCGCGGGATGTACGAGTCAGCCGGATATGAAACCACAAGTGTGAAGATGCGCAAGCAGCTCTGACCCCCTCAGTTTTGGGCCGTCGGGATGGTCGTGAGCTGGTAGAGGGTCGCGGCGAGGCAGAGACCAGCGCGGTGGGTTGCGAGCGGGCTTGGCTGACCTCGCCACAACGCCGCGCCGGTGCTCGAGCTCGTCGTACCGACGTTCGACGACACACATCCGGTGTAGCGGCCGTGCTGGTTGTGGCCGAACCCCGCTAGAACACCACCCACAGCAGCGACGCGAGGGCGAATATCGCCAGTCCCAGTGTCGTTTCCATGACGGTCCAGGTTTTCAGTGTCGTCTTCTCGTCCATGCCGAAGAAGCGGCTGACGAGCCAGAAGCCGGAGTCGTTGACGTGGGAGAGCACGGTGGCTCCGGCGGCCAGTGCGAACACCAACAGCGCGATCTTGAAATTGCTCAGATCGAGCTCGGCGACCTGGACCGAGATCAGCCCGGCGGTGGTGGTCAGGGCCACGGTGGCCGAGCCCTGTGCGACGCGAAGAGCGGTGGCGATCAGGAAGGCCTGCAGCAGGATCGGCAGTCCGAGGCCGGACAGCGAGGAGGTGAGCGACTGCCCGATGCCGCTGGCCCGCAGCACTCCACCGAACATGCCGCCGGCACCGGTGATCAGGATGATCGAACAGATGGGTCCGAGGGCTTGATCCATGTACTTGGCACCGTCGGCGACGGGGAAGCGTCCCGGCGCGAGAATGAACAGAGCCAGCAGCAAGGTGATGAGCAGCGCGATGGGCGTCTGACCGATGAGTGTCAGCGCTGCTGCCCAGGTCTCGTCTCCGGTCAGCACACCCGAGGTGGTCAGAGTGTTGACCACGGTGTTGAGGGAGATCAGTACGAGCGGCGTCAGCAGGATGAGCAGCACCGCACCGAACTTCGGCGCAGGGTCGCGGAGGCCGGCCATCTCTTTGTCGTGTTCTTCGGAGTTGGCTGCGCCCTCGGCGAAGAGGTCGGCAGGCGCGGTGACGAATCGTTTGCCGAGCTGGGTACCGACCAGGTAGGAGCCGACGAACCAGGAGACGACTGCGACGGGAACTCCGACGAGAAGCACCGAACCGATATCTCCGCCGAGGAGTTCCGTGGCGGCGACGGGACCGGGGTGCGGGGGAACGATGGCGTGCATCGCGGCGAACGCGCCTGCGGTCGGCAGTGCGTACAGCAATACCGATCCACCGAAGCGCTTGGCGACGGTGAAGATGATCGGCAGGAAGACGACGAGGCCGGCGTCGAAGAAGATGGGGAAGCCGAAGATGAGTGCGGCGACACCCAGGGCGAGCGGTGCACGTTTGGCCCCGAAGCGGTTGATCAGAGTATCGGCCAATACTTGAGCGCCACCGGTGATTTCGAGCAGTCGGCCGACCATCACACCCAGGGCGACGAGTAGAGCGACCGAACCGAGGGTGGAACTGAAGCCCGAGAGCAATGCCGACGGCACGTCTGCCAGTGGGATGCCCGCTGCGACGGCGGTGACGGCGCTGACCAGGACCAGCGAGACGAAAGCGTGCAGTTTCACCTTCATGATCAGGAACAGCAGAACTGCGACGGCTGCTGCTGCGATCAGGAGTAGGGGAGTCGTCCCGTACGCCGGTTCGATCGGATCCATCTGTGTACCTCGTTCGCTCGGCTGGAGATTCGACCATAACGGACAGCTCGATGACCGCGCGGGGATACCGAGCACGGTCGTCGGACCTGAAGTTCGCGGTGGAGTACCGTGCGGGTATGAGTGATGGGGATCACGTAACGGGTGGGGACAGCTCCGACAAGCCTTCGAAGGACGCTTTACGCGAGCAAGCGCAGCGTTATGCCGCAGCGGCTCGGCTGAAGATGAAGGAGCGACGCGAGAAGGCGTCGGGTGGCCTCGGGTCCGTGGTCGCCGACCGCGCAGGAAATTGGGATCTCGACGATCAGAACACCGTGGCGATGGACCGTCAGCAAAGGCTCTGGAACGGGGTGATGGATCGCTACTTCCGGATGGAGATCGACGGTTGGGAGACGATTCCCGAGTCGCCGGTTCTCGTCGTCGGAGTGCATTCGGGTGCGCCGTTCGTGTGGGACGCGTGGACCGTCGGAGCGCAGTGGTGGCGACACTTCGGCGAGAAGCGCATCCTGCACGGCACTGCGCACGACGCGCTGATGGCATTTCCGTTGATCGGGAAAGTCTTTCGATCCATGGGTGTGTTGCCTGCGGCCCCGGACTCGATGTCGACCGCATTGGCCGAGGGCAGGGACGTGATCGTGTGGCCCGGTGGAGAGGTCGATTCGCTGCGACCGTGGAGCAAGCGTGACGAGGCGACGCTCGGTGGTCGAACCGGTTTCGTCAAGCTTGCGATCCGAATGGGCGTGCCGATCGTTCCGGTGGCGACCGTGGGCGGTGCCGACGCGATGCCGGTGCTCATTCGAGGCGACAAGCTGGCCAAGGCGCTCGGACTGGACAGATTTGCGCGCCTGAAGGTTTTTCCCATCGCCATCTCGCTGCCGTGGATCATCGCTCCTGCCGCGCTGCCGCAGATTCCGTTGCCCGCCAAGATCCGAACCCGGTTCATGCCCCCGGTCGAGCTCGACCACGATCCGGCTCGCTGTGACGACGAGGCCTACGTCGAAGCGAAGTACGACGAGGTCCGGGCCAGTATTCAGGCCGGCATGGACGAGCTCGCCAGCAAGCGCAAGTTCCCGGTGTTCGGCTAGTTCACTCGCGCCGAGCATCGCGGACCGTAGCTGACCGCGATCGTTTCTAGCGTCTCCTCTCGTACGGATTCACCGATACGACGAGGGGCGCACGAG
The DNA here is from genome assembly GCF_030056855.1 of Rhodococcus sp. IEGM 1354. NCBI lineage: Bacteria > Bacillati > Actinomycetota > Actinomycetes > Mycobacteriales > Nocardiaceae > Rhodococcus > Rhodococcus sp. IEGM 1354. The sequence goes on from NZ_JASHKT010000001.1 coordinate 496,772, forward strand.
ATGATCGAAACATCGGGACTGACCAAGACTTTTCGGCAAGGCAAGAAGACCGTGGAGGCGGTGCGCGGCATCGATCTGACGATCGGTGAGGGAGAACTGGTAGCTCTCCTCGGTCCCAACGGTGCAGGTAAGTCGACCACGCTCCGAATGCTGACCACACTGCTCGCGCCCACGTCGGGCTCGGCTCGGATCGCCGGGTTCGACGTGGGCCGGGACCGGGACAGTGTCCGGCGCAGCCTCGGCTATGTGGGGCAGGGCAACGGTGCGGGACACAACCAGCGCGTGCGAGACGAGCTCGTCGTGCAAGGCCTGTGTTACGGCATGACTCGTCACCGATCACTAACTCGTGCAGACGAATTGATCGACGCACTCGAACTCGGCGAACTGCGGTCGCGCACCGTCTCGACGCTGTCCGGCGGACAGCGTCGCCGACTCGACATCGCCTTGGGACTGGTGCACAGGCCGGCACTGTTGTTCCTCGACGAGCCGACGACCGGAATGGACCCGCAGAGTCGGGCCAACCTGTGGGATCACATCCTCCGGCTGCGACGCGAGATGGGCACGACCATCGTTCTGACCACACACTACCTCGACGAGGCCGATTCGATGGCCGAGCGGGTCATTGTCGTCGACCACGGAACCGTCATCGCCGACGACACCGCTGCGTCGCTGAAATCGGAACTGGCAGGAGATCTGATCGTTCTCACCGTGTCCGACGCGTCGGCGCTCCTTTCGCTTCTCGCCGGAATGGACGGCATCAGGGACGTCACGAGAACCGGCTCGCGCCTGAACCTGCGCGTCGGACGCGCCGAAGTCGTTCTCCCGGAAGTACTGCGTTGCAGCGAGATGCACGGTATCCGCGTTCTCACCGCGGACATGACCCGACCGACTCTCGACGACGTGTTCCTCGGCCTCACCGGCCGTAGTCTTCGAGAAACTGCCGCAGCGCTCGACAACGCAAGCACGGCAGGAGAACTCCGATGAACGTTCTCTCCGGAAGCGCTTTGGTGATGGGTCGGGAATTGCGGCCGATGGTGCGCGATCCGTTCACCGTCATCTTCAGTCTCGTCCAACCGCTGATCCTGCTCGCTCTGTTCGGCCCACTGCTCACCGATGTCCCCGGTCTCGGAGACGGAAGTGTCTGGGACTGGTTCGTGCCGGGTGTTCTCGCGATGATCACCATCTTCGGCACTTCCATGACCGGCTCGAATCTGCTGGCAGAGTTGCAGCAGGGTTCTCACGAGCGAATGTTGGTGACCCCGTTGCCGCGATCGGCTCTGCTCGTCGGGCGGGCGTTCAAGGAAATGGTGCCGCTCGCTGCGCAGGCCGTGTTGATCGTTCTGGTCGCATTGCCACTCGGCCTGTCCGTGAATCCGATCGGTGCCGCCGTGGGAATAGTGCTCCTCGGAGTGTTCGGCGTCGGGCTCGGCGCGCTGTCCTACGCGTTGGCTTTGGCTGTGCGCGGGCAGGATTGGGTGTTCTGGTCCATCCAACAGACGTTGATGTTCCCGCTGCTCATCCTCTCCGGCACGATGTTGCCGCTGACGGCCGCACCGGGGTGGATGCAGTTCTTGGTGAACATCAACCCGCTCGGATATCTCGTCGACGCCGAACGTGCACTGTTCGCCGGCGACTTCGCGAGTTCGACGGTGACGGCAGGTGTCGTCGCAGCCGCGGCCACTGCGGCGGTCGGGTTGGTCGTCGGCATCCGGGCTATGGGCTCCTCGCGCGTGTGAGGCTAAGCTCGCGTCATGGATCGGCCTGCGGTAATTCTCGAGAACGACGAGACGGTGTACGACTTCTATCTGCGGCATCAGCAGAATCGTCAGGTTGCGAGGCTGGCGTATGCCGCCCTCGCCCGGCGCTTCCGCCCGCGGGTGTCGTATTCCGACGGTGCCCGGGAGGAGCTGCGGCGTCTGGTGTACGACAACACCCGTCTGCTCATCGCGGTCAATCACCTCACCGAGAGTGATCCGTACACCCTCGCAGCGGCGGCCTGGGCGTCGCCGCTGCGTCCGGTGATCGGGCGCACCAGAGTGTTGGCGAAGGACGAATTGTTCCAGGAACCCAAGCAGCGCAAGCGAATCGACATGATGGGCGGCATTCCCGTCTTCCGCGGCAAGAATCACGGGATGCGGGCAGTCAGTGCGGCAGGCAACCGCATGATGGACATCAGTGCCGAAAGAATGAAGCGCGGCGACGACCTCGCAGTGTTCCCGGAAGGCACCTGCAACCTAGAGGACCCGACGACGGTGCAACACGTCGGCAGCGGAATCGGCCACATCGCGATGCGGGCCCGCAAACTCGGCGTCGAGCCGACGTTGATCTGCATCGGACTGAGTTACGGCCCCGGCTCGGCGAAAGTGAAGCAGGCGAGCGTCTACTTCGATACGCCCATCACCGATCTGCCCCAGAAACCGATCGACATCACCCGGGTGGTGGCAGAGGGAATGCAGAAAGCACTCGACGGAGCGGTGGCTGCGTACTGACTGCGCCGCCGGGGTTGGTAGAAACAGATGACAGATAATTCGATTCGGCGTTGTGTCAGGAGATATTCGTGAGCGATCAGATCAAGACGGCCATAGTCACCGGTAGTGCGCGTGGAATCGGCGCTGCGGTCGCGAAGCGGCTGGCCAAGGACGGTTTCGGCGTCGCGGTGGTGGACCTCGACGAGGCCGCGTGCAGCGACACCGTCGGCGCGATCGAGTCCGCAGGCGGGCAGGCCGTGGCCATCGGCGCGAACGTGGCCGACGAGGAGTCGGTCCAGACTGCAGTCGACCGCATCGCCGGCGAGTTCGGTGCGCCGACCGTACTGATCAACAACGCAGGCATCACCCGCGACAACCTGCTGTTCAAGATGACGGTGCAGGACTGGGATTCCGTGCTCGGCGTGCACCTGCGCGGCTCGTTCCTCATGACGCGTGCAGTGCAGAAGCACATGATCGACGCCAAGTGGGGTCGCATCGTGAACCTGTCGAGCACCTCGGCCCTGGGTAACCGCGGTCAGGCGAACTACTCCGCGGCCAAGGCCGGAATGCAGGGATTCACCAAGACCCTCGCCATCGAGCTCGGAAAGTTCGGCGTCACCGCCAACGCCATCGCCCCCGGATTCATCGAAACCGAGATGACGGCAGCCACCGCCGAGCGGGTCGGAATGTCGTTCGACGACTTCAAAGCTGCTGCGGCGTCGCAGATTCCGGTCAATCGCGTCGGACATCCCGACGACATCGCCCACCTGGCGTCGTTCTTCGTCAGTGAGGGTGCCGGATTCATCTCGGGCCAGGTCGTCTACGCAGCCGGTGGCCCGAAGGACTGACGTTTCCCGAATGCGTGAATGGACCATTCACGAGCCCGGACGGGTGTGAATGGTCCATTCACGCAGAGCGGACCCGACTACGGCGTCGGCATTCCGCCGTTGACGTTGAGGGTGTCTCCGGTGACGTATCCCGATTCCGCGGAAGACAGGTACACGTACGCGCCCGCGATCTCGGCCGGCTGACCTGCTCGGCCCAGTGGGGTTTCCTTGCCGAATTCCGGCAGTGCCGACGTCGGCTGTCCGCCCGCGGCCTGCAGCGGAGTCCAGAATGGGCCCGGTGCAACGACATTGACCCGAATCCCCTTCGGTGCCAACTGCTGCGCGAGAGCCTTGCTGATGGTGTTGATGGCCATCTTCGTCGTCGCGTAATCCACCAGACCGGGCGAGGGGGTGTACGCCTGGATGGAGCTGGTGTTCACGATCGTCGAGCCGGCAGGCATGTGCGGCACCGCTTCCTGAATGATCCAGAACAGTGCGTACACATTGGTTTTGAAGGTCTGGTCGAACTGCTCAGAGGACAGGTCCGCCAGATCTTCGACGAACTGCTGCTTGCCTGCCACGTTGATCAGCAGGTCCAGGCCGCCGAGCTCGTCGACGGCGGTGTGCACCAGAGCGCGGGCAGCTTTCTCGTCGGTGAGATCTGCCGGGGCCAGGACGGCGGTGCGACCGGCGTCGCGAACCAACTGGGCGACGTCCTGAGCGTCCTTCTCCTCCGACGGCAGATAGTTGAGGACTACGTCGGCACCCTCGCGGGCAATGGCGATGGCTGCCGCGCGCCCGATGCCGGAGTCGGCACCGGTGACCAAGGCCTTACGGCCGGTCAGGCGTCCGGACCCGCGGTACGTCTGCTCGCCGTGGTCGGCCAGTGGTTGTAGATCGGCAGCGAGACCGGGCGGATCCTGGTGCTGCTCAGGGAATCCGTCTTGGCGGTACTGCGTGACGGGATTGGTGAAGGTGTACTGATCACTCACGATGGGGTCGTCTCCGAACCTGGTATTCATTGCGTGGGGAACCTGCTGCTCGATTCCGTCTCCACGCCGAATGCCCGAAGTCGTCCGCAAACAAACTGAGTCGGGTCTCTCCCTGGCTCACGCCGTATCCCTGGCTCACGCCATGCCCGCCAACGGATGAATGCGACATTCAGCTACGTGGAGTAGCCGAATGCCGCATTGATCCGGAGGGGGGCGTGCCGGGAAGGTAAGGCCGCGGGCTAGGAGTACGTGTAGAAACCCTTGCCGCTCTTGCGACCCAACATTCCCGCGTCCACCATGCGCTGCAGCAGCGGTGGCGGAGCGTAATGCGGCTCGCGGAATTCGGCGTAGAGCGACTCTGCGACCGCGAGGGTGACGTCGAGGCCGACGGTGTCGGTCAGACGCAACGGTCCCATGGGGTGGGCGCAACCGTTCACCATGCCGTCGTCGATGTCCTCGGCGCTGGCGAAGCCGGACTCGAGCATCCGGATGGCCGAGACCATGTAGGGGATGAGCAGCGCGTTGACGATGAATCCCGCACGGTCGCCCGCGCGAATCGTCTTCTTGCCCAGGGTGTTCGCCGCGTAGTCGGTGACCGCATCGACGGTCTCTTCGCTGGTGAGGAGGCTGACGACGATCTCCACCAGCGGTAGCACCGGCACCGGGTTGAAGAAGTGCACTCCGACGACCTGGCCGGGCCGCTTCGTCGCGTTGGCCATCTTGATGACGGGGATCGACGAGGTGTTCGTCGCCAGGATTCCCTCGGGTTTGACGATGGAATCGAGCTTGCCGAACAGATCCAGCTTGAGTGATTCGATCTCCGGTGCCGCCTCGATCACGAGGTCGCGATCCGCGAAATCACTGATATCGAGCGTCAACGAGATTGCGGCGCGGGCTTTCTCGGCCGCGCCGGCTTCGATGCGGCCGGACTTGACGGCCCGTGCGAAGGACTTGTCCAGGCGGGCCTCGGCTGCGTCGGCGGTGGCCTGGCTGGTTTCCAGGATCAGTACGGAACTGCCGGAGCGAGCACACATCTCGGCGATGCCGGCACCCATGGTGCCGCCACCGATAACGCCTACGAGTTCGATCGCGCTCATTTGAGCAGTGCCCGCGACATGACGACACGCTGAATCTGGTTGGTGCCTTCGTAGATCTGGGTGATCTTGGCGTCGCGCATCATGCGCTCGACCGGGAAGTCGGTGGTGTAGCCGGCACCGCCGAAGAGCTGCACGGCGTCGGTCGTGACCTCCATGGCCACATCGGACGCAAAGCACTTCGCTGCGGCGGAAATGAACCCGAGGTTCTTCTCGCCGCGCTCGGCGCGTGCTGCGGAGCTGTAGACCATCAGGCGAGCAGCTTCGACCTTCATCGCCATGTCGGCGAGCATGAACTGCACGGCCTGGAAGCTCGAGATCGACGTGCCGAACTGCTTGCGGTCCTTGGTGTATGCGATCGCCGCGTCGAGAGCGCCCTGAGCGAGGCCGACGGCCTGTGCGCCGATGGTGGGCCGGGTGTGGTCGAGAGTTTCGAGCGCGGTCTTGAATCCGGTGCCGGGCTCACCGATGATGCGGTCTCCGGGGATCTTGCAGTTCTCGAAGTAGAGCTCTGCAGTGGGCGAACCCTTGATGCCGAGCTTCTTCTCCTTGGGGCCGACGACGAATCCTTCGTCGTCCTTGTGCACGATGAACGAGCTGATGCCGTTGGCACCCTTGTCGGGATCGGTGACGGCCATGACGGTGTACCAGTCGGACTTGCCGCCGTTGGTGATCCAACACTTGGAGCCGTTGAGGATCCAGTCGTCACCGTCGGCCTTCGCGCGGGTGCGCATACTGGCGGCATCGGAGCCGGCCTCACGCTCGGACAGTGCGTACGACGCCATCGCGCCGCCTGCGAGCGAGGGCAGGACCTGCTTCTTGAGCTCCTCGGAGCCCTTGAGGATGAGGCCCATCGTGCCCAGCTTGTTGACCGCGGGGATCAGCGAGGACGAGCCGCAGACACGGGCGACCTCTTCGATGACGATGCAGGCGGCAACCGAGTCGGCACCCTGACCGTCGTACTCCTCGGGGACGTGAACGGCGTTGAAGCCGGAAGCGTTGAGGGCATCGAGCGCCTCCTGCGGGAAGCGCGAGTCCTCGTCGACCTCCTTGGCGTACGGGGCGATCTCCTTCTCCGACAGGGCTCGGATCGCTGCGCGCAGCTCCTCGTGCTCCTCGGGTGACTGGTAGAGATCGAAGTCGGGATTTCCGGCCATGTCGGCCACGCTCCTCGCGATGTCGGGGGTACAGCACTGCCCAGAAGGGGCACTCAGTGCCAAGCTTCACCCCAGTGTACGACCGTGCCAGCCCCGATTCAAGGGTGGGGCTCGTCGAGACGGCACTGAGTGCCATCTCGGGTGGGGGTCACTCGGGGAGATGACGGGCCAACGCGTCGGCGACGGTGTCCACGGACGTGCCCCGCGGGAATGTCGCGACCACGACGTCTCCCGAGGACTGGGCGCGGACCTGCGCCAACGCTGCGCGCAGGTCGGTGACGGACGTGGGCAGCCCGTCGCGAATCATCCGTCGTAGAAAGTAGTTGTGGGTCGCGGTCACCGAGGCGGAGAACTGCAGGATCTCCAGATGAGGGTGGTCGGGCAGCGCCCGCTGCAGGTATTCGACGAAGAGACGGTCGTAGCGGAACACGGTGACGATCTCGCGATCGCGCAAGGCGGGAATTCGATGCACCACCTGATATCGCAGCCGCGACATCTCTTTCCAGTCCGAGAATCGCTCGTACACCAGCTGCGCGGCATCGCAGACGGCCTGCCATGGGTCGCCGGTGTCGGCCGCGAGCAGAGCGCCGACCTGCTCGAGCAGAATCTCGTGATCGGCGAAGACGACGTCTTCCTTGGCGCGGAACTGCCGAAAGAACGTCCGACGCGAGATTCCGGCCGCCACCGCGATGTCGTCCACCGTCGTCGAGTCGTAGCCCTTGACCGAGAACAGATCCAGGGCCGCGGTGGCCACGGTCAGCCTGAAGTCGGTGGATTCCTCGGGTTCTCCGCGCATGCCAGTGAAGGTAGCGGAGTTTCGGCAGGGGCCACGGAGATCGTCCTTCTCGACGGCTGATTGCTAGTGTTCGCAAGTAGCCTGCTGCGCAGTGCTCGGCGAAGCGGAAGGACGTCATGGCCACGGATTCGAGTCGACCGCTGTACAGAATGAAGGCCGACTTCTTCAAGACGTTGGCCCACCCAGCGCGCATTCGAGTGCTGGAGCTGTTGAGCGAACGCGAACACGCAGTGTCCGAGATGCTGCCCGAGGTGGGCATCGAGCCGGCGAATCTGTCTCAGCAGCTGTCTATTCTGCGCCGCGCGGGTCTCATCGAGGGCACTCGGGAGGGATTGTCGGTGTCGTACACGCTGACGTCGCCGAAAGTGGCGGATCTTCTGGTGGTGGCCCGGGAGATATTGACCGGAGTGGTGGCCAACCAGGTGGAACTGCTGGACGGCGAGTCCGGACCGCGCACCTGACCTGATGTTCGAGGATGGTGTGCAGCATCTCGTCGCATCTGATTCATTACTTGCTAAACTTAGCAATCAACTGGATCAGGAACGATGAGTTTTCAGGAAGCGTCGCATGTCCGAACCGACGAAACGCACCCGCACGAGCGACGCCCTGAGGGCGGTCACCGCCCTTCTCCCCCGGTGGAGCGAGTGGAAGCCCGCGCTGCACGCACCCGGTTCGGATCTGTTGGCAGGCCTCATCGTGGCACTGGTCGCGTTGCCCCTGGCCCTCGGATTCGGCGTCAGCACCGGGTTGGGTGCAGCGGCGGGACTGACCACGGCGATCATCGCGGGAGTCGTCGCCGCGGTATTCGGTGGATCACGGTTTCAGGTATCGGGGCCGACCGGTGCCATGACGGTGGTGCTGGTCCCGATCGTCGCCGAATACGGGCCGACGGGAGTGCTCGCGGTCGGCCTCCTGGCCGGGGTCATTCTGTTGGTGCTCGCGGTAGCAGGCATCGGTAGGGCAGTGCGGTACATGCCCGCGCCCGTCATCGAAGGTTTCACCGCGGGTATTGCCGTTGTCATTGCACTGCAACAGGTTCCGTCGGCGCTGGGTATCACGGACGCGGAAGGTGACAAGGTGTGGCAGTCCGCGTTCGATGCTGTCCGTTCGTTCGTCGCGCATGCGAGCATCCTCACCCCCGCTGTGGCGATCGCCGTCGCGATCGTCATGCTCGTCGGCGGCCGCCTGGCACCGAAGATCCCGTTCTCGTTGGTCGCGGTTGCTGCCGCTACCGTGGCCACCCAGCTGTTCGATCTGGACATCGCCCGCATCGGCACCATTCCGTCGTCGCTGTCCGCCCCGAGCCTGGCCTTCTTCCACCTGGGTGACGTGACGGCGTTGCTGGCCCCGGCGTGTGCCGTCGCCGCGCTGGCTGCCTTGGAATCGTTGTTGTCCGCCACGGCCGCGGACTCGATGGGCGTCGGCGCACGACACAACCCCGACCGGGAGCTGTTCGGGCAGGGCCTTGCGAACATCGCCGCGCCCCTGTTCGGTGGCATCCCCGCCACGGGTGCCATCGCCCGGACGGCAGTCAACGTTCGATCCGGTGCCCGCACCAGGCTCGCGGCCCTCACCCACGCGGTGATCCTCGCTGTCATCATGTACTCCGCGGCCGGGTTGGTCGCCGATATCCCGCTCGCAGCCTTGGCCGGAGTGCTGCTCGCAACCACGGTGCGGATGGTCGAGACCGCGTCGATCCGGGCGATCACCCGCGCCGGTCGCGGGGACACCATGGTGATGGCGGCGACCTTCCTCGTCACGGTGGTCTTCGATCTCGTGACGGCGGTGGCGGTCGGCGTCGGGTTCGCTGCCGTCCTTGCTCTACGGGCCGTTGCGCGATCGGCCACGGTCGAGCAGGTCCCCTTGAACACACTGGATGCGGTCTCGGCGGAGGAAGGCGACCTGCTTCGGGAACACATCGTCGCGTACCGCATCGACGGTGCGCTGTTCTTCGGTGCGGCGCACAGCTTCCTGCTCGAACTCGCCGACGTCTCGGACGTGAAGGTGGTGATCCTGCGCATGTCCCGAGTCACCACGATCGATGCCACCGGGGCCATCGTTCTCAAGGACACCATCACCGAACTCGAACACCGTCACATCACCGTCCTCATCTCCGGTGCCAAGCCCGAGCACTTGCGTCCCCTCGCGGCCCTGGGCGTGTTCACCACGAAGGACGACGACGCTCGACACGTCTTCGACACCACCCCGCAGGCCATCGCCTGTGCGCGCACGTTGGTGACCGAGGCGACCACGCCCCGCGGGTAGGGTCGTAGGTCACACTTGCGTACGAAAGGACCAGCTCATCGTGGCTCTCGTTGCCGGAATCGACTCTTCCACCCAATCGTGCAAGGTTTTCGTTCGCAATGCCGACACAGGGGAGTTGGTGCGTCACGGCCGTGCCGGTCATCCCGACGGCACCGAAATCGATCCGCAGCGGTGGAAGGAAGCACTCGACGAGGCCGTCGATGCCGCCGGAGGGCTGGACGATGTCGCTGCGGTGTCGGTCGGCGCTCAACAACACGGCATGGTCTGCCTCGACGACAACGGATCCGTGGTCCGTAAAGCATTGCTGTGGAACGATACTCGGTCGGCCCAGGCGGCAGAAGATCTGATCGCGGAGCTCGGCGAGAAGACCGGTGGCGACGGCGGTCAGGCTTGGGCCGACGCAGTCGGCGTGGTCCCGTTGGCCTCGATCACTGTCGCCAAGCTGCGCTGGCTCGCCGACAACGAGCCCGACAACGCCGATCGCACTGCGGCGGTGTGCCTTCCGCACGACTGGATCGGTTGGCAGCTCGGTGGCGCGTCGGGGCTCGACGCCTTGGCCACCGATCGCGGTGACGCGAGTGGCACCGGATACTTCTCGGCGGCCACGAACGAGTATCGAACGGATCTGTTGCAGCTGGGTTTTCGTGGCCGCAACCCACTGCTGCCTCGTGTGGCAGCGCCGAACGAGGCGATAGGCCGCACTGCCGCCGGCGCGCTGATCGGCCCGGGTACCGGCGACAATGCCGCTGCTGCGCTTGCCCTCGATGCGCAGTCCGGTGATGTGGTGGTCTCGATCGGCACGTCGGGCGTCGTCTCGGCGGTGACAACCGCCGCAGCCGCCGACGGTTCGGGCCTGGTCGCCGGATTCGCCGACGCCACCGGGCGTCAACTGCCGTTGGTGTGCACGCTCAACGCTGCTCGCGTCCTCGATGCGACGGCGCGGATGCTGGGCGTCGATCACGACGAGTTGTCGCGGTTGGCTCTGTCGACGACGAGCGACGGTGTGGTGATGGTGCCGTACTTCGAAGGCGAGCGGACGCCCAATCTCCCCCATGCGTCCGGTGCGATTCATGGACTGCGACTGAGCAATTCGACGCCGGGCCATCTCGCGCGCGCTGCCGTCGAAGGACTGCTGTGCGGTTTGGCCGACGGTATCGACTACCTGCGTGCACAGGGCGTGGACGTGCGGCGTGTGCTGCTCATCGGCGGCGGTGCCAAGTCCGCCGCACTGCGGGCCTTGGCCCCGGCAGTTCTGGGGGTACCGGTGGCCGCACCCGAGCCCGGTGAATACGTCGCCGACGGTGCGGCGCGCCAGGCGGCCTGGACGTTGGCCGGAACCAGCGAGCCTCCGACCTGGGCACAGGCGGCGTCGAAGACCTACGAGGCAGACCCCACGCCGGCGGTGCGAGAGCGCTACGCCGAGGTGCGGGATCTGACCGAGGGCAACACCGCCATGTGAGCGGAACTTCGTAGCCCACTACGAAGTTCCGCGCACATGCGGCGGAGCCGCTCTAGGGAATCAGACGCGCATCTCGGTAACGCTGAATCACCGAGGCGATGGCATCGGGCGTGGATCGAAAGCCCAGGAAGCCGGCCTTCTTGGACTTGTTCATGTCCGTCAGGCATTCCATGTCGCGGCCGAGGTCACCGTCGGTGTGCCACCACGACGCCAGGCGGGAGACGTCGCTCTCCACCAGATCGTGCTTCTCGGCGATGCGCTTCCACGCGGCGGCCGCGTCGGACATGCGGGGTTCGAGGGGACGCGGCTCGGTGTCGAAGCCCTCGGGCTCGACGCCGAACATCTCGGCGAACTGCGGCCACAGCCAGCGCCACCGGAAGACGTCACCGTTGGCGATGTTGAAGGCTTCGTTGTGCGCATTGTCATCGGTTGCGGCCCAGACCATCTGCTCGGCGAGCAGGTCGGCGTCGGTGAGGTCGGTGAGCCCGTTCCACTGCGTTTCGGAACCGGGGAAGACGAACTTCTCGCCCAGCTCCTTGCAGATCGATGCGTACACGGACAGCGTCAGCATCATGTTCATTGCGTTGCCGACCGCGAATCCCGAGATGGTGTGTGCGCGGTGCACGCTCCACCCGAATCCGGACTTCTCGGCACCGGCGAACAGTTCGTCCTCTTGCGCGTAGTAGAAGTTCGGAGTGTCGAGGCGGTCCTCGGTCTCGTGGAACGGCGTCTCGGCCATGACGGCCTCGCCGTAGGCATCGAACGGCCCGAGGTAGTGCTTGAGGCCGGTCATGAGAGCGACGTGCTTCACCGAATCGAGGGGGCCGAGAACGTTCAGCACGTTGCGTAGGGTCGCCGAGTTGACCTCGATGTTCTCCTGCTCGGAGTCCTTCTTCATCCACGCCGTGAAGAACACGACCTCGGGTCGGACGTCGTTCAGCGCCTGCTCCAGCGAGGTCACGTCGAGCAGATCCGCGGCCACCGGCACGACGCCGTCGACGGGGGTACTTCCGCTGCGACTCAGTCCGTAGGTGGTCCAGCCTGCATCGAGTGCGGCGTGGCACAGGGCCTGCCCGGAGATACCGGTGGCACCGACGATCAGCGCGCGCGTGGTGGTAGTCATCGAATGCGGTTACCCAGTGGAGCCGATGCAACACGTGATGCTTCCCTCACGTCAGGGCAAGTACTTGCTGAACGACGAGCACGATCGCCCCGACGGCCGAGACGGTGATCGCAGTGATACGTAGGCGTCGACGATCGAGAACTCGGTTGATCACACGAGAGAGCAGGAACCCCAGAACAGTCGCCGGGGCCAGGAACGCGAACAGCGTGGCGGTGTGGCTGTTCACCGCTCCGGCCACCGCTAACACCGCGATGGAGATGATCGAGCCGACGAGGAAAAAGCAACTCATCGTGCTGCGGAGTTCGGCTCCGGAGTTGCCCTGCCACACCAGGGCCATCGGTGGCCCGCCGATGGAGGTGGCGGTTCCCAGAACCCCCGACGCAGCCCCGGCGACCACGAGGTTTCGTTTGTGCGGCAACGGCTTCCAGCCGAAAGATGTCAATGCGACGCCGCCCAACACCACCAGTGCGAGCAGAATGGCCAGGCCGCGTTCGGGCAACAGGACGAGGAGCAGTGCGCCCACCGCCGACCCGGGTAGGCGACCGGCCAGCGCCCAGCCCGCGCCCGAAAGGTCGAGGGCAGTGCGATCACGAACCAGTACGAGCACACTGACGACGACGGCGAGCATGATCAGCGTCGCCGGAATGAGGCCGGGGTCCACGATGGCCACGATCGGCGCAGCGAGCATGCCCATGCCGAATCCGATGGACGCCTGCATCGCCGACGCGAAGAAGATGGCCAGCGCGACGACGACGAATCCAGTGACGCTCAGATCTGTCGCCATCACGTCCCGGCGGCGACGAGACCGAGATTCCCCGCCACGAGCGGATAATGGCATTCGGCAACATGATCGGCCTCGTCGGCGTCGTGCGCGACGGGTGGTGCGTCGCTCGCGCACAGGTCGGTCGCCTTCCAGCAGCGAGTACGGAAACGGCATCCCGACGGCGGATTCAGTGGCGACGGCACCTCGCCTTTCAGCAGGATCTTCGTCCCGCGGGTCGACGCGTCGAGTGTGGGTGCGGCCGACATCAACGCTGCGGTGTAGGGGTGGGCGGGCCGATCGAATACTGCCTCCGTAGCGCCTGATTCGACGATGCGGCCCAGGTACATCACCGCGACTCGGTCGGCGACGTGCCGAACGACCGAGAGATCGTGCGAGATGAACACATAGGAGATGCCGAGCTGTTTCTGCAGATCGTTGAGCAGGTTGAGCACCTGCGCCTGAACCGAGAGATCGAGCGCCGACACCGGCTCGTCGCAGATGATCACGTCGGGGTTCAGCGCCAGAGCTCGCGCGATGCCGAGGCGCTGCCGCTGACCACCGGAGAACTCCTGTGGGAATCGGTTCTCGTCGCTCGGTCGTAGACCCACCAGGTGCAGCAGCTCACGGACCCGTGCCGAACGATCACGTCGAGTCTTGTACAGGCCCTTGTGGGTTCGCCAGGGCTCACCGATGATGTCACCGGCAGTCATGCGTGAATTCAGTGAACCGTACGGATCCTGGAACACCATCTGTACGCGTCGACGCCACGCGAGGAGTTCCTTGCCGCGTAGCGCGAACGGATCGGTGCCGTCGAAGGTGACGGTGCCCGAGTCCGGTCGTTCGAGCATCATCAGGGTGCGCGCAAGAGTGGACTTGCCGCAGCCGGATTCGCCCACCAGGCCGAGGGTTTCGCCGCGCCGCAGGTCGAGGTCGATGGAGTCCAGGGCGCGTAGCTTCCCGCGGCCGACGTCGAAGGTCTTGTTCAGTCCGCGAACGGTCAACAGTTGCTCAGACATTGCGCGATACCTCGTTCGGGAAGTGGCACGCCGACAACCGGCCGGTGTCGACGGATTCGAGTGGCGGTCGACTGCTGATGCAGATGTCGCGGGCAAGAGGGCAGCGGGCTTGGTAGACGCATCCGTCGGGGATCGAGTGCAGATCCGGAGGGGTGCCGCCGATGGATTTGAGATCCTCGCCGCGGACGGCGTGCACGGGTACCGAGTCGAGCAGACCCTTGGTGTAGGGGTGGCGCGGCGATCCGAACACCTCCGAAACCAACCCGGTTTCGACGACGTTGCCCGCGTACATGATTGCGACACGGTCGGCCTCTTCGGCCACCAGAGCGAGGTCGTGGGTGATGAGTACGACGGCCATGTCGTGCTCGGTGCGCAATTCTTTGAGCAGCGCCATGATCTGCGCCTGCACGGTGACATCGAGGGCGGTGGTCGGTTCGTCGGCCAGCAGTACCGACGGACTCAGGGCAACTGCCATCGCGATCAGCAGGCGCTGCCGCATGCCTCCGGAGAACTGGTGCGGGTAGGAGTCGGCGCGTGATTCGGGCTCGGGGATACCCACTCGGGCCATCAGTGCGATCGCTTCGACTCGCGCCTGTTTGGCCGTCATGCCGCGGTGGATCCGAAACGGTTCGGCCAGTTGCGTTCCCACGGTGTAGACGGGATTGAGTGCCGTCAGCGCATCCTGGAAGACGATGGCCAGTTCGGTGGCTGCGATGGTGCGTCGCACCTTGGTCTTGGCAGTCACCAGGTCGACCTCACCCATCTCCACCGAGCCGCCGGTGATGTCGGCGATCGGCTCGAGCAACCCGACGATGGCCTGTGCCGTCATCGACTTGCCGCAGCCCGATTCACCCAGTAGAGCGAGAGTTTCGCCGCGGCGGGCGCTGAAGGTGACGTTGTCGACGGCGCGAATGACACCCGACGGCGTCCGCAGATCGACGGTCAGTCCGCGGACGTCGAGAGCGACGCTGCCGGTATCGGAACGCCGAGGTGCGGTTGCCGGTGCGCTCATGAGACGACCTTTCGTGCGGGGATCAGGCGAGACCGCTTGGAACGGGGAACATTGAGTCGCCACCGCTGTGCCGGATCGGTGGCAATGCGGGCCCAGGCGGCGAGGACGGTGGCCGAGACGGTCGTCAACACGATGGCCAGGCCGGGGAAGAACGAGAGCCACCAGGCGGTCTGCAGGTAGGTGCGGCCCTGCGAGACCATCAGTCCCCAGGACACGTCCGGTGGCTGAATGCCGATGCCCAGGAAGCTCAACGACGATTCGGCGAGAATGACGAAACAGAAGTCGAGAGTGGCGACGGTCAGCAGGGTCGGCAGCAGAATCGGGGCCACATGGCGTCTGATCACCGATCCGCTCTTCGCGCCGAACGTACGGGCGGCATCGACGAACAACCGACTCTGCAGTTCTGCGGACTCGGCGCGAGCGGTACGGAGGTAGATCGGGATGCGCGTGACCGTCAGGACCAGAACGATGTTCGCGGCACTGGGCGAGAAGACGTAGAGCACCACGACGGCCATCAGCAGGGACGGGAAGCTGAGAATGACGTCGGCGACGCGCATCGCCGCTGTCTCACGCCAGCCGCGATGGAAGCCGGCCCACATACCGATGAACGAGCCGATGATCGCCGAGAGGATCACTGCCGGAATGGCCACCGAGAGTGTGGTTCTGCTGGCCACGATCAACCGGGCGAACATGCTGCGCCCCAGTGGATCCGTGCCGAGGATGTTCATCCAGCCGGTGTCGAGGGTGAACGGTGGCAGGTTCGAGCGGTCGAGATCCTGATCGGTTGCGGCGTCACCGACCAACATGGGGCCGAAGATCGCGGTGAGGAAGACCAGCACCAGAATCGCGGCAGCGACGGTGGCAACCCTGTCGCGCAGCAGCAGCTTCCACAACGGGGCCGACGCTTTACGGGCTTCCACCGGAACCGTCGGTGGAACATCCTCGGGTTCCGATGTTTTCGGTGCTTCGAAGTCGAGTGACATGTTCTTACCTAGACCTTCACCTTGTCGCGAACCCGGGCGTCGAGCAATGCATAGCAGGCATCGATGACGATGTTGAGCACGAAGATGCTCACTGCCGTCAACAGCACGGCCGCCTGCAGAACAGCGAAGTCGCGCTGCAGGATGGCGTCGATCATGAGTTTTCCGATTCCGGGCCAGCCGAAGATTGCTTCGACGACCACTGCGCCGTTGACGAGCCCGACCATCAGGTCGCCGGCCACGGTCAGCGCCGGTGCGGCGGCGTTGCGCAGAGCGTGGTGGGTGACGATCCGAAGATCCCCCGCCCCTTTGCTTCTCGCGAGGCGAACGTACGGTGCCGACAGCGCCGAGACCATCGCCCCGCGAACCACCTGAGTCAGCACGCCGAGGGGGCGAATGAGCAGCGTGGCGATCGGCAACACCCAGGAGAGCATTCCGCTGTCCACGCCCGAGGTGGGCAGCCAACCGAACACGATGGCGAAGACGTAGACGCCCATGATGGCGAACCAGAAATCGGGGATGGATGCGGCCGTCATCGACAGCAGGCTCGAGATGCGATCGGCAAGCGAGTTCGGCCGGTATGCGGCCCAGCAGCCGATGATCACCGCACCGAGGATGGCGAGGAACATCGTCGCGAACGCCAGCTGCAGTGTTGCGGGAAAGGCGCGTAATGCCATCGCCGACGCGTCTTCGCCGGTGCGAAGTGACTGCCCGAAGTCGAGTTGCACAACACCCTTGAAGTAGTCCACCAGCTGCGTCAGGACCGGCTGGTCGAAGCCGTTGGTGGCGCGAAACGCTTCGCGCTGCGCCTGAGTGGCCGACTCGGGGAGGTACAGGCTGGTGGGGTCGCCGGTAAGACGAGCGAGGAAGAACACGCCCAGCAGAACGACGAACAGTGGGATCAGGCTGGTGTAGATCCGTCGGCGCAGAAATCTGAACATGTCAGGGCCTCTCGGTATCGGCGCGCGTCATCGCGGCCAGGTGCATTTCGTCGACCGTGGCCGAGTCCGGCGTGTAGTTCACCGAGGCGGCCTTGGCGAGCACCCCGTTCATGTGAGCGATGTAGGCCATCTGCATGATGTCCTTCGGTTCGTCCGCGAACACCTGCGCATACGCGGCCTGCCGGTCCTCGCCGGTGAGGGCACCGGCAGCAGCTATCTCCTTGTCGAAGTCCGCTGTGCCGTAAGCGCTCTGGAATCCGTCGCTGGTGAAGTACTGATCGACGGTGAAGGCGGAGTCGCCGGCCTGGTTGCCGTGCTGAATCACCAGTAGATACGGCCCGACGTTCGGGAACGGACGTTCCTGGTATTCGGCCGTACCTGCGGCGTCCATCATCTCGATCTTGACGTTCATGCCGATCTTGGACAGCGAGTTCTGAATGACCTCCACCGTCTCGTTGATCTTGGGGAACTGCCCGGTGCGTCCGATCAAGCGGATCTCGGTGTCCACCGGAACCCCGTCGGCGCGGGCCTGGTCGATCAACGTCCTGGCCTCGTCCATGTCGTACGGCCAGGGAGTCAGATCCTCGTTGTATCCGACGACCCCCTCGGAGATGAGCTGTGCTGCAGGCGAACCGAGTCCGCGGAACAACGCCTTGACGATGCCGTCGCGGTTGATGGCGTAATTGATCGCCTGCCGAACCCGCATGTCGTCCAGTGGCGGTTGCGCGGCCTGCATGCGCAGTGCCGTGGTCTCGTTGTTGGGATAGGCCACGCCGAGGTCGCCTGCACCGTCCTCCGGTCCGACCGACGTGGCGATCTCGGCCTCGCCGTTGGTCACCATCGACGCGCGGACACTGCCCTCGCTGCGCCATTGGTATTCGGCCCTTGCGTATTCGGGCTTCGGGCCCCAGTAGGTCTCGTTGCGTACCAGTGAGAGCTTCTGGCCGTAGTCCCACCGCTCGATCGCGAACGGGCCGGTGCCGATCGGTTCGCGCACCCGCTCGGTGTAGCTCGCAGTGCGCGGAACCATCTCCACGAACGAGAGCCGCAGCGGCAAAATGGGATCCGGCTCTGGTGACTGCACCGTGAGCGTCACCGGGTCGACAGCTTTCACCACCAGGTCGGCGTCGCCGAAGACATATCCCTCGACGTTGCATCCCAGTTCGGAGTTGACCGTGCGGTCGATGGAGAACGCGGCATCCTCGGCCTCGAAGGGGCTGCCGTCGCTGAACGTCACGCCGGGGTGAATGGTGAACGTCCACTCGGTGTCGGAGGTCTGCTCCCAGGAGTCGGCGAGTTTGGGTTCGAGATCGCCGGTGCTGGGGTTGCGCTCCATGAGCGGCTCGGTGATGTTCGAGCGAGTGACCACACCGACCGACGTGAGCGAGACGTCGCAGGCTTCGAGGGTCGGAGGTTCCTGAGGCAGGACGATGCGAAGAGTATCTGCGCGGGCGGCTCCGCCGTTGTTGGAGTTGGCGACGGTGCAGCCGCTGGCGATCAGTGAAAGTGAGAGTGCGCCAACAGCAATTGCGGCGACGCGGTGGGTCCGTCCCTGCTGCACGAAGAGTGCAGGGCTCATGGTGGCCTCCAGTGGGAAAGAAAGGATCCGCGTCTGCGAGTTGCAGCCGAATCTGTGACGGTAGACACACGTTATGAGCGGGCCGTATTCACCGTCAACCGGACGAAATGCCCTTTCCGGCCAGTTTCGTGGGTCACAAACACAGTTTCGATGGGGCCTGAATCACACCTGCGGGGGACTGACCAGGCCGGATGCAGGGAGGAGCGGACGGGTCTGCATCGGCAGCGGGTCGTTCATGCCGTTTGGGTATCGGTCCATGTTATTTCCGTGTTGGACAGGTATTCGAGGAGCGGCATACCGTACAGGAAACGCGCACGTTCCACCATCTCGCGAGGAGAACAATGGTCACCGTCAGCTCGCAGAGTTCCTCTGTGTCTCAACCGGATTCGCAACAGGGCGGTCGAGTGCTCCGAGTCGGACCGCTCAAGCCGTCGCTGATGGCCACGTTGGTCGCCGAGTACGACGCGCTGGAACTGCCCGAGGGGGACGGCCGCGACGCATTCCTCGATGCGCACGGCGATTCGGTCACCGCGGTGGTCACCTCCGGCCGCACCGGCGTCGATGCCGCGTTGATGGCGCGGTTGCCGCAGCTCGGAGCCGTCGTGAACTTCGGCGTCGGATACGACACCACCGACGTCGACGCGGCAGCTGACCGCGGCATCGCCGTCAGCAATACTCCCGACGTGTTGACCGACTGTGTGGCCGACCTCGCTGTCGGTCTGGTGATCGACACCATGCGGGGGCTGTCGGCCGCCGAGAGGTTCGTGCGTGCCGGCCGGTGGCCGGCCGAGGGCAACGCACCACTGACTCGCCAGGTCACCGGAAAGCGCGTCGGAATCATCGGACTCGGCCGCATCGGCTCGGCAATTGCCGATCGGCTCACCGGGTTTCGCTGCGAGATCTCGTACCACAATCGCAACGAGATCGACGGTTCGCCGTACACGTACAAGGCCGGTCCGGAGGAACTCGCCGGTAGCGTCGACGTGCTGATCATCGCGGCGTCGGGTGGCTCGGGGACTGCCCATCTGGTGGATCGTGCGGTGCTCGAAGCGCTGGGGCCGCAGGGATATCTGATCAACGTCGCACGTGGAAGCGTCGTCGACGAAGAGGCGTTGATCGAGTTGCTCGCTGCGGGGCAGCTGGCCGGAGCCGGTCTGGACGTGTTCGCCCACGAACCGAACGTGCCCGACGCGTTGTTGGCAATGGACAACGTGGTGCTGCTGCCGCACGTGGGAAGTGGGACGGTGGAGACGCGGGCCGCGATGGAAGCGCTCACCCTCGAGAACCTCGATCGCTTCCTGGCCGACGGCACCCTCGTCACGCCGGTGACGCAGTGACCGTCGTCGTCGGCTACTCGCCGACCACCGAAGGAAAAGGCGCGCTGCCCTTCGCTTTTCGTGAGGCGCACATGCGTGGAACGGACTTGCTCATCGTGGCCGAGGACAACAGCGCAGCCGACGCCGACTTCGCTGCCACCGTCGAATCGGCTCGCGAGGAGACGTCGGCCGTCGGTGTCACGACGAAAATTCACGACAACGAAGCGGGCCGCTCGCACGCCGACAATCTGATCGACCTGTCGTTCGACGAGCAGGCTCAGCTGGTCGTGATCGGAATCCGGCGTCGATCGCCCGTCGGAAAGTTGTTCATGGGCAGCATCTCTCAGCGCGTACTGCTCGAGGCGCATTGCCCGGTGACTGCCGTCAAGCCGCCGGTGGGGACGCCGCGGTAGCCGTCACGACCACTCACGCGTCGGGAGCACATCGGTCATGAAGCGGTGCAGTGCCGGGTTGTCGTTGTCCACGCGCCATGCCGCGTCGAGTTCGACGGGGCGTTCCTTCACGGTCCGAACCGGCCGGAACACAACACCTTCCGGCCGCATGGTCGACGCAGACTCCGGTACCAGTGCCAGCCCTATCCCCGATCGAACGAGCACCAGCATCGTGTGCACCTGAGTCACGTACTGCACGTAGCGCGGGGACACCCCGACGATGGTGAACGTGCTGATCAGCAGTTCGTGGAAGTACCGTGCATCGACGGGCGAATACATGATGATCGGCTGCTCGTCGAAGTCTTCCACCGACAGTTCGTTCTTCTCGGCCAGTGGGTGTTCCTCGGGCATCGCCGCGATCAACGATTCGTGCAGCACCGGGCGGGACGCGATGCCCGGTCGCTTGAGTGGTGGCCTGGCCAACCCGAGATCCAGATCGCCGACGGCCAACGATTCCATCTGTACCGCCGAGACCATCTCGCGTAGAACGAGTTTCACGTCCGGTAGCTTCTCGCGCGCGGCGTCGAGCAACTGCGGGAGCACTGCATGCGCCGATGCACCGGTGAATCCGACGACCACGGTCCCCAAGTCTCCGGTGGGTACGCGTCGCACGGTGAGCAGTGCGCCCTCGGCGAGGTCGAGGATGCGTCGGGCCTCGGGTAGAAAGGCCAATCCAGCGGCCGTCAGGGTCACCGACCGGCTCGTGCGGTCGATCAGCTGGACGCCGACTTCGCTCTCGAGCTGTTGGATCTGCCTGCTGAGCGGCGGCTGGGTCATGTGCAGCCGTTCGGCTGCGCGGCCGAAGTGCAGTTCCTCGGCGACAGCGATGAAGCAGGAGAGCCTGTTGAGCGAGAACATCGATTCATTCCTTGCATCGCGGAGTGAGTTCTGTTGTGCCTCTGTATATGAATCTAGCTCACCAGCCGCGCGCCGACGATTGACAACCTTCTCTCCGGTAAGAGTAGAGTTGCCCGCTGAGTGGACGTCGTACCTGTCGCAGTCCCTCGCACCCATCGAACGGAGTTGTCGTGTCTCGAGCTGCCCAGGTGCCTGCCACCGCCGTCGAAGACGTCTCGGTGCTGGGTGCATTGCGCTCACCCAGGCGACTCAAGACCGAGGTCCTCGCCGGCCTGGTGGTGGCTCTGGCGTTGATTCCGGAAGCCATTTCGTTCTCGATCATCGCCGGAGTCGATCCACGAGTCGGGCTGTTCGCGTCGTTCACGATGGCCGTCACCATCTCCATCGTCGGTGGCCGGCCGGCGATGATCTCCGCGGCCACCGGAGCGATTGCCCTGGTCGTCGCCCCGTTGGCGCGTGAATACGGCCTCGACTACCTCATCGCGGCGGTGATCCTCGGCGGAGTGTTGCAGGTTCTGCTGAGCGTGCTCGGCGTCGCCAAACTGATGCGGTTCATCCCGCGCAGCGTCATGGTGGGATTCGTCAATTCGCTGGCGATCCTGATCTTCACCTCGCAGGTGCCGTACTTGATCGGGGTGCCGTGGCTGGTCTATCCGATGGTTGCCGTGGGCCTGCTCATCATGTTCTTCCTGCCCAAGCTCACCACCGTTGTCCCGGCACCGCTGATCGCCATCGTGATTCTCACCGGCGTCACACTCGTGTTCGCTCTCGCGGTTCCCGATGTGGGCGACGAAGGTGAGCTGCCGTCCTCGCTGCCGTCGTTCTTGATCCCGGATGTGCCGTTCACGTTCGACACGCTGTCGATCATCGCGCCGTTCGCACTGGCCATTGCCCTGGTCGGCCTGCTGGAGTCGCTGATGACAGCCAAGCTCGTAGACGACATCACCGATTCCCACTCCAACAAGACCCGCGAGGGCTGGGGTCAGGGTGTGGCGAATCTGGTCACCGGGTTCACCGGCGGTATGGGCGGCTGCGCGATGATCGGCCAGACCATGATCAACGTCAAGGTCTCCGGAGCTCGCACCCGAATCTCGACGTTCCTTGCCGGCGTCTTCCTGCTGATCCTGGTCGTCGGTCTCGGCGACATCGTCGCGTTGATCCCGATGGCCGCGCTGGTCGCGGTGATGATCATGGTCTCGATCGGCACCTTCGACTGGCACAGCATCAACCCGAAGACGTTGCGCCGCATGCCCAAGAGCGAGACCCTCGTCATGGTGGCCACCGTGGCGGTCACCGTGGTCACCCACAACCTCGCGTACGGCGTCGTCGTCGGAGTGATCACCGCGATGGTGCTGTTCGCTCGCAGGGTCGCCCATCTGACCGAGGTCGTCGACATCGCACATCCCGACGAGAACACCCACGTCTACGCGGTGAAGGGCGAGTTGTTCTTCGCGTCGAGCAACGATCTGATCTACCAATTCGACTACGTCGGAGATCCGAAGAACATCGTCATCGACATGTCCGAGTCGCACATCTGGGACGCATCGACCGTGGCGACACTCGACGCCATCACGACCAAATACGCCGCCAAGGGCAAGACGGTGAAGATCGTGGGGCTGAACGCGCCGTCCACCGAGCGGCACGACCGCCTCAGTGGAAACCTCGGTGCCGAGCACTGACTAGGGTGGGCTGTCGAGGAGAGGCGGCACATGGCAGACGACGGCATGCACATGCAGATCGGACAGGTAGCTCAACGAACCGAGCTGTCCATCCGCACGGTTCGTCATTACGACGACGTCGGCCTCGTCACGCCCTCTGCCCGGACCGCCGGCGGCTTCCGGCTCTACACCGAGTCCGATGTCGAACGACTGCTGGTCATTCGTCGGATGAAGCCCCTCGACTTCACGTTGGCCGAAATGAAACAGCTACTCGAATCCCTCGACGTTCTGGGCGACGAGAACGCGACGGACGACGCCAAGTCGTCGGCCGCGGCCTTCGTTCGTGAGTGTCACACCAAGGCCGAGGAAAGCTGCCGCACGTTGCGGCGGCAGCTCGCCTACGCCGAGGAACTGACCGAGGTGCTGTCCACCCGTGGTGCGGCAGCTCAGATCTGACCGGACCGCCTCTAGCCGTCCACGACCACCGGGACGATGAGGGGCTGGCGGCCCAGAGTCTGCTTGGCCCAGCGGGCCGATTCCTGCACGATGCGCTTCTCGATGTTCTCGCGGGAGGCAACCTTGACGTCGCTCTCGCGTGTGAGGGTCTTGCCGATCGCCTTGGCCAACGAGTCGAAAGCGTTTGCCTCATGGGCGAATCCGCGTCCGATGAAGTCGACGTCGTCGACCAGCAGGCCGGTGTCGGGATCGACGATGGCGATTACGGTCAGCACGCCCTCGTTCGCGAGGAGGCGACGCTCGGCCAGTGAATCCTCCGTCACGCCACCGACGGCACTGCCGTCGACGTAGATCAGCTCGATGGGGACGGAGCCGGTGATCTGCGCGACGCCGTCGTACAGGTCGATGACGCTTCCGTTCTCGGCGATGATCACGCGATCGCGAGGAACACCGGTCCTGATTGCGAGATCGGCATTGGCGCGCAGGTGCCGCGACTCACCGTGTACGGGAAGCACATTGGCGGGTTCGAGGATGTTGTAGCAGTAGACGAGCTCGCCGGCGCTGGCGTGACCGGAGACGTGCACCTTCGCATTTCCCTTGTGCACCACGCGTGCACCCTTGTCGACGAGGCCGTTGATGACGCGGTAGATCGCGTTCTCGTTGCCGGGGATCAGGCTGCTGGCCATCAGCACGGTGTCGCCGTCGCCGACCTTGATCTGGTGCTCACCCGACGCCATCCGCGACAGCGCCGCGAGGGGCTCGCCCTGCGATCCGGTGCAGATCAGGGTGATCTTGTTGGCCGGAAGCCGATTGAGCTTCGGGAGGTCCACGACGAGCCCGTCGGGAACGTCGAGGTAGCTCAGGTCGGTCGCAATCTTCATGTTGCGCACCATCGATCGGCCGACGAACGCAACCTTGCGGCCCTGCGCATGTGCGGCGTCGAGTACCTGCTGAATGCGGTGCACGTGACTGGCGAAGCTCGAGACGATCACGCGTCCCGTTGTTTCGCGGAACACCTTCTCGATGGCCGGGACCAGGTCGCGTTCGGAGACCATGAACCCGGGCACTTCGGCGTTGGTGGAGTCGACGAGGAGGAGATCGAGCCCTTCCTCGCCGAGGCGTGCGAAGCTCCGGAGGTCGGTGATCCGACCGTCCAGCGGGAACTGGTCCATCTTGAAGTCACCGGTGTGCAGCACCAAACCGGCGTCGGTACGAATGGCGATGGCCAGGCCGTCGGGAATCGAGTGGTTGACGGCAATGAACTCGAGCTCGAACGGTCCTTCCTGCCGGGTTTGTCCCGCCTCGACCTCGATCAGCGTCGTCGAGACCTTGAACTCCTCGAACTTGGCAGCCAGGAAGTGCAGTGTCAGCCGCGACGAGATGACGGGAATGTCGCCGCGTTCGCGCAGCAGATACGGAACGCCGCCGATGTGGTCCTCGTGCCCGTGCGTCAGAACGATGGCGACGACGTCGTCGAGGCGATCCCGGATGCAACTCCAGTCGGGGAGGATGACGTCGACGCCCGGCTGATGCTCCTCGGGGAACAGGACGCCGCAGTCGACGATGAGCAGTTTTCCGTCGAATTCGAAGACGGTCATGTTCCGGCCGATCTCGCCGAGACCGCCCGTCGCGATCACGCGAAGGTGCCCTGCCGACAGCGCTGAGGAGGATCGCTTTCGAGGTGCGGCGGGGGATCTGCGGTTCCGTGGTGATCTCGACATGCCTCTTACGCTACGGGGGCCGCCCGACCTGGCTTCGACCCCGGTCCGAAGATCCACGCATTGCTCCCCGTCGAGGGTGGATTACCGACCGTGTCATGGCCGTCCTCGAGCCATGGGACAGCTCGTCGTCCACGTCGATCTCGCGGCCGACACTCGTGTCGTCAGGTAGTGCAGAGTGAACGCGATGCAGCAACCAAGGCTGCAGCGTGCACGATGTCGCTGTCGTGGGCGGTGTTCGTGGCAACGACCGCTTGGACGAGGTCCGTGTAGCACGTCGGTGATCGAAGGGCTTGCGCGTTCGAGGCAAGCTGGGTGACCACCGCAGAGGTGAGTGCGGTGATGCGTTCCCGGATCGGCGCGAGGTCAGCGGGCGCATCGGGAGCGTCGGCCGGATCGGCGTGCCACTGGGCCAGGCGGAGCGATTGGATCGCCTTGCCCACCTCGATCTGGTCGCGAACCACAGTTCCTGCGCGTTCTGGTGCAAGTCCGAGCCCGATGGCAGCGTTCTGCGCCGCATCGATCACCTGGGCCTCGCGCTCGGGATCGCTGACGGGGCCGCCTGTCTTCCACTTCACCGCGGCCACGCTGTCTGCGGTGGCCAGACGGTCTGCAAGAACGTCGGTCAGAGATTGCAGATTCTCGGCAGGCGTCTCGGCCGCGCTTGTTGCCGCCGTCGGTAACAGGACCAGCGGTACGACCGCTGCGATCACGGCAATTCTGGCGATGCGACGCAGCCGCGACGCGTTTGCCGGTAAGGACACCTCAGTAGACATCTCACGCACCTTTCGTTCGACGGTTCGACGCCGATAGTGCCCGACGACGGTGAACAACAAGGGAACCGCCATTGCGGAATCGAGCGTCATCACTTTAGTGTGATGACACGCAACATCGGATTGCGTCTTGTGCTGGAGGGGTTCGTCGACATGCGTATTCACACCGTGGTGATCATCGGTAGCGGCTTCGGAGGTCAATGCGCCGCCAAAGCCCTGCTCGACCGCGGTATCGACGACCTCGTCATTCTCGAGCGAAGGCCCTTTCTCGGTGGAACCTGGAAGCAGAACCGCTACCCGGGTGCAGCCGTCGACGTGCAGAGTCCGCTGTATTCGATCGCGTCGGAACCTTTCGAATGGTCGCGCATGTTCGCCGAGCGGGAGGAACTCGAGCGCTACACCCAGCACGTGCTCGAGTCCAACGGGCTGCCGCAACGCACACATGCCGACACCGACGTTCAGAAGATCCAATGGGTCGGCGATCACTGGCTGATCACCACGCCTCGCGGTGATTACGCAGCGAAGTTCGTCGTCAATGCATCCGGGCCGCTCAGCACCCCGGTGATCCCCCCGTTCTCGGGCCGAGAGAAGTTCCGCGGCAAGCAGTTCCACACCAACGACTGGGACACTTCCTACGATCACGCCGGAAAACGGGTAGCCATCGTCGGTAGCGGTGCCAGCGCCGCACAGGTGATCCCCGCGATCCAGCCCGACGTCGAAGCGTTGCACGTCTTCCAGCGCACGCCACACTGGGTGATGCCGCGTCACGATCGCGAATTCACGCCGCTGCAACGAAAGTTGCTGCGATTCGAGCCCATTCGTCGGCTGGTGCGAGCCGGCATCTACTGGAGCCTCGAGACCCGCATCATCGGATTCAAGTACTCGCGGCGGATGCTGAAAGCCGTGGCCCAGCGGACTGCCCTGAAGCACATCGAGTCTCAGGTTCCGGACTCCCAGCTTCGGGCGAAAGTCACCCCCGACTACACCATCGGGTGCAAGCGGGTGCTGCTGTCCAACACGCTGTATCCCGCTCTGGGAGAAGCGAACGTGACCCTGCACGACAAGAACGACGGCATCGCCGAGATCACCGAAACCGGGATCGTGACCACCTCGGGGGAACACGTCGACGTCGACCTGCTGGTGTGGTCGACCGGATACGACGCCACCGACGGGGTCATCTCGTATCCGGTGATCGGGCGGGACGGCCGGGCGCTGTCCGAGGTCTGGGATCCCTACCCCCGCGCCTACCTCGGCACCACGATTCCCGGTTTCCCCAACCTGTTCGTGGTCACCGGACCGAACACCGGAATCGGGCACACCTCCACCATATTCCTCATCGAGGCGCAGATGGAGTACATCGTGCGAGCCGTCGACGCAGTTCAGCACGCGGGTGCAACCGCCATCGAGGTCACTGCCGCCGCCGAGCAGGAGTACACCGACACGATTCACCGCGAGATGGACGGCACCGTCTGGAAGGACGGCGGCTGCCACAGCTGGTACCAGTCGAAATCCGGGCATGTCGTCGCCATGTTCCCCGGCTTCAGCTTCACGTTCCGACGGTGGGCCAAGCGTTTTCGGCCGGAAGCCCATCACATCCATCGGTCGTCCACCGACGTGACGACGAAGGACGAGGTATCGGCATGAAGGATCATTCGGGCCAGGTAGCGCTGATCACCGGTGCGGCAGGCGGTATCGGCTCTGCTGTGGCGGCAGCACTGCATCGACGCGGTGCCTCGATCGTCCTGGTCGACATGGCGTCGACCGATCTCGAGTCGGTAGCAGCGAAGCTGGGCAACCAACGCGTGGCAATCGCCTATGCCGACGTCACCGTGCGGGAGCAGCTCGACGCCGCCGTCGCGACCGCGATCGACACCTTCGGCAAGCTGGACGTCGTGATGGCCAACGCCGGAATCTCCAGCGGTGCACAGGCATCGACCGTTCGATCGGTCGAGGACGGCGTGTTCGAGCGGGTCATCGGCGTCAACCTGATCGGCGTGTGGAACACAGTGCGTGCTGCCCTTCCGCACATCGTCGAGTCCGGGGGCTACGTGCTACTCACCTCGTCCACGTACGCCTACCTCAACGGCCTGGCGAATGCGCCGTACGCAGCCTCGAAGGCCGCGGTCGAACAGCTCGGTCGTGCTCTGCGTACAGAGCTGGCCGGCACGAAAGCGACGGCGGGAGTGCTGTATCCGGGATGGGTCGCGACGCCGATCGCCGAAGTCGCGTTCGGCGGCGATGACGTCGCGACGGCCATGACCGCCCGCGCCTTCCCCACACCGCTGCTCCGCCCGATCACCCCCGACAAGCTGGCCCGCGTGGCCGTTCGAGGTATCAGGCGGCGAGCTCCGCGAATCGCCGTGCCCGGTCGCTGGATTCCGATCTCGATACTGCGCGGCATCGTCAACCCGATCATGGACGCCGCGATGGAGCGGGACGCCGAATTGATCAGGCTCACTGCCGAACTGGATGCCCGACGGTCATGAGTACAGTGTCCGAAGCGGCCGGCCGCGCCTACGGCGGTGAAAGCGCGGCCGACCGCGACGATCGCAGGCGGCGACAGCTGTTGGACGCGGGACTGCGGGTGTTCGGCAGCAGCGGGTACCGCGCCGCAACTGTGCGCGGACTGTGCCGCGAGGCCAAGATCGCCGACCGGCACTTCTATCAGTATTTCGACAAGACCGAGGACCTACTGCTTGCCGTCTATGCCGAATGCATTGCACGCCTCACCGATTCGGTGTCCGACGCGATTGTGCAGGTGAATCGAGACGGCGATCTGAGGGAGGTTGCGAAGCAGTTGCTCGACCCCTTCTTCCAGGTTGTCGAGGACCCGCACCTTGCCCGCGTGGTGTGGATGGAGGTGCTCGGGGTCAGTCCTCGCGTCGAGCAGACGTATCTGACGGTGATGCAGCAATTCGGGACACTTCTGCTCGGTTACCTCCGCACGTTCGCGGGTGAGGTGCCCTCGGGCCCCGATATGGATGTCGACCTGCTCGCCACGGCTGCGATCGGCGGAATCAGCCACACTGCGATGACCTGGTTCCAGAGCGGCTACGCCGCGGATCGCCGCATAGTCGTCGCCACGATCGCGACGATGCTCGTCAACATCGTCGCGCCGCTGCAGACGTAGAGTCCGATCACCAACGTGGGCAGGTGTTCTCGAAGCTCGGATTAATGCTCTGCATGTAGCCGGTGTCGTCGCGGTCGCGAATTCTGCAGTCGAGGTACTGCTGATGCAGTGCCGCGAGCGCGTCCTCGTCGATCTCGATTCCCAGACCGGGCCCGGTGGGAACGGCCACTGCGCCGTCGACGAAGTTCAACACGCCCGGCACGACGACATCCTCGTTCTTCCATGGCCAATGCGTGTCGCAGGCATAGGTCAAGTTCGGTGTCGCCGCTGCGAGATGAACCATGGCGGCCAGACTGATTCCGAGGTGGCTGTTGGAGTGCATCGACAGCCCCATCTCGAACGTCTCGCAGATTCCGGCGAGCAACCTCGATCGCTGTAGTCCACCCCAGTAATGGTGGTCGGACAACACCACCTGCACCGAATCCTTCACCACCGCGGGCTTCAGATGATCGAAAGCGACGACACACATGTTGGTCGCCAGTGGCATCTTCGCCTCGCGCGCGACCTCGGCCATCCCGTCGAGACCGGGTGTCGGGTCTTCGAGGTATTCCACGATGCCGTCCAGCTCGGAAGCGACTCGGATGGAGGTGTCGACCGTCCACGCGGCGTTGGGGTCGAGTCGAAGCGGCAGCTCCGGGAATGCTTCGCGGAGCGCCTTGATTCCGGCGATCTCTTCGTCGGGTGGAAAGACGCCACCCTTGACCTTGATGGCTCCGAAGCCGTACTCGTCGATCATCTTTCGGGCCTGACGAACCAAGCCGTCCGGATCGATCGCCTCGCCCCATTCGTCGGGTTTCCGGCCGGGATGAGCTGCCCACTTGTAGAACAGATACGCACTGAACGGAACCGAGTCCCGAACCTTGCCGCCGAGCAGGTCGGAGACCGGTCGACCCAGGACCTTGCCCTGCACGTCCAGGCACGCGATCTCGAACGGGGAGAACACTCGATCGGTGGTGCTGGCCGTGGTGATCATGCCTGCGACGCCGTCTCCGCCGGTGATCGACAGCGTGCCGAGGATCGTATCGATTGCATCTCGAATCCCGTTGAGTGCGAACACGTCCAAGCCTGTGATGGCCTGAGCTGCGGCATCGAGTCGGGCAAGATGAGCGGTGTCGGCGTACGTTTCACCGAGCCCGACAACGCCGGTATCGGTGTCCAACTCGATGATGGCGCGCAATGCGTAGGGCTGATGCACGCCGACGGTGTTGAGCAACGGAGGATCGACGAAGGCAATCGGAGTGATTCGAGCGCCGGTGATCAGAACCGGATCCTGCATCAGTGCACCGCGAGCTCGTCTGCCAGCACGGCCCGGCCGGCGGCAACGATTGCGGTGAGTTCCTCGAGATGCGGTGCGCTGATGTCCACCAGCGGTGGGCGAACGGGCCCAGCCTCGATACCTTCCATCGTCACGCCGGCCTTGATGAGGGAGACGGCATAGCCGGGCACCTTGTCGCGCAAGCGCACGAGCGGGTGGAAGAACTCGCGAAGCAATGCGGCAGTGAGTTTCTCGTTGCCGCTGTCCAGCGACCGGTAGAACGCCAGTGCCAATTCGGGCGCGAAGGCGAACGTCGCAGAGGAGTACAGCGTGACACCGATCGCGCGGTACGCCTGCTGGGAGACCTCGGCGGTGGGGAGGCCGTTGAAGAACTGGAAGGGCTTGCCCGACGGCTCGAGGGCATCCAGAACTGCACGGACGATGCGGCCGACCTGATCGAGATCACCTGTGCCGTCCTTGAATCCGACGACGGTGGGCAGCTGTGCCACCTCGACGGCGGATTCCTCGGTGAAGCGGGCGTTGCCGCGGTTGTAAACGATCAACGGCAGATCGGATGCGGCGGCGACGGCCTTGGTGTAGTTGACCAGACCGGCCTGCGGCATTGTCACCAGGTACGGAGGCAGCAGCAGGATGCCGTCGGCTCCGTTGGTCTTCGCGCTGGCCGCGAACGCCTTTGCCTGGGCGACGGATCCGCCTGCGCCGGCGTACACGGGAACCCGGCCCGCGACGACATCGACTGCGGTGCGCACGATCTTGCCGAACTCCTCGCTTTCGAGGGCGTGGAATTCGCCGGTGCCGCAGGCGATGAACACTCCACCGGGTCCGGCGTCGACACCCTTCGCGATGTGTGCGGCCAGCAGGTCGTAATCGACCTCGCCGGAGGCGGTGAACGGGGTGACGGGGAAGAACAGGACTCCGTCGAGCATGGGGGTCTCCTCGAAAATTGGGTGGGGGTGAATCAGTCTTGGGTGAGCTGGCCGTCGATGCGACGGAAGATCCCCTCGGGGTTTCCGTCGGCGATTGCATTGGGCAGCAGTGATTTCGGAACATCTTGGTAGGAAACTGGACGCAGGAAACGCTCGATGGCGAGTGATCCGACCGAGGTGGTGCGGGAGTTGGAGGTGGCGGGGAAGGGGCCGCCGTGCACCATCGCATGGCCGACCTCGACGCCGGTGGGCCATCCGTCGAACAGAATGCGGCCGGCCTTGAGTTCGAGAACCGAGAGCAACTTGCCTGCCTCGGTGTGGTCGGACTCGTCGGCGTGAACGGTAGCGGTGAGCTGACCTTCGAGCAGCGCGGCGACGTCGCGAACCTGCTGTGCGTCTGCGCAGCGAACGACGAGGCTCGATGCGCCGAATACCTCGGCCTGTGCTGCCTCGGAGGTGAGGAAGGTGTCGGCATCGGTCTCGAACAACGCTGCGCGGCAGGCATTCGGGGCCTGTGTGTCGGTACCGCGGGCGAGCTCGGTCACGACTTCGCTCAAGGTGTCGACACCGTCCGCGTAGCTGGAGGCGATGTTCGGGGTCAGCATCGTGGTGGGGGCGGATTCCTGTACCGCCGCCGTCGCTGCGTCGGTGAAGGACTGCAGGCCCGGGCCGTCGACGGCGATGACGAGACCGGGGTTGGTGCAGAACTGGCCCGAGCCCATCGTCAACGAAGCGACGAAGGCGCGGCCGAGCTCGGCACCGCGGGTGGCCAGAGCGCCGTCCAAGACGAACACCGGGTTGATGGAACTCATCTCGGCGTACACCGGGATGGGCTCGCGACGACCGGCTGCGGCGGCAACGAGAGCCATTCCACCCGAACGCGATCCGGTGAATCCGACCGCCTTGATTCGAGGGTCGGTGACCAGCGCGGTGCCGAGTCCGCGGCCCGAACCGAACAGCAGAGAGAACGTTCCCGAGGGCATTCCAGTGGAGGCGACGGCGTCGGTGATGGCCCGGCCGACCAGTTCGGACGTTCCCGGATGGGCATCGTGAGCCTTGACGACCACCGGGCATCCGGCTGCGAGAGCAGAGGCGGTGTCGCCGCCGGCGACGGAGAAGGCGAGCGGGAAGTTGCTTGCCCCGAACACCGCAACCGGGCCCAGTGGAATCTGCCGCTGGCGGATGTCGGCGCGTGGGAGCGGTGTGCGCTCGGGCTGAGCCGGATCGATGCGGGCACCGTTCCAACTACCCTCGCGCAGAACCGAAGCGAACAAGCGCAGTTGTCCGGTGGTGCGACCGACCTCGCCGGTGATGCGGGCCAGTGGAAGTCCGGACTCGGCGACGGTGCGCTCGATCAGTGTGTCGCCGAGTGCTGCGATGTTGTCTGCGATGGTTTCGAGGAACTGAGCTCGGGTTTCCGAGGAGGTGGCGCGGTAATCGGCGAATGCTTCGGCCGCTGCGGCACAGGCCTTCTCGACGTCGCTGTTGCCGCCGTGACCGTAGGCGGGCTCGAGGTTCGCGCCGGTGCTGGGGTCGATTCCGTGAATCTGCGTGCCGGCACCGAAGACCGGGACACCGGCGATGATCATCCGGCCGGTGAGGTGGGTGGACTGTGTCGTCGACGCTGTCATGGGGTGACTCCTAAGGCTGTGATGCGGTACGTGCGCTGACGCCGAGGCGTGACCTGGCTCATAGCTCACCACGGTAGAAGGCCGATCGATACATGTCCAAGTCTAAAAATGTCGTATTTGATTCAGTCTCGGTATCGATCGCACTGCCAGGGCTGATGCGCTTCGGGTGTCGTTACCGATGCCGCTACTGCATCGGTCGATGCGCAGATGGTCTTGGACAGGAATCGATCAGGACTTCTACTGTCGTGTGAGCCGAGTCACTGAAGGCGTACGAGAAAGGCCGGACATGAACGTCCACACCAGCACACCAGTCGTCTCCGAGATGCGCGTCATTCCGATCGCGGGGCACGACGACATGTTGCTGAACCTCAGCGGAGCCCACGCCCCGTACTTCACCCGCAATCTGGTGGTGCTCACCGACTCGGACGGGCGCACCGGCGTCGGCGAAGTGCCGGGGGGAGAGGCGATTCGGCAGACTCTCGAGGATGCGCGCGTGCTCGTCGAGGGTCAGGGAGTCGGCCGCTACAACGCAATTCTCGCAGAGATGCGCCGCGCCTTCGCGGATCGTGATGCCGGTGGACGCGGAGCGCAGACCTTCGATCTGCGGATCGCGATACACGCTGTGACCGCGGTGGAATCTGCATTACTGGATCTGCTCGGCCAGCACCTCGGCGTCAGCGTCGCGGCGTTGTTGGGCGACGGACAGCAGCGCGAGAAGGTTCAGGCACTGGGCTATCTGTTCTTCGTGGCCGATCGGAACAAGACCGACCTCGCGTACCGCGGTGCAGCCGACGAGGCGGTTGGGGCCGATGACTGGATGCGTATCAGGCACGAGGAGGCCATGGATCCCGAGTCGATCGTGCGCCTCGCCGAGGCGGCGCAGGCCCGATACGGGTTTCAGGACTTCAAGCTCAAGGGTGGTGCGTTGCCCGCGGCCGAGGAGGCTGCCGCGGTGCGAGCGCTGGCCGAGCGATTCCCCGAGGCCCGAATCACGTTGGATCCCAACGGTGGTTGGCTCCTGAAGGATGCGATCGACACCTGCCGCGGCCTGCGCGATGTGCTGGCCTATGCCGAGGACCCCGTCGGACCGGAGGGTGGATTCTCGGGCCGCGAAGTGATGACCGAATTCAAGCGCGCCACCGGATTGCAGACCGCGACCAACATGATCGCCACCGACTGGCGCGAGATGGGCCACACCATCCGATCCGGCGCGGTGGACATCCCACTCGCCGATCCGCACTTCTGGACGATGGCCGGGTCGGTACGTGTCGCGCAGCTCTGCGATGCGTGGGGACTGACATGGGGATCGCACTCCAACAACCACTTCGACGTGTCCCTGGCAATGTTCACCCATGTCGCTGCTGCCGCTCCCGGGACGATCACCGCCATCGACACCCACTGGATCTGGCAGGACGGGCAGCGAGTGACCAAGGAGCCGTTCAGGATCGAGGACGGATACCTCACGGTGCCCGACAAGCCGGGCCTGGGTGTCGAACTCGACTTCGAGCAGATCGATGCAGCACACGAGCTGTATCAGAAGGAGGGTCTCGGTTCTCGCGACGACGCCATCGGTATGCAGTATCTGATCGAGGGCTGGACGTTCGACAGCAAGCGGCCGGCCCTGGTTCGATGAGTTCTGGTGCGCTGATGAAGATCGTCGTCGGCGATCGGAATGTGCTGCCCCATCGGGAGCAGTTCGAGGCGGGGCTGCCCGCCGGTGCCGAGGTAATCTGGTGCGTGCCGTTCGACGAGAGTCGGGTCATCGGCGAACTTGCCGATGCAGACGTCTACATCGGCGGCAAGTTCAGTGCGGACATGGGCAGCGCTGCCCCGAAGCTGCGCATGGTGCACGTTGCCGGTGCCGGAACGGAGAACGTCGATCGCTCCGGATTGGGTCCCGATGTGCAGGTGTGCAACACCTTTCACCACGAGCAGTCGATTGCCGAGTACGTCGTTGCTGCGACGGTGATGCTGCGGCGCAAGTTCCTCCAGCAGGATCGCGAACTCCGCTCCGGAGTGTTCGCCACTTCTGTCTACGACCCGACGATCGCGCAACCACTGTCACTCAGTGGCGCCCGCATCGGATTCGTCGGGTTCGGGCATATCGGCAAGCGAACGTGGCAGCTGTTTCGGGCGTACGGTGCGGTGGGTGCTGCCGTCACCGGGAGTGGACGGGCACCGGATGAGAACCTCGAATGGGTTTCGGATGCAGAGGATTTGACAAGACTTGCCGATTTCGCCGATGTTCTCGTGGTCTCCGCACCGCTGAACGAACGAACACGCGGGATGATCGGTGCCGAGGAGTTGCGCAGGCTCGGTCCCGACGGGGTGCTCGTCAATGTCGGTCGTGGACCTTTGGTGCAGGAACAACCACTGTTCTACGCTTTGTCGCGCAACGATATTGCCGCAGCCGCCATCGATGTCTGGTACCGCTACCCGGGGCCGGACGGGATGGGCGAGCCGAGTGTGTTGCCGTTTCGCGATCTCGACAATGTGCTGATGACGCCCCACTCGTCCGGCGTCACGCATCACACGTTTGTCGGCCGGGTGGCCGATATTGCATCGAACATCGATGCTCTGGCGGCATCAATTGGCCGATAATTGGTGTTGGACCCACATCGATCGTCGAAATAGTCTGTGAGACAAAGTGAATCGACGACATCAGGAGCCTGAGAGATGACCATCGCCACAGACAAACCGACAAGCGGCCTCACCGCCCCGGATGCTGCGATCGCTGCCCTGGCCCCCGGTGCCGCAAGTATCGACCGCATCGTCGAGGTGACGCTGTCCTCGATCGTGTTGCCGCTGAAGAATCCGATCAGCGATGCCAAGGTGCTCACCGGTCGGCAGAAGGCGATGACCGAGGTGGTGTTCCTGTTCGCTGAGATTCGCACCGAACAGGGTCACGAGGGAATCGGTTTCGGGTACTCCAAGCGTGCTGGCGGGCCGGCCCAATTCACGCATGCCCAGGAGATCGCTCCGGTACTCATCGGGGAGGACCCGAACGACATCGGCAAGATCTGGACCAAGCTCGTGTGGGCTGGAGCGTCGGTGGGCCGCAGTGGTGTTGCGACGCAGGCGATTGCCGCGTTCGACATCGCGCTGTGGGATCTCAAGGCCAAGAGGGCAGGCTTGCCGCTGGCCAAGCTGATCGGATCGTCACGCGATTCGGTGCAGACCTACAACACCTCCGGTGGATTTCTGCACACGCCGATCGAGGAGGTCATGGAGAACGCCGCCATCTCGCTCGCGAGCGGAATCGGAGGCATCAAACTCAAGGTGGGACAGCCTGATTGGCGCACCGACATCGCCCGCGTCACCGCGGTGCGCGAGTTTCTCGGCGACGACGTCCCGTTGATGGTGGACGCCAACCAGCAGTGGGATCGTCCGACGGCGAACCGCATGTGCCGGATCCTCGAGCAGTTCGACCTCGTCTGGATCGAAGAACCGCTCGACGCCTACGACGCCGAGGGGCATGCGATGCTGGCCAGGAATTTCGACACCTCCATCGCGACGGGGGAGATGTTGGCCAGCGTCGGCGAGCACGTTCGTCTCATCGAGGCCGGCGCGGTCGACATCCTGCAGCCCGACGCACCGCGCATCGGCGGAATCACGCAATTCCTGAAGTTGGCCACGCTGGCCGAGCACCACAATCTGCAACTCGCCCCGCACTTCGCCATGGAGATCCATCTGCACCTGGCGGCGGTGTATCCCCTGCAGACCTGGGTGGAGCACTTCGACTGGCTGGACCCGCTGTTCGACGAGCACCTCGAAACCCGAGACGGCCGGATGCATCTGTCCGCTCGCCCGGGTCTGGGATTCACATTGAGCGAGCAGGGACGGGCCTGGACGGTGGCGAAGGCAGTGGTGCGCTGACCTGGAGCGCTGACGCGCAGGTGAGCGGAAACTCGACCCCTGCTACGAGTTTCCGCTCACGTGCCGCGAAGCGGCTCTACCGCACTCCCTCGGCCCGTAGCTCTCGGGCCCAGGCGGCGGCGTGGTCGGTGAGCACCCCGGCGATACGTTCCAGTTCGCCCGGGTAGGAGGCAACTTCCGCGGGCATCGAGACGCTGAGCGCATCGGTGGCCGGGATTCGATAGGGCACGACGGTCGCTATGCAGACCACGCCGGCGGTGCCCTGCTCCTGTTCCAACGACCAACCGCGACGGCGAACCTGCGCGAGTTCGGCGATGAGGGCGTCACGATCGACGATGGTGTTCTCGGTGTACCGCTCGAGTTTCTTCGGCAGCAGCTGTGTCACCTCGTCGGTCGTGAGTTCGGCGAGCAGTGCCTGACCGAGTGCGGTGACGTGGCACGGCAACTTGCGTCCGACGCGGTGCATGCGTCGCACCTCGAGCTTTGAACCGCGGCTGGCGAGGTAGATGACGCAGTCCTCGTCGCGTCGGGCGAAGTGGACGGTGTGCCGAACGTCCGAGCGCAGCGTCTCCAGTACTGCCGCCGCTCGACCGACGACGGAGTCCTTGTCCAGGTAGGACGTGCCGGTGAGCAAGGCATGGGTGCCGATGCCGTACCGCGAGCCGGACTCGTCGGCCTCGATCCAGCGCAGGTCCTTGAGCGTCCTCAGCAAGGCGTGCAGACTCGATCGGGGGTACCCGCACGCCTCCTGCAATTCGCCGAGGCTCATGCGCGTGGGGGATGCGGCCAGCGTCTCGAGGATGTGGATCGTGCGCTCCGCGGATTTCACCGGCTGGCTCTCGGACACCGCAGCGGCCGTGACATCGTTCACCATGGAGACAGTGTCCCTCATGATGAACGATGCTTCATACGCGGACACGGATGTCGCCGACGAACACTAGTACTCGGCAATCAGATTGTTCGAGATGTACTCCAGGTCGATGTCCTCACCCAGGCCTGGTCGCGATGGCATCTGCACCATCCCGTTCGCGTCTATCGGATCGACGATGGACTTCAGGTGCGGCGGCACCCAGTCGTAGTCGACCAGTGGATGCAGCAGGCCACGTTCGTACCACTGGATGTTCGGAGCGCCGCCCACCAGTGCGAGATTGGGGGCACCGTTGCCGTGGATCTCGCACTCGAGCCCGAAGCCGTCGGCCATGTGCACGGTCTTCAATGCCGGGGTGATGCCGCCGCCGTTCATCGCACCGACGCGCAGGATGTCGCAGGCATCGTCGGCAATCCAGTCCGCTCGCGAACGATGCCGACCGGGAGTGGTCTCCGGGCCGATGACGGGAGTATCGATCTGATCCGCCAACCACTTGTACGAGCGCATCGAGAATTCGTCCATGGGCTCCTCGAACCAGTCGAATTTCAGTGCGTCGAGTTCCCGGCCGAGCTTGAGGGCGTCGGTACGTGAGTACCAGTGATAGCCGTCGAGCATCAACGAGAACCCTGGTCCGACGGCATCTCGCACCGCCGCGCAGGCCTCGATGTCCCGCGTGAGGCTCGGTGCCCCTTCGAGCGGCGGCATCCAGGTGTGCAGTTTGATTCCCTGGTAGCCCTGATTTTTCAGCGCAACAGCGAAATTCGCATACTCCTGTGGAGTGGACAGGCCACCTTCGATGGTGTCGCCGCACATGGTGCTCGCGTAGGCCTTGACCTCGCTGCGCGCTCCGCCCAGCAGCTTCCACACAGGGGTATCGAATCGGTTGCCCGCCAGGTCCCACAGTGCCTGGTCGAGGTAACTGCAGGTGTGTTCGGGAAGTTCGACGGCTCGCGTGCGTTGCCGAATTGCGAATTTGCGGTCCATTTCCTCGCGGTGCAGCGGATCGGTGCCGATGAGGACCGGTCGAAAGTGTTGCTCCACTTGATCTTCACGCAGGTAGTTGGTCTTACCCAGGACGTAACCGCTGACGCCGTCGGAATCTGTGATGCGCAGCAGTGCCTGAGTGGTGGGTATCGACGGTCCGGGGTGTCGATGCCCGTAGGAATCGACGGCGGTGCGAGCCTCGGTCTTGAAGACCTGGACGGCAACCTCGGTGATGACGCTGGACATGGTGATGAGTCCCCTATTTACCCTGTCGGGCATCGTATTTGGCCTTGGAGCGGTTGAGCTTCTCGGCGAAGTCGTCGGCGAAATCCTGGGCGCTGAGCTGCCCGATGAGGACCTTCTGCCACTGACCCAGCATCTGGACCTGCACGATCTTGCCGAAATCGGGCAGATAGTCCGGCGGGGTCACCAACACGGTCTTCGGATCGTCGAGGGCGGCCTGGGCGGCTTGCACGGACGGCATCGCCTCGAAGGCGGGCGTGGAGCGGGCGTCGGCGTTGACCGGGATCTGCCCCACGTTCTCGTTCCAGTAGGCCTGCGACTCCGGCGAGGTCATGAACTCTAGGAACTTCCAGGCCGCTGCCTGGTGCTGGCTGCTCTTGAACACCGTGTACGACGGGAACGGGTCCGTCATCACGGTGCGGACGCCGTTGTCCGCGAGAGGCAGGGCGACGGCACCGACCTTGTCGCCGAGCGCCTTGCGGTGATTGCTCAGTGATCCGAGGTTGTGCTGCATCATCGCCACCGAACCGCCACCGAAGCTGGCGACCATCTGTGGAAAACCGTTGTTGACATCGGCGGTAGGTGTGTCGACGTCGTAGAGCGCCGCGAAACGTTCGATGGCTCGAACCATCTCGGGCCGGTTGACGGTGGATTCGCTGCCGTCGAAGAAGTTGTCGATGCCGGTGACGGCGAACATGTGTTGCAACAGTGGATAGATCGAGCCGGCACCGCCTCGGATGGTGAACCCGTATCTTCCGGCGGACTTGTCGGTCAGTTCGTCTGCGGCGTCGTAGAACTCGTCCCAGGTATCGGGTGGCTCGATTCCGGCCTCGTCGAACCAGTCCGCTCGATACCACAGGGTGGCGTTGTTGCTGGTGAAGGGCAGACCGTACAGGTTCTCGCCGCCGCCGGACTCCATTGCCGATTCGATGATCTTGGGATCGTATTGGTCCTTCTGCGGAGAGGATGCCATGAAGTCGTCGAGCGGGATCACGGCATTCTGCGCGACGAGGGGCGCGAGATATGCGGTGGAGACGATGCCCAGGTCGGGTGCGGACCCACCCGCGAGAGCCGTCTGATATTTCTGCTGCGCACTGTCGGACGGTAGGCCGACGTACTGAATGTCGATGCCGGGATTGATCTCCTCGAAACGTCGAATCAGCTCCTCGTACAACGGGGTTCGATCCGGCCCGGCATTGTTGTCCCAGAAGGTGAGGGTGCCGCTGTTCGGATCTCCGAGGGCACCGTCGGGCAGGGAGGTTTCGGAACTGCAGGATGCCAGCACGAGCGTGGCCACCGCACCGACGAGGGTGGTGCGCAGCAAGGTGCGTCGATTCATGTCGATTCTCTTTCCGTACGTCATGATCAGCCCTTGACCGCGCCGGCGCTGAGGCCCTGGACGAGATACTTCTGGATGACGGCGAATACGGCGACCACCGGCACGGCGGCGATCAGGCCGCCCGCCGCGAGCACGCCGAAGTCGACGTTGTACGAGCCGATCGTGTAGCTCAATCCGACTGGGAGGGTGAACTTGTCCTGGCTACTGATGAACATCAGGCCGAACAGGAAGTTGTTCCAGCTGCCGATGAACGCGAAGGAGCCGACGGCGATCAGGCCGGGCCGCAGCAGAGGCAACATGATGATGCGGAAGGCCTTCAGACGCGAGCAGCCGTCGACCATGGCTGCCTCCTCCAGTTCCACCGGGATCTGAGAGATGAACCCTGCCATCAGCATTGCCGCCAACGGTAATTGGAAGACGGTATCGGCGACGATGAGTCCGAACAGGTTGTTCACCAGTCCCATCTCGCGGAACACCTGGAACAGTGGAATGAGCAGCATCGCACCGGGGACGAACTGGCTGCACAGCAGGGCCATCACCAGGGGTATCTTGGCGCGGAACTTGAAGCGTGCCAACGCATAGCCGGTCGCCAGTGCGACGAAGGTGGTGAGTACCAGCGACAGACCGGCGACGATGAGGCTGTTCTTGAAGAAGAAGCTGAAGCCGAGGGTGTTCCAGACGGTGTCGAAATGGTCGAGCGTGATGGGCCAGGGGAGCATCGAATTGGACCCGGCAGGCCGGAACGCGAAGACGATCATCCAGTAGAACGGGACGAGGGTGAAGAGCAGGTAGACGGCCAACGGAAGGCCGACGCTGAACACGCGTGGCTTGGTGCGGTGCACGCGCACCTTCTCGGAGTGGTCCGACGGCGGACTGGTCACGACGGGACGGTCTGCGGTAGTGGTCATGTGCGTCAGGCCTTATCGCTGTTGAATTTGCTGAGGCGCAAGTAGAGGATCGAGCAGAAGAGCAGGATGACGAACGCGACGGTGGTCAGAGCCGATCCGTATCCGAAGTCCTGCGCGGTGGTCGCGAGCTGAGAGACGTAGAGCGGCAACGTCGTCGTGACGTCGGCCGGTCCGCCTGCGGTGAGGGTGTAGAGGAGATCGACGTTGTTGAACTCCCAGACCCCGCGCAGCAGGGTGGACAGAATGATCACGGCTTTGAGATGCGGCAGCGTCACGAACCGGAAGCGTTGCCAGCGGTTCGCGCCGTCGACGTTCGCAGCCTCGTACAGATCCTTGGGCGCACTCTGCAGTTCGGCGAGAATGAGAATGGCGAAGAACGGAACTCCGCGCCAGAGCTCGGCAACGCTGGTGGCCCAGAACGCGGTGTCCGGATCGGCGATCGGCGCGGCGGTACCGTCGCCGATGCCCATATTGCCCAGCAGTTTGAACAATCCGGTCGACGGGTTGTAGATGAGCAGCCAGATGCCGGTGGTGAGCACGCCGGAGACGGCCCAGGGAGAGAACACCAGGGCACGGGCCAGGCCGCGTCCGCGGAATACCTCGTTGACCAGCAGGGCCAGTCCGAGGCCGAGGATCAGCTGGAACACGACCTGCACGCCCACCCACTTGGCGGTGACGACGAGGCTGTTCCAGAACAGGTCGTCGGCGAACATCAGCTTGAAGTTCTCCAGGCCCGCAAAGCCGTTGTCCCACGGCGTCGTCGGGTTGTAGAACTGCAGGCTGTAGTAGAAGACGCTGCCGACCGGGTAGAAGATGAACACTGCCAGCAGGATGACGACGGGCGCGATCAGGATGTACGGGGCCGAGATGCGGCGCTTGCGTTTCGGTCGAACGGGAGGGACGGCCGCGCTCGGCGCGCGGGTACCCCCCGACCGGGGGGGTGTGGTGGTGACCATGGGGACGCTCCGAAGCGTTCGGGGCCGGATGGAAAGCCGGCGAGCGGGTCTGGCGGGATGTCTTCCGACCCTGAGTGAGCCGGGCCGTGCAAGTTTTGTATGTTCACATATATGAACGGTCGTCTTCTATGTGAATTTCTGGACCAACTATGACGGCAGTCACAAGCGCTGTCAAGCATTCCCCGTCACACGTGCATGCTCAACCAGCCGACCGCCGCGTCCTGCATGGTCGTCGTGAATCGATGCGGTTCCGAAAACCATTGTGTGAACAGTGTTTCCGATTCTCCGTAGTCGAGGCGGAGCGCCGCCTCGGCGTCGCGCATGCCGGGGAGGCCGAAATGGGAATCCAGCTCAGCGAATTGGACCAACAATGGGGTCGGGGCTGCGGCACCGGCGATCTCCGGCCAATCGCACACCGCAGGCAGGCCCGGGGTGATCATCAACCAGGTGGTGTCGTCCGCGTGACCGTTCGCGATATCGGCGAACGTGCTCATCGATGCCGTGATCACCCCTGCCCGTAGGCGATCGCTGCACGCCAGTAGATGTGCGACGCGCACTCCGCCACCGGAGAATCCGGCAGTGGCGATGCGGTGTGCGTCCACCTCGGGGCACTCCGCCAGTGCCTGCAGCGCGATCAGGTCCTCGCTCAGCACCTGCCCGGCCAATGAACTGCCCTGCAGCGCTGCCACTTTTGCGAGTCCGTGCTCGTGCTCGCGGGCGGCCGCCTCGTATCTCGGCAGCCCTTCCAGCTGGGCACCTGCACGTCGAGCCCGCTCGGGGAGGTCCTCCCACGGCACCCGGCGACTGCCCCACGGGAACACGTCGTGGACCAGGACTGCGAAACC
Source organism: Rhodococcus sp. IEGM 1354 (assembly GCF_030056855.1). Taxonomy (NCBI): domain Bacteria; kingdom Bacillati; phylum Actinomycetota; class Actinomycetes; order Mycobacteriales; family Nocardiaceae; genus Rhodococcus; species Rhodococcus sp. IEGM 1354. The sequence continues at coordinate 539,457 of NZ_JASHKT010000001.1, forward strand.
CGCTGCAACCAGACGGGCGGCTGGCGCGCTGCCGCCGTATCCGCGCCTGCGCAACTCCTCGAGGTCGGGTGCCATGCAGTCGGGGCCGTCTGCCACCTTCTCCTTGCCGTAGAACTTCATACCGTCGTGACCGTGCATGAGCAGGATCGCGGGCAGTGGAGTCTTTGCGTCCGGGGGCGTCAGCAGCCATGCGGCCGTGTTGTCCCAGTTCAGCTCCACGCCGGAGATGCCATCGCGTGTCCAGGTCCGACCGCGGGTCACGTGCGGACGTGGAGGATCGTCGAATGCCCCCAGGGCTCGCCGGATCTCTGCTCGTCGCGTGAATCGTGGACAGTTGGGCTCGAATTGTGTTCCCATGTGTGAACTCAGTTCTCTCTACCGAACAAATCAGCCATCAAAGGATGATCTTCATGACCGTCGACCGCATCGTCGCGCACGCCTACCCCTGGGACGTCCTGGGCGATCCGCATTTCGTCGAACGCGCCAACAGACTCGGGGTGCACGAGATCTCGCTCGCCGCGACGTACCACTCCACCAGGGCGGCAACCCCGCTGCATCCGCAGCACAAAGTGGTCGACGCCCACCACGCAGCGCTGTATCGACCGGTTCGTCCCGACGCTTGGGCCGGGCACACGATCACTGCGCGGACGGCCGCCTGGGGCGGTGCCGAGGACGCGTTCGGCGAGGCAGCGGGTGTGCTGCGGGAGGCCGGATTCCTGGTGAACGCGTGGATCGTGCTGACACACAGCACAATTCTCGGCCACGCCCATCCCGACGCGTCCGTCGTCAACTGTTTCGGAGATGCCTATCGGTATGCCCTCGCACCAGGGCATCCCGACATCGTGCGGTACAGCGCCACGCTCGCGGCCGAAGCGATCCGCGGCGTCGAGGTACACGGGGTGTCTGTCGAGGCATGCGGGCAGATGGGCTTCGCTCATGTCGGACCACACGAGAAGACGGACGGCGCGTTCCCGGACATCGGCGACACGCTGATGTCGATCAGCTGCACACAGCGCGAGCTCGACGCCTGGAGCGAACGAGGAGTCGACTCGGGGAAGGTGACGCAGAAGCTGCGCGACGGTGTCGACGCCCTGTCGGCCGGAACCTTGCCTGCAGGTGCGGCGATCACGGACGTGTTGGCCGCCGACGAGATCGACGCGGTGCTCGCCGTCCGACACGCCGACGCCGATCACCTTCGTGCGGAAGTGCTTGCCGCCGTGCGTGAACAGGCTCCGTCGGCACGCGTGACGCTGCACGGTCACCCGGATCCGTGGAAGACCGGGCCTTCGCCTGCGCTGACCGCCACCGTGCCAGCCGATGTGGATGCGGTGCTGGTGTCGGCCTGGCCGGGAACGGCCGAGACGGTGTCGGTGGTGCAGGCAACCCGGGCGACCGTCGGCGACGGGGTCGATGTGGGTGCCTACGTGTCGGTACTGCCGCCGAAGAAGCTCGACGAGGTGGCCGCGCATGTGGCCGCGACCGTCGACGCCGGGGCGAACGAGCTGCACCTCTATCACCTCGGTCTCGTCAACCGCCCCCAGCTCGACGCGTTGGGGTCGATCGTCACAACGTATTCGTAAGGCGGACTGCAACAGGCGCTCCACTCGTCCGTCCGCGGCGGGGAATCCCCCGCCCGAGGACGTCGAGTGGAGCAGAGGGTGCGTCAGCGCATCCGCTGGCCGAGCGGGTGATCGCAGAATGCGCCGCCGACTCGTTGCAGGATCGGATCGCTGAACGTCCACTCGTGTTCGGCGAGGAACTGCTCGGCGAACTGTTCCGCGTCGTCGCGAGGTAGGTACCCGATCTCCGCGCCCTCGTTGCCGGACCACCACGCGCGCGAGTTCTTCGAGATGCCCCACACGGTGTGAAAACCTTTGGCGCTGTCCGACAGTGACGCCTCGATCAGTCGCGCAGTGTCGGCGGGCGACATCCAGGTGGCCAGGCCGCGGTAGTTGGGCGGCGCGGCGAAGCTCGAACCGATACGCAGATTGATGACGTCGATGCCGAAGCGGTCGTGGTACATCCTGCCCAGGGCTTCGACCGCGGCCTTGCTCCACCCGTAGAATCCGTCGGGTCGCGGAACGGCGTCGCCCGGAAGTGGCGAGTCGCCTGCCTCGTCGTGCGTCCAGAATCCGACTGCGTGATTGCTCGACGCCACCACTATCCGAGAAACCCCCTGCGCCACAGCGGCTTCGAAGACTGCCTGAGTGCCGTCGACGTTCACCGACAGAATGTTGGCCCACGAGTCCTCGGTGCTCAATCCCCCAAGGTGCAGGATTGCATCGACACCGTCCACCGCGGCGGCCACGGCAGCGCGATCGGTGACCGAACCCTGTACGAATTCCTCTGTGGCCGAATCGATGTCGGTGATCTCGGCGATATCGAACAGGCGCAGCGTGCGGCCGGGAGTCGCCAGTAGAGGCCTGAGCATCGCCCCCATGTTGCCTGCGGCCCCGGTGATGAGCACTCGTGAAACGGTGTCGGTCATTCTTCTCGAACTCCTTCGATGGAAACCTTGTAATGGGCATCACAGTAATACATACTTCTAAACGAAGTCAGCATTCTGGCATCCATTCACATACATGAATCTCACTCGGATCGTCCGGCACGTTCCTGCCGGTGAAGGGACCACCATCATGGCCACCGTTGCATTTCAGGGCGTCACCAAATTGTTTCCCGGCGGCGACAAAGCTGCAGTCGACCAGCTCGATCTCGACATCCAGGACGGTGAATTCCTCGTCCTCGTGGGCCCGTCCGGCTGCGGAAAGTCGACGTCGCTGCGCATGCTCGCCGGTCTCGAAGAAGTCGACAGGGGAGCCATCACCATCGGCGGCAAGGACGTCACCGACCATCAGCCCAAGGATCGAGACATTGCGATGGTCTTCCAGAACTACGCCCTGTATCCGCACATGACGGTCGGCGAGAACATGGGATTCGGACTTCGCATCGCCGGCGAGGACAAGGCCGAGATCAAGCGCCGCGTCGAGGACGCTGCCAAGATCCTCGATCTCACCAAATTCCTCGACCGCAAACCCAAAGCGCTCTCCGGCGGCCAGCGTCAGCGAGTCGCCATGGGCCGCGCCATCGTTCGCAAACCCCAGGTGTTCCTCATGGATGAGCCGCTGTCCAACCTCGACGCCAAACTTCGAGTGCAGACCCGCGCGCAGATCTCTGCACTGCAACGCAGGCTCGCCACGACGACCGTGTACGTCACCCACGATCAGGTCGAGGCCATGACGATGGGCGATCGCGTGGCCGTCCTCAAAGACGGTGTGCTGCAGCAGTGTGACTCGCCGAGGCGCATGTACGAACACCCGAACAACGTGTTCGTCGCCGGCTTCATCGGATCGCCTGCAATGAATCTGCTCGAGCTACCGCTCGTCGACGGCGGCGTCCGCTTCGGCGGTGAAGTGGTTCCGGTTCCCCGCTCCGCCATCGCCGGAATCGGCGAGAACACAGTGACGCTCGGTGTGCGGCCCGAGGACCTGCAGATCACCACCGGGGCAGGCCTCGAAGTGACCATCGACGTCGTCGAAGAACTCGGAGCCGACGCCTACGTCTACGGCCAGGCCGATATCAACGGCACGCGTCAGCCCATCGTCGTCCGCGCCGACGGCCGCATCCCACCGGAACGCGGATCGACGATCACGCTCTCCTACGCCGCCGAGCGCACCCACCTGTTCTCCACTGTGACCGGGGAGCGCTTGGTCGACTGATGCCGTAGGCGGTGGAGCGCTGACGCGCATGTGCGCGGAAACTCGACCCCTGCTACGAACTTCCGCGCACGTGCCGCGAAGCGGCTCGTCTCACCGGTACTGTCTGCCGAGTGGCAGACGCTCGCCCGGCCTCGCGATGGTCCGCGGTCTTTCGGCTCACGCCGGTACGAGTCATGGCGTCTGGATTCGCGTTCGCCATTCTGCTCGGCTCAGGTGTGCTGATGATTCCGGCGGCCACTATGCCTGGCTACGACACCGATGTTCTCCAGGCGTTGTTCACCTCGACCTCGGCCGTGAGCTTGACAGGTCTGATCGTGGTCGACACCCCGGTGTACTGGTCGGCTTTCGGGCAGGGCGTGATTCTCGGCCTGATCCAGATCGGCGGATTCGGGATCATGACGATCGCGTCTCTGGTCGGATTGGTCCTGGCCGATCGAATCGGGCTGCGAGGCAGGCTCAATGCGGCGGCGGAGGTACGCACGACGGGGCTGGGCGACGTCAGGAGTGTCGTCGTCGGGGTGTTCCGCACCAGCGTGATCATCGAGAGTGTGGTCGCGATGGCCCTGGCGGCGCGTTTCGTCATCGGCTACGACGAGCCACCCGGGCGCGCGCTCTGGTTGGGCGTCTTCCATGCCGTGTCGGCGTTCAACAATGCCGGATTCGCTCTGTTCAGCGACAACATGATCGGGTTCGCCACCGACCCGTGGATCTGTGTGCCGCTGCTGATCGCAGTCGTGTTGGGCGGCATCGGATTTCCGGTTCTCTTCGAGATCGCCCGTCACCTCCGCGCACGTTCCCGCGGCGTTCGGGCACGAAAGCGATGGTCGCTCCACACCCGGATGACACTCACCGTCACCGGCGTTCTTCTGGTCCTCGGGCCCACTGTGGTGATGTTGTTCGAGTGGTCCAGGACGCTGGGCGGATTCGGCTTCTGGGACAAGATGCTCGTTGCCACGTTCCAGGGCGTCATGCCCCGAACCGCAGGATTCAACAGCGTCGACTACGCGGATGTGGACAACGCGACCCTCTTGGTCACCGACGTCCTGATGTTCATCGGCGGTGGTAGCGGCGGCACGGCGGGTGGTATCAAAGTCACCACCTTCGCACTCCTGCTGTTCGTCATCGTGGCCGAGATCCGCGGTGATCGGGAGGTGACGGTGTTCGACCGTCGAATAGATCCACGGGTGCAACGTCAGGCATTGACCGTCGCGTTGATCGGGGTGGCCCTCATCATGCTGCCGGTGGTAGCGCTGTTGGCCGGTACGAACTTCGACCTCGACGTGCTTCTTTTCGAGGTCGTCTCGGCATTCGCGACGGTGGGCCTGTCCACCGGAATCACCGCGCAGTTGCCCGGCTGGGGCCAGATGATTCTGATCGTCCTGATGTATCTGGGCCGCATCGGTTCCATCACTCTGGTCAGTGCTCTCGCCGCCCGCGACCGCGGTCGGCGCTACACGCTTCCCACGGAAAGGCCGTTCATTGGCTAGGAAACCGTCCTCCGACGTCGTCGTCGTTCTCGGTCTCGGCCGCTTCGGTAAGTCGCTGGCGCTGGAACTGATGAGCCAGGGAGTCGAGGTGCTCGGCGTCGACAGCGACGAGGCCGTAGTGCAACGCGTGGCAGACCGTTTGACGCATGCTGTGGTGGCCGATACCACCGACGAGGAGTCGTTGCGACAGCTTTCGGTACACGAGTACGACCGCGCCGTCGTGGGCATCGGCTCAAATCTCGAAGCGAGCCTGCTCACCGCATCCGCTCTGGTGAATCTGTCGATGTCGACCATCTGGGCCAAGGCTCTGAGCAACGCGCACGCCAAGATTCTCAGCCAGATCGGCGTCCACCACGTCGTCCGGCCCGAGCACGACATGGGTAAGCGAGTAGCTCACCTGGTACGTGGTCGGATGATGGACTACATCGAGTTCGACGACGGCTTTGCCATGGCGAAGACGTCGCCCCCGGCCTCACTGCTCGGAAAAACTCTGGGCGAGAGCGGAATCCGCACCAAGCACGGAGTAACCGTCGTTGCAGTCAAGCGTCCGGGTGAAGGGTTCACCTACGCCACGGCGGATACGGTGATCGGCGCAGGCGATACCGTCATCGTCTCCGGCCAGGTTCGAGACACCGAAAAATTCAGCGAGTCGACATGAGCGCCTCCAGGGTTGCGCGCGCACCGTTCTCCTGAAGTGATGTCAGCTGTTTCGTGTATTCGGTGACGAAGCGTTCGTTGTCGATCAGGTCCCCGAACACGGCTCGGTTGGCGATGAAGGCCGTCGGATTCTCCCGCTGACTCTGCGCGATCGGCACCAGTGAATCCTTCAACTGATCGACGATCTCGATGGGCTCGCCGGATTCGTCCACGGCCTCGGCGTAACGCGCCCAACTGGCAACGACCGCGGTGGAGCGAGTGATCTCACCGCCGGTCTCGAGGTTCTTGCGGATGACAGGCAAGAGCCACTTGGGAATTCGATCCGAGGACTCGGCGCACAGCCGAGCGACGGTATCGCGGATCTCAGGATTGGAGAATCGTTCGATGAGTGTGTGCTTGTACTCGGTCAGATCGATGCCGGGCACGGCCTGCAGCGTGGGCGTTGCTTCCTCGTCCATGTAGGCGAGTAGGAACGCGGCGAACTGCGGGTCCTGACAGACCTCGTGCACCAGTCGAAAACCGCTGAGGTAGCCGAAATACGCGAGCGCCTGATGGCTGGCGTTGAGCAGCCGTAGCTTCATCAGCTCGTACGGAGTGACGTCGTCGACAACCTGAACTCCGACATCGTCGAGAGGGGGGCGTCCGAGCGTGAAGTTGTCCTCGAGCACCCACTGTGTGAACGGCTCACCGGCTACCGGCCACTGATCGTCGATGGCGTATCGGGCCGATAGTTCCTCGATCACTTCCGGTGTCGTGACCGGAGTGATGCGATCGACCATGGAGTTGGGGAACGCGCCTTCTGTGGTGATCCACTCTGCGAGAGCTGGATCTTTCAGGCGCGCGAAGGTGGTGAACGTCGACTGTGCGATGTGGCCGTTGCCTTCGATGTTGTCGCACGACATGATCGTGAACGGCATGAGTCCGCGTTCCTTACGCCGTGACAATGCTTCCACGACGAGCCCGAATGTCGTTGCCGGAACTGCCCCGTCCGCGAGATCGGCGACGATGGCGGGGTTCTCGACGTCGAACTCACCCGTCGTCGCGGAGAAGTTGTAGCCGCCCTCGGTGATCGTGAGGGAGACGATCTTCGTGGTCTCCGCGGCCATCTTCTCGATGACGGCCTCTGCGTCGTCGGGCGCGAAGAGATATTCGACGATGGATCCGATGACGCGGGTGTCCCATGTGCCGTCGGAATGCTTGAGCGCCAACGTGTACAGGCAGTTCTGCGCCTCCATGACGTCCTTCATCCGGCGGTCTCCGGGAAGTACGCCGACTCCACAGATGCCCCACTCGGAACCTTGCCCCTGTTGCAACAACCGGTCGATGTACATCGCCTGATGGGCGCGATGGAAGCCGCCGACACCGAAATGCACTATGCCCACGGTGATGTCGGAACGGTCGTAGGTGGGAACGGCCACGTCCTCGATGAAGTCGTCGAGATTGCGCGAGTTCAACTTCATACGTCCGTCTCCTTCGAAAGTCCGGGTATCACTACGGCTTTGATGCTGCCGGGTTGCTTGTCTGCGTTCAAGGCATCTTCGACGCGATCGAGGCCGAAACGCGCGGTGACCATTGCGTCGAGGTCGACGCGACCGGCCAGGACGAGCTCGCGCGCGATCGGCCATGTGTTGGCGTACCGAAAGACACCGGTGAGAACCAGTTCTCGGTTCTGAATCAGTGAGATGGGGAGCGGGTAGTCCGAACCGCCCATGCCCACCAGTACGACGGTACCCGCCGGCCGCACAGCGTGAATGCCGTCGACGACGGCCCGAGCGGCACCCGATGCGTCGATGAACGCGTCCACGTCGAGCGCGCGGACGTCCTCCACTGCTGGATCGAGCACCCGCGTCGCGCCGAGTTTCGCGGCATTGTCGCGCCGCGGTGCGTCGATGTCACTGACGATCACTTCGGTGGCACCGAAAGCACGGGCCACCTGGGCGGTGACGATGCCGACCGGACCTGCGCCGGCGATGAGCACGCTCGATCCGGCGGTGATTCCGGCCTTCTGCGCCGACGCGATACCGACCGACAGCGGCTCGAACAGTGCTGCGGCCTCGTCGGAGATCGAGTCTGGGACGTCGTGGGCGAATACCGACTGGATCAGAACGTACTCCGCCAGCGCGCCGTCGATCGGCGGCGTCGCGAAGAATTCCATGGCCGGGCACAGGTTGTAGCGGCCGGCGCGCGACTGGGCACTGGTGGGATCGGGGCGCTGCGGCTCGATGGAGACGCGCTGCCCGACGCGGGTGTCGGCGACTGCTGATCCCACGGCCACGATCACACCCGCAGCCTCGTGTCCGAGTACCAGCGGACCGTCGACGACGTAGTCGCCGATGCGTCCCTCGCGGTAGTAATGCGCGTCGGAACCGCAGACACCGACGGCGGTGACCTTGACGAGTACCTCGTCGTGAGCCGGGGTGGGCACCGGCCGATCTTCCATTCGTATCTCCTGCACGCCGGTGAGCACGCTGGCCTGCATGAACTGTGGCACGGGTCGCCGGTCGCGAGGGGGTGTTGTGTAGATCACACCTTAATGTTAGCTTAATGAGCAGATGAACACGAGCTGAGCATCTGCTCACCAAGCAGGGAGGCGCAATGGACGGATCGGAGTCCGGCAGAGCGAGGCCCGTGCGGTCCGGAGAGGATCTCCGTCTCGCTCTGCGCGCCGCCACGATGTACCACCTCGAAGGTGCGACGCAGGCCGAGATCGCAGTGAAGCTGGGAGTTTCGCGTCCGACCGCTGGACGATTGGTCGCTCGTGCTCGTACTCAGGGTCTCGTGACGATCGAGATCAACGTCCCCGACGATCTGCAGGGCACCGTGCATGCGGACGTCGAGCGAGAGCTGGAGGCGATGTTCGGGCTCACCGAGGTGTTGGTCGTTTCGGACGTCATCGACGGAACGGACGGCGGCTACGGGTCCTTGGGCCGCGCGGCAGCGACGTTGCTGTCGCGGCGACTCAAGGATCAGGACGTTCTCGGTTTTACCTGGGGCCCCGAAACGGTGGCGGTAGCGAGCTCGCTGAAGACCCGATCCACCAAATGTGCTGCGGTGGTACAGCTCGACGGCTCCATCACGTCGGCCGATTATCAGACCGGTGTCGAGTACACGCTCGGACGCTGCGCCTCGTACTTGCAGGCGACACCCGTCCGGCTCAATGCTCCGCTGTACGCCGATCAGGCGACAGTGGTTGCGCTGGAGCAGGATTCCGTGATCTCGCGCGCCCTCAAAGCCGGGACCGATGCCGATGTGATGATGTACGGCATCGGTCCCGTTTCCACGTCCACCACATTGTTCGAGGGAAGCTTCATCGACCTCGAGGTTCTCGACGAATTGCGCCGCCTCGGTGCAGTCGGCGAAATCGGCGGACGGTTCTACGACGCCGACGGCATCGATACCGGAGGATCACTCCCCGGCCGAACTGTGTCGGTGGGGCTCGACGCCATCAGGGCGTGCGATCGGGCCGTGCTCGTCACCGGTGGGCGACGTAAACACGAGGCGCTCCTCGGTGCTCTGCGCGGCGGACTGGCCTCGATCCTGGTGACCGACATCGAAAGTGCACGTTGGCTCGTTGCGCAAGCTCCTGCAACGGCGACCTCCAATGGAAAGGTATTTCAGTGAGGGTTCTACCGAAAGTGGCTGTCGCGGCATCGCTGGCGACAACCTTGGTGTTATCCGGCTGCGCCGGTGCCGGATCGATAGGCGGTGACGGTGACGGGAAGACGATCACCGTGGCGATCGTCTCCAATTCGCAGATGTCCGACGCCATTTCGCTCGCTCCGGAGTTCGAGGCGGAGAACCCCGGCATCAATCTGAAGTTCGTGTCGCTGTCGGAGAACGAGGCGCGTGCCAAGATCACCGCCTCGGTCGCCACCGGCGGTGGTGAGTTCGACGTGGTGATGATCAGCAACTTCGAGACCCCACAGTGGGCCGAGAACGGCTGGCTGACCAATCTGTCCGAGTATGCCGACGCCACACCGGGTTACGACGAGGATGATTTCATCCCCACACTGAAGGAGTCGTTGTCCTACGAGGGCAGCATGTACTCGGTGCCGTTCTACGGTGAGTCGTCGTTCTTGATGTACCGCAAGGACCTGATGGAAGCCGCCGGAATCACCATGCCGGAGGAGCCCACCTGGCAGGAAGTCGCCGACGCGGCCGCGAAGCTCGACAGTCCTGATGTCTCGGGAATCTGCCTGCGCGGCAAGCCCGGTTGGGGTGAAGTACTCGCCCCGCTGGATACCGTCATCAACGCCTTCGGTGGCCGGTGGTTCGACGAGAACTGGAACGCGCAGCTCAACAGCCCAGAGGTGGAACAGGCCGTTCAGTTCTACGTCGACTTGGTCCGTGAGCACGGTCAGGCAGGCGCGGCGACAAGCGGTTTCAGCGAATGTGGAACGCAACTGTCGCAGGGAAATACGGCAATGTGGTACGACGCAACGTCCGCTGTGTCGGTACTCGAAGACCCGACGTCGTCGAACGTCGTCGGCAAGATCGGGTACGCCAAGGCGCCGTCGGCGGTCAAAGGCGACAACGGGTGGCTGTACTCCTGGGCACTCGGTATCCCGAAGACGTCGGAGAATCCCGACGACGCATGGAAGTTCGTCTCGTGGATGACCAGCAAGGAATACCTGAACAAGGTCGGCAACGAATTGGGTTGGGAACGAGTACCTCCCGGTAGCCGCCTGTCCACCTACGAGATCCCCGAGTACGAACGGGCATCCGCGGCCTATGGGCAGGTCACCCTCGATTCCATCAACGGTGCCGATCCCAACAATCCGACGGTCGATCCGGTTCCGTACACCGGAGTGCAGTTCCTGACCATTCCCGAGTTCCAGGACCTGGGAACCCGCGTCAGCCAACAGATCAGCGCCGCCGTGGCAGGGCGAATCAGCGTCCAGGACGCGCTCGAACAAGCGCAGCAGTACGCCGAAGTGGTCGGCAAGACGTACCAGGAGGGCCAGGGATGACCACCACCGAAACACGATCGGCGCAGGCCGATTCCGAGGAATTCGTACCGAGACCCAGGACGATCTCGAAGGCGGAAGGGTGGCGTCGCCGCGGCCCGCTACTCCCGGCCATGGTGTTCGCCATTCTGGTCACCCAAGTCCCGTTCCTGTTCACGCTGTACTACTCGACGCAGTCGTGGAACCTCGTGCGACCGGGTTCGCAGAAGTTCAACTGGCTCAACAACTATGTGGCAGTCTTCCAGGACAGTCAGTTCCGTGAGGTCGCCCTCAACACGGTGATCATGATCGTGGGAACCGTCATCATCTCGGTGGTTCTCGGGTTGTTCCTGGCGCTGCTCCTGGATCGTAAGTTCATCGGCCGCAGCCTGATTCGCACCCTACTGATCACCCCGTTCCTCATCACCCCGGTCGCCGGCGCGCTGATCTGGAAGACCACGATGTTCGATCCCGTCTTCGGCCTCATCAACTTTGCACTCAGCCCGTTCGGTGTCGATCAGATCGACTGGGTCTCGCGTTACCCGCTGCCTGCCGTCATGGCGAACCTCATCTGGCAGTGGACTCCGTTCATGATGCTGCTCATCCTCGCCGGCCTGCAGTCCATGCCCAAGGACATCGCCGAGGCCGCACGGGTCGACGGTGCGGGCCCGGTCAAACTCTTCCGTGAGCTGACCCTCCCGCATCTGCGTCGATTCATCGAGCTCGGTGCCGTTCTCGGTGCGATCTACCTGGTCAACACCTTCGACGCGGTCTACATGATGACCTCCGGCGGACCGGGTGTGGCGAGTGCGAACCTGCCGTTCTACATCTACCAGCGAGCGTTCCTCGGCTTCGACATCGGCCAGGCCGCGGCCATGGGCGTCGTCACCGTCGTGGCCACCATCATCGTCAGCACCCTGGCGCTGAGACTGATCTTCAAGAGCTTCAGCGGAACCGAGGAGGCAGCGTGATGAGTACCCCAACCGTAGACAAGACAACTACTTCCGCGCCGATCAAGCGCAAGAGCAAGTGGGGCCCGGGGTCCATCTGGTCCTTCGTCGCCTGGGTCGCAGGCATCGCGTTCTTCTTCCCGGTGCTGTGGATGGTCCTCACCGGTTTCAAGCAGGAGGCCGACGCCTACTCCGACCCGCCCAAGCTGTTCTTCACACCGACCCTCGATCAGTATCGAGGGGTTCTCGAGAGCGGCATCGGCACGACACTGTTGAACTCGGCATTCGCGACGGTCGTCTCGACGATCTTCGTTCTGCTGCTGGGTGTTCCGGCCGCCTTCGCTCTGTCGCTGCGACCGGTCAAGAAGACGAAGGACGTGCTGTTCTTCTTCATCTCCACCAAGATGCTGCCCGTCGTCGCCGCGATTGTCCCGTTGTACGTCATCGTCGGTGACATCGGAATGCTCGACAACATCTGGACTTTGGTCGTGCTGTACACCGCGATGAATCTTCCGATCGCCGTGTGGATGATGCGATCGTTTTTCCTCGAGGTGCCGAGCGAACTGCTCGAAGCCGCGAGTATGGACGGCGCGTCACTGTGGACGTCGGTACGTGAGGTGATCCTGCCGCTGGTCTCGCCCGGCATCGCGGCCACGTCGTTGATCTGCGTCATCTTCTCGTGGAACGAGTTCTTCTTCGCGGTCAACCTCACTGCCGTTCAGGCCCAGACGATTCCGGTGTACCTCGTCGGATTCATCACCGGTCAGGGCCTGTACTGGGCCCAGCTTTCCGCCGCTGCGACGTTCGCAGCACTCCCCGTCGTCCTTGCCGGATGGTTCGCGCAGAACAAGCTCGTGCGCGGCCTGTCCTTCGGCGCAATCAAGTAGGAGAAAGTCCCATGGCTGCAATCACGTACAAGAAGGCATCCTGCGTCTACGAAGGTGCCGACAAGCTCGCCGTCGATTCACTCGACCTCGACATCCAGGACGGCGAATTCGTCGTTCTGGTCGGGCCTTCCGGCTCCGGCAAGTCCACGGCACTGCGGATGCTCGCCGGACTGGAGGAGATCGACGGTGGTGCCATCGAGATCGGTGGCAAGAACATGGTGGGGGTGCCGTCGAAGGACCGCGACATCGCGATGGTGTTCCAGAACTACGCCCTGTACCCCAACAAGACCGTCGGGGAAAACATGGGTTTCGCACTCAAGATGCGCGGCGTCTCGCTCGAGGAGCGCACGAAGAAGGTGGCCGAGGCCGCGAAGATCCTCGACCTCACCGAGTACCTCGACCGCAAGCCCGGCAAGCTCTCCGGTGGTCAGCGACAGCGAGTTGCCATGGGACGCGCCATCGTTCGTGAGCCGCAGGTGTTCTGCATGGACGAGCCCCTGTCCAACCTCGACGCGAAACTGCGAGTCCAGACGCGTACGCAGATCGCGGCGTTGCAGCGTCGGCTCGGCACCACCACGGTCTACGTCACGCACGACCAGGTCGAGGCCATGACGATGGGTGATCGTGTGGCCGTGTTGCGCGGCGGCAAGCTGCAGCAGTTCGCCTCTCCCACAGACCTGTACGACAACCCCGTCAACGCGTTCGTCGCCGGCTTCATCGGTTCGCCGGCGATGAACCTGATGACGGTTCCCATCGGCTCGGGTGGCGTACAGATCGGTAGCTTCCTGCTTCCCCTCGAGCGCGACGAGCTGACCAAGCTCGCGAGCCTGGGTCTCGACAACGTCACCGTCGGGCTACGCCCGGAGCAACTCGGCATCGTGCACGGCGGCGGTGAAGGCTTCGAGGGCAAGGTCGATCTGATCGAGGAACTCGGCAGCGAATCCTACCTCTACGCGCACCTGGACGACCCGAAGGTCAAGGGTCTCGATGGGGGACCGGTGTCGTTGGTTGCGCGTTCGGCCGTCCGAGCCCCGGCCAAGATCGGCGAAAGCATCGGCCTGACGCGACTCGACGGTGCAATCCATCTCTTCCACCCGGAGACCGGGGAGCGCATCTAGCGCGGTTGGTACGGGGCTTTTCGGGCGAGGACCAATGCCGTCAGAAGCGCGGCACCCCAGAGCAGGAAGATGCCGTCGAAGAACAAGTGGCCGTACTTGACGCTTCGGTTCTCGTCCGAAGCGATCAGGCCGATCACCGCGCCGACGAACGACGCTCCGCCCCACAGGATCAGCAGCACAGAGCCGGGCCAGGATATGCCGAAGATCAACGACGGCAGCCGGGTCCGGTTCCGTGCTGCCAGGCGCGGCCGGTTCATGTATGCGAGGGCCGGAAGAATTGCTGCGGCCAGCTTGACGAGTGCAAGCACCAGCAGTGCCGTTCGTGCCGTTGCCGGTTCGGAGTCGGCCCACTCCGTGGCGAAGGCACCGACGGTATCGAGCATCCACCGGCCACCTGCAGCCCAATAGCCGGAGAACGCAGCGTGGACTATCCCCAATGCGCATGCGATAGCGAAGTATCTGATGGCCACGGCGATCGAGGCTAGCCGAGTTGCCACCCCCGTTCAGGGGTAGCGAGGGATTGTTCATCTGCCCTACCGTGGCGGTGATGGGCATCACAGGCGCAGGAGGAAACATGGTCGACTCGGCATATACGGCATTCAGAAACGCACGCGATCTTCTGCTCGACACCTACGGCGACTACGACCGTGCGGTAGCGACTTTCGAATGGCCGTCGTTCGGCGAGACGTTCAACTGGGCCATCGATTGGTTCGACGCAATTGCCCGTGGCAACGACGGCACCGCGCTGTGGATCGTCGAAGAGGACGGCAGCGAGGCCAAATACAGTTTCGACGACATGGCGCGTCGCTCCGATCAGGTGGCTCGTTGGCTCGAACTGCAGGGAATCGGCCGCGGCGACTCGGTGATCCTGATGCTGGGCAACCAGGTGGAACTCTGGGAGTCGATGCTCGCGGTGATGAAGCTCGGAGCGGTGCTGATGCCGACGACCACGGCGATCGGGCCCGCCGACCTGACCGACCGAGTAGTGCGCGGCAATGCTCGCGCCGTGATCGTGAACCCCTCGGATACCGAAAAATTCGACGACGTTCCGGGGGACTACCTGCGTATCGCCACTGCGGCACATGACGGTTGGGTCGACTATTCGGATGCTCGTTCTGTGGAGGCCAGGCCGTTCGAGTCCGTCACCGCACCCACCGACCGCCTGCTCATGTACTTCACCTCCGGCACCACCAGTAAGCCCAAGCTCGTAGAGCACACTCAGATCTCCTATCCCGCTGGGCATCTGAGCACGATGTACTTCCTCGGGCTACGTCCGGGCGACGTGCACCTGAACATCAGCTCGCCCGGCTGGGCCAAGCACGCCTGGAGTTGTTTCTTCGCGCCATGGATTGCCGAAGCGACCATCTTCATCTACAACTACGGCAAGTTCGACGCGAAGGCGTTGCTCGAGCAGATCCGCCGCGCTGAGGTGACGACGTTCTGCGCGCCACCGACAGTGTGGCGCATGCTGATTCAGGCAGACCTCGCCGGCGGGGGTGGATCGCTGCGTGAGGCAATCGGTGCCGGTGAGCCACTCAACCCAGAGGTGATCTCCCGGGTACAGCAGGACTGGGGCCTGAACATCCGTGACGGCTTCGGCCAGACCGAAACCACTGCGCTGGTTGCCAACACGCCGGGTGCGGTGCTGAAGTCCGGATCGATGGGTCGGCCACTGCCCGGCGTCCCCGTGGTGATCGTCGACCCCACCACCGGTGAACTCACCGACGAGGGAGAGATCTGCCTCGACCTGGCGCAGCAGCCGTTCAACCTGATGACCGGCTACCTCGGGGACCCCGAGCGCAACGCTGCCGTCATGGCCGACGGTTACTACCACACCGGTGACGTCGCATCGCGGGATTCCGAGGGCTACATCACCTACGTCGGCCGCACCGACGACGTGTTCAAGGCGTCGGACTACAAGATCTCCCCGTTCGAGCTCGAAAGCGTGCTGATCGAACACCCTGCGGTGGCCGAGGCGGCCGTCGTTCCGGCTCCCGACGAGACGCGGTTGGCCGTCCCCAAGGCGTATGTTGCGCTCGCAGCAGGCTGGGAACCCAACGAAGACACGGCATTCGAGATCTTGAAGTACGCACGCGAGCACCTGGCCCCGTTCCTGCGTGTTCGGCGTATCGAGTTCTTCGAGCTACCCAAAACCATCTCGGGCAAAATCCGTCGAGTGGAGTTGCGCGCCCGTGAGGACGCAGCCGTCGGACCACTGGCCAGCGAGTGGCGTGACGACCAGTTCCCTGCGCTGAAGAGGTGATGTGAGCGCCCACTATTCGCTCTGCGAGGCGGGATCCCGCTCCTCGACGCGAATTGTGGACACTCAGATCAGTTGTGGGTGGGGCCGGCAGGGTCGGTTGTCGTAGGTGACGTGAGCGCCCATTATTGGTTGCTCGCGGCGGGATCCCGATTCTCGACGCGAATTGTGGACACTGAGCTCAGTTGCTCCAGAACCGCTCGAGGAATTCGAGCACCTCGGCCGATGCGGCCATCGTCGTCGCATGGTCGAATCCGCGAACGATGTGCAATTCGGAGTCGGGCACCAGGGCGGCAGCGGCACGGGTGTCGTCGAGCCGGGTCCGGTCCTCGCTGCCGACGTAGAACAGCGACGGCTGGGTGAAGTGCTGCAACATCTCGTCGGGTAGTCCGGGATCGGCGTCGCATGCGCGGATGTACGCAGCCATGGCCCGAGCATCGTTGGCGGAGAACACCGCTCGTGTTCCGGCGTCGACTGGAAACATGCGGTGCTTGTTCCACGCCGCGATGAAACCGTCCATGCCGCGCTCCTCCAACACGTCCGCGCAGCCCGGGAAGAAAAGCCTGTCGAATGCTCCCGCCTGAGCGCCGTGACTACCGCCACCCACCGCGAGTGAACGCACGCGATCCGGTTTCGCAGCCGTCAACGCGAGGCCGGCCCGCGCCCCGAACGAATACCCCAGATAGTCGACAGTCGGAGCGCCGACCGCATCGAGTACCGCCGTCAGATCGCCGACGATGTTGGCCATGGCATAGGCGTCGAGAGTATGGGGCTTTTCGCTGCGACCGTGGCCGCGACTGTCGACCAGAATAAGTTGCCGACTTCCGCGTAGCGCTTTGACGTAACCGAACGTCCGCCAGATCGTGTGCGTCAGAAAGCTGCCGTGCACCATCAACAACGGCGGCCCGGACCCCACCACCGTGTACGCGATCTGCGTCCCATCATCTGCATTCGAGGCGTACTCCACCCCGCGATTCTCCCTTCCGAAGTCCACTCAACGTGACATTGACCCCCTGAAAGGCCACCGAACGTCACATTGACTCCTCCCGGGTGGGTGTTTCCTCGGCCGACTCGGCGAGCTCCACGGTCGGCGTCAGGTCGATGGTGCGGGTAGGGGCTATGGCGTCGAGGAACGGGCGATCGTGGCTTGCGATGATCAGCGCACCCTCGAATGTGTTCAGTGCGTCGATGAGGTGTTGGCGGCTGGTGATGTCGAGGTTGTTGGTGGGCTCGTCGAGCATCAGTAGTTTCGGAGCAGGCTCGGCCAGCAGGATTCGTGCCAGTGCGGCCCGCAGTCTCTCGCCTCCGGACAGGGTGGCGACGACGGCGTCGGCGTCGGATCCGCGGAAGAGGAAACGCGCCAATCGGCCACGGATCTTCTCGGCGGTGGCGTGCGGTGCCACGTCGGCGATGTTCTCGGCAACGGTGCGTGTTTCGTCGAAGATGTCGAGGCGTTGCGGAAGGTATTTCCACGGCACTTCGGCTTCGGCGGCGTCGAGGCTGCGCAGCAGGGTGGTCTTCCCGCTTCCGTTCGGCCCGACGAGCGCGATGCGTTCGGGACCGACGATGTGCACGTCGTCATGAGTCAGAACTACCTGTCCCGGATGGACTTTCGTTGCGGGTAGGTCGACGCGTATCTCGCGGTCGTCGCGCAGGAGGTCCTCGGCGGCAGACAGTGACGTCCGGGCATCGTCGACGCGGTCGCTGTGGGTACCGCGTAGTTTGCCGGCTGATTCCTGGGCGGCCCGCTTGCGTCTGCCCGCAAGGATCGGAGGTACGCGCTTCTGCTCCGCCATCTTCTTGCCGTAGCGCAACCTGCGATCGAGTTTGATTTGTGTGTCGACCAATTCGCGTTCCTGCTTGCGCACGTCGTTCTTGGCGTCTCGGATGCTCGCCCGCGCGGCTTCCTGTTCGGCGTCGATCACCGATCGGTAGTGCGTGTAGTTTCCACCGAACATGCGTACTCGGGAGGTGCCGCTGCGTTCGGCGCGGACCTCGGCGATGGTATCGACACGCTCGAGCAGTTCGAGGTCGTGGCTGCAGACGACGAGCACCCCCGAGTATCCGTTCACGGCCGCATACAGTCGTTCTCGTGCAACGAGATCCAGGTTGTTCGTCGGCTCGTCCAACAGCAGTACGTCTGGTTCGGCGAGCAACTGCGCGGTGAGAGCCAGCAGCATCGCTTCGCCACCGGACAGCGTGCCTACCGGTCGATCCAGGTCGTCGAGGGAGCCGACGATGCCGCCCAGTCCGAGCTTGTTCAGCAACGCCAGCGCGCGCTCCTCGATGTCCCAGGCCGATCCCACGACGGCGAAATCGTCCTCGGATGACGAACCGGATTCGATGCGATGCAATGACTTTCGGACCGAATCGATAGCCAGCACGCGATCCACCGAGAGCTCGGGGTCGAGTGCGATGTCCTGACGCAGATAACCCAGGACGCCGGGCATCGAGATCGAACCGCGCTGCGGCGTCAGGCGTCCGGCGAGCAATTTCAGAAGGGTCGACTTTCCGGCACCGTTCGAGCCGACGAGACCTGTTGTGCCGCTGGGAAAGATGGCTGACAACGCGTCGAACACGGGGTCACCGTCGGGCCAGGAGAACGTCAGATCCGAGACAGAAAGGGAAGATGAATGAGGCATGGATGCTCCAAAGGTGTGCGTGCGGTCGATCTGCAGGCGTCTAGAACCTTTGGAAGAGCAATGGCCTCTCCGAATCTGTGGGCAACAAGGCGATCTCCACGCTAATACCGAACGTGGGCAGTCCGCAAGCGATTTAGACCGATGGCCCCTTCTTGCGCAGTTCGTCCACTGTCGACATGGCTCCGCGCAGTTCGTCCAACCAGTCCTGCGTGTGTTCGCCGACCAACTTCACGGCCCACGAGAGGGCGTCTGCACGAGACCGCGCGACTCCGGCATCGACGAGCGTGTCGAGGACGCGTCGTTCGGGCTGACGCAGGCGGGTCATGACCGGAACGGCGAGGTGGGTGAACAGGACTACCTCGGAGTCGGTCCGAACGCCCCAGGCAACCTTGCGTCCGTAGCGCTTCTCGGCCTCGTCGGCAATCTGCATGCGCTCGGCCCGGGTGCCTTCTCGGAATCGGGCGATGCGACCTTCGGTGGCGGCAGGTGAACTGCCCTCCTCGGTGGGCAACGTCCCGACCACCACGATCTCTTCGCGATCCACCTCGATTGACGCGGTGCCCTCGAACCAGCTGTCGGGCAGTCTGCCGCCGAACCAGTCGCCGGCATCGGTGGCGTCGGGAACGTCTGCGTGCTGCCAGCCGCCGGGGCGACCGAACGAGCGTCCACTGGGTTTCATGGTGACTCCCATGATGGTTCAGTAATACTGATTACATGATTACACCTGATCTTGGGTTCGCGCCACCGCCGGTTCGTCGGAGGCCTGGGGCATGATCGACTCCGTGCGCACAACGAGAAGACCGACGACTCTGGCCGCAATCGTGTCCGTACTGGCGCTGGTGGTCGCTGCCTGCGGAAACAGTGGGCCCGATCAGCCGCGGACGGTCGCCGAGCAGTTCGCGGCCGCCGTCAGCAGCTCGAACATCGATCAGGCAGCCGCGCTGACGACCGATCCCGCGGGCGCGAGCGCCGCTCTCACCCAGCTGTACGACGGGCTGTCCGCCGGCGGAACGGTGACGGCCACTCCCGATTTCGAGGCTGTCGACGCGAACGAGGATGCGGGCACGTTCACGCTGAACGCCGGGTGGCGCTTCTCGACCACCACCGACGGCACGGCGGAACCGGACGGCGAGCCGAAGGAGTGGAACTACACGACGTCTGCGACGGCGGCGGAGACTCCGCAAGGGTGGAAGATCACCTGGGACCCGGCCATCTTGGTCCCCGGACTGACGGCCGATTCCTCGGTCCGATTCACCCCGACCGACGCACTCGTCGCGCCCAGGGTTTTCGATGCCAACGGCGGCGAGCTCATGTCGCAGCAGGTCGTCACCCTCGTCAACGTCGATGCGACGGCCGACCCTGTTGCAGTTGCGAACCTCGTCGGATCCGTCGTTCCCGGGATCACGGCCCAGTCTGTTGCGTCGTCTGTTGCTGCTGCACAAGGTAATTCAGCAACCATAGTCTCGCTCCGTCAGGCAGACATCGATCCCATCGGCGCACAACTCGCGGCCGTTCCGGGAGTCACCCTGGCACCGCAGACTCGGCTGCTGGCCACCGATCGCAATCTCGTCTCGCCGGTTCTCAGCGATCTGACGACGCTGTGGGAACAGGAGCAGGCGGCCAATCGAGGTTGGGCGATCCAATCGGTCGCTGCCGACAACACCGTCACCCAGCTTGCCGGTCGCGATGCCACCACCGGTGAAGACATCGCGACCACCGTCGACTCGGCGTTGCAGATCAAGGCCGAGAACGCACTGGCGTCGGTGCCGCAGCAGGCTGCCATCGTCGCGCTTCGGCCGTCCACCGGAGAGGTTCTTGCCGTCGCACAGAACGCCGCGGCGGATGCGGAGGGCCCGATTGCTCTGACCGGTCTCTACCCGCCCGGGTCGACCTTCAAGACGGTCACCACGTCGGCTGCTCTGCAATCCGGTGCCGTCACCCCCGACACCGTGTTGCCGTGCCCGGCGACGGAGAACATCGAGGGACGTCAGATTCCCAACGACGACAACTTCGCGCTCGGCGACGTTCCGCTGCACACTGCCTTCGCGAAATCGTGCAACACGACGATGGGCCGACTCGGCGTCGCCCTGCCACCGAACGGTCTGACCGACGCAGCAGCGCAATACGGCCTCGGCGTCGACTACGTGACCCCCGGTTTCACGACCGTCACCGGATCGGTGCCGTCGGCCGACACCCCGGCGCAGCGCGTCGAATCCGCCATCGGCCAGGGGCAGGTGACTGCGTCGCCGTTCGGTATGGCGCTGGTCGCGTCGTCGATCGCGAACAACGGATTGCTTCCGCCGACGGTCGTCGCAGGTAAGCCCGGCGTGGGAAACATGCAGCCGGCAGCGGTGAA
Organism: Rhodococcus sp. IEGM 1354; assembly: GCF_030056855.1. NCBI lineage: Bacteria > Bacillati > Actinomycetota > Actinomycetes > Mycobacteriales > Nocardiaceae > Rhodococcus > Rhodococcus sp. IEGM 1354. The sequence continues at coordinate 560,476 of NZ_JASHKT010000001.1, forward strand.
CCCACAGGTCACCGAGCAGATCAAGACCATGATGCGCGAGACCATCACCGGCGGTACGGCCACGGCCCTGAACGACATTCCGGGGCTGCTCGGCAAGACCGGAACCGCCGAATTCGGGCCGAACAACGAAGGCGCGCACGGCTGGTTCGTCGGGATATCCGGTGATCTTGCGTTCGCGGTCTTCGTGAACAACGCGGGAAGTTCGGCTCCCGCCATCGAGGCTGCGGGACGTTTTCTGAGGTAGCAGTCTTCGGGTAACAGACCACGCCGTATCTCAATCGTGACCGGCTCGTGTGAATACCGTGCTTGTTACTCGTGTGACTACAGTGAATATTGTGACTCATGAGTTCTATGAGTCGTGTCCGTCGTGGCCCGCGCAAGGTCCGCGGTCGCTACCTCGTCGCAGTAGCAGCATCGGCGACGCTGTCGGTCTCGGCCGTGTTCTGGATGGTCGACCGCCCGCCGAGCGAGGCCGAGGTGTTGGTCTCGAAATTCGTCGACGCGCTGGACAACCGCGACGTCGCGGCGGCCGCCGCACTGACGACCTATCCGAGTGCTGCTACCGCAGCGATCACCCAGATGTTCGACGGTTTGGCGGCCGACGGTAAATCGACGGGCGACTTCGACCTGACGCAGTACATGGATCTCTCCGACGAGAGCGGATTTTTCACGCTCGCGTCCGCCTGGAATTTCGGCGAGGGCAAGGACTGGAAGTACAGCGCTCAGGGCGCAACCAAGAAGCTCAGCGTCGGCTGGCGTATCGCGTGGGATCCGGCCACGCTCGTTCCGGATCTGACCTCGGGTGGGTCGGTTCGCTACACCCGCACCGACGCCGCTCCGCCGTTGATCTTCGATTCCGCGAACAACGTGCTGATGAGCGAGCGGACCATCAACGCGATCTCTCTCGACCCCGCCCAGATGAGTGATCCGGCGGCGTCGACTCAGCAGCTCGCCGATGTCATCGACGTCGTCGCGCCGCTGATCACCTCCGAATCGCTACTGAAGGAACTCGATTCGGCCCACGGAGCTCCGATCACCGCAGTGACACTGCGCGACGACGACTTCGCCGTTCTCGAGGACGATCTGCGAGCGGTGCCGGGAGTGGTGGTCGCCCCGCAGCCGAAGCTCATCGTCGACGATCGTCGAATCACCTCACCGGTGCTCGACTCCCTGCGCGCCGCATGGCAATCCGGCCGCGACGCCACGGCAGGCTGGGCCGTCGACACCTACACCGTCGACGGAACCGGTGAACGACGCGTGGGATTCCAGGGACCGGGCGGACCGGACCTGCACGCAACACTCGATCCGCGCGTCCAACTTGCGGCCGAGAACGCTGTGGTGATGGCGGGTACGTCCGCGTCGATCGTGGCGGTGTCCACCTCGACCGGTGCGATTCTCGGTGCGGCACAGAACAGTTACGCCAACGAGCAGGGTGACGTGGTGTTCGCCGGCTCCTATCCGGCCGGTACCGCGTCGGAGTTGATCAAAGCCGTACAGGCCGATCGCGGCGACGACAGTGCCGAAGACGCGGCAGCACGCCTGGGTCTGGGAATTCACTACGCAATGCCCGGTCTCGACGCCTACACCGGCACTCCCGCCGACAGCCGGAGCGCGATCGACGGCATTCGGAACGTCTCCACCACATCCGGGGCCGAGGCGACGGTGACACCGTTCGGACTGGCCCAGATGGCAGCGGCGATCTCCCGCGGCAGCGCGCCCACTCCGGCCATCGTCGCCGGGCAGACTGCAGTAGCAGACCGCGCAGCGGAGCCCATGGGCGCTGACGCGGCAGCCCGCTTGCGTGAGATCGTGGCCGCATCGTCGAACAGCAGTGGCCTCGATACGTTCGACGGCGTCCAGGGATTTGCGGGCGAGAGCGCAGACGATCGCTTCGTGCTCGCCACCAGTGGCGATGTTGCCTTCGCGGTGTACATCGAGGACGCCGACGGTGGAGATCAGGCAGTGCGCATGACGAGCCGGTTGTTGCAGGAGATGGCAAACCCGGTCGAGTAGATTTCGACCGGACGGTCGGTCGCGGTAGTTTCGTCAGGTGACTGTGCTCGATTTCGGACTACTGGTGGTGGCCGGGTTCTTCGCCGGCCTCATCGGGTTCGTCACCGGGCTCGCATCCCTCGTGTCGTATCCGGCGCTGTTGGCGGTAGGGCTCCCCGCGGTATCGGCGAACGTGACTAACACCGTCGCTCTGGTCGCTGCCGGAGTGGGTGCCACGGCGAGTTCGTCGGCCGAACTCGCCAAGGACGGCAAGCAGCTGGTTCGCTACGCGATCTACTCGGCGCTCGGCGGAACCACCGGAGCCATCCTGTTGCTCGTCACCCCTGAGGGATCGTTCGAGGTGATCGTGCCCTTCCTGGTCGCGATGGCTGCGATTGCGCTGCTGCTGCAGCCCAAGATTCGAAAGTTGTCCGGCGGCAGGCAGTTTCCGACGCCGTACCCGTTGGCGCTGTTCGCCGTTGCCATTTACGGGGGCTACTTCGGAGCCGGAGCCGGGGTGATCTTCCTGGCTCTGGCGCTGATCTGCACGTCCGATACGTTCTGGCGCGCAAGCATCCTGAAGAGCTTCTTCCTCGGCATCGCCAATCTCATTGCGGCGATCATCTTCTCGTTCTCCGGTTACGTGAACTGGTGGGCCGCTCTGGCTCTCGCGATCGGCTGCTTCGTCGGCGGTGCCTGCGGGCCCCCGACCGTCAAGGTGATCTCGCCGATCGTGCTCCGCGTCGGCGTCGGCATTCTGGGACTCGGCCTCGCCGGCTGGTTGGGGTACCAGGCATTCGGCTGACAGTCAGGTCAGTGCGATCAATTCCGGAGCCGCCGGGGCACCGCAGCATCCACCGGTCGTGGGGGCGTCGGGCTCGTCGAACAGGCCGGCCCCACCGCAGACGCCGGTGTCGGGCAACGTCAGCTCCACCTTTCGCGCGCCCTCGTGATCGCCGGCCAGTTCGGCGGCGATGCTGCGCACCTGCTCGTATCCGGTCATCGCCAGGAACGTCGGCGCGCGGCCTTAGCTCTTCATACCCACCAGGTAGAAGCCGGGCTCGGGTTGGGTGAGTTCTTCGACTCCGTGCGGTGACACCGAGCCGCAGGAATGCATGTTGGGGTCCACCAACTCTGCGACGAATCTGGGTGCCTGCAGGGTGGGATCGAGATCGAGACGGACCTCGGACAGCCACGACAGGTCCGGGCGGAACCCGGTCAGTGCGACGACGCGGTCGACGTTCTCGATGCGGGCGCCGGTATCGCCCACGAGGGTGAGTCGATCACCCTCCACCGCAACGGTTTCGGTGCGGAATCCCGATCGCACGGTGAGGAAGCCGTCTTCGACGGCCTTCCTCGCGCGTAGGCCCAGAGCGCCGCGGGCAGCAAGTTCGTCGGCTTCCCCGCCGCCGAATACGTCTGCGGTGACGCCTCGGCGCACGGCCCAGGTGAGCGTCGTTCCTGTTTCCTCTGCAGCGAGTTCGGCGAAGGTGATGATGGCGGTCAGGGCGGAGTGGCCGCTGCCTGCGATGACCGTGTGCTTGCCCGCGAACTGGGCGCGAATCACCGGATCGGTCAGATCGGGAATTCGATAGTTGATCCGGTCTACGGCGGACCTCTCGCCGATGGCTGGAAGTCCCTCACTGCCCAGTGGATTCGGCGATCCGCAGGTGCCCGACGCGTCGATTACCGCGCGGGCCAGAATACGTTCCTCGCTGCCGTCGGAATGCCGGATGTGAACGGACAGGGGCTCGGTGTCGCGGCCGGCGTCGACGACGCGGTCGCGTCCGCGGCGGGCTACGCCGACTACTTCGGAGTCGACTCGAACGGCTTCTCCGAGAACAGCGGCGAGAGGCGCTAGGTATCGCTCCACCCATTCGCGTCCGGTGGCGTAGGCGTCGCCGTCCGGTGAAGTCCACCCGGTCGGCTCGAGCAACCGTGCGGCAGCGGGATCCACGACCTCCGACCACGGGGAGAACAATCGCACGTGATTCCAGTCGGACACTGCCGCACCTGCGGACGACCCGCGTTCGAGAACGGCCACGGCAGAGCCGGTTTCGGTGAGATGTGCTGCGGCAGCCAGACCGATGGGGCCGGCGCCGATGACCACCACGGGGTATTCGTTCATGGCTGATCTACCTTTCCTCGTCGAGCGAGAGTGTCCACCGCTGCGCGTGCTGTGCGGCCGACACCGATGAGCGTTGCCGATGCCGGGCCGGTCCAGTCGCCGTAACCGAGAAACAGCAGGTTCGGCTCGTCTCGAACATGATTGCCGTCCAGCATGATTCCGGACCCGTCGGCGTGCAGGTGCAGTGGCCGCAGGTGGTGCAGAGCAGGGCGAAAGCCGGTGCACCACACGATTGCATCCAGTGTTTCGGTCGTGTGTCCGTCGGTGACGCCGTCGGAGGTGAGCGCGGTGAACATCGGCCGAGCATGCAGTACTCCACGTTCGCGGGCCTCTCGCACTGGCGGGACCATCACGATGTCGCCCAGGCCGGCGACCCCGCCGGTATCCGCATCGCCCGATGCGAGAGCACGAGCCCGATCGCTGGCGACATCGAACAGCACTCGGCCGTCGACATCGTCGGGTAGAAACCTGGGTTCGCGGTTGGTGAACCACAGGGTCTCGGCGACGGTGGAGATCTCGGCAAGTATCTGAGCGGCCGAGTTTCCGCCGCCGACGATTCCTACTCGCTTGCCCACGAACTGATCCGGCGTTCGGTAGTCGGCGGCATGCAGCTGAGTCCCACCGAACTCACGCATGCCCGGGTAGCTCGGCCAGAACGGCCGAGACCACGTTCCCGTCGCATTGACGACTGCTGCGGCACCGTACGACTCGCCGTCGGTGTCGATTCGGTAGCCGCCGTCGACTCTGTGCACGGACTGCACCGCGACGGGCCTGCGCACCGGCAAGTCGTACTTCTTCTCGTACACCTGAAGGTAGTCCACCACATGCGATGCCGGCGGAAAACCACTGTGCCACGACGGCATCGGCCAACCGGGCAGTCGCGAGTACTCTGCGGGTGAGAACAGATGCAGCGAGGGCCAGTAGTCCTGCCACGAACCGCCGGCATTGGTCTGGTCGTCGAGGATGACGAAGTCCAGCCCGGCTCGGCGCAGGTAGTAGCCGGCGGCCAGCCCTGCCTGACCACCGCCGATCACCACTACCTCGTACTTCATGCGAATCAGCTGCTCACGCTGAGCATTCGGGACGCAAGTTCCTCGACGCGACCGGCAATATCGTCGCGTACCAGACGCATCCGCTCGATCCCGTCGATACCACGCTCGGACGGCTCGTCGGTGTGCCAGTTCTCGAACGTCGGGCCGTCCACGGGTTCCACGTGCGCCTCGCTACCGAGGGTGATCACGTAGTCGATGCGAGACAATAACTCCGGATCGATGGGCTTCGGCCGACCACCGGACAGGTCGACACCGACTTCGAGGAGAGCCTCGGCCGACAACGCGTTGACGCCGCCACCAGGTTTCGTTCCGGCAGAATGTACTTCGACCGAATCCCCGGCGATCTTGCGCATCAAACCTGCGGCCATCTGTGACTTGCCGCCGTTCTTGGCGCAGACGAACAGCACGCTGGGTGTCGTCATGACGCCGAACTCTGCTTCGCTGGAGCCAGTTCGGCGATCAGTTTTTCGATTCGACTCTTGATCTCGTCGCGAATCGGCCGCACGGCTTCGACGCCTTTGCCTGCCGGATCGGCCAGTGCCCAGTCGCGGTAACTCACTCCGGGGAACACCGGGCAGGCGTCACCGCAGCCCATGGTGATGACGACGTCGGACGTCTCGACGGCCTCGGGTGTGAGAATCTTCGGAGACTGCGACGAGATGTCGATGCCGAGTTCGGCCATGGCCTCGACCGCTGCCGAGTTGATGGATTCCGCCGGAGCGCTTCCGGCGGAGCGAACCTCGATCGCGTCGCCGGCGAGGTGGCTCAAAAATCCCGCGGCCATCTGAGATCGACCGGCGTTGTGGACGCAGACGAAGAGAACACTGGGTGTGTCGGACATCAGGATTCCTTCGGTGACGTGGTCGTGGAAAGGCTGGGGGCGAAGCGTTTACGTAGTGCAAGCGACACGTACACGAGGCCGACCAGGACCGGCACCTCGATGAGTGGTCCGACGACTCCGGCGAGTGCCTGCCCGGAGGTCGCGCCGTAGGTCGCGATGGCGACGGCAATCGCCAGCTCGAAATTGTTGCCTGCAGCGGTGAACGCGAGGGTGGTGGTGCGCTCGTAGCCCAGACCCATTGCGGCACCGAGGGCGTAGCCGCCGCCCCACATCACCGCGAAGTACACCAGTAGAGGCAGCGCGATACGCACCACGTCGAACGGCTGCGACGTGATCTGATCACCCTGCAGCGCAAAGAGAATGACGATGGTGAACAGCAAACCGTAGAGCGCCCACGGGGCGATCCTGGGGATGAACTTCTCCTCGTACCACTCGCGGCCCTTGGCGCGCTCACCGAAGAAGCGCGAGGCGAATCCCGCAATCAGCGGAATGCCGAGGAAGATCAGCACCGATTTCGCGATCTGCCAGGGCGAGGCTTCGATGGTCGTCTGTTCCAACCCGAGCCAGCCGGGAAGTACGGAGAGGTAGAACCATCCGAGGATGGCGAACATGAAGACCTGGAACACCGAGTTGATGGCCACCAGAACCGCGGCGGCCTCTCGGTCGCCGCAGGCGAGGTCGTTCCAGATGATGACCATCGCGATACATCGAGCCAGACCGACGATGATCAGGCCGGTTCGATACTCAGGCAGGTCGGGCAGGAAAAGCCATGCGAGAGCGAACATCAGCGCCGGTCCGAGGATCCAGTTGAGGAGCAGGGAGCCGATCAGCAGACGCTTGTCGCCGGTGACGGTGTCGAGGCGGTCGTAGCGCACTTTCGCCAACACCGGATACATCATGATCAGCAGTCCGACGGCGATCGGGAGTGAGACTCCGTCGATGGAGATGGACGACAAGGCGTCGTTCAGCCCGGGAATCACCCGTCCCAGCAGAAGGCCCACGACCATGGCCACCCCGATCCACACGGGGAGAAAACGGTCGAGGGTGGAGAGCTTGCCGACCACGGCGGTCTCGGTCGATGTGCTCATGCCATGACCGCCGTCGGATCGGCCGAGTCGAGAACCGACGACAGCTGTTGCAGCGCAGTAGGAACCACCCAGTAGTACACCCAGGTCCCGCGGCGCTCGCAGTCGAGCAGGCCTGCCTCGCGTAGGACCTTGAGGTGGTGGGAGATGGTGGGTTGGGAGAGGTCGAATGCGGGGGAGATATCGCAGACACATGCTTCGCCGCCGGCGTGGCTGGCAACGAGGCTGAGTAGACGCAGCCGGACGGGATCCCCCAGAGCTTTGAACATGCGGGCGAGATCTCCGGCCCAGTCCACGGTGAGGGGCTCGCGAATCAGCGGCGAGCAGCACTCGTCGTCGACGGACGGCCGGTCTTGGTTCGACATGCGTCTATATTGATGTTCATCGAACCAGTCGTCAAGTGAACAGTGGCCGAACGCGGACGAGCCGATACGCGACACCGAGCACGACCACCACGGTTCCGACGGCAATGGACGTCGCAGGCAGCGTGGCTATCAGGACGATGCATCCGATACTGCCGACGATCTGCAGAGCCTTCGGGTACCGCCGGTTCTCGGTGTCCTGGGTGTAGGCGCTCAGGTTCGCAACCAGGTAGTACAGCAGCACCCCGAACGACGAGAAGCCGATGGCGTTGCGTAGATCGACGACGAGAACGAGGACGCAGACGATCACTGCGAGAGTGATCTCGGCGCGATGCGGAACCGAGTAGCGGGGGTGGACCGCGGTCAGATACGACGGCAGATCGTCGTGGCGGGCCATTGCCAGTGAGGTGCGTCCGATGCCGGCGATCAAGGCCAGCAACGCTCCCAACGCGGCCAACGCCGCGCCGATGCGCATCAGCGGTGACGCCCACGAATGTCCGGATGCCACAACGAGATCGACCAGAGGAGCCGTCGACGACGCCAGTGAATCGGGGCCGAGGACCGACAACAAGGTCAGTGCAATCACCGCATAGACGACCAACGCGATAGCGAGGGCGGACACGATGGCGCGCGGAATGGTGCGCTCGGGCCGGACGACCTCCTCGCCCAGAGTGGCAATGCGTGCGTAGCCGGCGAAGGCGAAGAACAGGAGACCGGCCGACTGCAGAATTCCGTACCAGCCGTCCCCGGTGAAGGATTCCGCACTGCCGATACCGCTCCCCGGCGAGCCCGCGAAGCCCAGTACCACCCCGACGGCGAGGATGGCGAGCACCGCGGTGACGATGATCTTCGTCAGCAGCGCCGTGCGACTGATGCCGAAGTAGTTCACCACCGTCAACGCAACAATGGCAAGAACAGCAACGACTTTCGTGTACCCGGCAGGTGCGACGTAGGCCGCGAACACCAGTGTCATGGCTGCGGAACTGGCGGTCTTGCCTATGACGAAGCTCCACCCGGCCAGAAAGCCGGACCACTCACCGAGCCGCTCTCGGCCGTAGATGTATGTCCCGCCCGACGTCGGATACTGGGCGGCGAGTTGCGCGGACGACGTCGCGTTGCAGAACGCGACGACAGCCGCGATGGCGAGGCCGATCAGCAAGCCGGCACCCGCTGCGGCCGACGCGGGCGCGAAGGACGCGAACACTCCCGCTCCGACCATCGAACCGACACCGATGGCGATGGCGTCGAACAACCCGAGTCGACGGGCGAGCGATGGCGGATTCGTCATGCGAGGAATCGATGGTCGATCACGGCGACAACTGTAGGTGCTGCACTCGACTCAGCGTCGATCCTGTCAGCGCAGTTCCTGGAACTCCGACAGCAGCGCGAAGGCGGCTTCGCACAATTCGGTCTGCGTCAGCAGGATGCCGACCGTCCCGTCCGGGTCGACGAAGAAGTCGGTCCCCTGCCCGCCGGACCATCCGTACCGACCGAGGTGCTCTCCTTCGGTGACGACCGAAACGCCGAATCCCCACCCCGTGCCCGGCCAGAAGCCCGGGTAGAAGCTCTCGTCCGTCTTGATCGACGCAGGCACTTGGTCGTGTGTCATGAGCTCCAGATGCTCGGTCGACACCACCGTCGCGATCATACGAAGAAAGCGGTGAAAATCGGTCACCGTCGACACCAACTCGCCGTGACTCACATCGACAGCGGGCGTTCCTGCGTAGGGCCCGCCGGCGGCTGGTTCGGTCTCGATCAACGACCCGTCCTCGTACCGGTAGGCCGCCGTCAGGCGATGGCATCGGTCGGTGGGTACCCACAGTCCGGTGTCGGGCATGTCGAGTGGTCCGAACAGGTCGTCGCGGAAGTGATCCTGCAGTGACCGGCCGACGATCCGAGAGACGAGGATGCCGAGGATCGCGAAGCCGTGGTGGTAGCGCCACCCGGTACCGGGCTGAAAAGCCAGAGGGAGATCCGCCATGCGTGCCAACCACTCGTCCGCGCCGAGCGGGGACGGCGCGGGGCCGGCTTCCGTGTCGTTGTCCCTCATTGCCCGGGCCAGCGGGGTATCTCCCATCTGAATTCCGTACCCACTGGTGTTGGTGAGCAAGTGCTGCAACGTGATCGGGCGGTCCTGAGGAACGGTGTCGTCGAGTGCGGCGTCGGGGCGGGTGAGCACACGGCGGACGGCGAGTTCGGGAAGCCAGGGTGCGATGTCGTCGTCCAGCGTCAGTCGACCCGCCTCCACGAGCCGCAGGGCGGCCACACTGGTGACGATCTTGGTCATCGACTGAATCCGGACGATGGCGTCGACTGCCATCGGTGGACCGCCGACCGCGGATGACCCGAGTGCGACGGGTTCCGCGTCAGGGCCACCCAGGAGTGCTGTTGCCCCCGGCATCAGTCCGGCGTCGATGTGCCGGGTCAACAGTTCGCGCACGGTCTCGCTCACGGACTCATCGTGTCACCGGAGCGGTCCGGATTCCAACGCTCGCTACTTCTGATACACGTCCGGGATGCCGTCGTGGTCGTCGTCGCGGGTCTCTTCGATGTAGATGTCCCGGTACGCCTTGTTGCGGGTGCGCAGAATGATCGAGGCGATGGTTGCGGCGATGATCGAACCGGTGAGCACACCGACCTTGACGTGGTCGTCGCGTTGAGTTCCTTCGCCGAAGGCGAGGTCGCCGATCAGTAGCGACACGGTGAATCCGATACCCGCGAGCATCGCGACACCGAACACGTCGAGCCATTTCAGTCCGGCATCCAGTGTCGCCCGGGTGAAACGGGAGACGAGGTAGGTGGTGCCGAAGATGCCGATGGCCTTACCGATGACGAGGCCGGCGATGATGCCGATGGCGATCGGGTCGGTCAGGGCACTGGCCAGGCCGGAGAATCCACCGACTGTGACACCGGCTGCGCAGAAGGCGAACAGGGGCACCGCGATGCCCGCGGAGATGGGCCGGATCTTGTGCTCGAAGTGCTCGGCGAGTCCGGGGCCTGCTTCGGGGCCGCCGTTGGCCTTGCTCCGGATCACCGGGACGGCGAAACCGAGCAGCACGCCCGCGACGGTGGCGTGGACGCCGGACTCGTGCATGAGCACCCACGTCACCACCGCCAGCGGGATTAGAATCCACCACGAGCGGACGCGCATCTGCACGGCGACAGCGAACAGAGCCAGCGGAATCAGCGTCAGGCCGAGCGCGATGAAGTTGATGTCGTCGGTGTAGAAGATGGCGATGACGCTGACGGCGAGGAGGTCGTCGACCACAGCCAAGGTCAGCAGGAAGGTACGCAGCGCGGTCGGAAGGTGCGTGCTGATCACAGCGAGAACGGCAACAGCGAACGCGATGTCGGTTGCGGTGGGAATGGCCCAGCCGAGGAGGGCACCGTCCCCGGTGCCGAGATTGAACAGCACGAAAATGACTGCGGGAACTGCCATTCCGCCGACGGCTGCGGCAACCGGCAATGCGGCGCGTGCCGGATCGCGCAAATCGCCGGCAACGAATTCGCGTTTGAGTTCGAGTCCGACGACGAAGAAGAAGATGGCCAGCAGCCCATCGGCGGCCCACGTCGACAGGGTCAGATCGAGATGGAGAGCCGACGGCCCGACGCGAGTGCTCATCACTGTGTCGTAGGCGGCGGACCACGGTGAGTTGGCCCAGATCAGTGCAACGAGGGTGGCAACGAGAAGCAGAGCCCCACCGACTGTTTCTTTGCGCAGGACCTGTGCGATGCGGTCTGCCTCGGACCAGGAACCGCGAGAGAACAGCGGCAGTTTCTCTTTTGGGATCGGTGAATCAGACACGGGAACAACGCCTTTCGGTAGCAACAGCGTGCTGAGCGCGTCCGCCGAGTCGACGGGCATGTGCGCAGCACAGAACAGTTGCCGACCAGACTTCCCGGCGCACCGTGGATCATCCTATCGCGAAAAAGTCCCTGTCACCGAACCGAGGGAATGAATCTGGCGATCGCGCGCCAGCCGAGCAGCAGAACCGCGGTGGAAATCGTCGCAACGATGATGAACGCGGTAGCGGTTCCCTGACCTGTCGCCGTGCGCAGGATCATGCCTCCCACGACCGTGGTGACCCACACCAGAATGCCCGTCGGAACGACGAGGAACGCGTCGAACTTGTTGCGGTACAGAGCGAACGTAGCGATCCAGCCGACAGCGGCACCGACGACGAACGGCCACGCGGTGTGGAAGAGGCCGGACAGCGCAGTGGCCTCGTCGTGACTGCGACGGCCGATCGCGGCGAACAGCACGATCATGACGAGATCGAGGACGGCAGCGACAGCGGGGGAACGAAACTTCACGGGCCCACTGTAGGACACCGACGAGAACGGCCCGCGCCTACGAGTGCAGGTGCGGGCCGTTCGATGCCACTGGATCCCGGCCCCCCAGGTCCGGATCAATGTGGGTTTCAGTCGGTTGGACTGCAACAAAGGCGCATTGATCCGGAAGGCGGGGGTGAATCCGGAAGGAGAGGGCGGAATCCGGAAGGCGGGAGTGAAACTTACGCCTGGAGGCCGGCCTCGATGTCGAGGTTCAATGCGATCTTGTCGCCGACGACTGCGCCGCCGCCTTCGAGGGGCATGTCGATGCTGATGCCGAAGTCCTTGCGGTTGATGGTGGTGCTGGCTTCGAAGCCTGCGACCGGTCCGTTGCCCATGCCGGCGTTGACGCCGTTGAACTCGAGCTTGAGGTCGATGGACTTGGTGACGCCGTGGAGGGTGAAGTCTCCGGTGACGACGAAGTTTCCGCCGTCGGCCTTGACCGAGGTGGACTTGAACGTCGCGGTCGGGAACTTCTCGACCTCGAAGAAGTCGGCGGTCTTGAGGTGGCCGTCGCGCTGCTCGTTGTCGGTGGTGATCGAGGTGACGTCGATCTCGGCGTCGACGGACGGGGTGCCGTCGGCGGCGACGGTGACGGTGCCGGTGAAGTTCTGGAAGCGGCCGCGGACCTTGCTGACCACCAGGTGGCGGACGGTGAATCCGACGGTGGAGTGGGTGGGATCGATGGCCCAGGTGCCTGCGGTGAGCTCGGGAAGTGCGATGGCGGTGGTCATGAGGACTCCTTGTTGGGTTGAAGATTCAAACTCATAGTACACAAGCGGACCGGGGTCCGTATATATTCCGGGTGAACAGACAGTGACGGACGCCATACCGAACGGCACTGGGTCACGCAGTCTCCGGGTCGCCCTTGGAGTCGCGATCGTGCTCGGCGGGTCGGCCGAGATCCGAGGTCTCCTGCCGCTCGAGGGCGATGTCGAATTCGAGATCGGCGTGCTGGTGCTTGCGGAACAGGACGAGGAACACGATCCACCCGACGATGGCGACCAAGATGAAGCTGACCCCGCGATAGACCAGGGCCGACGCCACTGCCTGCGACGCGGTGATGGACGCAGCGCTGGTCAGGAATGCGATGAGGGTGGCGTCGACGACCACGAGGCCGCCGGGTGCGAGCGGGACGGATCCGACGGCCTTGCCCGCCGCGAACGCGATGAACAGCCCGGACAGTCGCGGATCTGCGCCGACGGCGAAGCACGCGAACGCCAGGCACGCCACGTCCGCGAGCCGATGTACGGCAGACCAGGACAGTGTGAGCGCGCCGTCCCGCTTGCCGAGCTGGACGGATTGAATCTGGCCGATGACCTTGTCGATGGCCTCGGCTCCGGCGTCGAGATCGTGGTTGCGGAACGCGTTGTACTTGCGCAGACCCCAGCGGGCGAGCTGTTTGATGGACGCCGGGTGGTTCGAGATGTATCGGACAGCGGCCACGATCGCGATGACGCCGATGATCGGCAGCACCACGGTGAAGGTATTGAACGAACTGCCGACAACCAGTCCGCCGGCAACGCCGAGCACCGCCAACCCGGCCGCGGCGATGACGCCGGAGATGGCGAGCTGCCACGAGGCGACAACCGGACTCGCACCCCAGCGTCGGGTCTCGCGGTAGGTGAAGGCCGTCGAGAACACCTGGCCGGCGGGCAGAGTGAGTGACATTGCGGTGCTGCCGTAAATGACCGAAACGGATTTGCGCTGGCGTACCTGCACGCCGCCCGCGTCGAGCAGCTGCTTCTGGACGCGGCCGAACGCGCTGAGCGACACGGCTTGGGCGAATACGCACGCCGCCAGCCAACCCCAGTGAATTTCTCGTACGGCTGTCCAGGATTCGTGCAGCCGTGGCCACAGGTAGATTGCCTCGCCCACTAGCAGTGCAACCAGGGCGATTCCCGCAATCCACTTGACCCATCTCAGCCGGTTTCGCGGGCGCCGCGCTGCGGGTCCGCTGGTCGAGCTGGGGTCGGGCATCTTGTCAGACTAACCGTCGCTCGAAGGGGAGTCGGGATACTCCACCGGCCAGGCCAGGTGGGTTGCCCGTCGTCGGCCACGCAGTTGCACCTGGTCGCCCAATTCCCACTGTTCCTGCTCCTCGTCGTCGGCGAAGTACAGGGCCGAGGTGGATGCCAGAACGCGCCCGGGCCGCAGTTTCGCCAGTTCTGTGAGCCGCGAGGCCTCGTTGACCGGGTCTCCGATGACCGTGTACTCGAAGCGCTCGGACGCGCCGATGTTGCCGGCGACGGCCAGTCCCGCGGACACCCCGATGCCGATGTCGAGTCCGGTGATCTCGTCCAGAGCGAAACGCAGTTCACGCGCCGCGGCCAAGGCAGCGGTGGGAGCGTCGGGACGGTCCAGCGGTGCCCCGAAGATCGCCAGCGCCGCGTCGCCCATGAATTTGTTGACGAAGCCGTGGTGGCGTCCGACGACGTCGACGACCACCCGGAAGAACTCGTTGAGCAACACCACGACCTCGCTCGGCGGGCGCTCCGACGCGGTGGCGGTCGATCCGACCATGTCGACGAACAGCACTGCGACGAATCGTGTCTCGCCGCCCAGTTCGGTACCGAACTGCAGTGCTCGACGCGCCACGTCCTCGCCGACGTGCTGGCCGAACAACTGACGCAGGACGCGTCGCTCGGCGGATTCCTCCATCATTCGGTTGAAGCCGACCTGGAGGCGACCGATCTCGCTGCCGTCGAACACATCGACCTCGACGTCGGTCTCGCCGCGTTGCACGCGTTCGATGGCGTTGTGCAGTTGGCTGATCGGGTCGGAGATCTGGCTCGCCGTGAGCATCGACAGGACGAATGCCTGCACGATGGCCAGCACGCTGAGCAGGATGATGGCCACGGCCAGTGCGTTCGGCGAGAACACCAGGTCGGTCGTCAGCTGGGTGGCGCACAGCAAGATGATGCCGATGACGGGCATCAACGTGCCCAGTCCCCACGTCATGGCCATGCGGGTGCCGACGCCGGGCGTCATGGTGCGGTCGAAGCGGCCTTCGCTCAGGGCCAGTGCTGCGACCGGGCGCAGGATGCGTTCGCCGAGCATGTAGGTGAAACCGAAGGTGACGGTGGCGGCCATGCCGACGGTGACGATGACGGCGATCGACAGCGACGGCATCTCCGCGATGGTCAGCAACACGAAGATGATGCCGCCGATGATCCACAGAATCAGGTGCACGATGGCCTGACGCAGCGGCGCGTGCAGCGTCGTCATCTGCTCCTTGCGGGTGGGCGGGCCGCCCCGCAACTGCCACCTGATGACCGAGCGCAGCAGAACGTAGGCATAGATGAGGCTGACGACCAGCGCCACACCGAGGTACGCGCCGAAGATGTACACGTTGCGGACGCGGTCGGCGACGATCGAGTCCGACTCGGGGATGGGTAGGCCGTAGCGCACGAAGGCGAATACGAGCACCGCGCCGAAGACGTTGGCGATGAGCATCGAGAGCATATAGAGCGGCCAGCGACTCTTCAGGGTGAGCGAGACCGCTCGGAAAGATGCCAGCACAGGTTAAATTTAGCGGGTGAGCACCGACGAGTTGCGGGCGCAAGGTACGGGGGCGTCCCCGCGCCTCACTTCGGCCGCAGATTCGGTGCATCCGCTGGTGCGGGTGGGGGCGGAATGGACGTGGCGACTGCTCGTCCTGTTTGCCGGATTCATCACTTTTGCCTATGTGATCGCCAAACTGAGCACGGTCGTCATCCCGCTGGGTCTGGCGCTGCTGGCGGCCGCGCTGCTGGTGCCGATCGTCGATTGGATGCAGCGCCGAGGAGTGCCGCGTGTCGCCGCGGTGATCATCGTGATCATCGCCAGCATCGGCGTCGTCGCCGGAATCATGACGTTCATCGTCGAGCAGTTCATCGAGGGGCTGCCGCAGGTGGGCGATCAGTTCACTCAGTCGATCAACAGCGTCGAGGAGTGGCTCAGTAACGGGCCGCTGCACATCAGTGAGGACCAGATTCGGCAGGCGACCGACAATCTGGTCAAGGTCATACAGGACAACCAGGAGGCCGTCACCAGTGGTGCGCTGACCACGGCGACGGTGATCGGCGAGATTCTGACCGGGGCGCTGCTGACGCTGTTCACACTGATCTTCTTCCTGTACGGCGGTGATCAGATCTGGCAGTTCGTCACCCGGCTCGCACCGACGAAGGCGCGCAGGAAGATTCGCACAGCCGGTATCCAAGGTTTCGGGTCGCTCGTCGGATACGTCCGCGCGACGGTGGCCGTCGCCGCAGCCGACGCCGTGGGCATCGGTGCCGGGCTCGCCATTCTCGGTGTACCGCTGGCACTTCCGTTGGCCTCACTGGTGTTCATCGGCGCATTCATTCCGATCATCGGTGCCGTGCTGACCGGATTCGTCGCAGTGTTCATCGCCCTGGTGACGAAGGGGCTCATCACGGCCGTCATCACCCTGGGTATCGTCATAGCGGTCATGCAACTCGAAGGCCATGTGTTGCAGCCACTTCTGCTCGGCCGCGCCGTTCGGCTGCACCCGCTGGCCGTCGTCCTGTCCATCACCGTCGGCATACTGCTCGCGGGCATCGTCGGCGGCCTGCTGGCGGTCCCGATCGTCGCGGTGCTCAACACCGCCGTCCGGTCGCTGCTCGCCGACGACCCCGACGAGGTGTACGAGGAACTCGACGTCAGCGACACGCTGTACTCCGCCGAACCCAGCGACCCGGACACCCCTCCCGGTTCCTCGGAGCCCGATCGACTTGCCAAGGGGGAGCTGAACACTGCAGACCCGAAGACCGATGCGGACGACTGACAGAGTGCGGCCGACGCTGAACTCGGCCGATCCCGACAGCCCGCTGTGGCGGGCCTCGCAGGCCTTCCGTCTGGTCACTCTCGTGTACGCCGTCAGCTACCAGGCCGCGACCGTCGACAACTACACCAACCCACGGCTGAGTTGGGCGTTGGTCGCCCTGATGGCCGTGTGGTCCGGAGCCTCGGCGCTCCTGCTCTCGCGGGCCACCCTGCCGCGCTGGCAGGTGGTGCTCGCAGATCAGATCATCGTGATCGCCCTGATGGCGTCGACGCGGTTGGTGGCCGACTACGACTGGTACAGCACCCGCCAGACCCTGCCCACCACGCTGTGGGCCACCAACGCCGTCATCTCCGCCGCAATTCTGTTGGGGCCCAGAGGCGGTATCGCCTCGGGTGTGGTGATGTCGTTGGTCAGTGCCCTGGTACGGGACCGGTTCGACACCGACCTGTGGTCCGACGCCACCGCCCCGGTGCTGCTGTCGGCCGGACTCGCGTTGGGATTGGCGTCGAACACCGCCCGGCGCGCCCACGAGGAATTACGCAGTGCGGCACGGTTGGCCGCGATCACCGAGGAGCGTGAGCGACTCGCCCGACAGGTGCACGACGGGGTTCTGCAGGTACTGGCCCTCGTTCGCCGTCGAGGTCTCGAAATAGGCGGACCGGCAGCCGAACTCGCCGAGCTCGCCGGTGAGCAGGAAGTCGCTCTGCGCGTGCTGATCTCCGAACAGTCGGCTCCGCGAGACGATCACACCGGATCGATCGTCGACGTGCGGGCCCTGCTGCGCACTCAGGCCGGCACGTCGATCTCGGTGTCGACTCCCGCGGACCCGGTGCTCGTCGAATCCGACGTCGCCGACGAGCTCGCTGCCGTCGTGACCACTGCCCTGTCCAACGTCGAGCTCCACGCAGGTGCCGACGCGAAGGCCTATGTGCTGCTCGAAGACGTCGGCGGAGAGCTGATCCTGAGCATTCGTGACGACGGCCGCGGCATACCCGCCGGGCGGCTCGCTGCCGCCGAGGCCGAGGGCCGGATGGGCGTCTCGAAGTCCATCCTCGGCCGCGTCGAATCTCTCGGTGGTACTGCGATACTCGACACCGGAG
Source organism: Rhodococcus sp. IEGM 1354 (assembly GCF_030056855.1). Taxonomy (NCBI): domain Bacteria; kingdom Bacillati; phylum Actinomycetota; class Actinomycetes; order Mycobacteriales; family Nocardiaceae; genus Rhodococcus; species Rhodococcus sp. IEGM 1354. The sequence goes on from NZ_JASHKT010000001.1 coordinate 578,154, forward strand.
AGGGCGAGGGCACCGAATGGGAAATTCGGGTTCCGCGAACGAGAGGAGCGAGATGACCGGCGACGAGAATCCGAACGCCGAGATCGCGGTGATGGTCGTCGACGATCACCCCATGTGGCGAGACGGCGTCGCCCGGGATCTCGAGGCCGCCGGATTTCGGGTGGTCGCCACCGCAGATGGAGTAGCCGCGGCCGGACGCCGCGCGCGAGCCACCACGCCCGACGTCGTTCTCATGGACATGCATCTGCCCGACGGGAACGGTGCCGATGCCACTGTCGCAGTGCTGGACGCGTCCCCGAAATCCACGATTCTGGTGCTCTCGGCGTCGGCAGAACGCAGCGACGTACTCGACGCGATCAAGGCAGGTGCGACGGGTTACCTCGTCAAGAGTGCCTCGGCGGAGGAACTGTTCGACGCCGTCCGCGCTACCGCAGCCGGACAAGCGGTGTTCACTCCGGGTCTGGCCGGTTTGGTTCTCGGCGAGTTCCGGCGGATGTCGTCGTCACCGGAGCCGGAGTCCGATACCCGCCCCACGTTGACCGAGCGCGAGACCGAGGTGCTCAGGCTGGTGGCAAAAGGGCTCAGCGCCAAGCAGATTGCGACCCGTTTGACGCTCAGCCATCGGACGGTCGAGAACCACGTGCAGGCGACACTGCGCAAACTGCAGCTGGCCAACCGCGTCGAATTGACCCGGTACGCCATCGAAAAGGGCCTGTAGGGGTTTGCGCCCCGGCACCACGGGCACTCTTGACCCCATGACCGACAACGAAGCAGTGGACACGACAGTCGATCCGGCCGAGCATACGAAGGGCGTCGACGCCGACCAAGATCAGACCGGTGCCGAACGCGCCGAGGCCATCGACGAATTCGACGGCCATCTGGACGGATCGGGCGAGGAGTCCGAGCTTCCGACACCCGAGCCGACCGAAGTGGCCGACAAGAGCGACGAGAAGACCGTCACCCGGTCCGAGTAGCCCCTACTGGGCACACAGCCTGCCGAGCGCGAATTTGGCGATCGGCAGGTAGGGCAGGACCAGCGGCAGCGGGCCGTCGATGGTGATCCACGCCCGGGTTCCACTGGGTCGGGAGACGACACCGTGAGCCAGATCCACGCCGATGGCCCTGTTCTGGAACCACGCCGACCACGCCCACGTCCACGACTGCTCATCCACCGAGTGCACCTCGAAATCGATCGGCACCCCCAACGGTCCCAGCACTCGGCCGGTGGTGTCGGAGTCGAGGCGTTCGCCCCGGTATTCGACGCCCATGATCTGCGGAGCCCAGGTCTTCCAGACCGTCGGGTCCATGTAACGCTCCCAGACCTCGGGTGCCGGGGCGTCTCCGGTGGATTGCAGTGTCACTCGCATAGCTCTCACCTACCCGCTGGTAGCCGTCTCCACACGGATATTCGCCGAACGTTCGGTCACCATCCACCGCCGTGGCATCGAGTGGACGTCCGGCTGGAGAGACTGAGCAGGTGCGCATCGTTCAACTGGCGAACTTCTACGGGCCGCGGTCCGGCGGTCTGCGGACGGCCGTCGATCAGCTGGGATCGGGCTACGTGGCCGCTGGTCACGACGTGACGCTGATCGTGCCGGGTGCCCGGTGGAGTGAGACGACGCTGCAGTCGGGAGTGACGCGCGTCGAAGTGCCTGCGCCGAAGGTCCCGTTCACCGGCGGCTACCGCGTGGCCGATCCGCGACGAGTGGCCTCGATCGCGTCGGGTCTACGTCCGGACGTGATCGAAGTGTCGGATCGGCTGACCCTGCGCGGAATGGGCAGGTGGGCGTCGCGTCGCGACATCCGCAGCGTGATGATCTCCCATGAGCGTCTCGACCGGCTGCTGGCTCAGACGATGCCGATGCGGTACGCCCGGCCCCTCGCCGACGCGGCCAACCGACGCAGTGCCGAGTGGTACGACGCCGTCGTCTGCACCACCGAGTTCGCGCAGCAGGAATTCGATCGAATCGGAACACCCAACGTTTATCGGGTACCGCTCGGCGTCGATCTCGAGCTGTTTCATCCCCGACGACGTCGAGCCGGCGCGCGCTCGGCATGGTTGGGTAGCGCCGACCGGCTGCTGGTCCATTGCGGCCGGCTGTCGGTGGAAAAGCATGTCGAGACCAGTATCGATTCGCTTGCCGCGCTCTGCGATTCGGGTATGCGGGCTCGGTTGGTCATCGCCGGCGACGGCCCCCGACGAGCGGGCCTCGAACGACGCGCCCGCGGGCTGCCCGTCGACTTCCTCGGCTTCGTCGACGGCAGGTCGGCCGTCGCCGAACTGCTCGCCTCGGCAGACATCGCCCTCGCACCGGGGCCGCACGAGACATTCGGCCTCGCCGCACTGGAATCGCTCGCCGCGGGCACGCCCGTCGTCGTCTCCGAAACCTCGGCACTGGCCCAGATCGTCACCCCGCAGTGCGGCGGATCCTCGATCAACACCGCGGACGGCTTCGCAGCGGAAATCCAACGGCTGCTTCGGCTTCCGGCCGACGGACGCCGGATCGCGGCGAGAGTACGCGCAGAAGAGTTCGGCTGGCCCGCATCGGTACACGGAATGTTGTCGGTTCTCCGCGGGCACGCCGCCTGAGAACTTCGCTACCCTGGGCCCATGGAGGCAAGGGATCTGCGAGTGTCCGATGCCGAACGCGAGCACGTCGGGCAACTGCTGCAACGGGCAGTCGGCCAAGGCATGTTGTCGCTCGGTGAGTTCACCGAAAGAATGGACACCGCTCTGGCGTCGAAGACCCGGGGCGAGCTGAACTCGGTACTCGCCGATCTACCGGGGATGCAGATTGCCGAAGAACACCGTCCGTCGCCGAAACCCTTCGCTGATCCCACCCCGCAACCGACGCCACGCCGCGTCGTGCAGGAGCACTGGGGACACGGCGGCGGTACCCCGGACACGGTGCGCGGCAGCATGTCCACCATCACCCGCAAAGGCCCGTGGAACGTACCGCGTCGATTGAACGTGGTGACGCGGCTGTCGTCGGTGACACTCGACTTCACGCAGGCCGTCATGGTCAGTCAGGTCGTCGACATTCACGTCGACGACTATTGCAGCTCGGTCACGTTGATCCTCCCGACGGAGGCCACCGCCGACGTCAACGGTGCCGAGGCCGTCGCAGGTACCGTCACCAACAAGGTGCGCACCGGCCCGCCGTACGGACCGCTGCACGTGGTGCTCACCGGGAAGGTCCGCTTCGGTTCCCTCACCGTCAAGCACCCCTTCGGAAGCTCGTTCCGTAAAATTTTCGGATAGTCGGGCGGACTACTCGAGGGATCCGAGTAGCACTACTCAGGCTATCGGTCCGCGCGGCCCGCAGGATCTATCCCATGACTTCTTCCCAGAACTCCGGGCTGGACCCGCAACTCGTCGCGCGCCTGTCCAGCCGATTCGATTCCCTGGGCGACCACATGCGTCAGGTGGCCGTCGACCTGCAGACATTGCAGTCTCAGCTCGGTACTGCGCCCGCTTCGGCTCCTGCCAGGCCACAGCCGGTGCCGCGGACGTACGTGCCGCCCGTCGCTCCGCAGTCGTTCTCGCCCCCGCAGATGCTTGCACCGCAGCAACCCTTCGCTGCGCGCGGCCCGGTGTCGGCACCGCCGGTCATGCCCCCTCCTGTGGTCGGCCGGCCCATGGCAGCCCCGGCGTTGCGAGGGCCGGTGGTCGCGCCGCGGCCACCCGTTCCACCTCGTGAGCCGTGGTGGCAACGGGACGGCGTCATCAGTCGCCTCCTCGCCGTCGCAGGCGCGGGTGTCACCCTCGTCGGTGTCGTGATGCTGCTGGTTCTGGCCGCACAGGCCGGCTGGTTCGGGCCGCCCCTGCGCGTCGCCGCAGGCGGGGTGTTCTCCCTCGCCCTGATCGGTGCCGGTGTGCGGGTGTTCGGCCGGTCCGGAGGACGCGTCGGCGGAATTGCTCTGGCCGCCACAGGTATTGCAGGTCTGTACCTCGACGTTCTGGCAACGTCCGTCCTGTACGGCTGGCTCGATCCGGTGATCGGCCTGATCGGTGCATTCGGAATCGCGGCTGCTGGAACAGCTCTCGCAGTGCAGTGGAAGTCGCAGCCGATGGCGGTATTGATTCTCGCCGGAGTCGCGGCGTGCGGCCCCATCCTGACCGACGGTCCGACCTTGGCCCTGATCGCGTTCTTCATCGCCACCTACATTGCGAGCTTCCCGGCCCAGATCGGCCGTGATTGGCCGCTGCTGCAGATCGTCCGAACCCTTCCCCTCGTCGGCACGGTCCTGATAGCGCTGGTCGGCACCGACCTGTCCGAACCGACCGACTATCGACTGCTTCTCGTCGTCCTGCTGGTCGCTGCGTCCGGGATGAGCATGTCTCTGGAACTGCTGCGCCGCAACGTCTCCGACGTGGCGGCCACCGTCATGACGGCTCTGGCTGCGCTGCCGCTGTTGATCTCGGCGAGCGTGTTCGATCGGTGGACCACCGTGACCGTGCAGTTGGTTCTGGTGGCCGCGGCACTGGTGATCGTGTTGCTGGTGCACTGGCTGCCGGCGCATGCCCGCATCACGGTCTCGATCATCGGTGCCGTGGCAATGCTGCAGGCGGCAGTCGGATCGACGACGGTCGACGTGCGTCCGGTCGTGCTGTTCGCGGTTGCCCTGGCGCTGTTCGCCGCGGCCCACCGCACTCGCTCGTCGTTGGCGTACCTGATCGGAAGCGCGTTCGGTGTGATCGGCGCGTTGACCTTCGTCTCGATCTCCCCGCCGGAGGCTCTCCTGGACTCCGATCACGCTGCCGGGAACGCGGGCATCATCATCGGCGGAATACTGCTCGCTGCAACAGCATCCGCGTTCGCCTATGTCCTGACCGAACTGAAACTCCTCGACGACGGAATGCAGACCCTCGCCATCGTCTCCGGAGTGCTCGCCCTGTACGGCCTCACCTCGGCCACCGTGAGCCTGGGAACCTCGATCGGCGGCAACACCACCGGATTCACCGCCGGGCACACCGCCGCCACGATCGAGTGGATGATCGCCGCATTCGCCCTGCTGGCCTTCGGATTGCGGAGTGCCGCCCACGCTCACCTGGCTCTGCTGGCCGGACTGTCCCTGACCGCCGCCTCCATCGCCAAACTGTTCCTGTTCGACCTGGTCGCCCTGGACGGCCTGTTCCGCGTCATCGCCTTCATCGCAGTCGGCTTGTTGCTGCTGATCGCGGGTACCCGATACGCCAAGGTGTTCGCGGACCGAGAGGGCGCGGTAACCCCCTGACCCCCATTGCGTGAACGGACCACTGCACACACGTCTCGACGGTGCAGTGGTCCATTCACGCGTTGCGGGGTAGGGCGTGCCGCCCGGCTGTGACGGGTGTCGTCAGCGTGAGCGGTTGCGCTCCCGAGCCAACAGTTCGCTGACACTGAGCACCTGGCCGTTATCGCCGCCGCGGTGGCGGCCACTGTCGCCGCCCTCGGTGGACGGAGCAGCACGCCGACCGGACGGCTTCTCCTCGCGATCCGATTCCGAACTCGCCCCGGCACCGTTGCCGTTGCTTTCGGGGTCGCGTCGTTCCGAGGTGCGGTGGTCGGAACCATTGCTGTTGGAACCACTGCTCTCCGAACCGTTGCGGTCGATGCCGTTTCCGTTCGAGCCACGGCGTTCGGAACCGTTGTCGGCGTTGCCGTTTCGCCCGGAAACGTTTCGCCCGGAACCGTTGCGTCCGGCAGCCGGGCCGCCGTGGGCACCGGTGCTGGAGCCGTTGGTGCCGTGCTCATCGGCCCCGTTCGTAGCTGCTCCGTTGGTAGCGGTGCCGTTGGTGGTCGAGCCGTTGGACGATGACCCATTGGCATCGGTGCTGTGACCGTTCGTGCTGTGACCGTTCGAGCCGTGACCATTCGATGTGTGGCTGTCGGAGCCGTGGGAGCCGTTGGTGGGCGACTCGCTTCGCGGAGTGCTCGGCCGTGGTGCCTGCGATGCGCTCGGGGCTCGCAGATCGGCCAGCCAACTTTCGATGGAACGCGAATCCGGCTCCTCGGCCCGTCCCGCTCGCGTGCTGCGGGTACGGCTCGGCGGTGCACTCGGCGGTCGGGGCGACCGTTCCGGTGCGGGTGCGGGTGCGGGATTCGGGGGAGCGGGGCGAACGACGTCCGCTGCCTGCGTCGGTTCGGGTTCGACGTGCGGACGCGGCGGGACCTGCTGAGCCCGAGTCGGCCCGGATACGGGTGGGCGCGGTTCGGCAGGACGCGGCGGAATGGGACGCGCCGCGGGCGCCTGCGGCGAGTAGGCCTGCGACGAACGAGCCTGGGGCGAGTAGGCCTGCGACGAGTACGGCTGCGCCGAATCGGGCTGGGGCTCAACCTGCTTCGGGGGCGTGGCCGGTGCTGCGCGGGTCGGCTCGGGTGGCGTCGCCGGTCGTCCGGTCACGCTTCGACGTGACTCTTCCTTCGCGGCGTGCGTGGCACGGATCGGTCCACCTCCGTGTGGTGCCACCACCGGGATGGGTTCGGTGAGGGGCTCACCGCGGCGCGGTGTCGGACGCATCGGGGGTGCGACGGTCGACGAGGGTGCACCGCCCGCGAGTGCGAGCTCGGGCACGTCTCCGGTGGGCAGCAGTTCGTCTTCGAGGATGGTCTCGCCGAGGCCGAGCTTGCGCTGAATGCGCTTCATCCACTGTGGGGCCCACCAGCAGTCGTCGCCCAGCAGCTTCATCGTGGCGGGCACGAGGAACATGCGGATCAGGGTGGCGTCGATGATGAGGGCGGCGATCATGCCGTAGGCGATGTACTTCATCATCACCAGATCGGAGAACGCGAACGCACCGGTGACGACGATGAGGATCAGTGCCGCCGCGGTGATGATGCGTCCGGTATGCGAGGTTCCGATGCGGATGGCTTCGCTTGTGCTGGCACCCTTTTCGCGTGCCTCGACCATTCTGGAGAGTAGGAACACCTCGTAGTCCGTGGACAGGCCGAACACAATCGAGATGATCAGCACCAGCACCGGAGCCATGATCGGCCCCGGGGTGAAGTTCATCAGTCCCGCCCCGTGACCCTCGATGAAGATCCACGTCAGGATGCCCATGGTCGCGCCGAGGCCGAGGACGGTCATCAGCACCGCCTTGATCGGCAGCACCAACGATCCGAACGTCAGGAACATCAACATCGTCACGATGAACACCACCAGCACGGCCATCAGCGGCAGCTTGTCGATGAGTGCGCTGATCGAGTCCTGCTCGATCGCCGGTGTGCCGCCGATCATCACCGTGGCACCGTCCGGCACGTCGATGCTGCGCAAGAAGTCGATAGCGGGCTTCGAGTCGTTGCGGTCGGTCAACCCGGCCTTGAAGACGATGACGCCGTCTTTACTGGCACCGACGGGGCTGAACTTCTCGATCAGTCCGGGAGCGTTGTTGGCCTGGTTGGTGATCGCCGCGAGGGTCGCGCCCTGGGCGTCCTTGATGACCATCTTGATGGGTTCGGTGCGCTGACCGGGGAAGAGGCTGTCGAACTCACCCTGCGCGACGCGGGTGACGTTGTCCGGCGGTAGGTAGGTCTCGTTGATGCCACCGAATTTGATGTTGCCGACGGGCAGCGTCAGCAGGACCAATCCGAGCACGATGGGCACGGTGACCTTGACGGGGTTACGCATCACCCAGCGGGTGAGCTTGCCCCACATGCCGTTCTCGATCTCTTCACTCGACTTGGTCTTGCGCATGAACTTCAGACCGAGGGCGTCGACGCGTGGGCCGAGGATGGCCAGCATCGCGGGCAGGATCGTGATGGCCGTCAGCGCTGCGAGCGCGACGGTGGCGATGGACCCGTAGGCGACGGATTTCAGGAAGCCCTGCGGGAACAGCAGCAGGCCACCGAGGGAGGCGACGATCATGGTCGCCGAGAACACCACGGTGCGACCCGCCGTCATGACGGTACGGCGCACCGCCTGCGTCGTCGTATATCCATCGCCCAGCTCTTCTCGAAAACGCGAGACGATGAACAGTCCGTAGTCGATGGCCAACCCGAGGCCGACGAGCGAGACCACGGGCGCGACGAACGAGTTGACCTCGGTGAAGTTGGTGAACACCTTGACGATGCCGTTGGCTCCGACGACCGTCAGTCCGCCGATGATCAGCGGGAGTGCAGCGGCCACGACGCCGCCGAAGATGAAGAACAGCAGGACTGCGACGGCGGGAATCGCCAGCAGTTCCATGCGGTGGATGTCGCCCGCCATCGTCGACTGCAGCGCCCCGGCCACGGCTTGAAGGCCGGTGACCTGGACGTCGACCCCGTCGATGTAGAAGGCGTCCTTGACGGCTTGGAAGTTGTTCGTCAGTTCGGTGTCGTTGGCACCCTTGATGGCGATGCTGGCGATGGCGTGTTGCTTGTCGTTGGTGCCGAGAGCCGCGAGGTTCGGTGCGCCGGCCACCTTGAAGTAGGTGCCGTTGACCTTCTCGATCTGGTCCGGGTGGTCGACGGGGAGCGATTCGAGGCTGGCCACGACCTTGGACTGGAACGCCGGATCGTCGATCGACGACCCCTGCGGTGCGGTGTAGAGGACGATGACGTCACCCTGCTTGTCGCGTCCGAATGTCGTATCCGCCAGACGGGCAGCCTGGGCCGATTCCGAAGTCGGATCGTCCCAACCGCTCTGACTGAGATGGCTGTTGAGATCGAGACCGTAGGCAGCGAAGCCCAACAGCCCGGCCACCATGACACCGATAACGGTGTACCGCAGGCGGTAGACGATGTCTCCCCATCTGGCGAACACTTAAGAAACTCCTTGGCGCCCGACGAGCAGGGCGGACAGCGGTCGGAAGGGCTGCAGCCACGCGCCCTCGTCGGGGAGCGAATCGAGACTCACCCGAGGCAGTGGCTCACGGAAGACGCCGGGAATGTCCTCGAGGTCGAGGAATTCCAGGATGTCCGACGTGACAGCCCAGCTTGCGTGCTCCCGGAATCCCAGTACCTGAACGGGTACTCCGGTAGCTGCGATGGCCTCCAACGGCCCCTTGAACGCCTGACCGTCGGCGGACGCGACCATGACACCGGCGAGGCCGCCGTCACGGTTGCGGAAGTCGATGTGGTCGAGCATGTCGGCGTCGACATCACTGTCTTCGTCGACCTTGGGCTTGGCGAACACCGCGAAGCCCACGTTACGCAATGCTTCGACCCAGGGGCGGACGACGTCGGCGCTGCCGGGTGCAATGTTGGTGAACACCGTTGCCTCGGGCTCGAGTGTCGCGGTGCCCGAGGTGGACAGTTCGGCGGTGCGGCTGAGCAGCCATCGGCCCAGCGCATCGAATCGTGGGCGGTAGGCAGCGGTGGGCCGGCCACCCAGGATCGCGCCGAGGCCCATATCCAGGTTGGGTGCATCCCACACGAGCAGCACTCGCTTGCTGTGGCGGGACTCACCGATCGCACCGAGCTCGGCGGGATCGATCACGGTGTCGGGCATGTCCGTACTGACGCTCATGCTGTCTTCTTTCCCCAGATCAATTCCGTCACCGAGCTGCCCACCTGCTGGGCCTTGCCCTCGAACTTGGTCACCGGCCGCTCGTGCGTCATGGGCGACTCCCAATCGAGAACGGTCAGGCCGGGCTCGGCGTTCCCGGCCTCGGCAATCCACTCAGCGTATTCGGCGTGATCGGTGGCCACGTGCAGAACGCCGCCCGGCTTCAGGCGATCCGCGATCATCGCGAACGTCGGGCCCTGCAGGAGACGGCGCTTGTGGTGGCGCACCTTGGGCCACGGGTCGGGGAAGAAGACGCGAACGCCGGTCAAGGACTCCGAGGTCAGCATGTTCTCGAGGACGTCCATCGCGTCGCCGCGGAACAACCTGACGTTCTCGATGTTCTCGCGCTCGATCTGCTGCAGAGTCTGCGCGAGCCCGGGGCGATAGACCTCGACCGCCATGAGGTTGACGTGCGGCTCGGCCATCGCCATCGCCGTGGTTGCCGTGCCCGTGCCCGACCCGATTTCGAGAATCGCCGGACCACTGCGCCCGAACCAGGCGTCGATGTCGATCTGCTCGTCGGCGACATCGCGGCCGATGCGTGGCCACAGGTTGTCCCAGGTGCTCTGCTGCGCGTCCGTCAGCGCTCCGCGGCGGGAGCGGAAACTGGTCACTCTGGGGTACAGCCGCGAGCCCCGTTCCTGGGTCTGCACCGAGTTGTCTCCGGTGTCGGCAGAGGTGTCCTGTGGCTCGTTCACCGGTCCATTGTCGCGCATCGACGGACTGTGTGACAGGTGGGTCTCGAGTTGAAGTTGAGACTTACGGTTCCTGCGCTGATCAGGGGTAGGACCGCGTCGACCAATTACATCGGTGTAATTCCCGACGACCGGTCCCAAACGGTCGTCGTGTGCCAGAATCGGTGCCGCAGCAGGGGGCTGCGGGCCACGTGGCCGATCGTGCTCGACGAGTCGATCGCGCATCTCTATGTGGACGTTCGGTGGGTCGTTTCCGGGGGGATCGATGATGGACGGTGCCGAGGCAGGTCTGGGTCGATTGCGTCAGCGCTCGGGAGAGGCGGACACGGACGGGGCCCTCACGGCCCGGAACGCTGTCGAGAACGCTGTCCAGCGGCGTCTGCGGCCGCTGGAGGTGCACATTTCCGGCCGCGTCGGAGTCGGGAAGTCGGTGATTCTCTCGGTGCTCGATGCCGCGCGTCTGCATACCGACGGGTTCGAGGTCCGGTTGCGTGAGAGCGAATGGACCGATACCCCGCGTGCAGTGCAGGTGCAGCAGAACCGCAGCGCATCCGATGTCGACGTTCTCGTCCACGTGCTGGCCGGTGCCGTGTCCCCGGACGACGTCGCATTCCTCTCCGCTCGACCCGGCGGTCCGCCGGAACACACCGTGGTTCTGCTGAACAAGGCCGACACTCTCGACGAACCCGCGGCGACAGCCGCAGCGGCATCCGAACAACTGGGGCGACGGGTGCTGCCGGTGATGGGATCTGTCGCGGCGGGCCTGGGCGGCGCGGCCCGAGGCTCTGCTGTGGACATGGCCGATGTGCGGGCCGTCGCGGCCGGTGCGCTGCGTCCTGGTGATCTGCTGACGGTCGATCGGTTCCGGAGTGCTGATATTCCGCTCTCCACGCCCCGCCGAGAGGCTCTGCTGGACCGGGTGGAATTACGCGGTCTCGCCCTACTCGTCGATGCGCTCCGGTGGCGTAGCGAAGTGTCCGACGCGGATGTATTGCGTGAGCTGTGGGAGGCCACCGGGGTCGACGCTGTGACGACGGTGGTGTCCGACGCTGTCTCGGCTGCTGCGACGGCCCGCGACGAGGACCTGCACGAACAACTGCTGCAGATATCCGCCCGTCACCGAGACGTTCGAAGTGCCGTCGAATCGTATCTGGCTTCGGATGAGGCGGTGGCTGCCGATATGCGCTGTGCTGCAGCGCGATTGGGGGTGTCGCTCGAGACGGGCTCGGAGCGGGCCCTGCTGGAGCAGGCCATGACGTGGAAGCGATGTGCCGCCACATCGGAGGACGACGCCGTCCGGCGCTCCGCCCTGGCCCTGTGTCGTGGCTATGTGCGGATGCTCCGACCGTGATCGATCCGAACAGGTACGCGCTGCCGGACGATCTCAAAAGTGTTCTGCGTCGGAGAAACTCGGAATCCCTAGTGCGCATCGACCGTGCACGCAGCAGTCGACCTGCGGGCATTCACGTCACCGGCACCGCAGCAGCCGGTAAGACCGAGATCTGCCATCTGCTCACTCGGCGCGACGGCGCGGTGACCGGATTCGCCGACTCGGTCGAGGAGGCCGCGGTGGTCGTGATCGTCGTCGACGCGTCGGCTCCTGTCGGCCGTGCCGACGTCGAGCGCTGGCGTCCTGCCTTCGAGTCGACACCGGTTGTATTGGTCATCGACGAGATCGATGTGCATCGCCGGTGGCGCGAGGTGGTCGACGCCGATATCGACATCGTCGCCGAGCGGGTTCCGCGTGCGGCGGAACACTCCGTTCATCCGGTCTCGGCGCGGTTGGCGCGAGTCGGTAGGGAAAGCGGCGATGCTGCCATGTTCGCGGAGTCGGGTTTCGGGGCGGTCGCCGACAGAATCGACGCGTTGCTGATGCAGGTCGCAGCGGTAGGGGCTCAGCGTAAATACGTTGCTGCAGTGCAGGATTCTGCCGCGGAAGCGAAAGCCGCCATCGTTGCCGAAGCTCGCGTAGTGACCGGAGGAGGGGACACCGCCCCTCTGCGTGCCCGGCGGGCGCGGCTGCTCGGTGAACGCGAAAATCTCGGTGGTGACCGACGAGCATTGCTGCACAACCGTATTCAACGGGTTCGGGTCGACTGCATTCACACAGCGGCCGAGGACGTTCGGATGCTCGGCGCTCGGGTACGGCAGACGATAGAGGGATCTCGGCGGGCCGAACTCGGCCATCTGCCCGGGTACCTCGGCGAGTCCGTACAGGCAGTTCGAGCACGCGCCGACGCTGCATTGTCCACCGGTCTCCGTGCCGTGGAAGCAGAACTCGGGCTCGCCGACACGGTGCCCGAACCCGTTACCGCGGCCGGTGCGATCGACATCGGCGAACCGACCGGGCGACGCGGAATCGAGGACGTCCTGATGGTTGCACTGGGGGCCTCGGCGGGGGTGGGACTGGGTCGACTGATCGTCTCGCCCTTGGCTCTGATTCCGACTTTGGCCGTCGCCAACACGATCGTCTCACTTGCTCTCGGTGCCGCGATCGCGTGGTGGTTGACCCGGTCACGCGCACTCGTCGCCGACCGTGCGCACCTTCGGGGCTGGACCCAGGAAAGTCTGGCTCGGGTGAAGTCGGAAGTGGAACAGCGGCTCCTCTCTCGCATTCTCGATGCCGAGTCCGCGCTCGCGTCTGCGTTGACCTCGACGGACCGGGAGGCAGCATCGCGTATCGATCTGTCGCTGGCCGAGATCGATGCCGAACTTCGCACGCTCGCCGATCACAGATCGGCGCTGCTCTCGGCCTGCGATCAGGATCTGGTTGCACTCGAGCGTGGGCTGGAGCGATTTCGCGGGTCCGGGCCCGACATGGTCGTGCCGTCGGAGCACGTCGAATTCTCTCCCGGCGATCCGGAACCGATCGGCGCGCCGATGCGTCTAAGCGGGTAGGTGCACTTCCGAACAGGTTCGCAGGTGGCGAACAGTGCCCGGCAGTGAGGAGCGTCGATGATCGCGGTGGATGGCTTCGCAGTGGGCGGTGCCGAGACGAACGAGCCGGCCGAGCACGCGTCGAACGACGACGGCGGTTACGTCTCGACGGACTGGTTCGATCTCGACGGCGACGGTCGCCACGAGACCTCCGTGCGGACGACGGAGGCCGGAATGACGGTGGGAACGGATGTCGATGGAGATGGTGTGACAGACAAGTTCACCGCCTTCGACCGTGACGGGCACTACGAATCCTGGGAGATTTTTCGGGAAGCGAACGGTTTCGGGCAGGGCAGATCGTCCGAATCCGGCTGACTGTAGGCCATTCGGTCTGATTTGCATCGGCGCTGGTGGATGGCTTCTTGCGTCGGTCTTTCCCTATCTGAATCGGTCTTGTGACCAATCGGACAACACCCTGTTTCTGGAATCACGTCGCTCGGCGTTAACCTGATCAACAGGACATCCGGCGCTCGGTCCTCAGCTTGCTGTATCCAGTAACATGGTGTACTGCAGCTCGAACGGCCGAGCAGCGCCCCGCCGAGAGGGGAAAACCGAGATCTACTCGTGCGTGCTTGCCCACAGCGATCGTGCGAATTCTTCCCGGTTCCGGCTAACCCCAGGAGAGTTAGATGACCTCAGCGACCATTCCCGGCTCGAGCGGCACCGACAGCGTGCCGACTCGACACAAAGAACTGCTTGCCTGGGTTGCTCAGGTAGCCGAACTGACCGAACCGGACTCCGTGGTGTTCGCTGACGGATCCGACGCCGAATGGGAGCGCCTGACCGACAAGCTGGTCGAGGCGGGAACCTTCACCCGTCTCAACGACGAGAAGAAGCCCAACTCGTTCCTCGGCAACTCCGATCCGTCGGACGTGGCCCGCGTCGAGTCGCGCACGTACATCTGTTCCAAGGACGAGATCGACGCCGGTCCCACCAACAACTGGATGGACCCGTCGGAGATGCGGTCGTTGATGACCGAGCTCTACCGCGGCTGCATGCGTGGCCGCACCATGTACGTCGTTCCGTTCTGCATGGGACCGTTGGACGCTGCCGATCCCAAGTTGGGCGTCGAGCTCACCGATTCGGAGTACGTCGTCATCTCCATGCGTGTGATGACCCGCATGGGTCAGGCCGCTCTGGACAAGATCGGCGACGACGGGTTCTACGTCAAGGCGCTGCACTCGCTCGGTGCTCCGCTGGCCGAGGGCCAGGCCGACGTGCCGTGGCCGTGCAACGACACCAAATACATCACGCACTTCCCCGAGGACCGCGAGATCTGGAGCTACGGATCCGGTTACGGCGGAAACGCTCTGCTGGGCAAGAAGTGCTACTCGCTGCGTATCGCGTCGGCGATGGCCCACGACGAGGGCTGGCTGGCCGAGCACATGCTGATCCTCAAGCTGATCTCGCCCGAGGACAAGGCCTACTACATTGCGGCGGCATTCCCGTCCGCGTGCGGTAAGACCAACCTCGCGATGATTCAGCCGACCATTCCGGGCTGGCGTGCCGAGACCATCGGCGACGACATCGCGTGGATGCGCTTCGGTGAGGACGGCCGTCTCTACGCCGTCAACCCCGAATTCGGTTTCTTCGGTGTCGCTCCGGGCACCAACTGGGACTCCAACCCGAACGCGATGAAGACCATCGACCAGGGCAACTCGGTGTTCACCAATGTCGGCCTGACCGATGACGGCGACGTGTGGTGGGAAGGCCTCGAAGGCAAGCCCGATCACCTCATCGACTGGAAGGGCAACGACTGGACCCCCGAGTCCGGAACCGATGCCGCACATCCCAACTCGCGTTACTGCGTGCCGATGGCTCAGTGCCCCTCGATGGCTCCCGAGTGGGACGACCCGCAGGGCGTGCCGATCTCGGCAATCCTGTTCGGCGGACGTCGTAAGACCACCGTTCCCTTGGTGACCGAGGCCCGCGACTGGCAGCACGGAGTGTTCATGGGAGCCACCGTCGGCTCCGAGCAGACCGCTGCTGCCGAGGGCACCGTCGGTACCGTCCGACGCGACCCGATGGCCATGCTGCCGTTCCTCGGCTACAACGTGGGCGACTACTTCCAGCACTGGATCGACCTCGGCAAGAACGCCGACGAGTCGAAGCTGCCGAAGGTGTTCTACGTCAACTGGTTCCGCCGCGGCGACGACAAGCGCTTCCTGTGGCCCGGATTCGGTGAGAACTCGCGCGTGCTCAAGTGGATCGTCGAGCGCATCGAGCACAAGGCTGCCGGCGTCGAGACCCCGATCGGTGTCGTCCCCACGGCCGAGGCACTCGATATCGACGGCCTCGACACCACCGTCGACGACGTCGCCGAGGCACTCGCGGTGAACACCGACGAGTGGAAGGCCGAGATCCCGCTGATCCAGGACTGGTTCGACTTCGTCGGCGAGAAACTGCCCACCGGAATTCAGGACGAATTCGACGCCCTCAAGCAGCGCCTGGGCGCGTAGTATTCACGAGACAGAACGGGGCTCACCGAGGGGTGGGCCCCGTTCTGGCTTTCGAAGTATGTGAGATCAGGCGGTGAGAGCGGCAGCGCCGGCCAGGGTTCCCAGGCCACCGAGAGCTGCGGGCACCACCTGCAGGCCGTCGAGGAACTTCAGGCGAGCGTGCAGGGCGATCGACTCCTGAATTGGATCCCACAGCGGTGGGCCGGCCTGAGCGAAGCCGCCGCCGATCACCACCATGCGTACGTCCACCAGGGCGACGGCCGAGGCGATCGCTTGCCCCAGAGCCACTCCGGCGCGCTGCAGCGAGGTGATGGCAACCGGCTCCCCGGCAGCGGCGTCGGAGGCCAGTTCGGAACCGGTGCTGCCGGTCCAGCCCTGCTCGCGTGCCCACCGCACCGCCGACGGCCCGCTCGACACGGTTTCCACACACCCGATTCCGCCGCACGCGCAGGGCGTCGTCGAACCGGGGACGACGATATGGCCGATGTGCCCGGCATTGCCACTGGCCCCGGCGACGATCTTCCCGCCCAGCACCAGGCCCCCGCCGATGCCAGTGGACACCACGAGGCTCAGCACGTCCGGCACCCCGACAGCGGCACCGAATCGATGCTCACCCAACGCCGCTGCGCTGCCGTCCATCGCCAGAAGTACGTCGGCGTCGGGAAGCGCGGCGGAGATGTGCTCGCGCAGGCCGAATCCGTTCTTCCACTCGTCGACGTTGATCGGCGCGACCGACCCGGTGACGAGGTCGACCGGACCGGAGCACGCGACCCCGACCCGCGTCACGCCGACGCTTCCGACGACCCCGTGCAGCAGTTGCGCACAGGCCTCCCACACGCCGGTGGCCGGTGTCGGAACTGTCGCTGGGTTCTGCGGACGTCCGTCGTCGCCGACGAGTGCCGCTGTCATCTTGGTGCCGCCGATGTCGAGCGCGAGTGCCGTCATCGTTCCAGGCTATCCAGTCGGTTTCAGGACCAGGACGAGGTTGCTGCCGAGGAATTCGCGGAGTATCGGTACGCGCATCATCCACCATGCCCAGCGCGGGTGATAGCGCGGAAAAGAAGCTAGTAGCGTTGCGTTGGAAGTGCTTCGTGCCCAACGCAATCCGTCCGAAGCGCTGATGTCGAACAGTGATTCGCCGAATCGGTTCTTGGGTTCGTGTCCGGTGGTGCGGAGGTAGCGTCGGGCCGCGTATTCGCCACCGAGGTAATGCCACGGCCGGGTCTCGTGGCCGCCGAACGGGCCGAACCAAATGGTGTACGAGAGCACCGTGAGGCCGCCGGGCTTGGTGACACGGAGCATTTCCTCGGCCATGGTCCACGGCTCACGTACGTGTTCGGCGACGTTCGACGAAAAGCAGATGTCGACGCTGTCGTCGCGAAAGGGCAGCGCCATGCCGGAGCCGCGCACCGAACCGGGGATCTGCAGTCCTGCGGCGTGCATTTCCGAGGCGTCGGGTTCGACGGGCAGATAACGTGCGCAACTCGCTCCGAAGACCTCGGCGAAGTATCCGGGTCCGCCGCCGACGTCGAGTACCGTCGCCGCGGACATGTCGGTGCCGGTCAGGCCGCGGTACAGGTCTCCGATCAGTTCGACGGAATCACGGGCCAAGGCGCCGTAGAAGATGTCCGGAGAACTCTGCTCGTGCCCGAAATCCTTCAGGAGCTTCACCGAGCGACGCAGTGTCGCGCGAGAGGCGAACAGTCGAGTCACGGCGGAAGTCACGAAAACGAACCCTAGCGGTTAGTGTGGCAGCGGTATTCGACGACGGTCGAGAAGCGAGCACGGTGGATGGGGTGAAGCGAGCGGTGCGCGAGGTTCTGTTGCTGTGCTGGCGCGATACCGGGCATCCGCAGGGCGGCGGCAGCGAGCGCTACCTCGAGCAAGTAGGCGCGGGCCTGGCTCGACGCGGTGTCCGTGTCACGCTGCGGACGGCGTCCTACCCCGGTGCTCCTGCCGAGGAGATCGTCGACGGCATCCGGATCAGTCGCGGTGGTGGTCGCCTGTCGGTGTATCCCCGCGCTCTGGCCGCCATCGCCGCCGGTCGGCTCGGTTTCGGGCCGCTCAAGGGGATCTCCCCGGATGCCGTGATCGACACCCAGAACGGCATTCCGTTCTTCTCCCGCGCAGTGCTCGGCGTGCCGGTGACGCTGCTGGTGCATCACTGCCACCGCGAGCAGTGGCCGGTGGCCGGCCCGATGATGGCAAAACTCGGCTGGTGGCTCGAGTCGACGATCTCGCCGAGGGTGCACCGCCGCAATCAGTACCTGACGGTGTCGTTGCCTTCTGCAGACGAGTTGATCGCGCTCGGTGTCGATCGGGAGCGCATCGCCGTGGTTCGCAACGGTGCCGACGACATTCCACTGTCGGTGCCGGAAGGCGGCGAGGACACCCGCACGCCGCACCCGTCCTTGTCCGTGCTGTCGAGGCTGGTTCCACACAAGCAGATCGAGGACGCGATCGACGTCGTGGCTGCACTGCGCGGCAGCATTCCCGATATCCACCTCGACGTCATCGGCGGCGGGTGGTGGGAACAGAACCTTCGCGACTACGTCACGAACCTGGGCGTGGACCGGTACGTCACCTTTCACGGCCACGTCGACGAGGAGCGCAAGCATGCACTGCTCGGTCGGTCATGGGTGCACGTGATGCCCTCCCGCAAGGAGGGGTGGGGCCTCGCCGTCGTCGAAGCTGCCCAGCACGGTGTTCCCACGGTGGGCTATCGCAGCTCCAAGGGGCTCACCGATTCGATCATCGACGGCGTCACCGGAGTTCTCGTGGGTGGTTCGACGTCCGGAGCGGAGGACCGCGATGTGTCCGCGCTGACCGCCGCCGTCGCCGAACTGCTGCAGGACGCCGAGGCCCGCACTCGCCTCGGTGAGAAGGCGCGAGTCCGCGCGGGTGAGTTCTCCTGGGGGCAGTGCGCCGACGGCGTGTTCTCGGTGCTCGACGGGACGACGCGCGGCACCTGGTCGTCAGGTCTGGTGGGGGCGGCCGACGCCTATGCGCCTGCCGAATTGCCTCAGGAGTCCTACCGCTAGTCCTCCGAGCAACAGCAGTGTCCACGCCAGATGCGCGAGCACAACAGCTGTCGCCGAACGACTTTCGAGCATCGCCGGATTCGGCACCCGGTAGAGACTCAGTTCCTCGTCGGTGTACACGGGGTCGAGCCGGTCCAGCGTCTGCTGTGCCTCGCCGAGCTCGCCCGGCGTCGTGTTCTCCACCAGTACCCAGCCGACGCCCAGGGCCGCGAGAGTGTCCGCGGAGTCGCCTGCCAGCAGAGCGTTCTGCACTTGCGTTGCCCGTCTGCCTTCCCCGCGGACCGTGCCGCCCGCGACGAGGAGTTCACCGGTCTGCAGCACGTCGAGGGGCAGCATGCGGGGTGCAGGATCGAGAACGGGTGCTGCGCCGCTGTAGGGGAAGCGGCGAAACATACCGGCGGGCAGGACGGCCACGTCGCCGTCCTGGCCGGCGAGTTCCGCCGAAACCGCTCGCCACGACTGCGGGTACGTCACCGGCTTCAGCGTGTTGCCGACGCCCCAGCCGAGGTCGGGGAGCGCAACGAGCAGCGCGAGCACGGCAACGCCACCCGGCAGCCATGCGTTGCCGAATCGGGTGCGCCGGGATGCCAACCAGCTGACACCGGCCGCAGCGGCGAGGGCGTACATCGGCATGGCCAGCGCAACCCACTTCTGTGAATCGCGGAGCAGGCCGGCCCCGGGGACGGTGTCGCCCAGTACGCGAGCGGCCGTCAACCCCGGTCCGGTCGCAGCCAGCGCAGGAAGCACGATGGCAGCGAGTGCAACGACACTCAGACCCACGATGACCGGATTGCGTCGACGCCGATACAACGGCCGTATCCCGAGCGCGACGACGGTCAGCAACAGGACCGTCCCCACAACAGCGAAAAGTCCTGTCCGAGAATCGGGTACGGCATCGGAGTTCCAGATGCCGCCGAGACCGGCCACGCTACCCACCGTGCCCAGACCCGGTTCGGCGCGCGCTGCGAACGCGGCCCAACCCGCCGGATCCGCCGGTTCGACGCCACCGCCCGACACCATCGTCGCCGTCAACCAGGGTGCCGACGCGACGGCTGCGGTCGCGAGGGTTGCGACCACGCGCAGGCCGCGTCGGGCACCCCCGGGGAGCGCGGCGACGAGTAGCGCGACGGTTGCCGCCAGCAACGCGCCGGTGGGGGTGAGCCCGGCCGCGGCCAGGCAGACGGCGAGGGCCCACCAGGAGCGACCGGACCGGACCGCGAGTGCAGCGACCACGGTCCACGGGAGGGCGGCGTAGCCGACGAGCAGACTCCAATGTCCTTGCAGCAGGCGTTCGGCGACGTAGGGGTTCCACACGGCTACCGTCGACGCAACGAGCAGCGCGGGTAGTGGGGCTGTCGGCAGCACTGTTCGTGCCATCACCGCCGCGCCCCAGCCGGCCATCCACAACGCCAGCAGTAGGACGACCTTGACCACGAGGCCACCGTCGAACACCGTGGTCAGGGCGGCGATCGCGGCATCCTGCGGTACGGCTCGCGCAGCCGCGTCGGCGATTCCCCAGGCGGAGTCGGTGAAGTAGGACCGGGGAGTGCTGACGGCGTCGCGGAGCAGGAGATACCCGGGGCCGAGCAGTGGTCCGAGGACGACGAGTGAGAGCAGCAGGCTGTAGAGCGGCGGCGTCCACCTCGACCTCGACCACGCCATGATCGGCACCCTATACCGTGGACGCATGTCGTTTCGCGCCTCGTCCGAGGCAGACCACCCGGCGGGTGCGTCCGTCGCCGGGATGGGGATGGTGACGGCCGGCTCGATGTTCGCCAATGTCGTGGCGTATCTGCTGCAGGTGCTCGCGAGTCGCATGCTCGGCGTCGAGGGATACGGCGAGTTCGCGAGTCTTCTTGCGGTGCAATTGGTTCTGGCGGTCCCGGCGCTGGCGTTGCAGTCCGTCGTCGCGCGCGAGGTGGTGCGCGGCCGCAGTTCGCGCGAGCTTCGCGGTGTCGGCTACCGATGTGCGGCGGTCGTGGGTGTGCTGGCTGTCGCTGTGTCCCCGGCGTTGTCGGCGGCCATGGACGTCTCCGCAGCCGCGACGGTGTCGGCCGTGATCGCTGCGCCGGTGCTGGTGCTGTTGGCCGCGGAGCAGGGGCTGTTGCAAGGACGCGGCCGGTTCGGCGCTTTGAGCGTGGTGTTGGCGGCGGCCGGTTTCGGCAAGGTGGCACCGGCGGTGGTCGTGTTGCTGCTCGGCGGTGGACCGGGTTCGGTGCTGCTGGCGACGGCGGCCGGTATCGGCGTGGTGGCCGTCGGCGCGCGGTCGGCCGCCGGAGTGCCGGTGAACGCGGTGTCGGAGACCAGGGTGACCGTTCTGACGGTGCTGCAGGCCTCGCAGGTGCAGTTGGTGTTGATCGCGATGTCCGCGTTGGATCTGGTGCTGGCTCGGTCGTTGCTCAGCAGTACCGAGGCCGGGTTGTACGCGGTCGGTGCCGTCGCGTCCAAGGCGGCGTTCTGGCTGCCGCAGGCGGTCGGAGTGGTGTTGTATCCGCGCATGGCGAACCCGCTGCACTCGGCTGCCGCAGTGCGCTCGGCGCTGACCGTCGTCGCCGGACTCGGCACGGTACTGGTACTCGGGGGCGCACTGGCGTCGCCGTTACTTCCGTTGGTTGTCGGTGACACGTATTCCGGTGTACAGCAATACGTGTGGCTCTTCGTACTGCAGGGGGCGTGCCTGGCGGTACTGCAGAGTGCGCTGCTGTGGGCGATCGCGGGTGAGCGCACCCGCTTGGCCCTCGTCGCCTGGTTCGCCCTCGCGGTCGAGGTGCTGCTGTTGTTGTTCGTGGCCTCCACGCTGGCCCAGTTCGTCACCGTCGCAGCCGTTACCGCCGCAGTCACGATGGTCGTCGTGTGCGCAGTCGTTCTGTTCGGAGACAGGATCAGTCGCCGGCAGGTCTGATCTCGCCGATGATGTCGAAGTCGACGGCACCGGCCAACGCCAAGTAGATCGGTTGCGAGACGTGGCCGTCGGACAGAAACAGGTGCCCGCGGGCACCTGTGAACGACACCGAATCGGATACGGACTCGATGACGCGAACATCGGCGGTGCCTGCCCTGTTCACCAACGCCCCGAGCAGTTTGATGCCCTCGTAGCACGACTGTCCCAGTGCGCCGACGATCGGCGCGTCGACTCCGAAGGAACGGGCGAATCGAGCCGAGAATCCCAAACTCGCTTCGGTGGCGAGGGTTTCGAAGTAGCCGGACGCGACGTACAGCCCGTGGGTGTTCTCGCCGCCGGCCGCCAGCAACATGTTCTCGTCCATCAGTGGACTGAGGCGGATGCAGTGGACGTCGAGTCCTGCTGCCGCGAACTGCTGGTGAAAGTAGACCGCGTCGTCGCCGATGAGGAGCACCACGGTTGCGTCGGCTCCGGATCGTTCGAGTTCGGTCACGGTCGTGGCGAAGTCGATGGTGCCGACCGGC
Organism: Rhodococcus sp. IEGM 1354; assembly: GCF_030056855.1. Lineage (NCBI taxonomy): Bacteria > Bacillati > Actinomycetota > Actinomycetes > Mycobacteriales > Nocardiaceae > Rhodococcus > Rhodococcus sp. IEGM 1354. The sequence goes on from NZ_JASHKT010000001.1 coordinate 600,183, forward strand.
GCGAACTCGGCGTGCACGACCGACGCGCCGAGCCCACGCAGCCGAGTCGCGGTGATGGCTGCGCTCTTTCGTGGCCAGACGTAGTCGTTTCCGACAATGGCCCAGCGTCGCCGACCGAATTCGCGGACGAGAAACTCGAGGGCCGGAACGAGTTGGTTGGCGGGCGTCTCCCCGGTGATGAAGAGTCCCGAATAGCGATCTCCGCCCTCGTACAGGGATGTGTAGACGTAGGGAATGCGGTTCAGCGTTACCGGAATGACGGCTCGACGCACCGCGGAGGTGTGCATGCCGGCAACCGCGTCGAGGGCGCCGGCATCGAGCAGTGTGGCCACTTCACGGGCCACGTGTGCGGGGTCCCGGCCGCCGTCGATCGAGATCAGCTCCACCCGGCGGCCCAGCACTCCGTCCGAGGCGTTGAGTTCGTCCCTGGCCAGTTGGGCGGACAGCTCGCTGGATGGACCCACGATGCCGAACGGTCCGGACATCGGGAAGATCAGGCCGACGCGAAATGTGCCGAACCGATCGTTGTTCATAGTGCCGTCCGTCCGATCCGTGTCGATTCGTCGCTCGCTTCGCCATAGAATCGCTGACAGCAGACTGTAGCGCCGACGGCGGAACCGAGCAGGGGGACGATCGCATGGATCACGACGAGGCTGCGTCGGCAGCGCGTTTGCTCACCGTGGTCGAGCGGGCTGTGTCGGATCGGTTGCGTGCCGCACTCGTTCCCTGGGAGCTCGACCTCGAAGAGTGGCGAGTGCTGTCGTTGTTGTCCGACGGCGAAGGCCACACGATGGCCGAAACGGCCGAGTTCGCGCTCCTTGCTCCGCCGACGTTGACCAAGGCGGTCAACCGGCTGGTGTCCAACAATCTCGTGCACCGTCGTACCGGCACCGTCGATCGTCGACAGGTGCTCATTCGATCCACGGTGCGTGGGCAGGCCAAGTACGACGAGGCTTCCCCCGTCATGGAAGCCGCCGCAGCCGCAGTGTTTCCGTCGGCTTCGGATCGTGAGCTGTTGCAAACGCTGCTGCGTGCTCTCGAGACCAACGCGAAAGCGTCCTCGGTCTCGCTCTGATCGCCGCCGGGTGTCCGGCAAGCCCGATTCGACCGGCTTCGTTCCTGGTCGGGAAGTTTCGTGATCTCCTTTTAACATGTTTCACGTTGCAATAGTGTCCACGGAAAGTATTGTTCCGATGCAGCGCAATCAGCGCTACGACCTCGAACAGAAGTGGACACCTGTTCATGAACATGAAGAAGTACTTCGAGGGGCCGGCAACGAGCCTCGACGACCAGATCGAAAGCTACGCAACCTCCCGCGTGCCCGACGACCAACGGTGGCGACGGCCGGCGATCCTGTTGGTCCTCACCGGCAACGTGACAGCGATGTTCTGGTTCGCCCTCGGTGGTCAGATCGGGTTCTTGGTGGGATGGCCGATGTTCCTGATTCCCGTCGCCTACATGGTCATCGGTGCGACGCTCGTCGGCAGCCTGATCATGCGTATCGCCAGCCAGGAGGGCCTGTCGCTCCCGTTGCTCACCCGCGGACTCGGGTTCGGAACCAAAGGCTCGGCCGTGGCTTCGCTCGTCTACGCCGTGAACTACGTCTTCTACTTCATCTTCGAGGGCAGCATCGTCTCGCACGGCCTCAGCGAGCTCGCCGGGATCGATATCAATTCTGCTTGGGCCACAGTGGTATTCGCATTGGTCGCGCTCGTGGCGCTGTTCTTCTCCTGGCGCGGAATGCACTCGATGAACATCCTGCAGCGATTCGGCATGCCCATCTTCCTGGTCCTGTTCGCCGTCGGTATGTACATGCTGGCCAGCGGCTACGTGCTCGTCGGCCCCGGTGAATGGGAAGCAACCGGTGGATTCACCGCCACTGCCATGTGGCAGGCCTTCAGTCTCGCCAACGGGCAGGTGGTGTTCCAAGCGCTCATCGCCACCGACTACGGGCGGTTCGTCAAGAAGAGCGTGAGCTACGTCGGAACGGCCGTACTGATGCTGGCTGAGCTCCTGATGATCGTCGTCGTGATGATTCTCGGTGTGTTCCTCGGCTTCACGATGCTGCGTCACTTCACCGGAACTACTGCAAAACCAGAACTTTCGGCCACCGACCCGGGACTGTATTTCGCGATCATCATGGGTCTGCTCGGCGTGATCTTCGCCGTCGTCACCCAGGTGCGCATCAACGTCATGAACCTGTACTCCGGGTCGCTGGCGCTCTCCAACGCGTGGGATGTGCTCTCGCCTCGTAAGGTCGGACGCCAGTGGTGGATGGTTGCGCTACTCGTCGTCGGCGTGCTCTGTTACCCGGTCAACATCCTGCAGTACACCGATAAATTCCTGGCCGTCACCGGCATCATGACCAACACCTGGATCTTCATTCTGCTCGCGGACTACTTCGTCTGCAGGCGGATGCTCGGTCTTGCACCGCGCAACAACATCGAGTTTCGCGAAGGGCGAGTGCGTAATTGGAACCCCTGCGGCATCGTTGCCATGGCAGCAGGCGTGGCCGTGGGCGGACTCGGCGTGTTCGGACTCTACCCGTCGTACTACGCATCGTTCATCGCGATGCTCCTCGGGCCGATCATCTACATCCCGCTGACGATGGCAACACGGGGGAAGTACTACGAACCACCGGTCTCCACCGAGGCCCCGACAATCGAAAGGACGGTGGCATGATGACATTCACGGCAGCGGCCATTCAGTTCGAGCCCACACTGTTCGCCAAGGATGCGAATGTCGCCGCGTTGGCGGAGCTCGTCGACAAGGCCGCATCCGACGGTGCCGAATTGATCACCACACCCGAAATGGCCACCACGGGTTACTGTTTCCATGATCATGAGGAAGCAGCTACCGTCGTCGAGCAGATCCCCGGACCCACCACCGATACGTTCGTCGAGATCGCGTCCCGTCGCGACTGCTACATCGTCCTGGGCATGCCGGAAGTCGACCCGACAAGCGGATTGTTCTACAACAGTGCGATTCTCATCGGACCCCAGGGAATCATCGGTACCCATCGCAAGACGCACCCCTACATCGCCGAGCCCAAGTGGGCAGCTCCGGGGAACCTGGGCCATCAGGTGTTCGAGACCAGGCTCGGCAGAATCGCGCTGCTGATCTGTATGGATCTGCACTTCGTGGAGACCGCTCGAGTGGTCGCACTGCAAGGCGCGGACGTGATCTGCCACATCAGCAACTGGCTCGCCGAACGAACGCCGGCTCCCTACTGGATCAGTCGAGCCTTCGAGAACAACTGCTATGTCATCGAGAGCAATCGATGGGGACTCGAACGGACTGTCCAATTCAGCGGCGGCACATGCATCATCGAGCCCGACGGCACTGTCACCGGCCGGATCGACGTAGGCAATGGGATCGTCGCCGCCGAGATCGATATTCGGCGGACCCGCGCGTGCGGACCCACGCGTCGTCCGGAGCTGTATCGGGAGTTGCAGACGAACACGTACACCTGGAACCCCTTGGATTTCTTCACCCTGTACGGGCACTCGCCGTTGCCCGCAGGCCACACGTCTGCGGTGAGCGTGGTGCAATGCACGCCGGGTACGTCGATCGAGACCAACCTCGCCGACATCGAGGCCTGGGTCCAACAGGTCTCCGGCACAGCCGATCTCGTCGTGTTTCCCGAACTGTCGATCACCGGTCCGGTCTCCGAGGATCGACCACCTCGTGACGTTGCCGAGACCGTCGACGGGTCCTCGCTCACGCGGATTGCAGACCTTGCGGTTCGGCACGGCGTGTCGATCGTCGTCGGCATTGCCGAGCGCGACGCCGACACCGATCGGGTGTACAACTCGGCGGTGCTGATCGAGCAGGACAGAAAGTGCACGGCATACCGCCAGATCCATCTGTCCGCGGAACATACTTCGCTGTTCGATGCGGGTGATCGATGGGTGGTCGTAGACCTGCCGATGGGCAGAGTCGGTCTCCTCGTCGGCAACGATGCCCTGCTCCCGGAATCGGGTCGAGTGCTCGCGCTGCGCGGGTGCGACCTCGTCGTCTGCCCATCAGCACTGGCGGGTGTTTTCGTCGGATCGCACCCCGGAACCGAGATTCCCCTCGCCACCGAGGTTCTCACCGGGCCCGACGCCACCCACTGGCATCACATGCGCGTGCGCGCCGGCGAGAACAACGTCTACTTCGCGTTCGCCAACGTCGTCGACCCCAGCCGCGGTATCGCCGGGCACAGCGGAGTGTTCGGACCGGACACGTTCGCGTTCCCACGCACCGAGGCTCTCGTCGACGGCGACGCACCGGGCCACGCGACGAGCGTCGTCGACACCACCAACCTCGGCGGGGCGTACCCCACCAACGTCGTGCGCCGAAAAGACCTCGTCCTGATGCGGCAACCCCACCACTACGGGATTCTCTCGACTGCTTGAGTGGCTGAAAACGCCAGTGGCGTGGTCAGGTGCCCCCACGGGCACTCAACCACGCCACTGACCAACCGGGTCGTTCCGCAGGCTCCACTCCTGCGCAGGCACCTATTCCTTGGAGAGGTTCGTCCTCGGAATCTCTTCCGTGCGATCCGTCGTCCAATCGCGGTTCGGTGCGGTACCACCACTGGGGGTCGGGCGGGGGCCGGTGTCGGTGCGGGCCGGCTGACGGTGTCCACCGTTGCCGCCGCCGCGCAGCAGCAGCACGACTCCGGCGATCAGCGAGATGACACCGAGGATGCCGGCAACGATCGGCACGGTGCGGCCGAAGAGCGACAGCTTGTCCTGACCGTCCTTGGCCTGCTGGATCTGGTACTCGACGGTGTTCTCGTCGAACGTGATCGGGGCCTTCAGCACGTCGACCTCGGGACGACCTGCTTCACGGCCGTAGTACTGGTGGATCTGCTCTTCGCCCTTGACGACGACGCCGGTCTCGGGCTCGACCCACAGGGTGCGGGTGTTCTCGTACCAGCGGGTCATCGTCACCGGTGCGGTTCCGCCTTCGACGCCCCAGGTGTCGGCGGGCAGTGTGACCTTGTTGGTCGGCAGGTTCACCACGGTCGACAGGTCGACCGGTCCGACGGTCTGCTGGTACTGGTACACCGGCGTGCCGTTGATTTCGGTTTCTTCGACGAAGTCGATGTCCTTCGAGGCGCGCGCGTTGACGTCGAAGTACGGGTAGCTCTTCTGCTCGGCATTGAACGGGAACTTGTACTGCAGACCGGTGTGGGCCACTTCCTCGGCCGGCTTGTCGCCTGCCACCTGAATCGTGCCGATCGGGCTCTCGACGGGCATCGACGTCTTGCGGTCGATGCTCACGCGGTCGACCGTGGCGGTCAACAGTCCGGTGTCGGCCTGCTTGTCGGTGCGGCGCAACGTCTGTCCGGCCTGAAGCGTCATGATGTCGGCATCGGAGGGATCTTCGACGGTGACGAATCGCTGTGAGGTCAGCGGGACGTTCTGATCGACCACGGCGCGACCGGCTGCCAGCGACCGTGCGTCGAGGACGCTTCCGGTGCCGTCGGAGACGGTGGTGACCTCGAGGTCGAGTGGGGTCTTTTCGAGCGCCGAAACGGTGTAGGTGGGGATGAGGATGGCGGCAACCACCAGAAATGCGCCCAAGCCGATGAGAACAAGGGCCAATATCCGGCTCGGCCCTGAGCGCTCCGCCATGCTGAATCTCCTTAGTCGACCGCTTCACTGGAAGACACCGCAGGCGGGATCGTACGAATTCCCCGATGCGCTGCCCGATTTCTTACGACACGTCGCAGGTGACAGTAACAGTCGACAGTGGCACCGGTCTCGTCCATGCCGGTTCGACACGGCACACTTGAGCCACCATGAGCACTCGAGTCCAGTCGGCGTCCGTCGTACCGTTGCGTGCCTTTGTGCCCGCTCTGGAAGGGATGCGGGCAGTCGCCGCCCTCGGCATCGTCGTCACCCACGTCGCATTCCAGACCGGGGCCGCCAATTCCCCGCTGATGGGCCGAGTGTGGGGCCGGTTCGATCTCACGGTGGCGATCTTCTTCGCGCTCTCGGGTTTTCTGCTGTGGCGCCCGCATGCCGCGCAGGCCCGTGGACTCGCACAAGCGCAGCCCACTCGCCGCTACTTCTGGTCTCGCGCGGTACGCATCCTGCCCGCCTACTGGGTGGTCACGGTGCTCGTTTTGCTGTTTCTGCCGCACGCAGGCGGGGACTATCGGGTGTGGCTGGCCAACCTGTCCCTGACCCAGGTGTTCGTACCGTTGACGTTGACCGAGGGCATGACGCAGATGTGGTCACTGTCGGTGGAGGTGGCGTTCTATCTGTTGCTGCCGCTGTTCGCCTGGCTGATGATCCGGCTTCGGGGATCGTCGGCGAGGTACCGGGTGTGGGTTCTGCTCGCTGCGTCCGCGGTGACGCTCTCCTGGGCGTTCGTCCCGATCGCGACACCGGAAGCCATCCATCACGACAACTGGTTGCCCGGCTACTTCCCGTGGTTCGCCGCCGGCATGGTGCTCGCCGAAGTGTCGGTCGGCCCGCAGGGGTGGGTGCATCGTTGGGCGCGTCGCAGGTGGGTGATGCCCGCGATCGCGGTGACGGCATTCGTCCTGTCGGCGACGCCGCTCGCGGGCCCACAAGGATTGGTGCGGCCCGAGCCGTGGCAGTTCGAGCTCAAGATCGTCTTCGGTGCCGTGCTGGCGTTCGCGATGCTCTCGCCGTTGGTGCTGGCCGATTCCGGCCGCAGGCATCGGGTGTTCGAGCATCCGGTGATGCTGACCCTCGGCCGCTGGTCGTACGGAATTTTCATCTGGCACCTGGCCGTACTCGCGGTCGTGTTCCCGGTGTTCGGCATCGTCCCCTTCTCGGGTGGCATGTGGTTCGTGCTGACGGTGACCCTGGCACTGTCGATTCCGGTCGCTGCCGCGAGTTACGCGCTGGTGGAAGAGCCGGCCCGTCGCAGGTTCGCGCCGAAGAAGGCGGTCACGGCTTCCGCATCGCGCTGACGGCCAGCGCGACGATGCCGATCAACGACGCCAGCTGCACCGCGTAGGACCCGCCCACATATCCGTCGGCCGACCGCCACGGTCCGAGTGAGAGCAGCGCTGCCCCCAGCAGGGCGAATCCTCCTGCTGTACATACCGATACGCGCGACGCGAGCTCCGACCCGTAGCGGCGGTTCAGCAGCGCCGAGCCGGTGCCGAGAACCAGCACCGAGATGGCTCCGACCACGCCTGCCAACACGATCGCCGCGCCGAGCAGCGCCGCGAACGCCACCGGGGTGCTACGCCACGGTCTGGGCGCGGGGCCTGGATCGACGACGCTGCGAGGCCGCCGCAGCGCCGCGATCAGCAACGGAATCAACAGCAGCAGCCCGCCGAAGATCCCGAGTCGGTACCAGCGGTCGGTGGTGAAATCCAACGACACCGTGCCCGACGCCCCGGCCGGGACGATCCAGGCCTGCTGCCAGCCGTCGACGACCACCGGGGTCAGTTCGGTCCCTCCGGGTGTCGTTGCCCGCCATCCGCTGTTGTTGCTTTCGGGGATGACGAGCAGGCGATCCGAGGTGCTCGAGGTGAGGGTCACTTCGCGGTGATCGGGGCTCCACGCTGTGGTGCGCGCCGCCTGCGGTGCAGACGTGTTCGGCCACAACGCCGGAATGGGCGTGGTGCGCAGTCGAAGTCCGTCGACGAAGGACGACGCTCCGGGCTCGACGACGATGTCCTGGCGTCCCTCGGGGAGTGACACGGGATTGACGAAGTTCTCGTTCACCGGGGTGTCCGCGTCGCAAACGGATGCGGGTAGAGCTGCGCCGGAACGGAATTGGTCGGCGGTCGCCGTCACCGAGGTGCGCACCGTCTGCCCCGCGATGGACACCAGGGGCCCGTCGAAGCAGTCGACCGTGATCTGCCGGTCACCGTCGTACGGCGGCCCGATCGGCTCACCGGCGGACAGTGGTGTGACCTCGGCAAATCCGGGCGGTTGAGATTGGATGAAGCCCAACGAGTTTCGGTCGAGTACGCCGTCCCAGTCCACGATGGACAGCACGATTCTGTCGGTCACGTAAGGTGCCAACGCGAGTGTCGTCGAACCGTCGGTGTCCACGTCGCGCACCATCGGACCGTTGCCGAGATTCACCGCCACCCGCGTGGGGTGGGCAGGCAACGCGCCGAGGCTGGGGCTCAGCTCGAGCCCGTCCACCAGTGTCGGAGCAGGCAATTGGATGGTGAGAGTGGGGTCGGTGCCGGCTCGATCGGTGATCGACTTCTCCGGTGCCGTCCACGATGTACGCGGGTCGCCGTCGGTGGCGGCGAAGGCCGAACCGTCGAGGTCCGCGACGTCGGACGCCCCGCTCGCCAGCGGTCGTCCGGGTTGTGCCAGCAGGGCCTCGAGCTCGGGGGACTGGCGCGTGCGTACCGTCAGCTCGGGGATCACCGCGGTACCCATCGGAACGTCGATGGTGCGCGAGAAGCGACCCAGTTCCTCCGGCGACTTGGACAGTCCACTGCTGCAGCGGATTCGATCGTCGGTGTCCAGGCAGCCCGAGCGTCCCGGGAACTCTTGGCCCAGCTCCCACGCGTCGACGCTCGCGCCCGCAGGAGTGGGCGGCAACACTGCGCGATGCACGATGGAGACCGGCTTCGGGTTGTCCCGGTCGGAGTAGTCGTCCACCGACACCTCGCTGATGCCGAACTGACTGCCCCGGGTGCCGTCGACCGTCGACTTCGCGGTGATGCGCAGCCACGGAGTTTCCCCACCGGGCAGCGACACCGTCATCGGGTCTCCCGGCTTGTCCACCCGGGCCGCCGTCGAGCCGTTCGGAGTGGTGACCTCGACCCACTTGACCGGGTCTCCGATCGTTCCCGGGCTGGTCCGCATGTGGAGCAGCCCGCCGCGCACCGGCGTATCGAAATCGAGCTGAAGCCATTGCCCCACAGCGCGTTCGATGCCGTTGCTGATCCACCCGGTGGCCAGGTCGCCGTCCACTGCGGCCGCGACACCGCTGCCGGGCACACTGCCCCCGATCTGAGTGGCGTCCGACGCCGAACTCGAGGCGGTCAACGTCGCGCCTTCCCACTCGGCGTCCACGGTCTGCGCCCCGTACACCGGATAATCGGGCACCTCGTTGAGCGAACGGCGGGGCTCGTGGGCGGCACGCAACGCGGAGTTGTGATTGTCCACCTGGCCGAAGTCGGTCTCGCGATTCATCGGTGTGTCGGTCACCGTCACCGAATCGACGGGCAGGCCCGCAGCAGCTGCATCCGACGCCAGCAGCGTCGGCCCGGCCGGAACGGGCAGGCGAACACCGTTGTTGCGCAACTCGTTCGACCGCAGAATCGACTCCGGCCCGCCCTGTATCACCGGCACCCGATCCACATCGACCGTGTACGGGCCGGAGGCAGGTACGTCCGCTGCGGCATCGACCGCGTAGATCTCGACGGCCGGATACGGAGGCCGTAGATCGCCGTCCAGAACCACCCCGTCGACCTGACCGGGTGCCACGTCCTCGCCGAACTCTGCCACCTTCTCGAGCCCCGGCGAACCGTCGAGCACGCGGTGGACGGACGCCGGCCGGGTGGACCGGGAATCCTCCGGATCCAGGTCGTTGCGCACGACGACGTAGCTGATGCCCTGTCCCACCAGGGTGTCGGCCAGGCCGGTCGACGGCCGACCGTCGGCGAAGAGTCGTTGCACCGAGTCGAGGGCGCGAATGGCACCGGGCGGCGTGAGCGGCACCGCATCTCGGACGGCCCAGGGCGTGGTCGCGAGAGCCTGCAACGGCTCGTCGCGCGTCAGTCCCCAGGTCTGCAGAGCGAACGGTGCGCCGGGCACGATCAGTGCACGCTGCGCGTCGGAACCGTCGGGGCTCGAGCCGGAGGCATGGTCGGTGAGCCAGTCCGCGGCGTCGTGCCAGTACTGCGGCACGGCCTCGTACGCACCGCGCGGCGCGAGCTTGCCCGTCCACGCCAGCGCTGTCGAGAGCGTCAGCGCCACCAGGACCAGTGAGGTGACCGCCATCATCGGGTGCTTCTCGGGATGCGCGACGGCCGCTCGCCAGGTCGGCCGTGGAACCGAACCCGGCAGTGGAACCCGGGCCAGCAGATGAGCGAGGCCGAGTACCAACGGGATTCGAATGACCGGCTCGAGTTTGTGAATGTTGCGCAGTGGTGCGCCCGCGGAATCGAGGAACACTCGCACGGTTGCTGCGAACGGACCGTCGAGATCGCCGACGAACCCTGCGCCCAGGCCGACGAGGCCGACGAACAACATGATCGTCAACCGGCCGCGGGCCGGCATCGAGCGCATCGCCAGACCCGCAATGCCTGCGGCCGCGATCAAGCCGGTCGCGATCACGGCAGCAGGCTGAGTCACCAGCACGGCGCCCGCCACCCGCTCGGGAGAGACGAACGGGGTCCAGCTGCCGGTACCGCGCAGCACCTCGGTCAGCGACGTCCACTGGGTCGTCGTGCCGGACGACTCGATGTAGTCGAGGAACGGCGGAGAGACCTTGCCCAGCAACAGCAGTGGGACGATCCACCACAGTGTCGCCAGCACCAGAAAGCCGGTCCACCACGCCGCGAACACCAGCCAGCGGCGGTTCGGCCGATGGCACAGCATCCAGATGACGGCAACCAGAACGGCAGCGGCCGTCGCGACGGCATTGACCGCGCCCATCGACGCCACGGCCAGAGCAGATTGTGCTGCCGCACGCCGAACCGTGTTTCTTGCGGACCGAGTGTTCAGGCAACGAACGATGGGAACGAGCACCCACGGAGCGAGCATCATCGGCATCGTCTCCGAGGAGATCGACGCCAGCGTGGTGATCACTCTGGGGGACAGCACGAATGCCGTCGCCGCAATCAGTCGGGAGCTGCGGCTGCCGACACCGAGTGCCTCGGCGAGCCGGACGATTCCCCAGAATCCGGCGATGAGCAGCAGCGCCCACCAGATGCGCTGCGTGATCCACGGCGGAATCGACAGCAGATCACCGCCGGCGAAGAACGCTCCGTGCGGGAAGAAGTAGCCGTAGGCCTGATTCTGCACCTGGCCCAGCGGTGCGGCGCTGTTCCACTGATGCGAGGCGCGTTCGAGAAATCCGAGAGGGTTCTGCGCCAGGTCGTACTTGGTATCGGCGACGGTGAAGCCCGGGACCTGCAGAAACGTGAGCAGGAATGCGAGAGCGGAGACTCCGAAGAGCCAAATCCGGCCGAGCGGCTCGGCCGAGATCAACGATCCACGTGAGCGACCAGCGTCAGCGGCTGCCGTACTCAACCTGGTTCAGCAAGGACGAGTCGGCGTTTCCGGTGCGATCGATGTCCGGCCGAGAGTTGTCTGCTGCACCGGCGGTGACTCCGAATACGACGCCGGCACCCAGTACGGCTCCGACGACGGCGGCAATGACACCCGGGACAGCGAACTTCATCTCGGTTCTCCAGTCAGTCGGCTCAGTGAAGCAGTGGGCGAGGTTGTCCCCCACGCGGGCATCACGGTATCACTTGCACCAGCTGAACCGGCCGGTGGACGCGTTACTTTCCGGGAGGAACGATCAGGACGGGTCGATGGCTGTGCCGTAGGACGTGCTCGGCCACCGAGCTCTGCAGTAGGGCCCGCAGGCCGGTGGTGCCCCTGGTGCCGGTGACGATGATGTCGACGTTCATCTCGTCGGCCTTCTCCACGATCGCGCTCCAGATGGCGGTGGTGCATTCGGTGCACTGGCCTTCGACCTTCAGGCCTGCGGCCTCGGCCAGGGCGACGCCCTCGCTGTTGGTCACCTTGGCATCGGTGAGAGCGACGTCCTCGGCCTCGTCGTCCGGCACCCACTCGGGCTGCATGACACCCGACAGACCCGACATCCGCGCTGCTTGACGCACCATCGGTTCCCAGGCCGTGACGACGATTGCGCGAGAGGTGGTGAGAAACCGTCCCGCATAGTCGATGGCTCGTTTGGCGTTGTCGGAACCGTCGTAGGCAATGAGTATGAGGTCAGCAGTCATGGTGGTGATTCTCCTCATGTCGCTTTCGCCCAGATTACCCCGCCCCGGCCCCGGATCGATGTGGGTTTCAGTCGCTCGAAGTGCAACGAAGTCGCATTGATCCCAACCGGAGGGCGGTCAGCAACACGCAACTTCTCGGCTACCGTCGTATTCCATGCGACTTCGGTTTTCGGTTCGGTCCGCTGCAGCACTGACGGTCGGGGTGGGGTTGCTCGTCTCGTGTTCCAGTGAATCGACGCAGGTGGCCTCGACGCAGTCGGCTCCGTCCTCGACGACGACCGATCCGCAGACGACCGTCCCGCAGTCGACGCCGCCGCCTGCCGACGCGTGTGTCACCTTCGTCGACGGCCTGACCGAGAGGCAACGTCTCGCTCAGTTGCTCACCGTCGGCGTCACCGGAACGCAGGACGCGATTCGGATCATGTCCACCGAGCAGGTGGGTGGGATCTTCGTCGGCAGCTGGACCGACGAGTCGATGCTCGGCAACCGTGAGGTGCCGCAGGTGCTCGACGCGTCCGCGGTGGCACCGATGGTGACGATCGACGAAGAAGGCGGACGCGTGTCGCGGGTTGCCGATTTGTTGGGTGCGGCACCGTCGGCGCGGGAACTGGCGCAGACGATGTCGGTGGACGAGGCGTATCAGGAGGCCTTGACGCGAGGCCGGGGGCTGAAGGATCTCGGCGTCACCGTCGACTTCGCGCCGGTCGTCGACGTCAGTGCTCAGCCCGATGATTCGGTCATCGGTGATCGCTCGTTCTCCGACGATCCGCAGGTCGTCATCGAGTACGCGGGTGCGTACGCGAAGGGGTTGAAGGATGCGGGTGTCGAGCCGGTCATCAAGCACTTTCCCGGGCACGGCTCGGGTTCGGGTGACTCGCACACCGGGGCCGTCACCACGCCGCCGCTCGACGAGCTCAAAGCCAAGGATCTGCTGCCGTTCGCCGCGCTCGACACCACCGGAGTCGGCGTCATGGTCGGCCACCTCGACGTGCCAGGACTGACCGACTCCGGTGTTCCCGCCAGCATCAGCCCTGCGGCCATGGCGTTGCTGCGTGACGGCGTCGGATACGGAGCGAAGCCCTTCGACGGCCCGATCTTCACCGACGACCTCAGTGGCATGGCAGCGATCACGGCCCGGCTCGGGATCGTCGACGCGGTCGAGTCGGCGTTGGTTGCCGGAGCCGACGTGGCGTTGTGGCTGACCACCGATCAGGTGCCGGCGGTGTTGGACAATCTGGAGGACGCGGTGGCGACTGGACGCCTTCCCGCAGCCCAGGTGGACGACGCGGCGGCGACGGTTGCACGGTTCAAAGGGGCGTGCGGAGCCTGATCGGTCGTCGCTGGACCTTACTGTGGAGTAACGTCTAGTGCTTCGTACGTATTGGAGGATCCATGGCTGGCGGCACCAAGAGACTGCCCCGCGCCGTCCGTGAGCAGCAGATGCTCGACGCGGCAGTGGATGTGTTCTCCGACAACGGGTTTCACGAGACGTCGATGGATTCGATCGCCAAGAAGGCGGCGATCTCCAAGCCGATGCTCTATCTGTACTACGGCTCGAAGGACGAGCTGTTCGCTGCGTGCATCCATCGTGAGGGCCTCAAGTTCGTCGAGGCCCTGACGCCCGCGGCAGACCCGACCCTGACGCCGCGCGAACAACTGCGCCGCGCGCTGGTCGGTTTCCTCGGCTTCGTCGGCGAGAACCGGAAGTCGTGGATGGTGCTCTACCGCCAGGCGATCGGTCAGCAGGCTTTTGCCTCGCAGGTGCAGAGCAGCCGAGACCGGTTGATCGAGTTGACCGCAGGTCTGCTGGCGATGAGCACCAGAGACCCGGAACAGTCACAGAACTTCGGGCTGATGGCCGTGGCACTGGTCGGGGCCGGTGAGGCCGTGGCCGACCGTGTGGCAGGCGGAGAAATCGAGGTCGACGCCGCAGCGGACCTCCTGGAAAACCTGGCCTGGCGCGGCCTGGCAGGAAAGAAAACCGCCACTACCTGAGACGCCGAACTCGAAGTTATGGACGGAAATCCGAGGAAATTCGTCCACAACTTCGAGTTCGCGCCAACTCAGCGCAGGGTTCCCGTCAGATGCGGGTAGCCCTTCTTCGGGTTCTTCAGCGACAGGTCCCAGCCGGTGCCGACGGCATCGGCGTAGGCGTTGATCGTCGCGGGCAGGAGGATCGGCTTGCCGAAACGGATGCTGTAGTTCACGGCCTCCGGGATACGACCTTCGACCGTCTGCAGTACCGCTGCTGCACTCCACATTCCGTGTGCGATGGTTTTCGGGAAGCCGAATGCCTTTGCACCGAGCGAGGATACGTGGATCGGGTTGCGGTCTCCGGAGATGGCCGCGTACCGGCTGATGATCCGCTGATCGACGCGCAGGGTGCGGGTCGGGGGCGGCGGTACCTCGTCGGCAGGAGGCGTCTCGCGAGGCCCACCCGAGAGCGAGGTCTTCTGCAAGCTCAGGAAGCTCGAGGTCTGCTTCCAGACCAGCTCGCGTCCCACCTTGACCTCACTGATCAGGTCGACCAGTAAGCCCTTGCGGTGCTCGCGCAGATTCTCCGCGTGCACTCGGATGTCCAGCGGCTCCGATGCCGAGATGCCGCGGAACTGTTCGATGACGTTCTCGGCGTGCACCGAACCGATGGCGGCGAACGGAAAGCCCTTGGAGACCATCAGTTTCATCACGGTCGGGAACACGAGCGTGAACGGGTAGGTGATCGGGAGCTGATCGCCGAATCGCAGCCCCGTCGCGCGGCAGTAGCCGGCCAGGTTGTCCTGGTCCACTCGCAGGCCCTTGAGCTCGAACACGGTGCTGGGCACCGTCTTCGACTTGGAGCCGAGGAAGGGCAACGCGCCCAGTGCCGCCGAGGTGTAGATCTGCGACGTCTTCGGCTGCTCGGTGAGCGTGACGGTGCTCATGCGCCGAGGAGGCTCTGGCCGCACACGCGTACGACCTGCCCGGTGACGGCGTTGGATGCGGGAGACGCGAAGTAGGAGACCAACTCCGCGACGTCGACGGTCTCGCCGCCCTGCAGCAGCGAGCTCATGCGCCGTCCGGCCTCGCGGGTGGCGAACGGGATTGCCGCCGTCATCGCGGTTTCGATGAAGCCGGGGGCCACGGCGTTGATGGTGATGTTCTTCTTCGCGAGCACCGGTGCGGATGCGTGCACCAGGCCGATGACGCCGGCCTTGGAGGTGCCGTAGTTGGTCTGGCCGCGGTTGCCCGCGATACCGGCGATGGAGGAGACGTCGACGACGCGGCCGCCGTCCTTGAGTGCGCCGGAGGCCACCAGTTCGTCGGTAATACGCTGCGGCGCAGCGAGATTGACGCCGATGACGGAGTTCCAGCGGGCGTCGTCCATGTTGGCGAGGGTCTTGTCGCGGGTGATGCCGGCGTTGTGCACGATGATGTCGGCTCCGCCGTGACGCTCGAGCAGGTGCTTCGAGAGGACCTCGCCGGCGTCGGGGGAGGTGACGTCGAGGGCCAGTGAGGTGCCGCCGACCTTGTTGGCCGTCTGCGAGAGTGCTTCTCCCGCAGCGGGAATGTCCGCGGCGATGACGGTGGCTCCGTCACGGGCGAGAACCTCGGCGATGGTGGCACCGATGCCGCGGGCGGCTCCGGTGACGACGGCGACCTTGCCGGCGAGCGGCTTGTCCCACGAGGCCGGTGCCTGTGAGTCTGCGTCACCGACGGCGATGACCTGGCCGTCGACGAAGGCGGACTTGGCCGACAGCAGGAAGCGCAGGGTGGATTCGAGGCCGGAGAGTCCGGTCGACGCGTTGGGCGAGATGTAGACGAGCTGAGCCGTCGCGCCGCGCTTGACCTCTTTGCCCACGCTGCGGGTGAAGCCTTCGAGGGCGCGCTGCGCGATGTGCTCGTCGACGCTGGACGTTTCTTCGGGGGTGGTGCCGATGACGACGACGCGAGCCGAGGGTGCCAGGTTGCGGATGACCGGCTGGAAGAACTTGAAGAGCTGCTCGAGCTCAGCGACGTTGCCGATGCCGGTGGCGTCGAACACCAGTCCGCCGTGCTTGTCGTCGTGGGGCTGCGACTGAGGGTAGTCCGAGAGCAGCTCACGCAGCGGCTCGACGAGGCGGCCGCTGCCGCCGATCAGGACCGGTCCGGCCAGCGGCGGCTCGCCTGCCTTGTAGCGGCGCAGTTTCTCGGGCTGCGGCAGGCCGGCCTGCTTGGCGATGAAGGCTCCCGGCGCGGACGCGAGGAACGTTGAGTAGAGATCTGGGGCTCCCTTGGAGGCTGCCACTGTCGTACCTTTCATTCAGCGCTGCTCGCTCTGAGGGCGAGGCGCACGACCGGGTGTCGACAACCAACTTACTCGCCAGTAAGATGAAACTCCACCAGGGCCATTCCCCACACGCTGGGGACGATGTTTGGAGACGTCAGTGACAAGCAAGCAGCTACGACCGGTCGCAATCGTCGGTGGCAACCGCATTCCGTTCGCGCGTTCGGACAAGAAGTACGCGCTGGCGTCCAACCAGGACATGCTCACCGCCACCATCGACGGTCTCGTCTCGCGATTCGGTCTGCAGGGCGAGCGGCTGGGCCTCGTCGCCGCCGGTGCCGTGCTCAAGCACTCACGCGATTTCAACCTCACTCGCGAGGTCGTACTGGGCAGCGCACTGAGCCCGTACACCCCGGCCTTCGACATCCAGCAGGCCTGCGGAACCGGACTGCAGTCGATCATCGCCGTCGGCGACGCCATCGCCTCGGGCCGTATCGACGCCGGTATCGGCGGCGGCGTGGACACGACGTCCGACGCTCCGATCGGTGTCAACGACGAACTGCGCGAGTTCCTGCTCTCGCTCAACCGGGCGAAGAGCACCACCGCTCGCCTCAAGCTGCTCGGCAACGTCCGTCCCGGCATGCTCGGCATCGAGATCCCACGCAACGGGGAGCCGCGTACCGGCCTGTCGATGGGCGACCACGCGGCTATCACCGCCAAGGAATTCGGTATCCGCCGCGAGGACCAGGACGAACTGGCTGCGGCGAGCCACCACAACATGGCAGCCGCCTACGACCGCGGTTTCTTCGACGACCTGGTGACGCCGTTCCTCGGCCTCACGCGCGACGACAATCTGCGTCCGGGATCGACCGTCGAGAAGCTGGCCACCCTCAAGCCGGTCTTCGGAACCAAGCTGGGCGACGCGACCATGACGGCCGGCAACTCGACTCCGCTGACCGACGGTGCGTCGGCTGCGCTGCTGTCGAGCGACGAATGGGCTGCCGAGCGCAACCTGCCGGTGCTGGCGCACCTCGTCGATTCCGAGACTGCAGCGGTCGATTACATCCACGGCAACGGATCGTTCAAGGACGGCCTTTTGATGGCCCCGACGTACGCGATTCCGCGTCTGCTCGCCCGCAACGGTCTGACGCTGCAGGACTTCGACTACTACGAGATCCACGAGGCGTTCGCTTCGGTGGTGCTCGCGACGCTGCAGGCGTTCGAGAGCGACGCGTACTGCAAGGAGCGTCTGGGACTCGACGGTGCGCTCGGTTCCATCGACCGCAGCAAGCTCAACGTCAACGGATCCTCGCTCGCCGCGGGCCACCCGTTCGCCGCGACCGGTGGACGCATCGTCGCATCGCTGGCGAAGATGCTCGCCGAAAAGGGTTCGGGCCGCGGCCTGATCTCGATCTGCGCGGCCGGTGGCCAGGGCGTCACCGCCATCATCGAGCGCTGATCACCGCAGCTACGGCTGCTCCCCGATACGGGGACACGATCTGGGGGTCACAGGGTCGGCGGATCCGGCAAACGAGGGGTTTTCGGATCTGCTGATCACAACGTAGAAAAGGCACGCAGAGCTTGCTCTGCGTGCCTTTTCGTATCCGATCAGCCGGGTATACCGCTTTCCGGCGGAGTCGATTCCTCGCCGGTGTATTCCTCCACTGCCGAGTCTCCGATGTCGGTCTGCAGCACCGGAGTCAGGTACTCGGGTACACCTCCGCGGATCTGGAAGACACTGGCTCCGGAGATTCCGAGGTGGCTTTCGTCGGAGTATCGGAACGGGGCGAGCTGCGGGCCCTGGAAGTCCATTCCGCCGTCCTGGATCGCGGAGACGATGCCCTCACGGGTGGGGTTCTCGCCGGCCGCCTGAAGTGCCTGCACGAACGCGTACGCCTGGCTGAGTCCGTAGATGCGGTAGTTGGTCAGTGGGTCACCTGTTCCGTTCTGCGCCCAGACCTTCTGCCACAGTTGCGTCCACGGATTCTCGGGGGAGTCGACGCCGGGGATGTATTCCAGCGAGATCATGCCTTCGAGAGACTGCGCGCCGTTGGTGACCGCCCCCTGGGAGAAGCGCCCCAGCAGAGAACCGACCAGGTCGACGTCGGAGCCGATCGAACTGTAGAACCACTCGGGATCGTAGTTGAGCCGCATCGCGGTCAGTTGGCTCAGTGCGGTGTACGACGGGACGTTGAAGCCGAGTACGAGGTCGGCTCCGGCACCCTGCAGAGCCGCGATCTGTGGTGCGACATCGGTGTTGCCGGACGTGTAGCGCACGACCTCGACGATCTGGTCGTCGAGATATTGGCGTACCGCGGCTTCGCTGTCCCTGCCGAGATCGTCGTCCTGGAGGAACAGCCCGACCTTGGCGTCGGGCCGGTTCTTCGTCACCCAGTCGCCGATGATCTTGCCCTCGACCTGATAATCGGGCTGCCAGCCGAAGGTATTCGGGTACTTCTCGGGGTCGTTGCCCCACATGATCGCGCCGGAGGAGACGAACAGATCCGGCACACCCTCCTCGTTCAGAAAGTCGATGACTGCGCTGTGCGTCGCGGTGCCGAGTCCACCGACGACGGCGAACACTTCGTCCTGTAGGACGAGTTCGTTGACGACCTGGGTGGTCGTCGTCGGATCGTAGGAGTCGTCACGAACGACGTACTCGATCTGCCTGCCGTTGACGCCGCCCGCGGCGTTGACGTAGTCGAAGTAAGCTTTTGCGCCCGTGGGTATTTCGCTGTATCCGGGTGCTGCGACCCCGGTCAGTGGAAAGTGGGCTCCGATCTTCACCGAGGTGTCGGTGATGCCGACCGTCGAGCCTTCCGAGGATTCTGTTGCCTCGTCTCTACCGCCTGCACCGCACGCTGCGGCCAACGAGACGACGGCGACGAGTGCGGTCGTTCTGACCGCCACCGATCCGAACTTCTTCATTTCATCTCTTTTCTGGTTGAACGCAACCTTCGAAACGTGCCCACCAGACCCAGTGGGGCGAACAGGATGACCAGGACGGTGAAGATGCCGGTCACCAGTGGTGCGAGTTCGGCGGATTGCAGACTGCTCAGCCCCAGATCGAGCCCGAGGTTGGTGACCACCGGCGGGATGTAGGTGAGCAGCAGCGCCCCGATCAATGCCCCGGACAGGGTGCCGAGCCCGCCGATGACGACGGCGGAGAGCAGGGTCAGGGAGAGCGTCAGCGTGAACCCGCTCGGGGCGGCGATCCGCGCCGACATCGCGAGGACGGCACCTCCGGCACCCGCACAGGCCGCACTGACGACGAAAGCCAGGATGCGTGCCCGCCCGAGATCGATCCCGGACAGCTCGGCGGCTACTTCGTCGTCTCGAACGGCCCGCCAGCGACGGCCGATCCGGCTCGACGAGACGTTCGCCAGCAGGAAGAACACCACGACGAGCAGCACCCAGCTGACGTAAGCGACGAATTTGGTTCCGCTGAGCTCGTTTCCGGTGACGAAGAACATCACGTCGTCGATCAGGTCCGGTACTTTCGGAGCCGGGACGACGAGACCCTGTTCGCCGCCGAGGTAGTCCGAGAAGTACAGGGCCAGTCCCGGTACGGCGACGGCCAAGGCCAGCGTCGCACCGGCCAGGTACGGGCCGTGCAATCGGGCTGCGGCCACTCCCACGACCACGCCCACCACGGCGGAGATCACGGTGGCGGCCAGCAGTACGAGGGGCACCGACCATCCGGAATCGTTGGCCCGCAGCATCAACGCCGCGGTGTACGCACCGACGGCCATGAACGCTCCGTGCCCGAGCGAGAGCTGTCCGCTCAGCCCGGTCAGCACGGTCAATCCGCCGGCTGCGATTGCCAGGTACGCGACCGAGGTGAGCTGACTCTGACGGAAAGTGCTCAGTGATTCGAGCGCGAGCACTATGACGACGAGTCCGATGACAGCGCAGAGGAAGTGGCGTCGTACCGGGGTGGCCGTGAGACGAGTGAGAGTTGCGTTCACGTCATACCCTCCTGGCTGCTGCGCTGGCGAACAACCCGCTCGGGCGGACGAGGAGAACGACGATCAGAATGATCAACGCCGCGCTCGACACGAGGTCCTGGCCGAGATAGCCGCTGACGAAACTGAGCCCGACGCCCATCAGCAGGCCTCCGACCACTGCGCCTGCCGGGCTGTCGAGACCGCCGAGAACGGCTGCGACGAAACCGAAGACGACGATCGAGTCCATGTACCCGGGGTGCACCAGCGAGCCGCCTGCAATGAGCAGTCCGGCCAACGATCCGACGACTGCGGCCAAAGCCCAACCGAGCGTGAGCATTCGACTCACCCGGACTCCGAGCAGTTTGGCCACCTCCTGCTCGAATGCGCTGGCGCGCATCTTCAGTCCCAGATCGGTGAACCGGAACAGCAGAATCAGCAAGCCCAGGACCACGAGAACGGCGACGATCTTGAACACGTCGTATCCGGTCAGTGCCACGTTGATCTCCCCGACCTTCTGGCCGGTGAGACCGAACGGTGCTGGGAACGAACGGAATTGATTACCGAAGATGATGGCCGCGACCGCGTGGATGATGATGAACAGCCCGAGCGTCAGAATCACCGGGTTGATGTGCGAGGAGCTGTCGACGAATCGAATGACGAGTCGTTCGATCAACGCTCCCAGCAGCAGTCCGCTGAGCAGCGCGACTCCGAAGCCCAACCAGTACGAGTAACCGGCGTCGATGACGACCAGTGCGACGTACGTGGTGATCATGGCCATCGGTGCCTGGGCGAAATTGACGATGCGGGTCGATCGCCAGATGAGGACGAGAGCGAGGGCGAACGCGGCATAGACCATGCCTGTCGTCACGCCGTTGATGAGGATGGTGAGCAGTTGTTGCACTGTGGCTGGCGTCCTTTCGGCTTGCTCTAGAACCCGAGATAAGCGTGTCGGAGGGCGTCGTCCCCGGCCAAGGTGTCGGCCGGGCCTTCCACCGCGACCTTGCCCAGATCGAGGACGACGGCGTGTTCGGCGATGGACAGTGCACTGCGCGCGTTCTGTTCGACGAGCACGACCGTCATCGATTCGGAATCGACGAGTGCGCGCAGCGTTTCGAAGATCTGTGCGGCGACTTTCGGAGCCAACCCGAGCGACGGTTCGTCGAGGAGGAGAACCGACGGTGTTGCCATCAGTGCTCGACCGATCACCAACATCTGCCGTTCTCCGCCCGACAGCGTGTGCGCCGACGAGGCCCGGCGTCCGGTCAGCGGCGGGAACATGTCGTAGATCCGGTCCAGGGTCACGGCGTCGTGACTTCTGTTGCGTCCCAACGCGCCGAGTCGAAGATTCTCGTCGACGGTGAGTTCGGCGATCACTCCTCGACCCTCGGGGACATGAGCAAGCCCTTTGCGGGACATGCGATCCGGTGCGACACCGACGATGTCGACACCGGCGAGTTCGATGCGTCCCGATACCGGTTTCAGCAGACCCGAGATCGTGCGAAGTAGCGTCGTTTTTCCGGCTCCGTTTGCCCCGAGTACAGCGGTGATCGCCCCGGCAGTGACGGTCATCGAGACCGAATCGAGAGCTGTGACCGGGCCGTAGCGAACGGTCAGGTCGGTGATTTTCAGGTGTGCCGCGTCAGTTGCCATGTGTCACCTCGTTTCCGAGATATGCGGCCAGTACGGCCGGATCCTCGCGAATCTGATCCGGTGTGCCCTGGGCGATGACCTTGCCGAAGTCCAGGACGTAGATCCGGTCGCACACGGTCATGACGAGGTCCATGTGGTGTTCGACGAGCATGACAGACGGTGCCGGTCGGTCCGGCTGAGAATCCTTGTTTACTGATGTGAGAGAACGGATTTCGTCACCGAGTTCGCTCATTTCGTCGTTGGACAAGCCCGAGGCGGGTTCGTCGAGCAGGATCAACGACGGTTCGCTCACCAGTGCGCGCGCGAGGGCCACGCGCTTGCGCACCGCGTAGGGCAGGCTCGGTGGCAGCCGGTGCGCATAGCCGTCGATGCGCAGTCGTTCCAGGGTGTTCATCGCGGTCGAGCGGACCGCCGCGTCGTCGGCCGCACTCGCGGGAAGGCCCAGGAGGCCGCTGAGGATTCCGGTGCGTGCCGTTCGGTCGGCACCGACCATGACGTTGTCCAGGACGGTCATTCGGTCGAACAGTCCCAGTCCCTGCAGGGTTCGGCTCATGCCGAGCCGGGGCAGGTCGTGTGGACGCAGGCGCGTCAACGTTTCGCCGTGTCGGCCCAGGGTTCCCGATTGCGGTCGAACGAGACCGCACGCAACGTTGAACAGTGTGGTCTTGCCTGCGCCGTTGGGTCCGATCACGCCGAGGACTTCGCCGGGTCGTACCTCGATGGTCACTCCGGAGAGCGCGACGATGCCGCCGAAGGACACGTCGACGTCCGTCATGGTGAGGACCGGATTCATCGTGTCGAGAGAATTCAAGTGATGCACCTCACAATCTGTTGGCTCCACTATGGGGCGTGCAGCACAACGCGCGGTATGGGCGCTCCGCACAGAATGTTTGGGTGTCTGGGCACCAGTAACGGTCAAATCACCCTGTGATGTGGGCTCTGTGCGCAAAAATGAGCGGATGGCTTCTCCTGCAGTGCGCCGCTCGTCGTCGCGTTCCGCTGCGCGCGGCGCAGTGAAGCCCGCCGACCAGGAGAAGATTCGCGGTGCCTGGGCCGCGCTGTTGCCGCGGGCGGATGCGATTGCCGACTCGATCACGCTGGCGCTGATAGAGCAGGAGCCCGCGTACCTGGCGAGCTCCACTCCTGACATCGCGGGCGAAATTCGTCGCAGCACCCGCGCGCACATCAGCCAGGGCCTACGCACGCTGTCCGGGCTTGCGGCCGCGGGCGACAACGCCAGAGAGGTATGGCGTCGCACCGGGAGAGAGCGTGCGCGCCAGGGCATTCCGATGGAGTTGGTGCTGAAGGCGTACACGCTCGGGAGTCGGACGCTGTGGGAAGAGCTGATGCTCGAGCGTGAACAATGCAGATCCGTGATCGACGAACATCTACTCCTCGTCGCCGGCCAGCAGTTGTGGAGAGCGCTGGACAGTCAGTACGAAACTCTCGTCGAGGCGTACCGCCAGGAGAGCGCGCGTATGCAGCAGCGTGATCTCGCCAATGTGCTGGTGATTCTCGACGGTCTCCGGTCGGGCCGAGGCGGCGATCCGGCTTTCGTGATCGAAGCCCGCGCGACCCTCGGTCTTTCGGCCTCACAACAGATCGCCTGCGTGGTCGGCCCGCTCGACGATCAGGGGTCGCCTCCGCTCCCCGCGCCCGAGGATGCGATGGACCAGATCGGCGCAGTGTCGCACTGGAACACTCGGGACGGGCACCAATTCGCGCTGGTTGCCCTCGGGACCGGATCGTGGAGATCGGTCATCGACGCCCTTGCCGCGCGTGCGGTCGGTCCGGTGGGTGTCGCGCATTCGCCCGAGGGCGTGGCGTCGTTCGCGGCGGCGTATCGCCTGGCGGCGCTGACGGCCGAGACCATCACCGAAGACAGTGGCGTCGCGTTGGCGACGGACCGATTGCCGAGGGTGATCATGGCCGCCGACGATCAGTCGTCGGAACTGTTGGTTCGCCATGCGCTCGGTGCCCTGTTCACGCATCCGGAGCCGCACCGAGAAACGTTGCTCGACACGTTGGCGCACATGCTCGCTTCGGACGGTTCGCCCACCAACGCTGCGAAGGCGCTGTACTGCCATCGCAACACCGTCATCTACAGGGTGCGTCGAATCGAGGAGTTGACCGGGCGTGATCTGACCGATGCACGCGACCGGCTTCTGCTCACTCTTGCGCTGGTCAGGACAGGACATTGGGCGCGGGCCGTCGAGCAGGAGGACGGTTCGACAGCCCACGGTTCATTCAATCGAATGAAATGACGGTGGCAATTCCAAACTCGCTGTAACGAGTGGTTGAAGTCTGCATATATTCCGTGTGGCTCCGTACTGCTGCCTGACCCCCGACCCGGCAGCAGTGCGGGGCCTTTTTGCGTAATGCGCATGCGAGGGTCTCGGAACGAGCGGTGCTGTGCGGTTTGCGTAAGCTCGTCCGCGGGGTACGCCGCGCAACAGGCCGGAATATGAATCGACGGTCCTGGAAGGGTCGAATGTGAGCGAGGGCAACAGTAGGTCGGGTGACGCGCCGAAGGGTGCCGAGCCCCGCCCCGACGTACCGCCGTACGACACGCCGACCGAGGTGTTCGGGGCCATCCGGGACGACGCCGAAGCGCCGAAGCATGCAGACCAGCCGATATCCGACGGCCAGGACGCCACGGAATCCGAGGCCGCGGAATCCGATGCGAACGAAGCCGAGCTGACGCAGGCCGATGGAACCGAAGCCGATGCCACCGCCGAGGTCGAGCAGCAATCCGAGCCGGTCGCCGACCTCGACACCGCCGGTGATGCGGACGTCGACCCGCTCGGCAAGGGCGAGTCTGCTGCACCCGTCACGGACGCGCAGCCCGCGCCGGTGGCAGACGAATCACCGACGGTGGCGCAGCCCGTCGTTCTACCGTCCCCTTCTGACGCCGGGCAACCTCGACCACCGGCCGAACCTCCCGCTACTCCCCCCGAAAGCGGTCCCACGGAGCACGACGGATCCGGGTCCACACCACCGTGGAAGAAGATTGCCATCGGTACCGGCGCGGTGGTTGCCGTCCTCGGGTTGCTGTACGCGGCGGACTGGATTGCCTCCAGCGATCGGGTTCCGCGCGGTGTGACCGTTGCCGGCATCGAGGTAGGCGGCAAGAGTCATTCCGACGCCGAGGCCGTACTGCGTGCCGAATTGGGACCTCGGGCGGAGGAACCGATTCAGGTGGGCATCGACGACCGGCAGGTCGAGGTGTTGCCTGCCGCGGCCGGGCTGGGAGTCGATTGGAATGCGACGCTCGATCGCGCGGGTACGCAGCCCATCAACCCGATCACGCGTCTGACGTCGCTGTTCGGAAGCCGGGAGATCGGCGTCGTCTCGACCACCGACGAGCAGGCACTCGCGGTCGCCGTGGACGGCCTGCGAGCGGAGACGGACCGTGCGCCCGTCGAAGGCGACGTCGTCTTCGAAGGCAGCACTCCGGTAGCTGTCGAACCGCTGGCCGGCCGGGTACTCGACGCCGACGGGACGCGTCGAAATCTGCAGACCGAGTGGTCGACGGGTGCAACCGAGGTCGTCTACGAATCGACGCCCGTCACCGTGACGCAGGAGGCGGTCGATCAGTCTCTGTCGAACGTCGCGGTGCCCGCGGTCTCGGAGCCGGTGGTCATCGAAGGCCGACAGGACGTCGATGCAACGTTGCCGGTGGACCGTGTGGGTGAGGTGCTGCGCTTCGACCCGGACGGGCAGGGCGGTCTCACGCCGATCTACGACACCGGTATCGCAACGGGCATTCTTGCTCCGCAACTGGTCCGCACCGAAGTTCCGCCCAAGGACGCGTCGTTCACGTTCTCCGGCGGAGCTCCCACCGTCGTTCCCGGGGTGATGGGTGAGCTCGTCGAGTGGAACAAGACCCTCGAGCAGCTTCCCGCTCTGCTCGCTGCGGACGGTCCACGCTCGGCCGAGGCCGTCTACGAACCGGCGCCGCCTGCCCTCACCACCGAGGCGGCAGAGAATCTCGGCGTGCGAGAGGTGGTCGCGGAGTACACGACCGGAGGTTTCGAGTACGCGTCGGGCGTCAACATCGGGCTCACCGCGCAGATCGTCAACGGCGCGCTGGTCAAGCCGAAGGAGACGTTCTCGCTCAACGGGTACACCGGTCCGCGCGGGACCGCTCAGGGCTTCGTCGAATCGGGAATCATCGACAACGGTCGACCCGATCGAGCCGTCGGCGGCGGCATCAGCCAGTTCGCGACGACGCTGTACAACGCGTCGTACTTCGCGGGCATGGAAGACACCGATCACACCGAGCACAGCTACTACATCAGTCGATACCCCGAGGCCCGGGAGGCAACGGTCTTCGAAGGTGCCATCGACCTGAAGTTCACCAACCCCAACGACACCGGCGTGGTGATCGAGTCGTTCGCGGATTCGTCCAGCGTCACCGTCCGGCTGTGGGGCACCAAAACCGTCGACGTCGAGTCGATCACCGGCCCGCGCACGCGGCCTACCTCGCCCAACACCGTGACATTGCCGGCCGGTGCCGGCTGCGTCGCGTCCGGCGGGGGACCCGGATTCACCGCGAGTGACACCCGGGTGATCAGCGACGCCGCGTCGGGCCGGGAGATCTCGCGCAACACCAGAACCGTGAAATACGACCCCATTCCGATCGTCAAGTGCGTCCAGCCCGATCGCCCGGCTCCGACCCCCGCACCCGACGACCCCCCGCGCCCGAACGACGACGAATGACGACCCGTGCTCGACGTGTCACTTCGAATCACACAGATTCGGACTGTGGCGTCGACACTCGATCGGGTGTTTGCTGGAACTAGACGTATGCCCGGAACGAATGCCGCCGCGACGAGGTTGCACAGAACAGGTGCGCTCGGCACCGCACGATCGAAAGGGAGCATCCTCCATGACGCTCACACGCACCGTCCTCGATCAACAGACACTTCGTGAGGCGTATGCGCAGTTCCCCAGTGGCGTCGTGGCGATCGCTGCGAGAATCGACGGTGTCCTGGTGGGCTTGGCGGCCAGTAGCTTCGTGTCGGTGTCGATCGATCCACCGTTGGTAGCGGTGTGCATCCAGAACACGTCGACCACGTGGCCGAAACTGGAAGTTGCGCCGAACATCGGCGTCAGCGTGCTCGGGGAAGCGCACAACGATGCCGTCCGCACTCTGGCTGCGAAAACCGGTGACCGCTTCGCCGGTCTCGACCTCACCGTCACCGACGGAGGCGCAGCCTTCATCGTCGGAGCCACCGCCTGGCTCGACACCACCGTCGAGCAACAAATCCCAGCGGGCGATCACGCAATAGTGTTGCTACGCATCCATTCCCTCGAAGTGCAGAGCGAAGTCAATCCAATCGTGTTCCACGGCAGCAAGTTCCGCAAACTTCAGCAGTAGCCGCTGTTCGACTTGGTTCGGCCCCTTCGGCCTGTCCCCTTCGCCCACCGGTTTGGCCCTGTCCGCTCACCTTCGGCCTGGTCGGTTCGCCCTCCGGCTTTCGCAAACGCGCGCGCACTTGCTGAACGCGCGCGAAATGGTGGCCCCATCGTGGGCAATTCTGCGCGCATCTGACAAATGCGCGCGCGTTTGTCGGATCGGTCTCGTGAAGTCTGCCAGCGACGCTTCGCCGAGCCGGTTCTCCTGGTGGTGCAGCTGCGCTTCGCTCGGTGCGGCCTCGTTTGCTCGTCCACCTGTTTCGGCTCCGTCTGCTTCGCAAACGCGCGCGCACGTGCTGAACGCGCGCGAAATAGTGGCCGAATAGTCGACAATTCTGCGCGCACCTGACAAATGCGCGCGCGTTTGCGGGACTGACAGCTAGGCGAACTGGTACGCCGGTACCTGTATTCATCCACAAGCCCGGAGTTGTGCACAGTCGTCAGCTTTCGAGCTCGACTCCGTCGACGCATGGCCGAGACTCGGAGCATGAAGGACGACCGAATGATTCGACGCTCCGAGGCGCTGGCAGACGGGAGCGCCGATCACGAGTTGCGCGCACTGTATGAGCGGGGTGGCTGGGAGCGTTTTGTGAATGGCGTCTACGTTCCGTCGTCGAGATTGGCCGGGCTGACAGAACAGGAGCGGCACAGACTGTTGATCGATGCGATTTTGCCGATCTTGTCCGGTGGTTACGTTGTCAGTCACCGTTCGGCTGCACTACTGCACGGATTACCTTTACCCACTGGCGGATTGGACAAGGTTCACATCACCCGACACCGCCGCGGCGGCGGTCGTACGAATACGACTGTGACCGTGCACTGTGCACCGTCCTTATCGAGCGTGACGGTCGACGGAGTCTCGGTGACCTCGCTGGCTCGGACAGTGGTCGACCTTGCTCGAACCGAGACGCTGCTGTCTGCGGTAATCGCAGGTGACGTGGCTTTGAAGTGCTGTGACGAGAGGGAGCTCGACGCGGAGTTGCAGCGGGCTCGGGGCTGGAAAGGTGTGGCGCAGGCGCGACGCGCCGTGAACCTCATGGACGGGCGCAGCGAGAACCCAGGGGAATCGCAGAGTCGAATCATACTGCGCCAGGGTGGATTCGACGTCGAGTCCCAGGTGGAGATCCTGGATCCAAGTGGACGATCGGTGGCACGGATCGATTGGATGGTCAATGGCCTCGTCGTATGCGAGTTCGACGGTAAAGCCAAGTACACCAAGTACTTACGACAGGATGAGAACCCCGGCGACGTGGTCTTCAGAGAGAAGATACGGGAGGACGCGGTGCGCGATCTCGGATATCCGGTGGTGCGCTGGACCTGGGCGGACCTGGCGAATCCAGCAGAATTGGTGGCTCGCGTTGCCCGAGCTGTAGAACGGGCCGCTGCCTTGCCGCCACCGCGAGGGAGCGTACGAATTACATCGAGTCGCGAGCAAACGCGCGCGCATTTGCCGAACGCGCGCGAAATCGCCTGAGTATCCCGCAGAATCCGCGCGCATCTGACAAACGCGCGCGCGTTTGTGCCAGGGCTGGGGGAAGCGTCGCCAGGGGCTAGGGGGAAGCGTCTACGGGGGAGCGTCTACGTGGGTCGGGCTCGGTGACCGTGGCGCGTGAAGTCCATCGGACCCGGCTAGGTCGCAAACGCGCGCGCATCTGCTGAACGCGCGCGGAATTGCCTGAGTTTTCCGCAGAATTCGCGCGCATCTGACAAACGCGCGCGCGTTTGCGCCGCTACGCAGGCCGTCAGCCGACGCGAGACCGACGGCCCACATACAACAACGGCCGCACCCGAGGAACAGGTGCGGCCGTCGACGGTTTCAGGGAATCAGAATGCTGCTTCGTCCAGTTCCATGATGTCGTTGTCGATGTTGGTGAGGATGGCGCGCGTGGCGGTGAGCTGCGGCAGGATGTTCTTGGCGAAGAACGAGGCCACTGCGATCTTGCCTTCGTAGAACGCCTTGTCCTTGCCCTCTGCGCCGTTGTCCAGTGCGGCGATGGCGATTTCGGACTGGCGCAGGAGCAGCCAGCCGATGAGCAGGTCGCCGAAGCCCATCAGGAAGCGCACCGATGCCAGGCCGACCTTGTACAGCTCGGTGGGCTGGTCCTGTGCGCCCATGAGGTGCTGGGTCATCGAGGTGACGATGGCCTGGACGTCCTCGAGGGCGGTGGCGAGCAGTGCGCGCTCGGCCTTGAGGCGACCGTTGCCTGCTTCGCTGTCGATGAACGACTTGATCTGTCCGGCAACGTGCGCCAGGGCTACGCCGCGGTCGCGGGCGATCTTGCGGAAGAAGAAGTCCTGCGCCTGGATGGCGGTGGTGCCCTCGTACAGCGAGTCGATCTTGGCGTCGCGGATGTACTGCTCGACGGGGTAGTCCTGCAGGAAGCCGGAGCCACCGAAGGTCTGCAGCGATTCGGCCAGCACCTGGTAGGCGATCTCCGAGCCGACGCCCTTGACGATGGGCAGCAGCAGGTCGTTGACGCGGTAGGCGATGTCTTCGTCGGCGTCCGAGACCTGCTTGGCGGTGATCGGGTCCTGGTGTGCGGCGGTGTAGAGGTACACCGCACGCAGGCCCTCGGAGTACGCCTTCTGCATCATGAGGCTGCGGCGCACGTCGGGGTGGTGCGTGATGGTGACGCGCGGCGCGGTCTTGTCGGTCATCTGCGTCAGGTCGGCGCCCTGGACGCGTTCCTTGGCGTACTCGAGTGCATTGAGGTAACCGGTGGAGAGGGTGCCGATTGCCTTGGTGCCCACCATCATTCGAGCGTGCTCGATGACGTCGAACATCTGCGCGATGCCCTTGTGGACCTCGCCGACGAGCCAGCCCTTGGCGGGGACGCCGTGGCCACCGAAGGTGAGCTCACAGGTGGCGGAGGCCTTGAGGCCCATCTTGTGCTCGACGCCGGTGACGAAGGCACCGTTGCGCTCTCCCAGTTCACCCTTCTCGAAGTCGAAGAGGATGGACGGAACGAAGAACAGGCTCAGGCCCTTGGTGCCCGGTCCGGCACCTTCGGGGCGGGCGAGCACGAGGTGGAAGATGTTCTCGAAGAGGTCGTCGGAGACGGCCGAGGTGATGAAGCGCTTGACGCCCTCGATGTGCCAGGAGCCGTCGTCCTGCTTGATCGCCTTGGTGCGTCCTGCGCCGACGTCGGATCCGGCGTCGGGCTCGGTGAGGACCATCGTGGCACCCCACTGGCGCTCGACGGCGACCTTGGCCCATTCCTTCTGCTCGTCGGTTCCGTTGTGGTACAGGATGTTCGCAAAACCGGGGCCTGCGGAGTACATGAAGGCGGCGGGCTGCGAGCCGAGGAGCATCTCGTTGATGCCCCACAGAAGGTTGCGAGGCGCTGCCATGCCGCCGACCTCTTCGTCGAGGCCGACGCGCCACCACTCACCGTCGGCGAGGGCCTTGTAGGACTTCTTGAAGGATTCGGGCAGCTTCAGGCTGTGGGTCTCGGGATCGAAGACCGGGGGGTTGCGGTCGGCGTCCGCGAAGGATTCCGCCAGGGGGCCCTCGGCCAGGCGTACTACCTCGCGCAGCATGTCACGGGCTACTTCACCGTCCATGTCGCCGAAGTTGTCGCCTTCGAGTGTCTCGTCGAGTCCGAACAGCTCGAAGAGATTGAATTCGAGGTCCCGGAGGTTGCTCTTGTAATGGCCCATTGCTCGTTCGCTCTCCAGTCGGTGGTGCGGTCTCGTGAGTACCGCCCAAGTTAGCTACTCGTCGGTAACTTAACGGATATTACCCCCGATCGGTTCCGCTGCCAAGGGCGGACCTACTCGCCAGTAATAGAGCGTCGATCGCTGTGCCGTCGGTCACGTCTCGATACCGGTTCTCGGCCGTGGTGACAGTGAGTCGACCATCGATATCCGCCGTCAAATCCTCTGGCGTGTACAGGATTTCAGGCTCCTGCGGACCGCCGACGCCGTCGGCGATGTTCGCGGAGTGATGCCCGAGAATCATGAGGATTCCGTCAGGTTTCAACGCCGACACCGCAGCCGATACGGCTCGGCGTCGCTCGTCCGCCGGCAAATGGAGGTAGAACATGAGCACCAGGTCATAGTTGGGCTCGGTTGCCAGCTTCGTCACATCGGCATGTATCCAGGTCAGGCGCTCGCGCACCGACCTCGGGGCCGAGTCGGCCACTCGACTCGCCCGCGTCAATGCCACCGAGGAGAAGTCGACGGCGTCCACGGTCCAGCCTCGCGTCGCGAGCCAGATGGCGTTGCGGCCCTGGCCGGCCGCCAGATCGAGGGCGCGACCGCGCGGGAGCGTCGTCGCGACTTCGACCAAGGTGGCATTGGGGGCCTCGCCGTAGACGAGTTCCCGGCGTTCGTACTTGCGATCCCATTCGGCAGCGTCCACGCCGGAAGCCTAATAGGAACTGCTGCAGCGTGGCCCGCAGCAACGGCATGTCGTAGTTCTGGAACGCCGTGGCCGGTAAGTGAATGTTGCATCAGCGCAACAGATTGCGCCTCGTCGTGGTCAGGATTGCCCCTGTTTCGGTCCTTGCCCGTGCGATGGTGGTCGGTCAGGCTTCGGTCGTTGCTGCGGGCGATGGCGTCGATGTGTCAGGATCGAAGGCCGCCGGCGTCTCGGCGAATCGGACGAATGCACCGCTGTGTCGTAATCTGGACACCGTGAGTGATCTACCCGATTCCCAGCTGGCGCGGGATCTGTCCGTCAGTGCGATGCGGCTGAATCGGAGACTGCGTCTGCGTCATTCGAGCGACCGGTTGCCGGTGGCTCAGTTGTCGATTCTGACGACGTTGCTTCGCGAGGGGCCGATGACGACCGGTGAACTGGCCTCTCGGGAACGAATCAAGCCGCCGTCGGTGTCGCGGTCGTCGCATCAGTTGGTCGAGGCGGGCCTGATTCGACGTCACCCACATCCGACCGATGGTCGGCAGGTGGTGCTGCAGTTGACCGAGGCGGGTGCTGCGACTGCGCGCGATGAGGTGGCGTCTCGCGAAATCGCACTTGCGGAACAGTTGGACGAGTTGTCGGCTCGGCAGCGGGAAACGCTCGCCGCAGCGTCGGCGATCCTGATCGAATTGGTCGATCGAGTCGATTGAGACCGTCAGTTCTCGTGTTGAACTTCGCGACCGAGACCGTCGATATTCCACTCGAGGGTCGATCCGAGTTCCTCGGAGTCTCCTCGGTGCGCGACGCGGCCGAGGACGGTGGCGACCAGTGCAGCGCACACCATCCAGACGACTACGCCTATCAGCAACCCGGTCATGGACACTTTGTAGCACTGATGTCTGAGAAATCGCCGTGAAACGGTGGTTATGAAGTGTTGCTGTTCGATATACATCGCGCGCGGTCCGGCAAATGCGACAAAGTGAAGCTTCTTGTTCCCCAACATATATGGAGACCTGGAGGATTGTTTCGTAGGCCTTCTCGAATATATCGACTCAATGAGTCTCGCGTAATTGTTCGACGACTCGACGAAAGCGACTGTTCGGTGTGCACATATTCGACACCGCATCGAGATCGGATTCAAAATCCACATCTCGTAATTGCGACACCATGGTGACCTCGGCACCCGCGGCGATCAGTGCCGCCCGAGTGTCGTCGCCCGTCGACGTTACCGACATCGGGACGTCCAGCAATGCCCGGGCCTGAGCAGGATTGCGTAGACCCAGGATCCACCAGCCGCCGTCCTCGGCGGCACCGAGTAGATCGGTGTCGGCCAGCAACGCGGCTGCGTCGCTGAGCAGTGGCCCGGTGACCTGCGGGGTGTCCATGCCGATCTGAAGTACCGCACCCCTGGTTGCAGCATCGGCGTGCGCATTCGCCAGCCGTTCGCCCAGTCCGTCGCCGCGCTGCGGGATCACGGTGAACGACGCGAGGGCTCGGGTGAGTTCCTGGGCGCGGGCCGCGTCGGCGAGATGACCGGTGAGGGCCACGACGCGGTGGTCGACGTCCGCTGCCGCGACGGCGTCGAGTGTGTCCAGCAGCGCGGCAGCTGCCACCTCGGCGGCGGCCGCGTCGCCGATCGTGGCGGCGAGACGAGTCTTGGCAAGTCCTGGAACGGGTGCTTTGGCCACGACGAGGGCGGTGACGGTCACGAGAGCACCTTCCAGAAGTCGCGCACGGCCACGATGGTGCCGCGGACCGAGCCCGAGACCTTGGACGTGCCTGCGGTTCGTGGTCGGTAGTCCACGTCGTGTTCTACGACGGTCCAGCCGGCCTCGGCCGCGAGCACGAGTAGCTGCAGCGGGTAGCCGGAGCGTCGGTCGGTGACGTCGAGGTCGAGTAGTGCTTGTCGGCGCACCGCTCGGATGGCACCGAGGTCGTGAACGGGCAACTTGTACTTTGTTCGAAGCCGAAGGGACAGAACGGCATTGCCGATTCGTGCGTGTAGCGGGGAGCTGCCCTTGGCGGGCCTGCGACGGCCGACGGCCAGGTCTGCGCTGTCGAGCGCGGCCACCAGGGTGGGTAGGTCGCGTGGGTCCATCGAGCCGTCTCCGTCGAGCACGCAGACGATATCGGTGTCGGCGGCGAGGACTCCCGCGTGCACGGCGGCTCCGTATCCAGGCACGGTTTCCGCTACCACCGCAGCGCCGTGGGCGGCTGCCACCGCGGCGGTGGCGTCGGTCGAGTTGTTGTCCACGACGATCGTACGATAGCCGGAAGGGATCGAATCCAGCACGGCCGGAAGCGATTCGGCTTCGTTCATGCATGGAATGACGACGGTGACCGATTCGGGCTCAGACACGGGGTGGGCCCGTTCCCTCGGCGTCGCGCAGTGGTGCGTCGGCAAACGCGGTGAGACCATCCTGCGGCAGGATCTGCGCGCGAAATCCCAGAACCTCTTCTGCCCGCTGTGGACTGGCGACGATGTGCCGTACGTCCCCGGCTCGGTACTGGCCGGTGACCTCGGGGGCCGGTCCACCCCTCGCGTCGGCGAGCACGGACGCCACCTCCCCGATGGTGATCGGATGACCCGAGCACACGTTGAGCGCGGTGAAGCCGTCCAGTTCTGCGGAGATGGACGCGATGTTCGCTGCTGCCACGTCGTGTACGTGGACGAAATCGCGTGCCTGCTTGCCGTCTTCGTAGACCGTGGGCGGCTTCCCGAGTTCGAGCGAGGACCGGAACATTGCCGCCA
Organism: Rhodococcus sp. IEGM 1354; assembly: GCF_030056855.1. Lineage (NCBI taxonomy): Bacteria > Bacillati > Actinomycetota > Actinomycetes > Mycobacteriales > Nocardiaceae > Rhodococcus > Rhodococcus sp. IEGM 1354. Next base: position 634,488 of record NZ_JASHKT010000001.1, read on the forward strand.
CACCGGAATACGGGGTGTTGCGCGGCATGTGCGGGCCGTACACGTTGTGGTAGCGCAGCGCGACGACGGAACCGCCGGTCGACAATACCCACGCGGATGCGTAGTTCTCCTGCGCCAGTTTGCTCGCTGCGTAGGTGCTGCGCGGTTGCAGCGGTGAATCCTCCTCGACCAGTAGCCAATCGAGTGGCTCGCCGGACGCGGGGTCGCGGTTGTCGAACAGCCCGGCGTCCAGATCGGCTCGGGTACGCGGTCGCGGCACGACGGTCTCGCCGGAGGAATTGAGGTAGCGCCCCTCGCCGTAGACCACCATCGACGATGCCAGCACCAAGCGGGAGCACCCTGCCTCGTACATCGCCGCGAGCAGGACTGCGGTTCCGAAGTCGTTGTGACTGGCGTACGCCGGCGCGTCCGCGGCGTCGACGCCTGCGCCGACCACAGCGGCCTGATGGCACACGACATCCACGCCGCGGAGCGCATCGACGAGTGAATCCTTGTCTCGCACATCCAGATCGGTGATGCCCTCGGCTTTCGCGCCGGGTCCGTGGGCGGAACCCAACATGGCGTCGACGGCAACGATCTCGAGATCGGTGCCGCGTGCTGCGTCGAGGACGTGGCCCCCGATGAATCCGGCTGCGCCGGTGAGCAGTACGCGAGTCATGGCAGCTCGATCGGCAGTGTGACTCCGGCGTGCACCCGGCAGTGGGGGCATTCGCCCGTCGGCGCGTCGCGCACTGCCGATCGGACCAGCGCCTTGAGCGGTTCGATGTTCTTCTGGAATTCGGCGAACACGTCCACTGCCTTGACTCCCTGACCGGATTCGATTCCGGCGTCGAGGTCGGTCACCAACGCTATCGGCGCGTAACAGAGTTCGAGCTCGCGGGCCAGGACGGCTTCGGGGTGACCGGTCATGTTCACCAGTGTCCAACCTTGCCGCGCGAACCATTGGCTTTCGGCGCGAGTGGAGAACCGAGGACCCTCGACGACCACCATGACACCGCCGTCGACCGCGGACCCCTGGACGGCCGCGCTGCGCAACTCCGCGCAGTAGGGATCGGCGAATTCGACGTGGATGCCGCCGTTGTCGAAGTAGGTCTGGTTGCGGCCGGACGTCCGATCGACGAGTTGATCCGGAATCACGACGGTTCCCGGACCGTATTCGGCCACCAGCGATCCCACGGCACACGGGGCGAACACGCGGCTGACACCGAGCATGCGCAGCGCCCACATGTTGGCCCGATACGGCAGGGTGTGCGGCGAGTATTCGTGAGCGCGGCCGTGTCGAGGTAGAAAGGCAACTCGTCGTCCTTCCACCTCGCCGACGGTGATCGGTGCGCTCGGTGATCCGTAGGGCGTGTCCAGCTCGATCTCTTCGGCGTCGTCGGCGAAGAACGAGTAGAAACCACTGCCGCCGATCACCGCGATCTCGGCCCGTAACCCCGCTTGCGTGTTCATCTACCCATCCTCCATCACCGTCGGTCGATATGCTGGTCCGAAACCGTGTTCGTCTTCAAGTCCGCAGGGAGAAAACACTATCCGTTACTGGAGAGAAGCCGTAGCCGGTGCGCTGGCCGTCGTGCTCGTTGCCGTCGCGTTCGTCGTTCCGTATCTGGGCAACGAGATCGTCACCCCGATCATCAACAGGACACCGCAGCAGGTGCGCGATTTCGCCGACGCCGCACCGCTGTTCGGTTTTCGTGACATTCATGTCGGATGGGGAACGCCGTTCGCCGTCCTCATCGCGGTAGCGACCGTGCTGTGGGGACCGACCGTAGCTCGACGCCTGTCGTGGACGCGGCTGTTGTTCATCGTGTGGGGTGCATCGGCGGCGTGGACGATGGCGCTGGCGATGGTCGACGGTTTCAAGCGCGGGTTCGTCGATCGGTTGGCCTCGACGGACGAGTACCTGCACGAGGTGCCCGGCATCACTGACATCCCCGCGACACTGCGCGGATTCTCCGAGCGCATTCTGGATTATCAGGCGGATTCGTGGACCACTCACGTCTCGGGCCATCCGCCCGGTGCGCTGCTGACGTTCGTCTGGCTCGACCGTCTCGGTCTGAGCGGCGGGGCCTGGGCGGCAACGCTGTGCGTGGTGGTGGGAACGAGTGCCGCAGTTGCCGTGGTCCTCACGCTCGGTGTTCTGGGCGACGAGGACATGGCCAGGCGCGCAGCACCGTTCGTGGCGATCGCTCCGGCAGCGATCTGGATCGCCGTCTCCGCCGACGCGTTCTATGCCGGGGTCGCGGCGTGGGGTATCGCGCTGCTGGCCGTCTCGACGAAGCGATGGCTGTGGCCCGCATCCATCGGTGCGGGAGTGCTTCTCGGGTTCGGAATCTATTTGAACTACGGCCTGGTGTTGATGGGTCTGCCCGCGGTCGCGGTGCTGATAGCGGGCCGAAAGGTTTTGCCGTTCCTCGGTGCAGTGATCGGTGCCCTGCTCGTTGCCGGCATCTTCACGGCGTACGGATTCTGGTGGTACGACGGGTACGAGCTGGTGCAGGAACGGTATTACCAGGGCATCGCCAAGGATCGACCGTTCGAGTACTGGGGCTGGGCGAACTTCGCTGCACTGTTCTGTGCGCTCGGCGTTGCTGTGCCCGCGGCTTTCCCGCGCATCGCCGCGCGGATGCAGCCGATCAACCTGTTGGTGCTCGGCGGTCTCGCGGCGGTGGTGATGGCCGATCTGAGTCAACTGAGCAAAGCGGAGACGGAGCGAATCTGGCTGCCGTTCGCGATGTGGATGTTGATCGCCCCGGCGGTGCTGCCGCGTCGAACACATCGATTCTGGTTGGCGCTGCAGGTGATCGGGGCCTTGGCCGTCAATCATCTGCTGTTCACGAATTGGTGAGCGGAGCCGGAGTCATCTGCGCGAACCAGCGGCCGTCGATCGGAGCCACGTCCACCATCTGCAAGCCCGCGGCGCGGGCGAGGTCGGCGGTGGCGTCGGCGCTGACACTCGACCAGGCGAACCAGTCGCCGACCATGGTGTCGGTTTCCCAGCGGACGGTGCGGTGCCGAATCCCGGAGTCGCTGGGTTCGTCGACCTCGGCGATGATGGCTCCGTGTGGTGCCAGCAGATCGGCGGCTCGCCGTAGCAGGCGCACCGGATCTCCGCCGATGCCGATGTTGCCGTCGGCGAGCAGCACACACGACCACGTGCCGGTGCCGGGCAGAGGCTCGAAGAGGTCACGGAGAACGGCGTTTCCGCCGCGGCCGATGGTCAGGTCGACGGCGGCCTTCGACGTGTCGACGCCGAGTGCCGCGAGCCCGCGTCGGGCAAGAGCTTCGGTCAGTCGGCCGGGTCCGCACCCGAGATCGATGGTGGAACCGGTACATCGGCTGATCATGGCGTGGTCGGCTCGGCGATCTTCTGCCGAGGATGCGCTCCCACCCATCCAGCGGGCTGTGGGCAGACGTTCTCTGGAGCCGTCGGAATCGCCGATCCAGCAGGGCAATCCAGCGGCGGCGCGGTGAAAAAGGGTGTCTGCGGTGACGCTCATGTTCGGCTCCGTACCAAGGTGAAGCGAATGAAGTAGACGAGGGCGCTGACGGTGAACAACACGGCCGTCAGGACCAGCCATCGTTCCAAGAAAGGGTCTTGGGTCAAACCTGTTGCCGCTCGGTAGGTTTCCGCGCCCTGGGACAGTATTCCGGGGAAGAACATCACGAACGTCAGCGCCGTGCCGAGAGCGGGAACGCGAATGTAGTTGACGGGCGAGACGGTCAGCTGCAGTCGTCCGAGCCCGGTGAGAAGGCGATCGGCCGCCGAGTAGAGCGGGAAGAGGACCGCGTCGTGCAGCAGTACCGATCCGAAGAACCAGACGGCGATGGAATGCCACCAGATGTCGTTGTTCCACAACGTTTTCGGGCCGGCGATGTGGACGACGTAGCCGACCAGAGCGAAAGAGAGCAGCAGGCCGACGGCATGCAGGGGGTGGCCACCGTATATCCGTCGGAAGGCTCTCATTCCCGGTCCCCTGTCGCGTTTTACGAAACGTCTGTGAAAGCACCAGAGCGCGAGCAGCACCGACATTCGTCGGTGACTGCCCGCGCACGGGTTCAGGAACTGATTATGCGGCGGTCTTGACCGTGATGGTCGCAACGCCGACGAGCAGTCCCGGGGTGACAGCGTCGGTCTTGAACGTGTCGTTGAGCAGTCCGGCTGCGGTCTCCGAGATCTTCACCTGGGTGCCTTGCAGGATGGCGGTGTTCTCGGGGCCGGTTGCCAACGGCTGCAGGGTGCGGCCGTCGAGGTCGAACAGCACGGCGTCGGCAGCAGCCTCTTCGCCGTTGACGGTGACGTCACCGGTGAGCAGCGACGTGCCCGGATCGATGTCGAAGTTGGTCAGCTCGACCACGGTCTCGCCTGCGGTCAGCGACAGTCCGCTGCCGTCGTGGTTGATCTCGCCCTGCACGTAGGGGTCGACCGTGCCGGGCTCCCAGTACTTCACGTCGCCACCGGTGATCGGGAAGCGAATGGAACCGTCTGCGAGAGTTGCGGTTCCGACTACGCCCGGCGTGAGGCCGAGGGTGGTCAGTGCGCCCAGGAAGCCGGGGTCGAGGGCAACTGCGGTGTCGACGCCGTTGCTGAGGTCGTCGACCTCGGCTGCGGGCTCGGGGGTGCTCTCCATTGCCTCGGTGGCGGAGGACGTGGCCGATTCCACGGTGCTGGATGCGTCGTCGCTGGAGCACGCGGCGAGCGGAACGATGGTGAGTGCACCGATTGCGGTGGCGGCCAAAGCTTTACGAACAGTGAACATGTCGGTCAACCTTCCGTGCTCGTCTCTCGAGCGTTGTGGGTTATTCGGCGCTGCTTGCCGATCGGATGGGTCTTCATCGCGATGCTTGCATTCAAGCGTGCCCACCTGTTACCCCACTGCGTGAACGGTCAAACCAGACATGTTCACGTTCGGCTCAGCCCAGGATCAGATCCGCGGCTCGTTCGCCGATGATCACCGACGGTGCGTGGGTGTGGCCGCGGATGATGCTGGGCATGATCGATGCGTCGGCGACACGCAGGCGGTCGACGCCCCGAACCCGCAGTGCAGCGTCGACGACGCTGCCGGCATCGTTGCCCATCCGCGCGGTGCCCACCGGGTGGTACAGAGTGTGCGCGTTCTGCTCGAGGGCCTCGGTGAGCAGATCCGCCGGGGAGATGTTCGACGCCACCCTGGGGCGTACGACGTCCCCGAGCTGCCCCTTCAGGGACGGGGTCTCCGACAGCGCGACGCACACCCGCAGTCCTTCGATCATGGCTTTGCGGTCCATGCCGTCGGGGTCGCTGAGGTAACGCGGCTCGACGATGGGCTTGGCCAGGGGGTCGGCGGACCGGAGCGTGATCTCGCCTCGGCTCTTGGGTTGCAGCAGGACGGTGCCGATGACCGCGGCGTGTGCGTCGGCGGCGATCAGGCCTTCGTCGAAGAACGGGGCGGGGCCGAAGATGAGTTCGAGGTCCGGCAGCGCCAGGTCCTCGCGGCTTCGGACGAAGCCGTATGCCTCCGCGACGTTGGAGGTGAGCATGCCGCGTCGGCGCGCGAGATAGTTGATGAGCTCGGGAATCTTCTCGGCATGGAACAGGGAGTCCTTCTCGGTTTTCCATCCGATGAGGGCAGCCAGGTGGTCGAGAAGGTTCTGTCCGACGTCCGGCGAGTGGTGCCGGACGGCGATGCCGTGGGCTTCGAGCTGCTCCTTTTCTCCGATGCCGGAGAGCATCAGCAGCTGCGGTGTGTTGATGGCTCCGCCGGACAGAATGACTTCCTTGTGCGCGCGCACCGTATGGGTGACGCCATCGGAGGTGTATTCGACGCCGACGGCGGCGCTGCCCTCGAAGAGAACCCGGGTGGCCTGTGCCTCGGTGAGGACGGTGAGGTTGGTCCGCTTCTTGGCCGGGCGGAGGTAGGCGTCGGCGGTGCTCCAGCGGGCACCGCGTTTCTGGTTCACCATGGTGCGGCTGAAGCCCGTGGGTTCGGGCAGGTTGGGTGTTTCCACCGAGTAGCCGGCTTCCTCGACGGCGGACAGGAAGGACGAGGTGAGCGGGCGTGAGCTGCGCTGGTGGGACACGATCAGCGGCCCACCGGTTCCGGCGTCCAGTTCGGTTGTGCCCTCGATGTTCTCGATCTTGCGGAAGTAACCGACGAGGTTGCGGAACGACCACGAGTCGTCGGAATTGGCCGCCCACTCGTCGTAGTCGGCGGCGAATCCGCGTACCCACATCATGGCGTTCATCGACGACGAGCCGCCGAGCATCTTGCCTCGCGGCCAGTAGATGCTGCGGTCGCGTAGACCCGGCTGCGGTTCGGTGAGGTAGTCCCAATCGACCTCGGTACGAAAGAGTTTGGAGAAGGCCGCAGGGATGTGGGCGAACTTGTTCTTGTCTTCCGGGCCTGCCTCGAGCAGGATCACGCTGTTGCGGGGATCGGCGCTGAGCCGGTTGGCCACCACTGCGCCGGCCGAGCCCGCGCCCACGACGATGTAGTCGGCGGTTGTGTTCTGTGTGCTCATGAATGTCCCTCGGGTTCTGCTCAGCCGCGCAGGGCGGAGGCGAAGATTGCGGGAAGTTTGGTCCATGACGGTGCTCCGGCGAATGCGGTGAGCAATTTGCCGGTCGACGCCGCGGTCTTGTTGGTGACGAACCACGGCGGCTTGGGCGAGATGGACATCTCGCCACTGATCAAAGATCTCGACAGGGGTCGGAACGGTCCGCGGACCACGGTTCGTTCGGCTCCGTCGATCAGTAATGCGTTGTGCACGATGCCGATTCCGCTCTGCACGTCGTCGACGGTATGGCCGGGGAATGCGCCCCAGGTGGCCGATGCGGTGAGGAAGCCGAGGGCAGTCCAGGCGTTGACGGCGATGGTGCCGTATCGCAGGTCGGCGAGCATGGAGTCGAATTTGCTGCCGAGTTCCTTGATGCTGCTCGGCGTGCCGATGATGTTGATGCCGAGGGTGCCGGTGAACTCCTCGTTGGCCGTTTGTGTGGCTTTCGCAGCGAATGCTGCACCACTGTAAGGCAATTCGATGATGCCCATGACGGGAGCGAAGTACTCGGTCTGCAGAAGCGGTGCGTACTCGCCGGGGTTGAGGTCGGTGATGAGCACGCGGCCACCGCCGTCGCCGAGCCGTTCGGCCGACGGGTACGTGGCGGTGGCGTCGGACACTCGTTTGTCGCTGCCCGGGTAGTAGGGGGCGCGAGCCGGTGCCCGGTCGAGTGCGGCGCGCAGGGCTGCGACGAACTCGTCGCGCTGCTTCCATTCCGAGGACAGCACGACGACCTGCGAAGCGACACAGTTGTATCCGCTGTTGTGCAGTCGCTGGGTGGCTACGTGTTCGGCCTGGAACTCGATGTCCGCGCGGCTCCACTCGCCCGGCAACACGATGGTGGGCGAGACGCCACCGAGTTCACTGGAGATCTCCTTGGTCAGGATCGGCCGGTTCGCCGCCTTACGGGCGGCACCGTCGGGTCCCGGGCCGAAGACGATGGCGTCGTGGGTGATTGCGCTGCCGGTCATGTGGACGTGGTCGACGCGATCGTGGTTGACCAGGTACGTGCCGACGTCGGCACCGCCGGTGAGCAGACGCAGCGCGCCGATGTCCACCAGTGGGGCGAGAATCTTCTCGAAGACCGGCAGCAGTGGGTCCATGATGGGGTTCAGCTTGAGCGCGACGACCCGGTTGAAGGCGATCAGTTCGTACAGGGCGTCGAGCGGGGCGATCGAGGTGATGTTGCCCGCGCCCAGGACCACTCCGATGCCCGCGGTGCGCGTCGGGTCGAGTTGGGCGAGACCTGCGGTGCGCTGTGCGGTGGCACGGTCGATTCCGGGCCGGAGCCACACCTCGGCACTGAATCCGTTGAGTAGCAATTTCTCGAAGTTGTTGAGCGGCAACACAGATACGGTCGTTCGTCCGCCCGGGGCTGTTCCGAACTTCACTCCGGCCAGCGGGCTGCCGCCCGACTCGAGCGCCGAGAGGGTGTGCGCGAGTGTGCCGAGACCGCCGAGGAGCGAGTACGGGCCGGAGAGCCATTCCTCACCGAGCAGGCTGGACGAGTGGTCGAGGCCTTTGACCGACGCGGCGGCGTTCACCCATTCCTGTGCGTGCGTCGTGGTGAGGGCGTGCATGCGCTCGAGCAGTGCCCGGCGGTCGGCCAGGGCGAGCTTGCCCCAGGTCTGCTCGCCTGCGGCGAGGTCGGCGAGAGCGGTATCGACCGCCTGGGAGGCGTCCGGTCCGTTCGTCGGTACAGGCTGCAGATGTGGGGTGACTTCGCTGGTCAACTTTTCGTCTCCACTCGTCGTTCGGATACACGGCTTCGATTCTGATTCTGGTCGCATTCCGGCCGACAGGCTATGGGCCACGGCTGTCAATCGAGCGCAGCGGACTGTGCCGCCGCACAATGTGGATGTGGTGTGGCTTACAGCGGCCGGGTTATGGTGCAGTCATGACCACCACGGAGTCCGCTCTGCATCCGTCACCCACCGAGCTGGCGGCGACGATGCTCGACGACGTCGACGAGCTGGCGAGCGAACTGGTCCGGCGCATCCTGGGGGCAGAGCACGCCTATCTCGAGGCGACGCTGCTCACCGCGGATCAACTCCACGAAGCGTCTCGCAGCAATCTGGCCTCGATGTTGGGCAAGCTGTCCGGGCGTGCACCGGTGCGGCTCGAGTCGGCGCAGCAGGCGGGCAGGCTCAAGGCCGAGCAAGGTGTGCCGCTGGCGGCATTGCTGCACGCGTTCCGGCTCGGTGGCAGGCTGGTCTGGGACGAGTTGATGGTGCGTTCGCACGGCCGGGCCAGTCATGCGCTGCTGGACATGGCGGCACAGGTGTGGGCATTGGTCGACGTGTATTCCGACGAGGCGGCCGAAGCGTATCGAGAGAGCGCCGACACGCGAGCCCGCGAGAGCGCCGAAGCCCGCGGCCGCCTCATTCGGGTGCTGTTCGCCGATCACGCCGCGAATCCCGCTGCGGCGGCAGATGCCCTGCGTGCGTTCCGAATTCCGGAACGTGGCTGCTTTGCGGTGGTCTCGCAGGAGCCGTCGACGACGGGACTCGGCATCGATGGCGTGGTCGCTCGGCTGCGGGCCGCGGGTACCGAGTCGGTGTGGGATGCCGAGGTGGACGGCAGCATCGGATTGTTCTGCGCTGCAGAGGAATCCGACATCGACACGGCACTGGCCACGTTCGGGGAACTGTGTCCGGGACGGATCGGTGTCAGTTCGGTGTTCCGGTCGCCGTCGGGTATCGGTGAAGCCGTGGGTCAGGCCCGTCTGGCTCGGTCGTGCAGCTTTCCCGATTCTGTGCCGTCGACGCCGGTGCGCTACGACTCGGTACCGGTGCCGCTACTGCTCGCGCGCGACCCGAAATCCGGCCGTATCGCTGCACGTCAGATTCTGGGAGATCTGTTGGCGTTGCCCCGCGCCGAGCGGACGAGTCTGCTCGCCACTCTCGATGCGTGGTTCTCGTGCGGTGGCTCCACCAAGGACGCCGCCGAACAGCTGCACTACCACCGCAATACGGTGTTGTACCGATTGCGGCGTATCGCCGAACTCACCGGTCGCGACTTCCGTGATCCCGTGCACGCCGCCGAACTCTATGTCGGACTTCGGGCCCATCAACTGCTGACCTGACGGGTCAGTGACTGGCCAGCACGACGTCGAGGATTCCCGTTCCCAGTGGTACCGGAACGCAGGACGGCTTACGCGCATTCGCGGGGTCGAGTGCATTGAGCGCCAGACGTAGTGCGGTCGGGTCGTAGGTGAACGTGAAGTGTGCGACCTCGGTGTCGGGGCACACGTCCTGGATCACGATGTTGTGCGCTCCCGGATCTCGCAGCAGCGCATTGGTATACGGCTGAATCACTTCGTCGACCTCGGTTGCGATCGAGGTGTAGTCGACGCCGGGTACGGTGTCGCCGCCGGCGTTGAGGTTCTCGAGAAAGTCCGATCCGGCCATCAGCTGGGCCAGACCCGGTCCGAATTCGTCGGCCACCAGACCGGTCGCGCCGGGCACGGCCTGTACGACGGGGGCGACTCCGTACATGGTGCCGCCGTAGGTCGGTGACGCGATTCCCACCCATCGGTCGACGACGTCGGCACCGCCGAGCCTGTTGACGAAGTATCGGGCGACGGCAGCACCCTGTGAGTAGCCGACCAGGTCCACTGCCGCGGCGCCGGTCGCGTCGAGGATGGTCGCCGTCATCGATTTCAGTTGTGCTGCACTGTCTTCGATGACTCCGTAGCCGTTGGACTTGCCGTCCGGCGACGCGCCGTAGTTGATCGCGAAGACGCAGAAGCCTGCGGCCTGCAGGATGGGGGAGAAGCCGGCCCAATCGGAGTAGGCGGTGGCGTCGGTGCCGTGGACGAGAACGACAGGATTGGGGTGTTCCGCAGTGGGCACGCAGTCCATGTCGTTGGCCCCGGGTGGGGCGGCGTCACGGTTGGTCGACGCGTAGCGAATGGCGTCGGCGTGGTCGGGTTGAGACGGCGCAGCGGCGATGGGCATGAGCGGGCCTGCTTGGGCGAGTGGTGCCGCATGGGTCGACAGAACCGACAGCGCAGCGGCGAGTGCGACGGCGAGAAGAATCAGACTTCGGCGTGGTCCGCGCATGACCACACGATATTCCTGCCGTTGTGAAATGTCCCTACGAATTCGGACATGAACGCATAAAAGTCACAACAATAGTTCTGTAGCGATTATTGTGTCGCATGCCGATTGCCGACCGAGCTACCGGTGGCGGCGAGGGTGCAGACCCAGGGATCGATCGAAAGACGGGTTTACTGCCGACAAGGGGAACGTGGAGCCGGTGACGGGAATCGAACCCGCCTCTCAACCTTGGGAAGGTCGCGTTCTACCAATGAACTACACCGGCGTGTGGTGCGGCGTCCAGATTAGCAGGGTGGCCCGACATCGATGCGTACACCGTGCAGCAGGGCCTGGGCATCCTCGGCCGGCACCGGTTCGGAGAAGAGGTAGCCCTGAGCGCGGGTGCAGCCCAAGGCCACCAATGTGCTCCTGGCACTCTCGGTTTCGACGCCCTCGGCGATGATGCTCAGGCCGAACGCGTGCGCGAGCCCGATGATCGACTGGACGATCGCGAGATCGTCGGTCGCTCCCGATCCGAGGTCGGTGACGAACGCCCGGTCGATCTTGAGTGCGTCGACGGGCAGTTCCTTGAGGTGTGACAGTGAGCTGTATCCGGTTCCGAAGTCGTCGATCGCCACCTGAACGCCGAGGTCGCGCAGTTCTCGGAGCGTCACTCGCGTACGCGAAAGATCCTGTACGACTGCCACTTCGGTGATCTCCAGGCACAGGTTGCAGCCCGCGATCGAGAATTCGTCGAGGGCGCGCGCCACGGTGGACGCGAAGCCCGTGGTGACCAGCTGTACGGGTGAGATGTTCACGCGCATCACGACGTCGAGGCCGGGGATCTCCCGTTGCCACGCAGCCAACGTCCGGCACGCCTGGTCGAGAACCCACCGACCGAGCTCGCCGGCGAGGTTCGTCTCCTCCGCCACCGGAATGAAGGCTGACGGTGGAAGCAGCCCGCGGGTGGGGTGACGCCACCGAACCAGTGCCTCCACCGCCGTGATGCGTCCGGTGACGAGGTCGACTTCGGGTTGGAAGTGCAACGTCAGCGAGTCGCCTGCGATGGCGTCACGCAGATGGATCTCGACGTCGTTGCGGAGTTCGGATTGCGCGTGCATCTCGTCGGTGAACAGTGAGATGTGATGTCCACCAGCGCGCTTGGCCACCAGAGCGGCTTGCCCTGCTTGCCGGAGCAGGGAGTCGGCGGTGTGGGTGCCGGGCACGCCGAAGGCAATTCCGATGCTGGCGCTACGACCGATTCGCTCGACCCCGAGAGTGACCGGTGCCTGTATCGACTCGGCGATCTCGCGGGCGTGGTGGGTGGCGACGCGGTGCGAGCACGGGCCCGCCAGGACGACGACGAACTCGTCGCCGCTCAGGCGGGCCGCGAGACTCACCGATCTGTCCACGAACGCTTGCAGGCGTCCGGCGACAGCCTGTAGGTACTGGTCGCCGGCGAGGTGGCCGAGAAAATCGTTCAGCGCCTTGGTGCGGTCCAGGTCGATGTGCAGCACCGCAACCGGGCCCGGCATCGACGGATCGAGTCGGTCGTGGAGGTGCTGCACGAGTGCGGTGCGGTTCGGGAGTGAGGTGAGCCCGTCGTGCGTGGCCGAGAACCTGATCTGCTCCTCGGCAACGACTCGCGCCTGCAGCTGCGAGAGAAGGGCCGCAATTGCTTTGAGAGCGTTCAGTTCTGCGTCGGACCAGCTCCGGTCTCCGACCTTGATGAAGCCCAGGATTCCGGTGGTGCGGTCGGAGTGCAGCAGTGGCACCACGGCCATCGAGGTGGCGTGCAATCCCGAGGCGTCCTCGACGCGTCGGCGATAGTCCTCCTGCTCCGGGTCGGGCCGAAACACTGCCGGTTCGGACAGTGTTTCGGCCATCGCGAAGACCGAGTCGGCCTCGTCGAAGTAGACGACGGCCAGGGGGTCGGGATCGGGCATGCTCAGGCGCGGTGGCCATTCCGCGGTGAGTCTGGTTGCCCGGGCCTCGAAATCGTGGTGCCGGAGAAAGCTGAAATCGATGCCGAGGTAGTCCACGAGCTGACGCAATACCGAAAGGTACGCTTCTCGTACCGTCGCCGCGTCGACGCCCATGAGTTCGGTGGCGACGCCGGTGACGAGGACCTCGAGTGTCCGACTGTTCTCCAGGGCCCCACTCCCGCCTCTCGTCGACGCGGTCTCGTGAACCGCTCCTGTAGACGCAGTGCAGGACTGTTCCCCCTGGTCTATGCCGGACTCTACCCCGGTAAGGACGCCGAAACCGCGACTCTGCGACTGTGTATCGCGCCTCGTGGCGCGGTGCCGAGCCGCAACACCAGAGCGATCGACTCGGCGTCGTCCAGTTTCGCCAACGTCCGCAGCTCGATATTCAACTGCTGCAACGTGTCTGCGTGGTCCGGTGACAATTCGCGGTGTTCGTCCCGAGTGTGCGCGTAGAGGAACGGCGGTGAGACAGGTTGCACCGCCAGTGCTTGCAGATGTGAAGTCACCCAAACGTTCTCCGTTGCAAATCCGCCGCGGATGTAATGCGCCGGAGTCGATCCGGGCACCACGATCACCGCAAGCGCAGAACTCGCCGATACTCGATCGCGCATGTCGGTGCTCAGGGCAGCACCTGCGTTCCAGGCAGCGACGAGCGCCATGACGTCGGGCCGTCCGATGATGTCCAGCGTGGACAGGTCTGCGGCGTCGATGCCGAGGCTGGAGACGTCGATGCCCCGATCCGGATCGGGATCGCCTGCCCAGCGCAGTTCGGAGAACATCTCTCGGTGCAGATGCGGCGTGAGATAACGAATCCGGTCGGCGGCCGCGAGGATGTCCGCCGCCGCAGTGATGGAGTCACGCGTCGTCAACAGCACGGCACGTCCGCCTTCGGCAGCGGCCGCCGCAACGAGATCGGCCACGACCGCATCGTCGAGCGTCGACGGGGACCCGAGTTCTCGGTCGGTGGACCGGGTGAGGACGGCGTCGAGAAGGCGTCGATCGGTGATCGGCGCGGGGGTGCCGTCGCGCAACGACAACGCGACCGTCTCGTCCGTGACCTCGATGCCGGCGAGCATGCCCTGGGCGGCGGCGGCCACGCGCGCGTTGAATCCGGCTGCGCCCACAGCGACGAAGCTGCCGCGGTACGCGATGTCGAGGGTGGACGTTCGTGATCGATCGACGTCGATCCGGAAGGTCCGCCCGTTCGAGGAGAAGGTCCACGGCTGACTGTTGCCACCGGAGGGCGCTCGTCGTGCCGCGTCGAGTATCGAATTATCGGGGTCCATGCTCGGCGGACCGGCCGCGGCAGTCGAGTCCACTTGTCTGCGGGTGGGGGTCGGCGTGTTCAGCCCGTCGAGGTGATCCTCCAGATCGATACGGATACGTCCGGACGGTAGGTGCGCTCCGGTCCCGAAGCGTCGAACTGCCGCGGCGATGGTGGCACCCCCGAGCTGGACGTCGCCGCCCAGCTGGGGCCACGTCTCGATCGTTTCGCCCACCTCCACCATCGAGGCCGCCATCCGAGCTGACAGCTGGGAGGCGTCGAGCTGATCGAGCACGATGGGGATCTTGTCGCGGGTTCCGAGTCCGTGCAGGCCGGCGGACTCGATGTTGCCGAGTACGCCGTGAAACACCGGCCGCTGTGGTTCGAGGTCGAATCGCTCGACGTCCAGTAGACCTCGATCGGAGGTCTCCATCAGTACCGGGATTCGACGCGACCTGGCCGCCTCGCGTGCCCGGACCTTGATATCGAGGGAATCGCATTCTTCGACGAGCAGGTCGAGTCCGTCGAAGAACTCGTCGATCGTGGTCTCGTCGATCCCGTTCCCAAAGACTTCCACCGTCAGGTACGGGTCTATTTCGGCAATTCGCCGGGCGGCGACGATCGCTTTGTTGACGCCCAGATCGATGATCGATGCCGGGATCCTGTTGAGGTTCGACAGTTCTATCTCGTCGAAATCCGCGAGGCGAAGAGTTCCGCAGATTCCCTCGAGAGCGAGAGTGTGCGCAATGGCGTGTCCGACGCTCAAGCCGATGACGCCGATCGTGAGATCTCCCAATTTCCGCTGTTCCTCGAGAGTTATCTTGTTTCTGTTTCGGTCGAGTCGGAGGTGCCGATACGAATTCGGACCGAGAATGGCGACGACGGTATTGCGCCACGGGAAATAGACCCACCTGTCGCCTTCGTCGAGAAGGCTCTGCTCAGGGCTCGGCAACACTGCCTGTAGGCCGGATCGCTGAGTGTCGCGTTCGTCGAGAACGGTGATCGAGGTGTCATCCCGTAGTTCGTCCAGGGCAGCTCGCTGTGTGGCGACCGTCTCGTCAAATATCACAGGCTGCCAGCTGGATTCGGTAGTGGTCGGAATCGTCACGACGCCACCGCCGACTGCAGGTTCTTCGACGTGCCGTGCTGCGCGAGCAGCGAGACCGTGTTGCGTTTCATGCGCCGCCACGTCTCCAGTTCGGCATCGAACGCGAGAGTCGTTCGGTCCCACCAGAACACCTCGGTTCGGTATCTGTCGTCGGGGTAGGGCACCGGTTCGATGTGCGTTGCTATCGCCGCTCCGGTCCGCAGCCACGCGGCGCGGACGTGGGAGGCGGCGGTGGCCAGCGCGTATCGAGTGCCCAGCAGGGCTGTGCTGTACGCGGGTGACTGCGCGATCATGGTGGTGACGGCGCGGCCTCGGGGTGCTCCCGGGGCGACCCACGCCGACTTGATCTCGACCACCCCGTCCTCGATGCGGCTCTCCAGCATCGCGCGAACGCGATGACGGCCCTCGGGATGCGCGGCGAATTCCACGAGTGCGTGTGATTGATCGGCCGAGGAATACGGCCCTTGAACGCGAACTCCGCCGAGGAGCGTTCCGGTTCGGTCGAGAGCGGCGAAGAACAATGCGGTGGTCTCGCCGTCGCGAATTGCCGATATTTCGAGCGCTGGTGTCACGTCGTGGCGTCGATAGCTTTCTTCGGCACCGTCGAGGAATTGGGTCCACAAAGCGGGACTTCGGGTGGGAGTCGTGGCCAGAATGTGGCACTGGGATGGGTGATCGAAGTACGAAGGAACGTCGATTCGAATGTGCATGGGGGCTCTTCCTGAGGGAGTGTCACCGAATGTGAGAGGTGTGACCGGTCGATTGTCCGACTGTTCGGTCCGCCCGCAGCTGTGGAAGTGGTCACTCGGGTGCTTCGCGCAGGGCGCGTGGGGACCAGTAGCCTGCAGTGGTGCTGCTCTCCGACCGTGACATTCGTGCCGAAGTGACCCTGGGCAACCTGGCGATCGATCCCTTCGATCCGTCGATGGTGCAGCCGTCGAGCGTCGATGTGCGGCTCGACAAGCTGTTTCGGGTGTTCAACAACACTCGGTACACCCACATCGATCCGTCCCAGCAGCAGGACGAGCTGACGACGTTGGTCGAGCCCCGAGCGGGTGAGCCTTTCGTTCTTCATCCGGGGGAGTTCGTCCTCGGTTCCACTCTCGAACTGACGACGTTGCCGGATTATCTGGCGGGTCGACTCGAGGGGAAGAGCTCTCTGGGTCGGCTGGGATTGCTCACCCACTCGACGGCGGGTTTCATCGACCCAGGATTCAGCGGCCACATCACGTTGGAGTTGTCCAACGTCGCCAACCTGCCGATCACGCTGTGGCCGGGAATGAAGATCGGGCAGCTGTGCCTGTTCCGGCTGTCGTCACCCTCGGAGAATCCGTACGGCAGCGCCGCGGTCGGCTCCAAGTATCAGGGGCAGCGTGGTCCCACTCCGTCGAAGGCGTATCTGAACTTCATCCAGTCGGACGTGACATAGACCAACGTTCGGTCTGTTTCATTGGACGAAACCTGGTGAGTTCCCGGTTGTAGCGGTATTCTGGTGCTCGAACGTGGGTTGGGGCCTACCAGAATGAGGTTTCTCGTGTCCGCGGTACCCGATCCGTCCGTGCTCGGCGCTTCCTTGGGGTCGAGTGGCGTCCGCAGCGTGATCAGCGACAGCTCGGGTGTCGACACGGTGCTCGACGTCCTCGAACCGGTTGCCACCGAGCCTGCGCCCAACGGTCTCGCCCCCGATCCCTGGGATGCCGTCGTCGCATCGGTGCACAGCACGGCAGACGAATACGCGTCCGCGCGCTACTACCCGGTGCTCGCCCTCCGTGAGAGCGATCCCGACACGGCCTTTCGCGAGGACTTCTCCGACGGCATCGTGCTCGTATCCGAACTGGGTGCGCAGCTGGGCGCGTTGCGAGAAAGCGGAGTGCTCGCCGGTGAGCGTTGCGTCGCACTGTTCGACGTCGGCGCATCAGGCACCAGCGTGTCGGTGATCGACGTCGAGTCCGGTCGCGTCCTGGCCTCACAACGAACCGAAGCACTTCGCGGCGACGACTGCGACCGTGTGCTCAGCGATCACCTGATCGAGACGTTCGGCGCGGCGGAGGCGTTGACGGTGGCAGCTCGGCGACAGCTCGTGCACGACGTGCGAGACGGCAAACACCAGCTGTCGATGCTGCGCAGCGTCTCTGTCATCGGGCCGTTCGTCGGTGGTCGCGCCTCGTTGTGGCGCCACGATCTCGACGAACTGATCGGCGACGCCGTTGATTCGGCAGTCTCCACTGCCGTCGACGTACTGGCTTCCGTCGCCGCGAGCGGCGTTCACGTGGAGGCGATCGTCGCGGTCGGCGGCGGCGCCAACATGCAGATCGTTCGGCAGAAACTGTTCGACGCCGTGTCGGTGCCCGTCTACGCTCCGGAACGGCCGGAACTGCTGGCTGCGCGTGGTGCGGCCGGGATCGCGCGGACCGTGGGTGTCAGGCCTGCACCGTCACCTGCAGTGACCACCGTGCCCTCCCGTCGTCCACGGCACAGCGGCAGCCCGTCGAATCGAATGGCCAGAGCAGCCAAGTCCCGGCGCGTCGGGGGCGCACTCGCCGCGCTGATTGCTGTGTGCGTGGCCGGAACCGTGGTCGCAGCAGCAGCTCGGACCACCGACGACGTCCCCGAACCGTCGATCGCGACCTCGCAGAGCGCGTCGCCCTCCGCCCGATCGCAGGCTGTGATGCCGGCGGTGGACGGCTCACCGTCCGTGTCGACGCAGCCCTCGGTGTCGGCCTCGAACGGGGCCGCTCCGTCCTCGGCGTCCCCGACATCCGGCGACCCGTCGTCCTCTTCTTCACCCACCTCGCCGAGTGCTGCCGATTCACCGCCTCGAAGCCCCGCGGTTCCGGACGCATCCGTCGTTCGACCCGCGCGTGAGGGCAGTCGAGTTCCGACGACGACCACGGCCCCGGCCCCGACCACCACCACCACGGCTCCGACGTCCACGACTCACCCCATGCCCACCACTGCGCCGACAACTACCGCACCGACCACAACAACGATGCCGCGCACCACCACTCGCACTCCGACCTCGACGAAACCCGCGACCACTACTCGGCGGCCGTAGCCCACCCCGGTTCGATACGCCGTCGAGGAGATAGATCTGCGGTTTCGGCCGCCACGGCACCGCATGCTCGAGGCAGGATGGTCGGTATGGAGTCACAGACCGAGCGCGAAGACAAGTTCGATGTCGATGCAGACTTCGAGTTCCCCGCCCTCACCTCGCTCGTTCCTGCCGACGGCGCGATGACGGAAACGGAGACCGAACTGGTCAGCGAGTACTTCGACACCGCCGGTCACGATCTGCTGCGTCGGGGAATCACTCTTCGGCGACGCACCGGAGACTCCGACAACGGTTGGCACGCAAAGGTTCCTGCGGAGAAGGCGCGAACCGAGATCAGGCTTCCGCTCGGTCACGGCGACCCGCAGGTCGTGCCCGACGAGCTGGCCGACGTCCTGCGCGGGGCGGTCATGGGCAAGCAGTTGTCGGCTGTCGCGACCCTGACGACGCGTCGGAAGATTCGTACCGTCACCGATGCAGACGGAGCCGTCGTGGCCGAATTCGCCGACGACGCGGTGTCGGTCGTCCTGATCGGCGGCGCGACCGGTCCACAGTGGCGTGAGGTGGAGGTCGAGCTCGGGCCGGCCGGCCCGGAATCGTTTCTGAAGAAGGCGAGCAAGGTGCTCCGCGCGTCGGGTGCGACGCCGTCGGCGCATCCGTCCAAGTTGAATCGCGCGCTGTCGGTGGTTCGTGAGGAGCCGGCGCACGACGGGCTTCGGTTGCTCGTCGATTATCTCGACGAGCAAGCGCAGGCCATCGTGGCCGGCGACGTGTATCTGCGCCGCGGACTGGATCCGATTCACTCCACGCGGGTGGCCATCAGGCGCTATCGCAGCACGCTCCGCGTCTTCGGCAGCGTGTTCGAGGACGAGCCAGCGGCCGCGCTCGAAGCCGAATTATCCTGGTATGCAAGCTTGCTCGGTGAGGTGCGGGATCGGCAGGTGCAGCGGGCGCGGTTTGCAGCTGCGCTGCGTGACCTTCCGTCGGAATTGGTTCTGGGCCCGGTGGCGTCGCGCATCGAGAACGACCTGCTGGCCGAGCAGATCCGCCACCGCGAAGCTGCGATGGCGGAGCTCGACGGCGAACGGTATCGAGAGTTGCTCACGACCGTGGCTGCGTGGTCGAGGGGATTGCCGATCGACGGCGAGGTGAGCGAGCGGTTGCTGATCAAGCTGGCGCGCAAGGCCGGTAAGAAGGCCGTCGACCGAACCGAGAAGGCTGTGCGCGGCACCGACGACGAGCAACTGCACCGCGCGAGGAAGGCCTCGAAGCGGGCTCGGTATGCGGCCGAATTGGTGGCACCCGTCGTGGACAAGAAGGTGTCCAAGTCGAATATCAAGCGATACAAGCAGATTCAGGAAGTTCTGGGCGAGCATCAGGACGCCGTCATCGCGGCGGAGATTCTGCGCACTCTCGGGGCCCGAGCGGGAACCACCTCCGGGGAGAACGGGTTCACGTTCGGACTCCTCTTCGAGCGTGAGCGCCGTGCAGCCGAACTGGCGCGCGACGAGGCGAGCAAGCTGGAGTTCTGATCGAGGACGTAAACCGTCTTTTTCCCCGTTTGGACCCTCGAAGTGTACTGTGAGACCGAATCGAGTGGGGGGGGTCGACGGGTATGTCCGTTGCGTTGGGCGTTCACGTCGGAACCGACGAGATTTCGGCCGTTTTGGTCGAAACCGATCTTCCTGGTCTGGGCCCGGTCACTTCGCGACCCGTGTCGATTGCTGCTGCTCCCGGCGGAATCGGTGACGCCGTCGCGACGGTTCTCGGAATCATGCGTGTACAGGCCGCACAACGAGACCTGATCGTCGACGGGGCCGCCGTGGTCTGCGACAACCTTCTCCACGGCGAGATCGTTCGGGCCGCGTTGGCCGACCACCGCGTCGTCGACGTCGAGGTATTGGCGATGGACGATCCGCGGTTGCCCGACGAGTATCCGTTGGACGTGGCCGCCGCCGTTGTCGGTGCCGCGTCCAGGACGGCCCGTCCGTCGGGTGGCGAGGTCGCTGCAATGCACTCCGGCTGGGACGATCAGGCCTCAGAATCGGATGCTGCGTCGCGCAGATCTCGATGGACCATGGTCGGACTGGGTGTTGCCGTGATTGCTGCTCTGAGCGGGGCAACCGTGTGGGCGTTCTCCTCGCCCGCGCCTGCTCGGAACGCAGTACTCGATACCGCAGAGTCCAGTATCGACCCATCGGTGCCCGGTCGGCCGGCGTCGAGCGTCGGTCCGGTTGTTCCTGTGGCCGAGCCGTCCTCGGTTCCACCCCTCGGCGCGGGAGTTCAGGGTGTGTCGACCGCCGGCTCCGGATCGGGGGACGTCCGGACCGACGCGTGGCCGGTGGACGCCCCGAGTGCGGCGTCGAACGCACCGCGTTCGTCGTCGACGGGACGGGACAACTCGGGTGGCGGCAATTCTGCCCCCGGTGGTCGGGGTACGACGACCGACATCTCGAAGCCCGAGACTCCGCCGACCGACGACGAAACCACGCCTCCCACCGACGTTCCGACGGACGTCCCCGATCCCACCGAACCGGGCCCGACCGATCCCACGGGTCCGACCGATCCCACGGAGCCGACAGATCCCACGGAGCCGACTGAGCCTTCGGGGCCCACGGAGCCTTCGGGGCCGACGGATCCCGAGCCCGCGCCCCGGCTGGAAGAGCCACCTGTCACCGTTCCGGCCGAGTGACGATTCGCCGATATTCCGTTGTGAGCGAGCGGGTTCGCTACTTCGAAAAGTCCGTGGTGTGACAGGTGTGTGAATTCGACTCGGACACCTGAACTTCTGCTCGAGCCTGGCTACCATCGGGTGATCGACCAGTAGACGGTGAGTTCTCGATGACCGACAAGTCCGCAGTAGAACCGGTGACGCGCACGACCATCGACAGAGCGGTGGGTGTCCTCATTGCCTTGCGCGGCTGCAGTCCGGATGAGGCGTTCGCCGAATTGGCAGCGCACAGTTTCCGTTTCGATGTTTCTCTCGTGCAGTCGGCTCGGTCCATCGTCACTGCGGCACGGGGAATGGACTCCGACAACGGCGTGGGCTGTGCCGCGATGTCGTCGGCGCAGGAGGAGTGGGGTTCGTTGCTCGCCGACCGTCGGGACGGGTTCGGGCACGTCGCTTGATCCAACTCGTCGCCCGAGTGTTTGTGCCGAATACCAAAACAAACCAAAAGTTGAACGAAACAGGGCGTTTACCGACTTGTCGACGGTTCGAGGCGCTACGATCGCCAGGTCGGAGTAGCTAGGCGAGTCGAGGAAACATGAGATCTGTCCTTGGTGTCTCGGTGGGTTCAGCCATTGCCCGGGGTGTGGCCCTGGATGCGTCGGACGAGTCGGTACGTTCTGCGCACGTCGTGCGATCGTTCGATCCCGACGACCATCTGCAGGTCGCACTCGATCTGTTGGATTCGATGTCGCGGGATCAAATGGTCGATCGACCGGACATCGTTCTCGCAGTGCCGGACGATCCCGGTGCGCGCGGACGCACGTCGGCATATTCCACGTACGAGGCCGATCGGCTGCTCGTCGCGTCGGAGCTCGGAGCGCAACTTCGGTATCTGCGCGGGACCGGGATGCTCGAGGGCGCGCGCACCGTGGCCGTGTGCGACGTCGGAGCGTCCGGAACCACCGTGTCCATTGCCGACCCGGCCACGGGAGTAGTGCATAGTTCGGTGCGCACCACGTTGTTCGGCGGAATCGGGTGTGACGCCCAGATCTCGCGTTACCTCCTGTCCGTCTACGGGGCAGACGAATTGGCCTCGGAGCGGGCGCGCGCGGAGTTGCTGGTGTCCATTCGCACGGCTCGCGAACAGCTGTCACGCTTGCGGGTGGCCGAGGTCGTCGGCCCATTCGTCGGCGGACCGGTTCGGTTGTGGCGCAACACGTTCGACGATGTCCTCGAACGTAGTATCCGATCGCTGGAAGATTGGGTGGCCAGCATCATCGTCGACGCACCCTGCGCCGTGAATGCGCTGGTGATGGTGGGCGGATGCGCCAATCTGCCGTCGCTTCGTCGGATGTTCCGACGCGATTTGATGTTGCCCGTCATCGCGCCTGCCAATCCCGAGTCCCTCACTGCGCACGGCGCGGCCCTGATGGCGATCGACGCGGTCGCGTCGCGGCAACACCGTCCGCGCGGCGCGACGAGCAGTGCGTCGGTGCTGACGCAGCAGGCCGCGATGGTGGGCATGGTGGGGTACCGGGACGCCCCGCGGCACCGTTCTGCCTGAGCCCCTTCCTGGCCAACGTGTGTCGTCGTTGGGTAGGTTGCTCGGGTAATGATGAACAGTAGGGACGAGACGGTGGGGCAACAGTGGCAGAGCAGGTAGCGGAGTCCGGCGCAGCAGCATCCGATGCGGGAGCATTCGATCCGGCGGAGCACGCGCGCAGCATGGTCGGGTATCACTACCGCACCGAGGACTACTACGAGGTGGGCCGCGAGAAGGTTCGCGAGTACGCCCGTGCCGTTCAGGATTTCCACCCCGCCCACTGGGACGGCGATGCCGCAGCAGCGCTGGGCCACAGTGCTCTGGTGGCCCCGCTGACGTTCATGTCGCTGGTCGGAACTTTGGCGCAGAAGAAGCTTCTCGAGTCCATCGCCGAGGGATACGACCTCAGCCAGATTCTGCAGACCGACCAGGTGCTGGTGTTCCAGAAGCCGATCCTGGCCGGCGACCAGTTGACCTGCGATGTCTCGCTCGACTCGTTCAAGACGGTCATGGGCCGCGACATGATGGTCACCAAGAACGTCGTGTCCAACCAGAAGAACGAACTGGTGCAGACCACGTACACCACCCTGCTCGTCGGGCGCTCGGGTGAGATCGACCCGGCCATTGCGGACGCAGCCAAGAACCTCGTGATGTTCGGTGCCTCGATGGATGCCGCTGCTGCCGCCGCCAGTGAGCACGACACGCTGTCCACTCCGCAGGAACACGAGCCGCTCATCGTCGAGGAGTACCGGGGCCAGCCGACTCGCACGTTCGACGAGGTGAACGTCGGCGACGAGTTGCCCACGCGCACGGTGCGTTTGACTCGCGGAGATCTGGTGAACTATGCCGGCGTCGCCGGTGACGCGAACCCGATCCACTGGGACGAGAAGTTCGCCAAGATGATCGATCTCGAGAACGTCCTGGCGCACGGCATGCTCACCATGGGTGTCGGCGGCGGATTCATCAGCGAGTGGCTCGGCGATCCAGGTGCGGTGAAGGACTACACCGTTCGTTTCACCACCCCGATCCCGGTGGACACACACAAGCCTGCCGAAATCGTCTTCAGCGGCAAAATCAAGTCGAAGGACGAAGAGTCCCGTACGGCCGTCATCTCGATCGGCGCGACCTTCGAGGGCAAGCGAATCTTCGGCCACCGCGCTACTGCGACAGTGCAATTGGGCTGAGCCCTCGGTCCGCATATCGGCGGGGCGTGGATGTGTGGGTGGGGTTGCGATCTACGCCCCGGTTCGGAATCTACGCCCCGTGTGGGGGGCGTGGATTGCTGCTGGGGGCGTAGATGTGTCGGCTGGGCCCTCTGTTCGTGTATCGGCTCCCCAGTTTCGGATTTCTGACTCCGATCGGCGTCGGGTTTCCGAATGTGGGGAGCCGATGTGTCGGTGGGGCGTAGATGTGTCGGCTGGGCCCTCTGCTGTGTCGGTAGAACTCGGCGAGTTGGCGCACATCGGCGCAGTCCAGCACCATCTGGCGTACCCAAACGTTCAGGATCCGCGCTTCTCCTTTGCGTGGTGTCGTGCCGCACGTGCTCGATTCCCGCATGCGCTGCAACACCATTGCTGATTGGGCCGGTCCTGCAGAAACAGTTGACCGCATCGCGGAGCGTCGCAGAGCGCCAATCGTGCGCGATCCGGTCCGTTCAGTAGGTCGATGACCGCTGACGCTGCACGGGCGCAGACGGCATCGACCGGATCCGACGCTCCCACAACATGTCCGACGCCACCGCCGCCCCCGAGATCGAGCCGGCGGGTCACCGGGTGTCGTCGGGCAATGTCGTCGATGTGGTCGACGCTGTCTCCCGGAACTTCCATGTCCGACGCCACCGCCCGCAGCAGCGCCAGCATGTGATCTCGCGTCAGCCGGAATCTGTCGATGTCGGCATCGTCAGGGATTGTCTCGGGCACTCGCGCACCCTGTAGCTCGGCCCATTCCTGGAGATCGGCGGCCGAGGCGATCAGCTCGACGTAGGTGCCGCGTTGCAACTGCACGGTGTTGACCACGTCGAGTGCGAAGTGGTCGCCGAGCCAGTTCCAGTCCATTCGCTGATTCTAATGGTTTACGTATTAAAAAGCATCAGATATCCTCGAGGCGATGACGGACATTCGATGGCTGCCGTTCCTCGGCGTTGTGCTGTTGGCCTACGCGATACCCGGTCCGGACTTCGCGGTGGTGGCCCGGGCGGCAGTGGGCAGCCGCGCCGCAGGGTGGCGAGCGGGCCTCGGCGCGCAGACCGGGCTGTGTGTGCACATGGTCGCCGCGGTGGTGGGGCTGTCACTGCTCATCTCACGATCACCGATGACGCTGAGCATCATTCAGATTCTCGGGGGCCTGTATCTGGTGTGGCTCGGTATCTCCGCGCTGCGACAGTCGTCGTCGCTGGGGAATGCAACGTCCGACGTGCGTTGGTTTCGTATGGGTTTGGTGACGAACCTGCTCAATCCGAAAGCCGTTCTGTTCTTCGTTGCGCTCCTGCCGCAGTTCGTCGATGCCGACGGACCACTGCCTGTGCAGATCGGGCTACTCGGAATCGTCGACGTGGCAATCGGTGTGGTGGTCTGGGCGGTGGTCACCACTGCTGTGGGCCGTCTGGCCGGAAGTTCGTCGAACTCGACATCCTGGAACCGAGTTGCCGGGGTCCTGTTCATCGGTATCGGAGTCGCACTCGCCGTCGAGGCGGTGTGACCCGAAGAAGGCAACTGCGCAGATCAGCGAACGATTCCGACTTCTGGGTCGTATCTGGGTTTGCGGTCCCACAGAGACGCGTCGGATTCGAGGGCCTGGCCCTCGTGGCTGGGCTGCACGGGGTCGGGTAGCTGTCGCCACTGTGCTCGCGGGTCGTCCTCGGGTTCGATGCACGATTCATCGTCCATGGCGGAGACGCTACGCGTTGGCCCGGCAATCATTCGGCAACGCGCACTCGCAGCTCGTTCATCGGCACTTCGGAACCGACGCCGTCGGTGACGCGGATACGCACTGGCTCGCCTCGGGAATCGACGACGTCGAGTGGCCCGTCGTCGTCTTGCAGATACTTATCGCCCCACTGCATCAACCCGAGTACGACGGGCAATAGATCCTCGCCCATCCTCGTCAGAACGTATTCGTAGCGCGTTCTGCCCTTATCGGGACGGTAGGGCTTCTTGACGAAGATTCCGACGTCGACCAGTTCTTTGAGTCGGGCCGCACTGCTGGCGTCGGTGATGCCGACGCGTCGGCTGAAGTCATCGAAGCGGGTGGTTCCGTAGAACGCCTCGCGCAGGATCAGCATCGTCGATCGGGTGCCGACCACTGACAGCGCGCGTGCGATGGAGCAGCGGTCGCCTGCTGTCCAGCTGCCGAGATCGGACAGTGGGCCGTCCATCTGGAGGGGCATGCCACAAGCCTACTGGCTTTACAAAACTATAGCCAGCTCGTACCGTGGTGTCAGCGATCCGATAGGAACGGATCGATCGGACAAGGAGCCGTCATGAGAGACGCAGTCATCGTCGAGGCAGTCAGAACCCCGGTCGGACGGGGCAAAGCGAACGGCACGTTACATCCCGAGCATCCAGTCGACCTGATGGCCCACAGTCTCCGGGAAGTGTTGCAGCGCAGTGGGATAGATCCGACCCAGATCGACGACGTCATCGGCGGAGTTGTCACGGCGGTAGGGGATCAGGCGTCGAACATGACTCGGCGCGCGGCGCTGGCAGCGGGCTATCCGGAATCCGTACCCGCAACCACCGTAGATCGGCAATGTGGAAGCAGCCAGCAGGCAATACATTTCGCCGCACAGGGCGTGATCTCCGGTGCTTACGATCTGGCCGTGGCTACCGGTTCGGAGTCGATGAGCCGCATTCCGATGGGGTCGAACCTGGTGGGAACCGAGGATCCGGCAGGTGTCGGTTTCATCGAGAGGTATCCGGAAGGGTTGGTACCGCAGGGCATCAGTGCCGAATTGATCGCGGCGAGATGGGGTATCAGCCGTACCGAGATGGACGAGTTCGCTCTGTCGAGTCATGCGAAGGCTGCCGCAGCCACCGAAGAGGGGCGTTTCAAGCGGGAGATCACCGCAATCCGCGGGCTCGACCGCGACGAGGGAATCCGCATCGGATCCACACTCGATGCGCTGGCGGGACTGCGACCGGCCTACTACAGCGACGCCATGGCGCAGCGTTTCCCGGAAATAGGTTGGAACATCACCGCGGGCAACGCAAGTCAGGTCAACGACGGTAGCGCGGCCGTCATGATCACGACCAGCGAGAAAGCGAAGGAACTCGGCCTGACTCCGATGGCGAGGCTGCACAGCTTTGCGGTGGTCGGTGACGATCCGCTGATGATGCTCACCGCAGTCATCCCGGCGACGAAGAAAGTGCTCGCGAAAGCCGGATTGACCATCGACGACATAGACCTGTTCGAGGTGAACGAAGCCTTTGCCTCCGTGGTGCTCGCCTGGACCAGGGAGACCGGCGCAGACCTGAACAAGGTGAACGTCAACGGCGGGGCCATCGCCATCGGCCATCCGCTCGGCGGCAGCGGTGCCCGAATAATGACGACCATGGTCCACGCGCTCGCCGAGCGCGAGCAGCGTTACGGCCTACAGGTGATGTGCGAGGCCGGAGGGCTCTCGAACGCCACCATCATCGAACGCCTGTAGTGCCTCCGGCAGTGGTGCGGTTGAGTCCCCTGGAGGGCACATAACCGCACCCTGGTGTCGTCGTACCTGGCACCGGAAACTAAGGGCCGCGATCTCGTGAGGCTTGCCGACGCAGCCTGAGATGTCCGCAGTGGTGCAGCTGAGCCCATAGCTGCACCACTGCAACATAATTGGGCGCAGAAAAATTGGAACTACCTCTTGGCACTCTCCGATGGAGAGTGCTAATTTGGGTTCTGCACAGTGAAGGGCGGCCCGCCACAGGGGCGGACGCTTCGTCGTACAGGAGGTGGTTGCTGTGCTTCGCTTCGATCCGTTCCGTGACCTCGACTCCATTGCCGCCGGCATGCTCGGCGCGACCAGTGGTTCGGACCGTGCGCCCAGATTTATGCCGATGGATCTGTACAAGCTCGACGACCATTACGTACTCAACGCTGACCTACCCGGCGTCGACCCCGGCTCCATCGACGTCGACATCGACCGAGGCACCCTCACTCTGACGGCTCATCGCACCGCTCCGAGTAGTGATGGTGTGCAGTGGCTTTCGTCGGAGCGGTTCGCCGGAACGTACCGGCGTCAACTCTCCCTCGGAGACGGCGTCGACGCGGAGAAGATCTCGGCCTCCTACGACAACGGCGTCCTGACGGTCACCATCCCGCTGGCAGAGCGCGCGAAGCCGCGCAAGATCGAGATCGCCCACGACAACACGCAGAAGACCATCGAGCCGCAGAAGAGCTGAGTGCGCTTCGCGCAGTGGTGCGGCAATGCGCCGCAGAGGGCACATAGTCGCACCACTGCCGAAGGCATCTACGAGGCGTTGGCGATAATTGCCTGCGCTGCCTCGGTCGGTGCCTGAGTCGGGATCCAATGTGTCACTCCGGCAAGCACTGTCAGGGTGTAGCGGGCATCGACGTACTGTTGTGCGCGTTCGATGGCCGAGCGGCCGATGAAGGTGTCGCCGTCACTCCACACCATCGATGTCGGCACTGTGATGCGCAGACGGCCGATACCAGGGTTGGAGAACGGCAGTCCGCGATACCAGGTGACAGCGTAGGGAAGTGCGCCGTAGTCGACGACGTCCGTGCGCGTGCGCTCCAGGTCGTCAGCATTCATACCGCTTTTCTCGTACCACTTTTCGGCCCTCTGGCCAGGCCGTGTCATCCATTTCTCGGGGAGCACCGGCAGTTGGAAGAATGCGAAGTACCAGGAGTGCAGAATTTGTCGTGAGGTGAGCAGAGCCGTGATGAACGACCCCGGATGCGGGACGGAGAACGCTGTCAGCGACGACACCAGATCCGGCCGCCGACCCGCGGTGACCCACGCGATGTTCGCTCCCCAGTCGTGGCCGACCAGATGCACCGGGGCTCCGATCGTGTCGATGAGGGCTACGACGTCGTCGACGAGCGCACCGACGCGATAGGCGCGTCGGCGTTTGGGTCGGGCACCCGGCGAGTACCCGCGCTGATCGGGCGCGACTGTTCGAAACCCGGCCTCGTTCAGCTGGTCCATCACTGCGGACCACGACGCGGCACGTTCCGGAAAGCCGTGCAGCAGCAACACAACCGGGCCGTCCAGAGGTCCCTGGTCGAGGACGTCGAACTCGAGTCCGTCATGGGTGTAGCGTGCAATCCTCTCACTCACCGAAGAGTCCTTTCGTTGGTCAGCACGTGCTGGGAACCGATGCACCGGCGAATTCGGCGGCGAGGAATTGCATGGCCGCGTCGTCGCTCACGTTGTGTCCTTGCTCTGGTTGTTCTTGGGCGACAACCCGATCGCCGATCGCACACGCTGCGCGGACGGCGTCTGCCGTCCACTGCGGTAGCACGATGTCGTCGCGCGCACCGTAGGCAACGAACATGGGCACGGTGGTTCGTACCTGGGGGAGGGTGTAACGGCCGATCAGATCGAACAGCTTCTGCTCGGCCTCAGGGGATCTCGGCGCGAACTCCGTCGGTGCCATCTCGCTGACCGCGCGCTCCTTGGTTGCGGTGTTCGTGCCCTGGCACGTCAGTAGCAGTTCTGTGTTGGTCTGGGCAACCGTGCCGCTGTAGTCGCGAGGGTCGATGGTGGGATCGACCTGTTGCGCCCCGTAGAGCAGGTACGGCAGCAGCCCTTTCTGTGACGTGGTCAGGGTGCCGTCCCTGGCGGCGCGTGCAAGCGGTGCCAGGTCCGTGGGTGGGGACAGGGATACCGAGGCGATCAGTTCCAAACCCTGCCCGTAGCTGGAGTTCAATTCGTTTGCAGCCCAAGCGGCTTGCCCGCCCTGTGACAGTCCGACGGCCGCCCACCGAGCAGAGGTCTCGGGCAGGGCGTTGTGGACGGCACGAGCCGCGTCGATCATGTTGTGCCCTGCAGTGCGCGGCTCCAGGTACGGGTGTGTGCCGTCTCCGCTGCCGAGTCCCTGATAGTCGGGTAGCACCGTGACGTAGCCGAGTTCGGTGAAGGCCTCGACCGTGGAGTCCAATCCGAGTAGGTCGGGGTAGAGGGACGGTCCGCAGTCGGCCTGTACGCCGGTGGTGCCGTGGCCGTAGACGACGATCGGCCATCCACCTGCCGGAGGTGTACCGGGCGGAACAGCGGCGACACCGGAGACCGCAGTCGCAGAATCATCGACACCGGACGTCGATTCGTACACGAAGCGATAGACGGTCGCGCCCGTCGCCGTGAGCCTGGCCGACCGGGACTCGAAATCCTCCGATTCGAGCAGCGTCCCCGCAGTACCCGTCAGCTCGTACTGCGACTGAGTTGCGGACGTCGTTGTAGGCGCGGGCGAGTCGGGTCCAGCGGGCGACGAACTGCATCCGACGGCCGTCAGCAGAGTGAGCCCGCACGCAGCTGCGAAGACTCGGCGAGACGGCAGGGCAATGGATGCGGGCATGCCGCGTGTCTACCAGAACGCAGCCAACAACTCCTCGGTCGCCTGCAGCGGCGCATATCCGTCGGGAATGACGCGACGGCATCCGTCGAGTTCGATGGTGAAATTGCGAATGTTCGACGGCCAGTCAGCAACGTATGTCGTCACTGCCGTCCGCATCGCGGACATCGAGCAGGGTCCGGCGGGTGCCAAGTCCTCGATCGATGTCCCGATCTCGCCGGTGACTCCGGTGAATTCGGTGCCGGAGAACAAGCAGTACGTGTAGCCGATGGTCAGACCCGCTGTGCGCTCACTGCCGAGGAGAATCTCGGAGTAGTGGGGGGAGCAGCTCGAGACTCGTTGCCGGTCGTAGCCGATCACCGATACGTCGTGCTCGAATTCGGTAACCATATCGAGTGTCCGAATTTCGGCGATGGCGCTGTGATTCGGCAGCCCGCATTCTCCAGCAGGGAGAGTCGGTTCCATTGCGCGCCCTCGGTTGTCGACGAGCCAAATCTGCGGCGGCTCGACGACGCTGTATGTCGGGCAATAGCCTCGTACCAGCACGTTTTCGGACGGCGCGTTGAGTAGGCGGATCACCTCCGTGAGGTCGCCTTCGTATCTGTGTTCGCGGTACGGCACAGTGTCGGGGGCGACCCCCTCGTCGATTTGGTCGCAGACGATCGCGGCTACTGGAACGAAATCGTCAGGCACTGTCCCAGGCGTGGGCCGAGGGAATCTCGGCCGCGGCTCGTCTATCTGGGGCCCTCGGTCGCACCGAAATGCCTCTGCAGATCCGATTTCGGCGACGACCCGGTGGGGACTCAGCGACACCTGCGACGCACAGGTGACCGCGATGATGGCAACGAGCATCACCCCGACCATCCATCGCCATGTCATCTGGTCAACGTAGCGGCATCGCAGCTGCGGGTTTGTCGCTTCTGTTTTTCGGGCACTATCGCAGCCATGAGTATTGGCGTCGTAGTCAGTGCGGTCGTAGCGGTTGTGGTGTCGTTTCTGGGGTCCGGTGCGTGGATAGGGACGCCCATTGCCGAGGCGGCCGGCGGTGCGCTCAGTGCGACGTCGACACTGGTGGCTCCGGCAGGTCCCGCGTTCTCGATCTGGTCGGTGATCTACACCGGTCTCATCGTCTATGCGATATGGCAGTTCCTACCCGGTCGAACTGCACGTCACGACGCCTTACGGGCACCGGCCATCGCGTCGATGTTGCTCAATCCGGCGTGGATTCTCGCGATTCAGTTCGGGCAGGTGTGGCTCAGCGTGGTGGTCATCGTCGCGCTGTTGGCCGCTCTCGTGCGCGTGTTCGTACTCCTGCAACAGCAGCGCCCGGAATCCGTGGCCGACGCGGTGATCACCGACGGCACGATGGGCCTCTATCTCGGGTGGGTGTGCGTCGCGACAATCGCCAACATCTCGGCGTGGCTGGTCGATCTCGGAGTGACCGGCGGCGCAACGTTCTGGGCAATTGTCGTACTCGTTGTCGCGGCGCTGGTCGGGGTGACTCTCGCGCGCTACTCGAACGGGGCCATTGCTCCGATGCTCGCGATCGTGTGGGGTCTGGGATGGCTGGCACAGGGGCGTCTCGGCGGCGAGCTGACGAACGCCACTGTCGGATGGACGGCAGTAGTTGCCGCAGCGATCGTCGCTGTGGTGACGGTGGCAATCAAACTGCGTTGATGATTCTCCGACATACATCGAGAACTTCTTCGGGGTGGGTCAAGTGCACCGAATGATCGGCTTCGGGCCATTGTTCGACCCTCGCGCCCAGCGCATCGGCCAAACGCGCGTGCGCCGAGGTCATTCGTGAATTCGGTTTCCGGTCGGCAGTGACAACGACGGACGGCACGCGTGGGAGGTCGCACTCGCGGAAGCTCTTCGCCAGGTCGGCCAATCCGTCGGCGGCATCACGGAGCCGCGGAATGTCGACTCCTGCGGTCCGAACAAGGGCAGACCGACACTCCGGTCGCATCGCATGTCGGTCGGCCAATTTCTCTGCCTGTGTTCGCAGTCCCGAGGCAATCGACTTTCGGAACAAGGGAACTCGCCATGCAAGGCCGGCCAGTCGCGCCATCAGCTCGGTGGCCTTCGCCAGTTTCACGTCGTTGACGGCGGATGGATCGAGGAGAATCAGACCCGCCACGTCTTCGGGGTGGTCTCGGGCGAGAAGCAGCGCCGCAGCGCCTCCGAGACTCTGCCCGACGACGATCGCGGGTGCCAGTCGGTGCTCGTCCAGCATCGTGTGCAACGCGGCACTCGCTCCGGCCAGAGACCCGCGTGTCGTGTTCGCGCCGGTGCCGGGGCGGTCGTACAACACCACCCGGCATCCGGGGTCGGCGCGAAGTCCCTCCACGAGACCGGGAAAGAACCCTTCGACGGGCTCGGCTCCGCCCGGTAGCAGGACGACGACCGGTCCTCTGTCACCGAGAATCCTCACCGATTCCGAGTTCGACACCAGGCTCCTTTTCGACGCTTCCACCGGGTACCGTGTCACGTGGGAGCCGCCGCGACAACCCCCTGCCCGTCAAACGGTTCCGGCGTAGTAGCTTGCCCACTGCGTGCTCAGAAACGTCGACAGCGAGGCCTGCGCTTCCACAGTCGAATCGGCGGCGCGCCAGGCAACATGGCCGTCGGGTCGGACGAGGACGGCTCCGGTCTCACCCACCTCGAACAGTGACATCAGCTCGTTGCGATCGAGGCCGACGGGTGCGTCCAGCACGACCAGCTCGATTCCGGGCCTGGAAGAACTGAGTCCCTCCACCACTGCTGACCACGCAGAACCGTCGAAGGTAAACAGCGTCAACATGTTCGGGTCCAACACGTCGTGCGGCGAGACGAGTTGCCCGTCGACCGAGACGAGCGCATGCGGCAATCGCGCACCGGGGTACGTGGTGGGCACGTAATCGACAACATCTTCCACGGGCTTCGTCGACGGGTCCTGGGCGATCAGTGGACTGTCGTAGAGGTAGCCGAATTGCAGGCCGGTGGAGACGAAATGCTCCAATTGCAGTGGAATCGCCGCTGCGATTTCGGCGCGCAGTTCCGTCGACCCGGGGGCATCCGGGCGCAGGCTTCGTGACCGGCTCATCTGCTTGCGGGTTGCCGCGGCCGCGATGGGTGCGATCAGTCGGCCCGGGATCTTGTTCAGGGGTGCCCGGCCCATGGCTTGAGTTGCCTTGGCCAGCATGGCATTGGTGATCCCCACCCGCTTGCCGATGTCGTCCATGCGGAAGTGGTTGGCCACGCTCTGTTCGGCGAATTTCTCCACCACGGGGCGGCGCTCGGTGTCGTAGGTGTCCAGCAACTCCGGGCCCGCCGCACCCGAGAGCACAGCGTCGAGCTTCCACGCGAGGTTGTGGGCATCCTGCACTCCCGAATTGAGCCCGAAGCCGCCGGTATGCGGGAAGCGGTGAGCGGCATCGCCCAGCAACAGCAGCCGATCGTGGCGGAACGTGTCGGCCGTCTGTGACGTCATCACCCACGTGCCCGTCGATTCGAGCGTGAAGTCGTTGGTACCCAACGCCTTCGGTAGCGTCTTCTCCCAGAATCGGCGGCCGTTCCTGGCGATCTCCTGCGCTGGGTGCAGATAGGCCGTCATCAGGATGTAGCGGTGATCGGCGTGCGAGATGAGTACTCCGCACAGGTCCGGGGTGTAGATCCAACTCAACAGTGGACGCGCGTCGTCGGGAAACAGTGTTGTCGAGGTGAAGAACGCACTGCCCATGTTGGCGAGTACCGGCCCGGTCAGCGATATCCCGGCTGCGTCGCGGGTCGCGCTGTTGGCACCGTCGCAGGCGAGGACGTACGGCCCACGTACTTCGGCGGCGTCACCCGTCACGGTGCGGAAGGCGACGCGCGCGTCACCGGAGTTCGATTCGACCGATTCGACGGAGACACCCCGACGAAATTCGATCAGCGGTTCGGCGTCCACGGCGTCCCACAGTGCGGGCATCAGAAGGTGCTGGCCGATGTGCGACACCATGTACGGGCTCTGGCTTTCCACGATCGCTTTGCGTTCGGGGTCGGACAGCAGATCGATCGACCCGATGGCGTCGCCGGCCAGGTCGCCGTACCAGCTGATCAGATTGACCTGTTCGTGCGGAGGCGACATCGCCGCTATCGACTTGGCCAGTTCGGGGCTGTACTCGTTCCAGATCTCCAGCGTCCGAGCATTGATGACGTGAGCCGCCGGATGGAACAGTGGACTGGTTCGACGCTCGAGCAGTAGCGTTCGAATACCCCTGCGCGCCAGCAGAAGCGCTGCAGTGGTACCCGCCGGCCCGGCACCGATGATGACGACAGGAGTGCTCATCGGACGACGGTTTCCTGGGTCCCCAGGTCGATCGACCCGTCCGCAGTGCGGATCGTGGCAGTGACGACGTCGTCGACCGAAAGGTATTTCGGGTTCTTGGCTTGGCGTGCGAAGAAGAACTTCCACTTCAGTGCCGGCGGGATGAGTTCGCCGATCTTCTGGATTGCTTTGGGCGGCGCGGAGATCGCCGTGCCGATCGGCGTTCCGGTCAGCAGGACGTCGCCTGCGGTCATGTTCTGAAAACGGGCCAGTCTGGTGAAGGCCTCGGCGGGAGGAGTGATGAGGTCGTCGCCGATGGTCTGGTCCTGACGGATCTCCCCGTTGACCGCCAACGTCATCCGTAGCTCGGGTAGTCGTCGCAGCTCGTCGTTGTCGAGCAGCACCAGCCGAGGGCCGAGTGGGGTGAAGGTGGGATACGACTTGCTCTCGTACACCTGCACTTTCGTCAACTGGATCTCCCGAGCCGACACGTCGTTGGCCACGACGAAGCCCGCCACGTAGGACGCGAGATTGTCGTCGGTGACGGTTGTCCCGATGGGGATATCGGCACCGACCACCACGCCCAGCTCGATTTCGTAGTCGAGCAGAGCTACCTCCGGTGGCTGCCGAATGGGATCGCTCGGGCCGCTGATCGATGCGGACGACTTGCGAAAGAACGTCGGCTGCAGGGTTTTCGGGTCCGAACCGGCATCGATCGCATGGGATCGGTAGTTCAGCAACTGCGCCACCACTCGGCAGGGTGCGGTGATGGGCGAGACGAGCCGGAGCTCGGCGACGTTCGTCCCGACCCCCGACGCGGCCTCGATGGCCGTACGGTCGGCGAGTAGCTCACGGGTGGTCTGCGCGGTGGTGTCGATCCTGATGGCCTGGTCGCCGTCGAGACGCCACCAGCCGTCCTCGGTTCGAATGATGTTGATGGGCATAGCTTTCGATCCCCCCTAGCAATCGGTCACAGAGTTTTCGGAGTGATGGTCTTCTTGTTGGCGATCACCGGCCGACCGGGCCTCGTCCCGGCCTCGCGCCGTCGCAGTTCCTCGTGGGTCGCTCCGTTGCGGAGTCGGCTCAGGAGGTAGTCGGGGTCGATGTTGACTCCGATGGGATTGCGCGCGAATTCCTCGGTGAAGAAGAAGGCCGCGGTGTTGTCGGGGTCGAAGTTCTCCACCTGGAATTCGAGCCGAATACCGTCGGGGTCCTCGTAGTACAGCGAGATCGTCGGTCCGTGGTTGATGGACCACACCGGGAGGATGCGCTGGCGCTTGAGCCGCACGTAGTTCTCCAGCAGTCGTTCCAGCGATCGGAACGTCAGGGCGATGTGGTCGATGCCGTAGGCCTTGCGCCGCAGCTTGGCGAAGGGAAACAGGAACTTCACCGGCTTGGGTACGGCGATGATCGCAAGTCGATGCGACTCGTCGTCCCAGGTCAAGAACGTGATCTCGTCGTCCTGGTAGGCGATCTCGGCACCGAACACCGTGCCGTACCAGCGCACCATCTCCTCGGTTCGCGCAGATTTGACGACCCAATGCGCGATGTAGTCGGGCGCGACCCGTTGCGTCTCGATCGTCGGTGCATCGTGCGTTGCGCTCATGAATCGACCTTTCGTCGCGATCGGAGTGTGATCCAGATTAAGGCCAGTTTGACTGTCAGTCAATAATTTGACTGACAGTCAGTAGCTTGTGAGCGTCGACCGATGCCGTAGGTGAGAAGACGTCCGGGAATCAGGCGGGCGGGATCAGAAGGTGCACACGGCCGACGAGGGCCAGAGCCGTGTCGGCGTCGGCACCGTCGAACACCGCTGTGTGGATGCCGCGCATGGCACCGGTGAGCAGTCGGGCTGAGGCAGGGAGGTCCGTGGCGTAGTCGATCTGCCCTGCTTCGGCAGCGGCGCGGAGTAGTTCGGTGATGGCATCGACGAAGCTGTCGTGCCAACGCTCGGCTGTGCCTTCGGATTTCGGGACTCCGAGATTGCGGAACAGCACGTGCGTGCGCGGGGTCTCGTAGATGCTCTCGGCAGCGATTCGAAGAAATGTCTGCAGCTGCTCGAGTGGGGTGTTCGGCCAGCCGGCATCCGCAGACCGTTCACGGATGCGTTCGACCAGAACGGTGGCGGCGTCGTCGACGGCGGCCTGAAAGAGTTGGCGTTTGTTGGGGAAGTGGTGGAAGGCCGTTCTGGGTGCCAGACCGCATCGGGCAGCGACACTTTCGATCGTGATGTCTGCGTAGTCGGCGTGCCGAAGCAGCTCCTGGGTGGCCTCGATGAGGCGTGTCGATGCGGGCCCGGGTTCGTCCGTGGTCGACGACCCGGCCCAGCGGTACAGCGTGGTGGTGTGGATGCCCAAGTCCGTGGCTACGGCTGTCGGGCTTTCGGAACCCCCGAATGCCCGTGCCACCGCCTCTCGGCGATCGGCGAGTGTGAATCTCGAGACCCTGGCCATGATCGTGACAGTCTAGTGCAGCATTCGTGCGAGGGCCGGGAGTAGAACTCGTGCGGGGACGATACCCGCCGTCGCCGCCTGCAGAGCATTGCGGCGACCCGAAACAACATGTGGCCGTGACCGTTTGGCGTCTAGTGCCTTCATGGCGGTGGCGACGACGTCGGTCGGTGTCTGGTAGGTACCGGTGGCTGTGGCCGAATCGCCTATGACGTCGAAGAATTCGGTGTGGGTGGGTCCGGGGTTGAGTGCGAACACTCTGACTCCGTGTTGCGCTGATTCGTACCACAGCGACTGGCTGAAGCTCAGCACGAAGGCTTTGGCGGCCGCGTACACGGCAAGAGTCGGGACGGGTTGGAATGCCGTCGTGCTGGCCACATTGACGATGGTGCCGGCTGTGCGGGCGATCATGTCCGGCAGGAACGCCGAGCAGATGTCCACGACCGCGCGGATGTCGACGGCGACGAGTCGCTCGAAGTCGTCTGCGTCGCCGTCGACGAACGGTCCCTGGACCGCGAATCCTGCGTTGTTGACGATGAGGTCGATGCGCTCGGGAACGATGGCCCGGAGCCGGCGACCACTGGCCTCCTCCGACAAGTCCCAGGGCACTGTTCGGCAGCGCACACCGTAGGTCGATTCGAGCTCGTCCGACAGGGCTGTCAGACGATCTTCCCGTCGGGCGACGAGCACCAGATCGGAGCCGCGGGCGGCCAGCACTCGCGCGAACTCGGCACCGATTCCGGAACTCGCGCCGGTGACCAGCGAGCGGCCCGGACGGTATCGACCAGCTGTGCGGCTCATCGGTCCGAGCGTCCGAGCTCAGCGGCCGAGCGCCGGGCGAAGTCCTCGTACGAGGTGGGTGCTCGTCCGAGCAGGGTCGGAAGAACCGTCAGGTCTCCCGCGAGCAGACCGTGGCCGTCGTAATGGGTCATCATCGTGCGATACGCCTGACGTGCGTCCTCCGGCCAATTCTTCATGTCGCGGGGGTTCGAAGCGGCCTGCGCACCGCGGACGAGGTGTCCGAGCGATGTGAGTTTCGTCGATCGCACAGCGTGACCGATGACGGTGGGGAGTGCGGGCAGGACATCGAGCGTGTTGGTCAGAGACGAGGGCGGGATTCGGATAGCGGTCACCGGATGCCCCAGCACGCGTGACCAGATCTCGGCCATCTGGTGTCGGGTGAGTTCGACAGTGGACAGGTCGTAGGTGCGGCCGGTGTGCGGCGTCGGGTCGATCAGCACGTTCGCCGCGGCCTCGGCGACGTCGGCGAGATCGACGACCCCCATGACGCTGTCCGGTGAGACCGGGTACGGCATGACGCCCGCCTGCAGGAACTCCCACACTTCCAGGTAGTTCTGCATGTAATGCGACGGCCTGAGCACCGTGGTGGGAATCCCGCTGTTGCGGAGCAGACCCTCGGCGATGTCCTTCTGCTGATGGTGTGTCAGCTGATGCAGGTCCGGATGGATGACGGAGTGAAACACGATGTGCTGCAATCCACTTGCCGGAGTCGTCGCGATCAGGTGCTCGATGATCGGTCTTTCGTCGATGACCTGGGTCGGTGCCGCGTGATAGAGCACGTCGGCTCCGGCCAGGGCTCTGTCGAGCGTGTCGGGCGACCGCAGATCGCCCACGACGACCTCGGTTGCCCCGTCTCGACGGGTGGTCGCAGCCTGGCTGTCGTTCTTCACGACAGCGCGGACGGGCATTTTCTGCGCGGTCAGCTGCCGGACGAGCAACCGTCCGATCCCGCCCGCGGCACTGGTCACTGTGATCATCGGACCTCCTCGATGGGGAGCGCGGCAGTCCCGGCTCTCTCGCACATATTGCAGATGATCTGCATATAACGCAAGAGGGCGACGCAAAAGCCGACTCGATCTGCATTAGTCTCGGACGGTGCCTTCGAACGACGTCGACGATGCAGAGCAGTCGCGGCGCGCCCGCCCACGTCGTGATCGCCGTCAGGCGTTGATCGACGCCGCGATCGAGATGATCTCCGAAGGTGCCAGCGCAGACATCAGTGCGGCGGCGATCTCGCGCAGGGCGGGTGTGGCGCACGGGTTGCTCTTCTACTACTTCACCGACAAGCAGGGCCTGGTACAGGCTGCACTGGCCGACGTTCTGGGCAAGTTGTCCGACGCGCAGGGGCCGCAGTCCGAGGAGCGGACCGTCCGAGCTCGGCTGGAAGGATTCGTCCGACGGCACATCGAGTTTCTGCGGGATCACCGCGCGCTCTACCTGCGGGTGGTGCGCGAGGAGGAATTCGGCGAGGCAGGCGTCGAGAGCGCCCTTCGGCAGGCTCGGGCCGAGGGCGAGCGTCAGGTTGCAGCCCTGGCCGAACTCCCGGATCCGTTGCCCCCGCTGGTCGCTGTTGCGATTTCGGGGTGGACAGGCTTTCTCGATCGAACAGCCGACGCCTTCTTCGAGTCGGCGGATCTCGATCTGGACGAGTCGGTCGCGCTGATCGTCGACGCATTCGAGGCCGTCATCGATTCCGCGACTCGTCGAGGTGCCGGGTCTCGGTGATCAGGTCGCCCAGAAAGTACACGCGCGTGACCGACCAATTGTGCAGAATGCCCAACCTGACTCACTTCTATTGCGCAGTCGGTCGGGTTCTGGTCGACTGACGCCGGTTGCATCACAGACGCGACTGACTCGGCGCTTCGCAATCCGAACGCTTGCCTCATGGAGTGATGGGACCCATCCGGTCCCGCCACTTCCACTCGATGCAATCTTTCGTCGCCTATTTCAGGAGTGCTCGCCATGACCAGCCTCAGCTCGACCACCGGCAATTCGACCGACGGTGATTCGGTCACCGGGGGGCGCGAAACCCTGCACGACATTTCCGAGCGGGTGCTGTGGTTGTCGACGTCGATGATCCACCACGCCAACCGAATCCGGCCCAATCCGACGGGTCTCAAGGTGGGCGGTCATCAGGCGTCGTGCGCGTCGATGGTCACCATCATGACCTCGCTGTGGTTCGAGCAGCTCGAAGCGGGCGACCGAGTGTCGGTCAAGCCGCACGCGTCGCCGGTGCTGCACGCCATCAACTACCTTCTCGGTGAGCTGGACGAGAAATATCTGACGACACTGCGCTCGTACGGTGGTCTGCAGTCCTACCCGTCGCGCGCCAAGGATCCCGATACCGTCGACTACTCGACGGGATCGGTGGGTATCGGTGCGACGGCACCTATTTGGGGCGCAATGTCGCGCCGCTTCGTCGACTCCGCATTTTCCGAAGACACACCGAGTGGGTTTCGCGGCCGGCAGTATTCGCTCGTCGGAGACGCCGAGCTCGACGAGGGTGCCGTGTGGGAAGCCGTCATCGATCCGGGCATCGGGGAGTTGGGTGAGATCGTCTGGATCGTCGACCTCAACCGTCAGTCCCTGGACCGAGTGGTGCCGAACATCGCCGCGCGTCGCCTCGAGAAGATGTTCGACGCGGCAGGCTGGCAGGTCATCACCGTGCGTTTCGGTCGGCTGCTCGAGAACCTGTTCGCGCGTACCGGTGGTGACGCCCTGCGGCGTCGCATCCTCGACATGCCCAATCCCGAGTATCAGCGGCTGTTGCGGTGCTCGGCGTCCGAGTTGCGAGATCGGTTGCCCGGCAACGGTTCCGATGCCGCGACGATCTCGGCGCTCATCGGCGATCTCGACGATCTGATTCTCACCGAGTCGATTCGCAATCTCGGCGGCCATGATCTCGACGCGCTGCGCGAGGCCTACGCGCAGATCGACGACACCCGTCCCACGGTCATCATCGCCTACACAGTCAAGGGCTTCGGGCTCCCTACACAAGGGCACCCACAGAACCATTCCTCTCTGTTGACAATCGAGGAATATGTCTCACTCGCAGACACTCTCGGCACGGATGCCGACTCGCCCTGGGGCCGCTTCGACGACGCCACCGCTGCCGGGCAGTTGTGCGCCGATGTCGCCGAACGGCTGCGCCGCGAGCCGGTGCCCGTCTCGGCACCGCCTTCAGTTCCCACCGACATCGGCCGTACTCCCAAGGGCACGGCCACGACGCAGGCCGCGCTCGGCCGCACCCTGATCGACCTGACGCGTGAGGCCCCGGATGCGGCGCGCCGCGTCGTCACGGTCAGTCCCGACGTCAGCTCCACCACCAATCTCGGCGGTTGGGTCAACAAGGTCGGTGTCTGGTCGTCGTCGGAGCGGCACGACTGGTTCGGTGACGATGCCGAAACCATCATGCACTGGCGTGAGGGTCCGACCGGTCAACACATGGAACTCGGTATCGCAGAGACCAATCTGGTCGGATTGATGGGCGAGCTGGGTGCAACGTGGAGTCGGTGGGGAGAGCCCCTGTTCCCCATCGGGGTGATGTACGACCCGTTCGTCGAACGCGCCCTCGAACCGTGGTCGTACGGCATCTACGCGGGTGGTCAGTCGATTCTGGTCGGTACGCCGTCGGGTGTCACGTTGGCTGCGGAAGGTGGTGCGCACCAGTCGATCAAGACTCCGTCGA
This sequence comes from Rhodococcus sp. IEGM 1354, assembly GCF_030056855.1. Lineage (NCBI taxonomy): Bacteria > Bacillati > Actinomycetota > Actinomycetes > Mycobacteriales > Nocardiaceae > Rhodococcus > Rhodococcus sp. IEGM 1354. Next base: position 675,435 of record NZ_JASHKT010000001.1, read on the forward strand.
TCGGTCTGGAGCAGCCCGGATGCATCTCGTACGAGCCGGCGTTCGCCATCGACGTCGAGTGGACGCTCCTCGCCAGTATCGCCAAGTTGGGTCGCCCCGACGGCACCTCGGCGTACCTGCGCCTGTCGACCCGTCCGGTCGATCAGACGTTGGCCGACGTGCCCAGCGATCCGGCGGCCCGCGAACGCAGGCGCAAGCAGGTGGTGGCCGGCGGCTACCCACTCGTCCGACGAGACGGTGCCACCGTCACGATCGCGGCGATGGGTGCGCTCATGCCCGAAGCTCTCGATGCTGCAGCACGTTTGGAGCGCATCGGCATTCTCGCGGACGTCCTGTGCATCACGAGTCCGGGCCAGCTCTATCGAGCCGTCCAGGCTCGACAGGGGCACGGCGACGCGGAGTCGTGGATTCTCGATCAGCTGTTGCCGGCCGATCGGGCGACACCGATGGTGACCGTCCTCGACGGCCATCCGCACACCCTGGCCTTCCTTGCGAACGTGAACCGCGTGGCGTCGACGTCGTTGGGCGTCAGCAACTTCGGTCAGGTGGGCTCTCTGGACGAGGTGTACAAGCATCATCACATCGACACCGATTCGATCGTCGGTGCCGCTCTGGATGTCACCGGCCAGTAGTGCCGCGGGTGCTCATTCGTCCACCCATTCCAAGAGGTCTCCGGGTTGGCATTGCAGCACCCGGCACATGGCGTCGAGGGTGCTCAGTCGTACGGCTTTGGCCCGTCCGTTCTTGAGGACTGCGATGTTGGCGGGCGTCAGGCCGACGCGTTCGGCAAACTCGCCGACGCTCATCTTCTGCTTGGCCAACTGAACATCGATGCGCACCACGATGGCCATCAGATGACCGCGTCCATGTCGCTGCGCAGTTCCGTGGCCTGCCTGAGCAGGGTCCTCATGACGACCATCAACAGTGCGGCGACGGCGACGATGACGACGAGCAGGAAGAGCAGTAGCGGCAGGCCTGGGTCGTCGGCTCCGAATCCGACGTAGAGAAAGACGCCGACCAGCACCGCCCAGGCCGCGACGATCGACCACGTGATCGTGTCGACCCACACCAACGAGGCGCGGGTGAAGATTGCATTGCGGTTCACCATCGTCAGCAGCTTCCACGTCGCGACCACGACCACCTGAATGCACAGCACCCAGAAGATCGACACGATGGTCAACGGCCATCGCAGGTATGCGGATTCGGGAGATTCCTGTGCCATGTGGGCGAACTGCCCGGGCAGCGACATGACTTGCATCAGCACCAGTACCGCGAACAACGCGGCGAGAAACAGGCGAAGCAACAGGACGACCGCTCGATATCCACTCAGCATTTATCGAGTATCGACAGGAATCTATCGAAAGTGAATAGATCAATACGGTGTCCGGATCATCCAGTTCCGATTGACAGTGGGCGTACGGTTGTAACATTCGGCGAGGGTCAACGCCGTAGGTTGCTCGTTCACGGCGAAGGGTGTGATGGCCGCATCGTATGGGGGCGGGACCACGTGACCGATCGGACATCCGAGGAAACGCCGGACGATTCGGCTGCCGAGAGAGCGGCCGCAGCCGCGTTCGACGAGCAGATCGCGGCGGCACTCCCGAGGCGATCACACGTGCCGGGTGCGACGACGTATTTCGCGGAAGACACCTTCGAGGCGCTCGATGTGTTCCGCGGAATATTGCTCGAGCACAGCCGATTCGAGACTGTGCTGCAGGGCCTGTGCGAGCAGGCCGTCGTGGCAATTCCCGGGGCGGATATGGCGGGAGTGACCCTGCTGCATCATGATTCGGAGAATCCTGCCACCGCTGCATTCTCGGACGCTCGTGTGGTGGACATCGATGCCGATCAGTACCGAGCGGACGAGGGGCCGTGTCTCGAAGCTGCGCGCCACGATCGGTTGGTGTGCGTCCGAGTCGACGAGATCACTACTCGCTGGCCTGCATTCGCAGCCGCAGCAGCAGACATCGGAGTGCAGAGTTACCTGTCGGCACCGCTGGCAGTCGATTCCGAGCATGCAGGCTCGCTCAACATCTATGGGTTGGATGCCGGTGGCTTCAACGACATCGACGAAGTGCTGGTGAAGATGTTCGTCACATCGGTGGAAGCGGCAGTGTGGCATTCCCGACACGCAACGGAGGCGAAGCAGGAAGTCGTCGGTCTTCGTGTGGCGATGATGACCAGGGCGACCATCGAGCAGGCCAAAGGCATCCTGATGGCAACGCGATCGATCACTCCAGACGCCGCGTTTGCCGTGTTGGTGCAGCAGTCCCAGCGCGAGAACACGCGAGTTGCTGTGTTGGCGGCCCGGATGGTCGATTCCGTCATCCGGCGGCAGGAGGCCGAACGGCCTTAGTGTCGGGGTTACGTGGTCTACCGAGCATCACCCACGGCTCAGCAACTCGACATCGACACCGGCGAAGGGAGATATTTCGGGTGGTCCCTCAGTGCGACGCAGTGGGTGCAACAGCCGCATGGACGCCGCCGCTGTAGGACGCCGGTAGTGGACTGCTGCACAGTGCGCGAGCCTCATCGGTCGAAATGCCGAGTGCGCGGAGCACTCGCTCGGTGGTGCCGTCGACCGTCGCCGCTTCGTCGCGGTCGGGCTGTGCAAGGAGCAGACGGCCCATGGACAGCAGTGAACCGGCGACTATCGCGAGGGCGAGATCCGGGTCGTCGACGTCGAATCTCCCTTGCGCTGCGGCCGATTCGATATCGCGACGCGACCGTGGTGCCAGGCCACCGGCCGCGGCGAACGCGGCGGCCTCGGAGTTGAGCAGGACACGGCTCAGTTGAGGTTCGAGGCGGAACAGGCGTCCGGACAGTCTGAACGATTGGGTGAACTTCTCGACCGGATCCTCGAAACCGACGGTGAGCGAATCGAGGTAGTCGCCGACGGACTCGAGAGCGGCGTCGATGGCGGCCTGCCACAGTTCTTCTTTGCTCTCGAAGTAGTTGTAGAACGATCCGTTGCTGACGTCGGCGGCCTGCGTTATTTCGAGCACGGGTGCGTTGGTGTTCCCGTTGGCGAGTAACCCTTGCGCGGCCTGGATCAGCGCGGCTCTGGTGCGTGCCTTGCGGCGCTCGACGCGGTTGCCTTCGGTCACGATCTGCTCCTGCTCTGCGATGTCGAGTGCAGCCTATCGCGAATCAATGATGACGAATTCGTCAAAAAACCTTGACGTACGGCCGTGGCATGAGTGACGATATCGTCAACACCTTGCGACGGCAGGGGAATCGACTTCCGGCGGCACCGAAGGACCTCATGACGACGAACGCGACGATCCCGCAGTACCGCACCGATCTGTACTCCACCGATGCGATCCTCGACCCGTACCCCCATTACGCCCGGCTACGCGCCCTCGGTCCGGTGGTGTGGCTGCCGCGCCAGCAGGTATTCGCCGTCCCGCGTTACGCGGATTGCAAGGCCGTGCTGCTCGACGACGAGACCTTCATCTCGGGGGACGGAGTGGCGCTCAATCCCGTCGCCAATCGGCTCGGCCGCGGAACGACACTGAACAGTGACGGCGACGAGCATGCGACCAAGCGATCGGTGCTCGCGCATCGACTCACTCCGAAGGCCGTGCGCAAGATGAAAGCGGCTGTGGAGGAAAAAGCGAACAGCATCGTCGACGCGGCACTGAGCAAACAGTTCGTCGACGGCGTGGACGATCTCGCGACAGCCCTGCCGATGTCGATCGTGCCCGATCTCGTCGGGTGGCCGGAGGACGGCCGAGAGGATCTACTCCGTTGGGCCGGCGCGACATTCGACTCCCTCGGCCCCGTCAACCGGCACTCGATCACCGCCGTCAAGGGTGCCGCCGAGATGCTCGCTTTCTCGCGGCGCGTGGTGCGAGATCGATCGGTGATTCCCGGGAGCATGGGCGACGACGTTCTGAAGGCCGCCGACGACAACAAGATTCAGAAGTCGACATGTCCTGCGCTGATGATCGACTACCTCGGTCCCTCACTCGATACCACCATCGGAGCCATTTCCGGTGCCCTCGACCTGTTCGCCCGGCACCCCGAGCAGTGGCAGGCGATCAGGCAGGACCCGGACCTGATACCCAATGCGATCAACGAGGTCGTTCGATACGAGTCGCCGATCAGAGCATTCTCGCGTCGTGCGGTCCGTGACGTCGAGATCGACGGATCGCGAATCCCGAAAGGTGCTCGCGTACTGGTGGTCTACGCGTCGGCGAACCGCGACGAGCGTGAATGGGACAACCCCGATGCCTTCGACATCACCCGTGACGCGGCGCGTCAACTCGGCTTCGGTTCCGGCGTGCACGGGTGCGCCGGTCAGGGGCTCGCCCGTCTGGAAGCCCAGACCATGCTTCGGGTGCTGGCGCAGCGTGTCGAGAAGTTCGTTCCCGCAGGAACACCCGTACGAGCCGTCAACAACGTCATTCATCGATACGAACGGTTGCCCCTGAAATTGGTGGCAGCAGAAAGGACACAGCCATGAGGATCGACGTCGATTGGGATCGCTGCGAGGGCCACGGCATCTGCGCCGAACAGGCACCCAAGGTGTTCAGCCTCGATGACGAGGGCGAACTGCACTACGCCTTCGATGGCAACGACATTCCCGACGACCTCGCAGCCTCGGCCCGGTCCGCGGTCGGGGTGTGTCCGGTGGCGGCACTGCGAGAACAGGCGTGAGCTCTCTCGAGAGCAGGATCGTCGTCGTCGGAGACTCCATAGCCGCGTGCACCGCTGTCCGCGAACTGCGGGCCCGCGGATACGAAGGTCAACTGACGATGATCGGGGCCGATGCCGACGGTTGCTACGCGCGGCCGCCGTTGTCCAAGCACGTGCTCAAAGGCGAAGCAGCCGAGGCGGAAACGTGGGATCTGTCGGACCTGGACATCGAGGCGATCGGCGATCGTGCCGTATCGGTGAACACCGAGACTCGGATCGTCACCACCGCGGCCGGTACCGATGTTCCGTACGATCGCTTGATCGTCGCCACTGGAGCAGCTGCACGTCGCATCGCGGCTCCCGGGCAAACGGGCGAGACGGTGCTGCGGACCTTCGACGATGTCCGGGCGCTACGTCCGAAACTCGATGCGGCGCAGACGGCGATCGTCGTCGGTGCCGGATTCCTCGGCATGGAGGTCGTCAGTGCGTGCGTCTTGCGCGGAATCGCAGTCACCGTCGTGGACGTCGACCCTCCGTTGAAACGCCTGCTGGGTACTTACCTGTCCGACGCGATTTCCGCCCGGGCCGAGGCAGCGTCGGTCGAGTTTCTCCGCGCGGACAACCCGGTTGCGTTGACGGGTAACCCCGTCACCGGGATCGAGTTCGAGGGACGCACCCTCGACGCCGATGTGGTGGTCACCTGCGCCGGTGATGTCCCCGAGACCGAGTGGTTGAGCGGTACCGGTATCGCCGATGATCGCGGTGTTGCCATCGACGAGCGCTGCGCCACTGCAGTTCCCGATGTGTTCGCCGCAGGAGACGTCGCGTACTCACGTGCCGGTTCCGGTCGAGCGCCGTTCTGGTCCAATGCTGTCGCGCAGGGCAAGGTTGCCGCGGCCTCCGCACTCGGCCTCGAACCCACGTGTGCGCCTACCGACGACTACTTCTGGACCGAGATTCTGGGACTGTCCATCAAGGTCGTCGGTCCTCTTCCGCTCCTGGGTGATCCGACCGTGCTCGAGGGTGCCGTCGACGACGGATCGGCGCTGCTGCAGTGGAATCACGAGGACGGCCGCACGACCATCGTTGCCTACGGCATGAAGAAGGCCGTCGGCCTCCTCCGACGCCTTGCTCGCGACTCCGCTGTTCCCACTACGTAAGGAATTTCATGGCTTTCGGTTCTGCGTCCGGTCTGGTTCGTCGTCTACCCGAGGCGGTCGGGCTCGCCCGGGCCGCGATCGGCATCGCCCACATGGTTGCGCCCACTCGCGCCAACGAACTCCTCGCCGGGCCCGACGCGGCCGTGGCGACGACGCGAGCTGCGGCTCGCACCTTCGGAATTCGTGAAATCTACATCGGCGGCGGGCTCTACGCGGCAACTCGGTACGCGCCGAAGGCCGTGCGCACTCTGCTGCGAGCAGGTGTGGCCGTCGACGTCTGGGACACCGCGGCGTTCGCGCTCACCGCTCACCTGCCGCAACGAACGAGAACGGCCGGCTGTGCAATCGCCGGAGGCTTCGTTATCGCCGGCGCGCTGGCAGACCTGCAACTGGACCGGTAGTCGGCGGTGGACAACATCGCTCGAGTTGTTCGCGCGGCCAGCATCAGTGCTGTTCGCCTCTACAACCGATTGGAAGTGACGGTGGCGCAGCCGGTTCCGGACACCCCGGTACTGTTCGTCGCCAACCACGGGTTCGGCGGAGTCATCGATCTCAACGTGTTCGCATTCGCGGCCGCATACGACCAGCTCGGGATCGACCGCGAGCTGATCACGCTGACGCATCAGATCGCGTGGACGCTGCATGCAGAGAAGCTGATCGAACCCTTCGGTGCCAGGCCCGCAAGCAAACAGACGGCACTCGATGCGTTCGAGGAGGGCCAGAACGTCCTGGTGTTTCCTGGTGGAGATGTCGATGCGCTCAAGGCCTGGAAGCACCGCAACGAGATTCTCTTCGACGGGCGTACCGGGTACGCCCGGTTGGCGATGGAGGCGGGGGTGCCGATCGTCCCTGTGGTGACCGCAGGAGCAGGGGAGTCCCTGCTGGTACTCGGCAGCGGGAAGCGATTGGCGAAGGCGCTGAGGTTGGACAAGGTACTGCGGCTCAAAACGTTTCCGCTGACGGTGTCCATTCCGTGGGGCGTCAATCTCGGTCTGGTTGGGCTTCTTCCGTACCTGCCGCTGCCCACCAAACTCGAAACGACGGTGCTCGCACCCATGCGCCCCGAGGCCGACGAGACGGCCGAGGAGTTCGCAGTGCGGGTGCACTCGGCTATGCAAGCCGAACTCGACGAACTGACGAAGGATCGGCGACCCGTTATCGGATGACGTCGAATGCGACGCCATCCGATAGCGCGCCGACTCATGCGTGATTCGTGAGCCGCGCCCCGCCTACCACCGACGCCACTCGCTGCACATCGTCCGCTGTGATGTCGCGATCACTGCAGTAGATGAACCTGTCGGGTCGAACCAGAAATCCCCGTGCGCGAGATGTACGCATCTGACGCGCCACGACGCCTTCGCTGTCCACGTAGTGCCCTGGTGGGACGGTGTGAGTCGCTACGGCAGAGGCGTATTCGAGTTTCACCTCGCGGACGCCGGCCTCGGCAAGCGCGCGGGGGATGGGCGCGGACGAAAATCCGATCCAGGTCCAGCTGTTGTCCAAGATCGTGTCCAATCTGACCGGAGCCAGATCGGAGCCCACCACCCACGGCTGGCGGATGAAGGTGCCGCGAGGACTGCGTAAACGGGCGGTGTGGGCGAAGAAGCCGCCCTTCGTTCCCAGTTCGTAGCGGGGCTTGAGTCCATTCGACGTGATGACCCGCCCGAGGGCGGGCGTTTTCATGGCCGCTCGAATGACGTTGTCGCGCAGACGTACCGCAGTGGGGTTGCCGAGCATCACCAGCTTGCCGATGCGCAGTGAGAATGCGGTCAGTTTCGTGACGTTCGGTCGGCGTTCGGGCTCGTAGGTATCCAACAGGCTCGGGTCGGCCTGCGCGTTGAGTACTGCATCGAGCTTCCAACAGAGATTGGCAACATCACGTACCCCGGACGAGACTCCCTGCCCGGCGAAGGGCGGCATGATGTGTGCGGCGTCGCCCGCGAGAAAGACACGCCCCTTGCTCCATTGCTCGGCCTGCCGGATGTGGAAGGTGTATCCCCAGCTTCGGTAGATCTCGACCTGGTCGTAGTCGATCCCGCGTTCTGCGAGCAGGCCGCGTAGGCCTTCCTCGGTCTGCAGCTGCTCGACGGTCTCGCCCTTGTTGACCCTGAACTCGACGCGGTGATAGCCCATCGGACACGGGCAGTCGACGCCGGGACGATGCGGGTTGGAAATGAAGGTGAAGTCCAGCGGGGCGTCGACGGGTAGGTCGTACCAGGCTCGGAGCTGGATGTCGAACCAGGGTTCCTCGATGTGTTTGCCGGGCAACGCAATTCCGAGAAGCTTACGGATGGAGCTGGAGCCGCCGTCGCAGGCGATCACGTAACGTCCGGTGATCTGCCGATCCGGTCCGCCCTCGGCAGAGCGAAGAGTGACGGTGACGGATTTCTCGTCCTGCGACAGATCGATCGCGTCGTATCCCGGCATGACGGTGACGGTGGGGAAGCGTTCGATCCCCTGGCGCAGAACACGTTCGAGCTCGGGCTGATGGTAGTAACACATTCCGGGCACGCCCTGCCCATGACTCTGCGACGACGTCATCGACAGGAACGTTCGATCGCCGTTCTTGAAATGCACCCGGACGTCCGAGGACATCGTGGCCAGCATCTCGTCGAACAGGCCGAGCCCCTGCCACACCCGGTGCGCGTCCTCGTCCGACGCGATCGCGCGTTGGCGTGGATAGATGGAGATATCGCGCTCCACGATGGTAGTCCGGATGCCTCGTTGCCCCAGAAGGTTGGCGGCGGTGGCACCGGTGGGTCCGAACCCGATGATGACGACATCCACGTCGAGAGCAGGGCTGGCGCCACCGTTGTTGCTGGTCATGTGGTTCCTCGAAGTAGGCGGGAGCGTGAAGCTCGGGGGCGACGGCACTTGAATGACGGTACCGCCATGCGTGACGATACCGTCAATCGCAAAGGAGTATGGCATGAATCACTCAGACCGCACCACTTCGTCATGATCGATTCACGCCGGCGATCGACGACCGTTCCGCTCGGTGCCGCGTTCTTCGTTCTGCTGGCGGTGTTCATCGGTTGGTCCGTCACCCGGTACGACGGAACGTTCGACGACGCTGTGGACGTTGATGTGGTCTTGAACTCCGCAGGTAATTCGTTGCCGCTCCGCGCGGACGTCAAGGTGCGTGGGGTTCTGGTGGGCCATGTCGATTCGACGTCGGTTCGCGACGGGGCTGTCGTCGCACATCTGGCCATCACGCCGTCGTTCGCTCCGATGATCTCATCGAACGCGACCGCGCGTCTGCTGCCGAAGACTTTGTTCGGTGAGCGTTACGTCGCCTTGAATGTTCCTGTCGGCCCGGTGGACCCGGTCGTGGACGGATCGGTGCTCGAGCAGGACGTGAGCGGCAACGCCATCGAGGTCGGAGTTCTCCTCGACGGACTGCAGCCCCTGCTCGAGGCAATTCCGCCACAGGATCTGGCCAGTACCCTCGGTGCCCTCGCCCAAGGTCTGTCCGGAAAGGGCGAGCAGATCGGGTCCACGATCGACCGCCTCGAGAACATCTTCGAGCAGGTGAACGCCGTTATGCCCGCTCTGCAAGAAGATATTCGCGGTGTCGCCGATCTTGCCGATACCTACTCCGACGCGCTTCCGTCCTTGGTGAACGCGTTGGACAACTTCCGGGCCACCGGCAACACCGTCGTCGAACGACGGTCCGCTGTCGACGCGCTGATCGCGTCACTGAATTCGAGCAGTTCGACCACAGCGGACTTCGTAGCCGCGAACTCCGACGACGTCATCAGTCTGGCAGCGGATTCCCGGGAAGCGCTCGAAACGCTCCAGGAGTACATCCCCACCGTCGAGTGCTTCCTCGACCAGATCGTCGCGGTGGTGCCTCAGATCCCCGAAGTCCTCGAAACGGACGGCGAGTTTCCCGGAATTCAGGGAACAGCCGAGTTCGTCAACCCCAAGGGGCGGTACCTACCGAACCAGGACGAGCCGCGATTCCTGGACGATCGGCCGCCCAGGTGCCTACCGAGCCCGCCGGTAGGGGAGAACATGCCACAGTATTCCGGCGGCTCCTTCAACGACGGTGCGTATCAGGTGCCCTCACGTAATCCCGGTCCTCAGGGAGGCGGCGAACCCACTGCTCAGAACGTCGCGTTTCCTGCCGCGTCCGCGTCGTACGCCGGCTCGGACGTCGAGCGGGAGACTCTGGCCGTCGTCTACGCCAACCGATCGGGCATGGAGCCTTCGCAAATTCCCTCCTGGACAACACTGTTGGGTGCACCGGCCATGCGAGGCAGTCAGATCGAACTGCGCTGATGGGACGTGGGTGGCGACGCGGCTGTGCGGGAGCGGTCATACTCGAATCATGCGTTCGAAGCAGAAAATTCTCGACGCCACCCTCGGGCTCATTGCCGAGGGTGGGTTCGAGGATGTCACCATTGCGGCGGCTGCGCGGGCTGCAGGCGTGACGCGCCAGACGGTGTATTCGATCTTCAGCACGCGCGAGGACATGATCTCGGAGGCGATGGTCGGCCTCGTCGTCGGCTTCATCGGTGAGATAGGGGAGAAGGCCGATCAGGCCGAAACGGCATCGGAGTTCGTCGTCGAAACCATTGTGGCTGCACGAGATCTCCTTCGCAGGCAACCGGTTCTGAATACGTTGCTACGTTCGGGCAATGCGAATCCGCTGTTCGATCCGGACGTGATGGATCGCGCCGAGCCGGTGGTGCGTCAGTTCCTCGACGGCTACATCGAACGACATCCCGAATTCGATCCGACACAGTTCGACGGGGTCGAGGCCATGTTCACGCGCAACGCGCTGTCGGTCATTCTGTTCGACGACCCGACGATTCACGACGACGACGGCCTACGGGCATACCTCCGACGCTGGTTGGTGCCGCTTCTATCCGTGCGCTGACCCCCTAAGAACTTGACACTGCGACCCAGTTCTGTCTAGTTTTGCATCGCACTTGCACGTGACACAGGTCTCGGTGCGCGCTGCTGCACACCATTGGGGGGTACGTGTCGAACTTGAATCGCCGGTCTTTTCTCGGCGCAACTGCGGTTGCGGGGTTGGCCGCACTATCGGGCACCGGGGTGGCGCGAGCAGCCGGCGGGCGACGCTCTCGGATCCCGCTGACCCGCGAGGACCACCGGGTGGTGATCATCGGATCGGGGTTCGGCGGTGGCGTCGCCGCATTGCGCCTGGCCGAAGCGGGGGTGCCGGTTCTGGTCCTCGAGCGCGGAAGACGTTGGAACACAGGGCCGAACGCGAACACGTTCCCCGATGCCACGTCACCGGACAAGCGGATGCTGTGGCACGGTTCGAGTCCCAACCTGTTCGGAACGCCGGTCCCGTTCGATCCATACGTAGGCCTCCTCGAGGCCGTGCCCGGAGACAACATGACTGCGCTGTGCGCGGCCGGTGTCGGAGGCGGATCACTGATCTACCAGGGAATGACACTGCAGCCATCGCAGCCGGTATTCGAAGAGCACTTTCCGGTCGGGCTCGACTGGTCGACTCTGAATCGAGTGCACTACCCACGCGTGGCGCGGATGTTGCAGCTTCAGCAGGCTCCCGACGAGTTGATCGGTACGCCCAATTATCAAGCGGCGCGGGTGTTCGCGGCCAATGCGCGTCGAGCAGGTCTGCCGGTGTCGAAGATCCCGATGCCGATCGACTGGAACTTCGCCCTCGACGAGACGCGCGGGGTGATGGCACCGTCCTACACCGATGGGTCCGGGGCCTTCGGAGTCAACAACGGCGGCAAGCACTCAGTGGACGTCACCTACATCGCCGCCGCCGAGGCGACGGGGCTGGCCACGGTTGCGACACAGCACGATGTCACGGCAATCGAGCGGCGTGACGACGGTCGTTGGACGGTGTATGTCGATCGAATCGACTCCGACGGAACGGTATTGGAAAACAAGGTTCTCACGGCCGGCGCATTGGTGATGGCAGCGGGCAGCTTGAACACCACGAAGCTGCTCGTGCGTGCCGGTGCCACCGGAGCGATCTCGGACTTGCCGGACCAACTGGGACAGGGTTGGGGCACCAATGCCGATCGCATCTACGTGTGGTCGAGCATCGAGCAGAGTTTCGGTGCGCCACAGGGTGGTCCGGTGGTGTTCGGCAGCCTGAACTGGGACGACCCGAACACTGCGCACACCGTCATTCAGGCATCGATACCGCCGTTGTCGTTCGATGCCCACAGTACGATGCTGGTCGGGTACGGAGTCAGCAGCGGCCGCGGCCATTTCGGCTACGACTCCTCCGCGGACCAGGTGCGATTGCACTGGCCGGCCAACGGCGACAGCGTGATTCAGGACGGTTCGATCGATCCGACGGTGCGTCGTATCGCCGGATCGGGCAGTGTTCTCACCGATACCAACGCACTGTTCCCGTCCACCTGGCATCCGTTGGGTGGGGCCAACATGGGCGCGGTCTGTGATCTCGACGGTCGCGTCCACGGCCAGCGAGGCCTGTATGTCCTCGACGGAGCGCTCATGCCCGGCACCACCGCCGCGTGCAACCCATCCATGACCATCGCCGCACTGGCCGAACGCGCGTTGGACAACATCGTTGCCGACGACATCGGCTCCGTTATCTGACCCCCACCAGAAAGAGACCGATGCATCTGTACCGCAACCTGATCGGCGTCGCAGTCACCGCCGTGCTCGCGTCTTCCCTTACCGTGCTCGGCGGCTCTGCAGCGAATGCCGACCCCGTCGACGACTTCTACGTCCCTCCGGCTCAGGTAGTCGACGACCCGGGGGCCGTGTTGCGGACGCAGCCGATGTCACTGTTCGCGGCTCTGCCCGGGGCGGACGGTGTCTACCCCGTTCAGGCGCAGCGGGTGCTGTACACGTCACGGACGCAGGACGATACTCCGGTGGGCGTGTCGGGCACGTTCATCGAGACCGAGGTGCCCTGGCGTGGTGCAGGCCCGCGGCCGACCATCGTCGTCGCGCCCGGCACGGTGGGTCAGGCCGATCAGTGCGCTCCTTCGCGTGCGTTCCCGACGACGGTCAATGCTGTGACGCAGCCGTTGTCGATTTCTGCGAACCAAGAAGCCTTGTCCTCCACGCTGTGGGGGTCGATGGGTGCGAACGTGTTCGTCACCGACTACATCGGGTTGGGAACGCCCGGCGTGCACACCTATGTCAATCGAATCGAGGAGGCTCATGCGGTTCTCGACGGTGCGCGCGCGGCGAACGAACTGCTCGGTGATGCCGATGCGCCTGTTGGTATCTGGGGTTACTCCCAGGGCGGCGGGGCGGCAGCCGCGGCGGCCGAACTCGCCTCGGAGTACGCACCTGAGGTCGATCTGAAGGGCACGTGGGCCGGAGCGCCTACAGCGGACTTGCTCGAGGTGTTGAAGACCGTCGACGGAACGCTGATCGGTGGAGTGATCGGGTATGCCCTCAACGGTTTCGTCGAGCGCGATCCGAGCCTGCTGCCGCTGATCGACGAACGGCTCACCGATCGCGGCAAGGCAGTGTTGAGTGATCTGTCGACAGAGTGCATCGCAGACACCATCCTGAAGTACCCGTTCCTGCGAACCGAATCGCTGACCGCGGACGGCAAGTCGATGCTGGAAAATTTGGGCACCATTCCTCAGGCGGGTCGCATCCTCGAGGCTCAGCGGATCGGTCGCAGTACTCCGAACGCACCGGTCATGATCACCAGCGGACTCAACGACGACACCGTGCCGTACGGTCAGGCCCGGCAGTTGGCTCAGGATTGGTGTGGGCGAGGTGCCACGGTCGAGTTCCGAACCAACCCGTTGCCGCCGATCCTGCAGGGTGCGGTGTTGCCCAACCACTTCGGGCCGCAGCTGATCGACGGGTACGGCGGCGCCGCTGCAGCGTTCCTGATGGATCGGTTCGCCGACGTCCCCATGGCACCATGCTCCATCGACTGATCGGCGGCCGCAGGCGCTGGCGGCTGGTGCGAGAATTCGTACTGCGCAATCGTTGTCCCGCAGCCTCGACCGTCGAGCAGCGTGCCCATGACTATGTGGCGATAGCAGACGCGTTCGGGCTGTGCTGGCCGCCGGATGGACAGCGTGCCAGGGCACTGCTCACCAGTTTCGGCGATCGGGATCCGGATGCCGTCCTTGCCGCGATGCGTCCGCTTGCGCCTCCGGTTCGGCTCCACCCGGTGGTTCGGGTGTGGAATCGTGCCGTTGGCTAGGGCCGCGTCGACACCGGTGCGCTCGACACTGCTGCGGTCGCGGCGTCGGGTGGAGGCTGTGATTGCCGGCGGTGGCCCGGACATCGTCTTTCAGCCGATCGTCCGTGCACGCGATGGGGTGATCGAGGGATACGAGGCCCTGTCGCGTTTCCCGGCGGGTGGCGGTGACACCGAGGCGTGGTTCGCCGATGCAGCGCAGTGCGGACTCGGTCCCGCTCTGGACCGATCCGCGGCGGTGAAGGCATTGGGAGAATCTTCGCGTCTGCCGGATGGTTGCTTCGTTGCGGTGAACGTCAGTGCTGCAACGCTATTGGTCGATGCATCCTTGGTGGACGTGTTGCTCGACTTCGGCCGCCGGCGGTCACTGGTTGTCGAGCTCACCGAACACGCTGCCCCGAACGACGAGGATGCGGTGGTGGCCGTGTTGACCGAACTTCGACGCGGCGGTGTCGCTGTCGCAGTGGACGATGTGGGATCCGGATACGCAGGTATGCGGCAACTCGTCGTGATCGAGCCGCAGATCATCAAACTCGACGCGTTCGTCGTTCACGGCATGAAAGGCAATCGAGTGAAGTCGGCCTTGGCGGAACTGGTCCTCGAGTTCGCGCGAAAAACGGAGGCCAGGTGCGTGTTCGAGGGTATCGAGACCGACGACGACCTCGAAGCAGCCACGGCGATCGGGGCAGACCTGCTGCAGGGCTACCGAATCGGTCGCCCTGCAGCGGTGGATCTGCTTGTCTGAGGATGTGTTCAGTGGCTGCGGGCCGAGAAGCTCTCCCGTTTCGAAGCCTCACGTGCCACCACTTCCTCGGCCGCGACGATGACGTCGTCCACATCGGCACTCTTGACGACGACCACTCCGTCGGCATCGGCGACGATGATGTCACCGGGTGAGACGACGACTCCTCCGAGTGCGACAGGCTCGTTCAGTCGGCCCGGCCCGTTCTTGTAGGGACCCGCCGGTGTGACACCGCGCGCGAAGACGGGCAGACCCAATTCTGCCAAGGCGTCGGCATCGCGCACGGCACCGTCGATGACGAAGCCGGCGATGCCGAGCGATTTGGCGCGGATTCCGATGAGATCGCCGATGAGGGCGCGTGTGTCGTCACCCGAGCCGTTGACCACGATGACGTCGCCGGGGCGGGCGTCGTCGAGAGCCTTGTGGATGTAGAGGTTGTCGCCCGACCGAGTCCAGACGGTGTACGCCCGGCCGGTGACTGCTGCTCCGGCCCAGATGGGCCGCAGTCCGGCGATGATGCCGAAGCGCTCCTGGGCATCGCCTACGTTGGCTGCGGGCACTCGAGAGAAGCGTTCGATCATATCGTCGGATACGGCAGTGGCGGAAAAGGTTTCGGTACTCATGAGATCAATGCCTTTCGGGTGACTTATTGCTGGTCGGCGAGCAGTTCGGCGATGATCGGTTCGATCTCGGTTTCACGCTGTTCCCACAAGGTCGCGACGTCGGCACCGGACACCCAATCGGGCTGCGTCGCAGCGCCGGTCAGCTTCTCGGCGACTGCCGGGTCGGCCAGTGCAGTCTCGAGGGCGTTCTGCAGCGTGGTCATCGTCGCGTCCGGGGTGCCGGCGGGGGCACTGATGGCGAAGTTGTTGGTCATGAACGGCGCGTCGTATCCCTCGCTTGCCAGCGTCGGTACCTCGGGGATGAGCTTGTTCTGCTCTTCGGTGAGAACCGAGAGGATGTTCACCTCACCCGAGGCGAACTGGCCGTAGAAGCTGGACACTCCACCGAGGGCGAAGTCGGTTTCGCCGGAGACCAATGCCGAGATCTTGTCGGCTCCGCTGTTGTAATGAACGATGTTGAAGTCCAGGCCGAGGGTGTCTTCGAGGGTGCGGAGGTTGACGTGGTCGTCGCCGGCCCTGGAATCGGTGCCCACGGTGATGGACCCCGGGTTGGCCTTCACGGCGTCGAAGAGCTCGGCAATGTCTTTGTACGGGTTGGACTTGTTGACCCCGATCACGATGTCGTTCGATGCGAACGACCCGATGGGCGAGAAGCTTTCGCGATCGAACCCGGCTTTCTTGCTCGGGTCGAGGTATCGCCCGAGGATCGACGGGATGTTGGTGAAGCCGATGGTCTCGCCGTCCGGTTTCGCGTTGGCCAGGTAGTTCAGTCCGACGACCTGGCTGCCGCCCTCCTTGTTGACGACCTTGACCGGCACGCCCAGTTCGGTCTCCATGGCGGGGGCCATGATTCGGGCCAGGATGTCGTTGCCTGCACCTGCGGCGGACGGGACGACCCATTCGACGGTGGCACCGTTGCGTGGAAACGGTGCTCCCGAATCGGTTGTACTCGAGCTGCATCCGGCAATCAGGGCGGCGGCGGAGATGGCCGCGACCAGGGTGGGCAGTGTTCTCATGAGACAGGCTCCTTGATGGGCTGGGTGCGGGTGGCGCGGCGGGAGAGGATACGAGCGAGGACGGGGCGCAGCATTCCGAACAGAACGGCCGCGATGAAGACGAGCAGAAGGACCTTGTTGATGGGTCCTTCGACGAAGACTCCGTAGTCACCGCGGGACAGTGACAGCGAGCGCTGAAAGTTCTCCTCGAGAAGCGGCCCGAGGATCAGTGCGAGAACGAGTGGAGTGAGCGGAATCTTGGTGAGGTGGAACAGGTATCCGATGACGCCTGCGCCGAGCATGATGAAGATGTCGAAGACGCTGCCGTTGATGCTGTAGACGCCCAGGAACATGAAGGCCAAGATCATCGCCATCAGGTAGTGGAACGGGATCTTCAGTACGGCAATCCACAGACGAACCAGTGGCACGTTGAGAATCAGCAGGATGATGTTGCCGACGAGGAAGCTGGCGATGATGGTCCACGCGACCTCGGGGTTGTCGCGGAACAACAGTGGGCCGGGGATCAGACCGTTGATCGTGAAGGCGCTAGCCATGATGGCGACGGTCGCCGAGGTGGGGATACCGAGGGTGAACAGTGGAATCATCGACGACAGTGCGAGCGCGTTGTTGGCCGATTCCGGTCCGGCGACACCCTCGACGGCACCCTTACCGAACTGTCCAGGACGCTTGGTGAGCTTCTTCTCCATAGCGTAGGAAGCCAATGAGGTTGCAGCACCCGGAGATCCGGGGAGCAGACCCATGAAGAAACCGATGATCGAGCCGCGCATCGTCGGTCCCGCGGACCTGCTGATGTCCGTCTTGTTGGGCAACAGCTTTCCGACGGCGAGTGGTCGTCGGCCGGCACCGCCCGCCGAGCGGGCTTGGATGAGGATCTCGGTGAGGCCGAAGCAACCCATCACGACGGCCACGAGTGCGACGCCGTCGAACAGTTCCGGCATGCCGAACGTGAATCGCTGGATGCCTTGGCCGGAGTCGATACCCACCGACGCAATGGCCAGGCCGAGCCCGACGCTGATCAGCGCTTTGGCGGGGTTGTTGCCTGAGAAGCTGGTGATCAGGGCCATGCCGAGTAGTGCGACGAGAAACAGTTCGGGAGCACCGAATTCGAGTGCGAATCGGCTGAACGGGGCGACGACGACGAATCCGACGACGCCGACCAGTCCGCCGACGAACGACGCGAGTGCGGCAACGACGAGGGCGGGACCTCCGCGTCCGCTCTTGGCCATCTCGTAGCCGTCGAGTGTCGTTGCAATGGACGACGCCTCACCGGGAATGCGCAGTAGGACCGCGGTGACGGTGCCGCCGAATGCTGCGCCGTAGAGGATGGCGGCGAGCATGATGAGCGCTGTGGTGGCGTCGAGGCCGAAGGTGATCGGGATCAGCAGCGATACCGCAGCGGCGGGGCCGAAGCCGGGCAGCACACCGACCAACATGCCCAGTACGCAGCCGAGGAGTGCGAACAGCAGATGCGTCGGAGTGAGGACGTTGACGAAGCCTGCCATCAGATCGGGAAATCCCATGGCTCACAACCCCCAATCGGCGAGGAAGGGAATGGACGATGCAGGCAGGGCCGTGCCGAGCCAGACGTCGAACACCAGTCGGGTGGCGAGTGTGGTGGCCACGGCGACGCCGATGGCGACCACTGGAGTGCGTTTGCCGACGAAGGTCAGCACGACAGCGAGCATCAGCGCCATGGACAGGGTGTACCCGAGGGTGGGGAGGACCAGCGCTGCACCGGCGATCGCGGCGACGACCACTCCGATTCTGATCCAGCCTGCGCGGTCGGGAAGTTCGGTCTCGTCGGCGTCCTCCTCGTTGTCGCTGGAGAGGAACGCGACGGCCGCCGAGGTGGCGGGTTCGAGCTCCAGTTCAGGTTCGGGGGTCGTCACCCGCGGTGCTCGGACGAGCTGTATCGCCCACATAGCGCCGCCGAGGATCATGCCGAGGCCGCCCACCAGGGGCAGGAAGCCCGCGCCGACGCCGGGGTCGGCGGCGATGCCGTAGCCGGTTGCCATGGTGACGGTCGCCAATCCGACGACCAGCGTCGCGCCGAGCACGATCCATTCGATCGTGTGTTGTGTGCCGAGCAGTATCTTCACGGCCGGCTGCCTTTCTGACGATAAGTTCGGATGTGGCCTGGAGGGGTCGGCCGGATTGCTGTGCTTCACGTCACTTGCAATCTTGCACAGGTTTACAGGATTGTGGTTGAGTGTGTCAACAGACACAGTGGAAAGTGGAGGGTATGAGCTTCCGAACAGTGGTTGCCAGTAGCGGGAAATCGCTCAGCGCGTCCGAAAAACGCGTCATTGCAGTACTTCTCGGAGAGCCCGAACCGTCGAGTCTGCGGGCGGCCCCGGTCGCGGCCCGTGCACAGACGCATGAGTCGACGGTAGTGCGTCTTGCGCAGAAGCTCGGCTACAGCGGCTTCCCCGACCTTCGTGCCGACCTGGAGCGCGACAGCCCAGAACCGGTTGCGGCATCGGCACTGATGAGGAGCGACACCGGGCATGAGCTTGCCGTGTTCGCCCGCGACGAAGCGCGTGCTCTCGAACGATTGTCGAGCTTCATCCCACAGGAGCAGTTGGTGGAGGTGGCTACGGCGATTCACCGTTCGCGGGTGGTCTACCTGTTCTCCAAGGCCGACGAGCGGCCCGCGTTGGACATGCTGGCACGACGGCTCCGCAGGCTCGGCCTGGTGGTCGTCGAGCTCGGGCTCGGAGGGAAGGACCTTGCCGAGCGGTTCGTCAGCTTCACCGAGGACTCCGTCCTGATCGCCTTTGCCCTGCGCGAGGCACCGTCGCAGCTGCCTGCGCTGGTCCGGGAAGCGGAACGACGCGGCGGCACGTCGATCCTCATCAGCGACGCGCCGGGATATCACTTTCGCCCCGCGCCGACGCATCTGCTCGTCGCCCAACGTGGTGACGATTCGGAATACAACACCCTCATCATTCCCATCGCCATTGCGTACGCGCTGCAGTTGGCCATCTTCCACCTCGAGCCCGATCGATACGGGGCGGTGCGCGACGACATCAACGACGTGTCGAGGTTGGTCGGAGGAACCGACGAAATTCCCTTGCGCTGATGCCTTCTCGTGACTCCATTGCTCTGACCGTTCAGGCGACGACTGCGCAAGCAGGGTGGGTCGGGGTGCGGTTGATGATCGGCTATCGGGCGATCGCCGAGGGTGCCGACACTCGAACGCTTGCGGTGATTGCGGCACTCTTCGCTGCGCCCGCAGTATTGGCGGCCCTGCCGATCGGGCGCATCGCCGACAGGTTCGGCGGGCCGGTGGTGATAGTTTCGGGAATCGTGTTGTGCTCGATCGCAACCGGTGTACTCGTCACGTTTTCGGCAATGTGGGCGTTGCTCGTGTGCACGGCTGCGTTCGGACTGGGCAATCTGCTCATCATGATCGGGCAGCAAGCGTTCGTTGCACACGTCCACGTCGACGGCAAGAACGAAAGTGCCTTCGGCGCACTGACTGCCGCCGCGTCGATGGGTCAGTTGGTCGGGCCGCTCGCCGTGACGGCCGTCGCGTCGAGATTCGGCGGCGCGAGCATCGAGAGCCCGAACACGACGGCAGGCATCCTCACTGCCGGTGCCTTCACCGCCGTCGCGCTCCCCACCGCACTGTTCTTGATGCTCGGCCGCAACCACATTCGTGCCGAGAAGCCTGCCGAAGGGGAAGCATCGGGGCTGAAGTTGCTGAAGCTGCCGGGTATGTGGCAGTCGTTGACGGTCAGCGGCGCAGTGCTGGTGACCGTCGATCTGCTCTACGCCTTCGTGCCGGCATGGGCCATCGAGCGTGGGGTGTCGGTGACGACGGTGGGCTGGCTGCTGGCATTGCGTGCCGGAGTGTCGGTGGTCAGCAGAGTGGGGCTCGGCAAACTGGACGCGAGGTTCGGCCGCACTGTGCTGCTCAATGTTTCGTTGGCGGCGGGCGCGATCGCTCTCGCTGTGCTGCCGTTCGTGCAGGCCGTCGGAGCCATCGGAGTCATGATTGCACTCGGCATCGCGCTGGGCATTCCGCAGCCACTGACCATGTCGTGGGTGGTGTCGATCGTCCCGAAATCCACTCAGGGGGAGGCGTTGGGATTGCGGATGTCGGCCAACAGATCTGCGCAGATCCTCATCCCGCTGACGGTCGGCGCACTCGCCGGCCCGTTCGGGGTGACCGGCATTCTGCTCGGCAATGCCCTGGTGCTCGGAGGATCGATCGTCGCGGCCTCGCACCCGAGAAGTCGGCCCTGAGCAATCGACGCTCCACTCGACGTCTCGGTCGCGAGGATTCTCCAACATGGGGCCCAGAGTGGAGCACAAGTTGCACACGCACCGACAAATGGCCTGACTCAGCTGGGATGGGTGGACATCTTCACGTGCGGGATTCCCGCTTCCAGGTATTGCTCGCCCACTCGAGTGAATCCGAATCGCGCGTACCATTTTTCGAGGTGCGCTTGCGCGGACATCTCGACCACCCCGGGGTATGCCTTCAGCGCGGCCTCGACCAGCTGTCCGGCATAGCCTCTGCCCCGGCCCGCAGCCGCGGTCGCGACGCGGCCGATGTGGACCGTATCGTCCACGAGCACTCGGAGAGTGGCCACCACCTCGTCGTCCTCGTCCTGGATCCAGAACAGTTCGGTCGTCGGAAGTAGGTCCGCGCCATCGAGTTCGACCTCGTCGACGATCTTCTGTTCGTGCACGAATACCGCGACCCGCAGTGCCATGATGCGGTACAGCGTGCTCGGATCGACGCGCGAGAGCGTGGCGTGGTGAATGGAAGGCATGGGTCCGTTTCGTCTATTGGGCATCGGAATTCACGCCGCAAGCGGCACAACGGTTCCCGGCGGCACGTCGTTGTATCGGGCCGTGATCTTGTTCAGTTCCAGCTGGTAGTACAGGGACTGCAGGCCGAAGACGAACGTGAGCAGAAGTCCGACAACCGAGCTGCACGTCGGCTGGAGGCCGGCTGCGCGCTGGGCGTCGGCGATGCGGTTTCCGGTGTTGTAGTAGCTGATCAACGGAGCGATGATGGTCCAACCGAGGAGAAGCAGGACCAGCAGTGGGCCGACGACCGGCGGGTCGACCTTGCGTCGGTCGAAGTCGGCCATTTCACGGTGAACGAGGTAGTACCAGATGAAGTGGTAGATGCCGAGAGTGATGAGCGGCAACAGGATCCACACGACAACGGGGTTTCGCCGCTTCATCGCACTTCCCTGGGCAACCGGACCGGTCATGATGCTCCCCCACCTTGTCGGACGCGTGCTCGTGGACCGGACGATTCTACCCAGCTTGCGATTCAACCTCGGGCGGCACACATGCGTGAGCGTGACGCACAGTGATCATGTGGGTGGCGGCGTCACCAGACACCACTCGTTGCCCTCGGGGTCCAGGAGCACCTGAAAAGATCCCGCAGCATCGGAGTGCCGATCCCCGACCACCGTCGCACCGAGTTCAACGGCCTGCTCGACCGCTACATCGATACTCGGCACGGCGACGTCGAGATGAAGCCGGTTCTTGAAGGATTTGCCCTCCGGAACCCGCTGAAACGCCAGCCGAGTGAACCCGGGGACATCGACGAAGTGCCACGAATCGTCTCGCATCGCAGGCTGCCCGCCGAGCACCCGGGCCCAGAACTGCGCCAATACAGCCGGATCCGTGCAGTCGAATACGACCTCGTCGATGCGTCCGATCACGGTGTCATCGTATGCATCACTGAACACCCTGTGCTTATCAAGACTGGTCGTAAGCGGGAGCACGCAACGCAGATCGTCGATTCGATCAGGTGGCCCAAGAAACGCTGTCGGCGCAAAGCGACGCATACTGCGGCCCTGTGGTGCGACGAATCAACTGCACCGAAACCAGCTCGGGTTGGCTAGCCTTCCAACGTAGGCAACGTTTGCCTAACTTGGACGATGGGGAAAGCATGCGGCTTTGCAGAATGTCACCGACTCGAACTCCCGCCTCTGGGCACAAAGTGGCGACGGCGTTCGCCGTGCTCTCGGTCGTCGGTGTCACCGTATTGAGTGGATGTTCCTCGTCCGACAACGGACCGGCGGAGTCGAATGGGGCCACCTCGGAGTTCGGCTTCAGTTATGTGGACGGTCGCGGGGAGAAAGTCGAGCTCGACGCGATCCCGTCGCGCATCGTTGCCAGTGAACAGGCCGCTGCAGCGTTGATTCCGTTGGGCATCAGGCCGATCGGAATCTGGGGCGGCAGCTCCTTCGAGTCGTCGATCCCACTTCGCGGCCTCGATCTGGACGGGATCGAGAGCGTCGGACAGGCATACGGTGACATCGATGTCGAGAAGGTCGCAGCCCTCGATCCCGATGTGATCATCACCGGTTGGTACGCCGGTGACGCCTACGGTGGCCTCGGTCTGGAAACGTCCGACCTCGCCAAGAATCTCGCGCAGGTTGCACCGTTCCTCGCGGTGTCCGCGCAGAAACCGTCGTCCGAGGCGCTGAAGGACTACGAGACCCTGGCTACGGAACTCGGTGCCGACATCGATACCGAATCGACCAGAGCGGACCGGGACGCCTACGACGCTGCGGTCGCCGGTCTGAGGGAAGCCGTCGAAGCCAAACCAGGCCTGACCGCGATGGCCATTTCCCCTTCGGATCAGTATTACGTCGCGATCAACGACGAGTTCCCCGAACTGCGCGACTACGAGAACTGGGGTCTGACGCTTCTGGAGTCCGATGTTCCACGCGCCGCCGACTCGGGATCCTTCACTCCGGTGAGCTGGGAGAACGTCGGTCAGTACCAGCCCGATCTCATTCTGCTGGACACCCGCTCGAATTCGACCTCGTTGGCTGAGCTCGAGGCTGACCGCCCGACATGGGCTCTGGTGAAAGCGGCGGAGGCCGGCAACATCGCCGACTGGACTACCGACGCGACCAACAATTATGCGAGCTACACCGCACAGATCGTCGACCTGACAGCAGCGATCGACAAGACGCCCGTCTAGCCCCTCTGGGGTGACAGGCACGGCTGCGTCGTGGCGACGGCGCGTGCTGTCACCAAAAATTCACGGACTGGACGGTCAGCCGAAGAGCACTGCTCTTGCTTGCGGTTCGCGCCGGGTGAATACTGCTTCCTGAAGAGAGCGCCGCTCTCGAAAGGTGTGGTTGATCCAATGCGCGCTGCAGCATTACTGTTTCTCGGCTTGGTGTTTGCCGCCTACCCGATATTTCGTCCCTACTCGAGCGAGACCGGCAGTGCGGGAGCTCAGGCCTTCGCGTCCCCAGCTTGGGTCATCGCTCACTGCTTCGCGATGCTTGGATTCGTGGTGTGGGGCCTCGTCGTCCTGTACTCGGGACGGCGATCGGATCTCGCGATCATCGCCACTTGGATCGGCGTCGGGTTGGTGCTGCCCTATTACGGGGCGGAGACGTTCGCTCTGCATGCGCTCGGCGTCGAATCGGTGACGACGTCCACCCCGACGTTGATGGACCTGGCCGACCCCATTCGATACTCGCCCGTGCAGACCGTCATGTTCGGGCTCGGGCTGCTGCTGATCGCGGTGGGGGCAGTAGCGTTCGCACTGCGTAACCGATACGCGACGGTGCTGGCTGTCGGGTTTGTGCTGTTTCTACCGCAGTTCTACGCGCCGCCGACGCTCCGCATCGCTCACGGCTTACTGATTGCACTGGGCGCGATCATTGCTGCCCGTGCCGTCGTGAAGACGCTGACGGAGAGCGGGCTGCCGATCCCGACGATCGCCGGCGCGTGAGCGCCGGCGATGCCGTCGGGTATCGGGGGTGCTTCTATCGAGACGGCGTGATTCACGGAGTCCGGTTGTGTTCCTCCCGCAATTTGCGACCCTGCTCAATAGCCTGTGCATCCTTCTCGTCGTTCTTGTCCGATACCCGGGTGTCTCGGGGCGGCAGTTGCAGGCGTTCTTCGGCGACGATTCCGGCCTGAAGTTGGCGGCCGCGTTCGAGTTCGGAGTCCAATTCTGCACCGAACAGCAAGGCCAAGTTGGTGATCCACAGCCACAGCAGGAACACGATGGCTCCGGCGAGGGAGCCGTAGGTCTTGTTGTAGCTGGAGAAGTTCGCGACGTAGAAGCCGAACGCGATGGTGGCGAGAATCCACACGATGATGCCGACGGCGGCACCGGAACTGATCCATTTGAACTTGGGCTGCTGCACATTCGGCGTTGCGTAGTACAGAATCGCGACGGCGAGGACCACCACGATCAGGACCAGCGGCCACCGCGCGATGTTCCAGATGGTCAGTGCGGTGTCGCCCAGTCCGACGGCGTCGCCCACAGCTTTCGCCACGGGGCCACTGATGGCCAGCATGACGGCGGCAAGCGCGATGAGGATCAAGGCGATGAGCGTGACCAGAAGCATCACGGGGCGCAGCTTCCAGATGGGCCTGCCTTCGTCCACCTCGTACATTCGGTTCATCGCGCGGCCGAATGCGCCGACATAGCCGGATGCAGACCACAGTGCGCCTGCGATACCGATGATCAACGCGAATCCGGCAGTGGGCGCTTGGACGAGCTGTTCGATGGTGGGACGCAACGTGTCGACAGCCGACTGGGGGCCGAGATCGCCGACGACCTGCAGGACGCCGTCGACCGTGGCTTGTCCCTGGCCGAACACACCCAGCAACGACACGATGGCCAGGATCGCGGGGAACAGCGAGAGCACGGCGTAGTAGGTCAATGCGGCTGCGAGGTCGGTGCACTGATCTCGGGAGAACTCACGGGCAGTCTTCTTCAGAACATAGATCCACGACGGCTTGGTCAGATCGGCCGGTGAATCCGCTTTACGCGGGTCGTCCGGATCTGCCTCGGTGGGTGCGGGTGATGTTGCTGAGTCGGCCATGGCGGTCGCATACCCGGGGTTTTTCGGTGGAAACCGGGAGGACGGCGGCACAAACCCGTGAGTCGCATCGGTTTCGATCGACGCACACGAGGGCACTTCGATTGTGGTCCATTACCGGAGGTGGAAGATGCGAACAGTCGTCGTCGGAGCAACCGGAAATGCCGGCACGGCGCTACTGCGAGCGTTGGCACGGGATCGTCCGAACGATTCGGTTGTCGGGGTCGCGCGGCGTCCACCGGAAGCCGAATCCCCCTTTCCGCAAGCGGAATGGGTATCGCTGGATGTGACGGCCGTCGACGCCGCGGATCGGCTGCGCGCGGTGATGCGCGACGCGGATGCAGTCGTCCACTTGGCCATCGCTTTTCAGCCGATGCGAGAGCGCTCGTATCTACGGGCAGTCAACGTCGACGCAGTGCGGACGGTGGCAACGGCCAGTGCGGACGCAGGAGTTCCTCATCTTGTGCACATGTCGTCCGGCGGGGTGTACGCACCGGGGTCATACGGCGAGAAGGTCGACGAGTCGTGGCCGAGAACCGGGGTGTCCTCGTCGACGTACAGCATGGACAAGGCTGCCGCCGAGGATGTGCTCGACGAGTTCGAGGCAGCGCATCCCGACGTCGCGGTCGCCCGAATCAGGCCGGGTCTGATCGGGCAGTACGAGTTCGGAAGCGCGCTGCTGCGATACGCCCTGCCCGATCTCGTACCGTCGGCAATCGTCGATCATCTGCCGATCCTGCCCATCGACAGGTCGTTCTCTGTTCCGGCCGCGCACAGCGACGATGTCGCCGATGCCCTTGTGCGCGTGCTGGATCTACGCGCAACCGGGCCGTACAACCTCGGCGGCCCGACACCCGTGCGAGCCTACGACGTGGCCGATGCGTTCGGTGCCCGCATCGTGCCCGTTCCGTCTCGGGTGTTGTCCGCTGCCGCGCGCCTCGGCTTCGAAGCCCACGTGTCCGCTGTCCACCACGGTTGGGTCGATCTCGCGTTCGCCACCCCGATGTTGAACACCGACCGCGCTCGACGGGATCTGGACTGGACTCCCCGCATGGACGGACCCGACGTGGCCCGGGAGGTCATTCGCGGAATGCGCGACAACGCAGGGTCCATCTCGAGCGCGCTACGATCACGCACGGTGGTCGACCGCATCCGCGCCTTCGGTCGACGGGGATTCATCTCCCGCGCGAAGAGGCCGTGACGACGGTCCGATCTACGCGGCGGATGTCACGTCGTCTGGGTGAGTGCCGGACCGAGGGTTGCCATGGCCAGCTCGAATGCTGCGTCGACGCGCTCGACGTCGCCCGTTGCGACGAGGTCGAGGTGTAGGCCTCGGAGGACCGACAACACCAGGGTGGCCACCGGTCGCGCAGTGGCCGGTTCGACTCCGTCGTCGATGAGGGGTGCCTCGATCTGCGGCAGCCAGTCGGTGACGATCGACTCGGTGAACCACCGATACTGCTCGGGGTGATGTGAGGCCAACCCGAACAGCTCGAACATGACCCGAAATTGTCTGCCCTGAGCTGGGTCCAGCCACCGCCGCCACAGGATGCGCAAGGTCTCCACCGGGGGTGAGTCGACGAGTTCGGGGTCTTCGCGGAGAGTCGTGAGCAGGTCATCGTTGATGGCGCGAGTGATCTCCTGGACCAGAGCCTCCTTCGATCCGAACTGTCGCACCACCGTCGCGATGGTGATCCCCATCGCCGACGCCAGCGGCCGCAGTGTCAGATCGGATACACCGTGGTCGAGGACGTAGCG
The DNA here is from genome assembly GCF_030056855.1 of Rhodococcus sp. IEGM 1354. NCBI lineage: Bacteria > Bacillati > Actinomycetota > Actinomycetes > Mycobacteriales > Nocardiaceae > Rhodococcus > Rhodococcus sp. IEGM 1354. Next base: position 702,370 of record NZ_JASHKT010000001.1, read on the forward strand.
GGTGGCGGCCGCCACCAGTTCCGGTCGACGGTGTGCCCAGCGAGCAGCGCGACCATCGACCGCAGCGTCGGGTGTGTCGTCGTGTCGATCCATGGCGTCACTCTATCGGCGTATGTATCCGGATCGAACGATTGCCAAATCGAATGATCCGTGTAGATTCACGATCATGTCTACTCGTCACGTCGTCCTTGTCCACGGCACCTGGGGCCGGGGTACCCCCACCTGGTGGGGATCTGCCTCGCAGGCCTTCACCGACCGCGGGTTCACCGTCCACACCCCGACCCTTCGACACCACGAGCTGCCGCGCGAGGAGGGTGCGCAGCTGATCGCGGGCCTGAGCCTGCTCGACTACACCGACGACCTCGTTCAGCTGTGCCGATCGTTGGATTCACCGCCCCTGGTGGTGGGACTGTCGATGGGTGGACTGCTGGTGCAGCTGGTCGCCGCCCGCACCCCGGTCGCCGGCGTCGTCGCCGCGGCACCGGCCCCCGCAGCAGGCATCTTCGCCGTCTACCCGACGATGATCCGCCTGTTCGGCACCCACTTCTTCCGCCCGGGGCTGCCGTGGCGACGGCCGCTGATGCCCACCATGCCCGCGTTCGAGCTCATCGCACAGCATCAACCGCGCGAGCACGTCCGCGAACTCCTCGATGACGCCGTCGCAGAATCGGGTCGGGCGTATTGCGAGATGAGCTTTCCGTACCTCGACCGCCGGCACGCCGCCAAAGTCGACTTCGACGCAATTACCGCACCGGTGCTCGTGATCGGTGCGGAACAGGACAGGGCCGTGAACCGGCGAATTCCTCGCACCACGGCGCGCAAATACCGCGATGCCGATCACGTCGAGATTCCGGGCGCCGATCACGCACTGTTCGACGAGCCCTTTCTCGGTCTCACCATGGCTGCTGTCGACAAGTGGATGACCGAGCGGGCGGTGTCGCCGTCTAGGTCGTGAGATCGCGGCGAAGTCGCCTTTGCGGCGTGTTATGTTCGCGCCCATGGCATGTCGAATCAGTGAACTGGTACTCGAAGGTCGAGATCCCGAGGCCTTGGCGACGTTCTGGTGTGAGGTGTTGGACTTCGTCGTGTTGGACAGGGAGGGTGACGGTTCCGTCGAGATCGGTGCGCGCGATGGTTTCGGCGGCTCGCAGCCGACCATCATCTTCATCCCTAGCGAGAATCCCGAGCCGGCGAAACCTCGACTGCACATCGACGTCAGTGCAACCGACCGAGATCAGGACGCCGAGCTCGAACGACTGCTCACCCTCGGTGCCCGACGAGTGGAGATCGGCCAGACCGGCCAGGAATCGTGGCATGTGCTGGCGGATCCGGAAGGCAACGAATTCTGTTTGCTGCGAACAAGACTCAGCCCCGTGTAGATCACCATCGCTTCCATGCTGATCACGTCGAGGGGGCCATCGATTTCGACAACTCCAGTAGGTGCGCGCGCGTGAGGTTGTGAGCTCGTTCCGGTTCGCGTGCGGCGATGGACTCGACGACGTCGGTGTGGGCGTCGTGGTCTGCGTCCTCTCCGAACGTGCCCTTGATCTTCAGCATGTCGATCATGGCGTCGCGGAGACGTGGAGCCATGGAGTCGAAGAGTTCGAGCAGGATGTCGTTGTGCGACGCGACCACGATGGAGCGGTGAAAAGCCATGTCCGCCTCCACCAGATCGACCGCGTCGGGGCGGGCGGTATTGCGCACCTCGAGTGAGCCACGGATGGCGTCGAGGTCGGTGGGTGTGCGTCGGGCTGCGGCGAGACCTGCAGCCTCACCTTCGATGGCGAGGCGGGCCTCGAGGACGGCGGTGATGTGTGCGCGCTGGAGAACTTTGTCCCAGTCCGTCCGCGCCTCGTCGATCGATTCGACGAAGACTCCGGAGCCCTGACGGGTAACGAGGATTCCGCGCCCCACCAGTTGTCTGATGGCCTCGCGCATCGTCGATCGACCGACGTCGAACATGGGGGCAAGGGTGGTTTCACCAGGCAGTTTGGTGCCGATCGGCCACTCGCCGGACTGAATTCTGGCAAGCAGCAGTTCGGCGGCCTGATCGGCCAACGACGTTCGGCGTATCGCGGTCACAGGAGAAGACTACTCCTCAGCTTGTCTGAGGAGTAGTGCTACATTGCTCGCATGCGCACAGGTTTCCCCACTCTGTCCACTCCCGCCGGGCCCGTTCCCTCCGATGCGCCCGCCTGGAATCGGCAGCGGCACTCCCAGATGCCGTCGCATCGTTACCGTGACGTCTACGCCAAAGTCGACATTCCGCTGACCCAGCGCCGCTGGCCGGAGCGACGGTTGAGCGAGGCACCGCTGTGGGTGCCGGTCGATCTGCGCGACGGCAACCAAGCGCTACCCGAGCCGATGGATCCTGCCCGCAAGAAACAATTCTTCGAGTTGATGGTCGCGATGGGCTACAAGGAGATCGAAGTCGGCTATCCATCGGCATCGCAGACCGATTTCGATTTCGTGCGGCTGCTGGCCCACGCCGATCTGGCGCCCGACGACGTCACCGTGGTCGTCTTCACCCCGGCGCGACGCGACCTCATCGAGCGAACCGTCGAGTCGATTCGCGGAATCACCAACGACGTCGTGATCCATATGTACACCGCCACGGCTCCGACGTGGCGCGAGGTAGTGCTCGGCAGGGAGGCCAACGAGCTTCGCTCACTGATACTTTCGGGTGCGGCCGACGTTCTCGACCTTGCCGGCGACCTTCCCAACGTGCGCTTCGAGTTCTCGCCCGAGGTCTTCAATCTCACCGAACCCGACTACGTCCTCGATGTCTGTGATGCAGTGACGACTCTGTGGGACGCGACGCAGCAGCGGCCGGTCATCCTCAATCTGCCTGCCACCGTGGAGGTGGCGACGCCGAATGTCTATGCAGACCAGATCGAGTACATGAACGACAACCTTGCGCGACGAGACAGCGTGATCCTGTCGGTGCATCCGCACAACGACCGCGGGACGGGCATTGCCTGCGCCGAGCTGGCCGTCCTGGCCGGTGCGCAGCGAGTGGAGGGCTGCGTGTTCGGCAACGGAGAGCGCACCGGAAATGTCGACATCGCCACTCTCGCATTGAATTTGCACGCTCAGGGTATCGATCCCATGATCGATTTCTCCGACATCGATCAGATTCGCCGTACCGTCGAACACTGCAACCAGCTCGAGATTCACCCTCGGCATCCGTATGTCGGCGACCTCGTACACACCGCCTTCAGTGGTACGCACCAGGACGCCATCAAGAAGGGTTTCGTCGAGCATCGCTCGCGGGCGCTGAGCGAAGGCCGCTCCGAGCGCGACATCGAATGGCGGGTGCCGTACCTACCGATCGACCCCAGCGACATCGGTCGCTCGTACGACGCGGTCATTCGGGTGAATTCGCAATCGGGCAAGGGAGGTATCGCTTATCTCCTCGAAACCAACTATGGCATCGAACTTCCGCGTCGCCTGCAGATCGACCTCGCCCGACATGTGCAGGCCCGCACGGATTCTGTCGGTACCGAACTGTCGGCCGAGCAACTCTGGGACGTTTTCCAGGAGGTGTACATCGCTGTCGACGAACCCGACGTGACTCTGCTCGGTTTCGACTCTCACGACGACGAGGGGTCCGCCGACACCTGCATCACATTGAAGATCGACGGCACGTCCTTCGAGACATCACACACGGGAGTCGGACCCGTCGAGGCGCTCGTCGACGCGTTGTCTGCTCATGGCAGGCACGTGGACATCCTCGGTCTGACGCAGACGAGTGTGCGAGCCGGCAACGACAGTGATGCGGTCTCGATGCTCGAATATCGCTCTGCCACTGGGCCTCGATGGGCGGCAGGGATCGATCGCTCCGTTCTGTCCGCCACCCTCGACGCGGTCCTTCGTGCGGCCAACGCGTCGACCTAGCGGGACGGCCACTCACCGCCGTTGACGGCGAATGTCTGGGCAGTGATCTGGCGGGCGCGATCGGAGGCCAAGAACTCCACCATTTCGGCGATGTCCCGTGGTGCTCCGGCGCGTCCGGTCATGGCGGACGCGGCCATACCGTTCTTCGCGTCGTTGGTCAGGACGTCGAACTGACCGAATCAGGCCATCGCACAGTCGAACGCCTCGTGGACGAGGTGTTCGGACGTGAGGCGGAACTGCTCGAGAATCTCACTGCTCGGGAGAAGGAGCGGCTGGAATCGCTGCTGCGGCGACTGCTCGGGGAACTGCACGACGTGCTCGGCAGCGATCGTCGTCCACCGCATGTGGGTGGCTGATCAGCGCAACATGTCGAGTATGCGGGGCAGGGCGTCGTCGACGGTTGCGGCAGTGACGTCGTAATGAGTGGCACCGGGTACAGGCAGGTAGGTCACGTCGCGGATGCCCTGTGCCACCAGTTCCGCAGCGAGGGCGGTCGTCAGAGCCGGCGGCACGACGGTATCGGCCAGCCCCTGCTCGATGGTCACCGGCCGTGTGTAACCGGTGGTCGGCACGGATAGGTAGTCGCGGATAGCCGAGGTCATGGCGGGGTTGGACAGCGGTCGAGCCAGGAGTTGTTGTGGTGCAACACCATCGACCTTCTGCCGTAGGTCGCTGATGCAATTGTCTTCTGCGTGCGCCAGGTAGTCGCTCCCCAGTTCGCTGAGGTAGCTGTTCACGTCGAGATCCGGCCGAGAATCCCTGAGCCCGTACAGGACGTAGATCAGAGTGGCCGTGATGTTGTCGAGAGGTGCGATCCGGGGAGTGGTGGGCGAGAGCAGCGGAAGGACGGCTTCGAGGTTCGACGACGGTGCGAACGACATCACCCCGCGAAAATCCGACCGTTCTCCGTAGATGTCGGCGCGAGCCCCGGTGGTGAGTGCTGCTGCGCCGCCCTGAGAGTGTCCGGCGGCAACCCAGGTGCGCGACAGCTCGGGAAGTTCGTCTGCGGCAGCGCTGACGATGTCAGTGACGGCGTTGGCCTCCGAGATGCTGTTCAGGTAGTGGTGGGCTTCGGCGGTTCCGAGCCCGATGTAGTCCGTCGAGACAACGGCCGTGCCGCTTCGTAGCAGCTGGGTGAGCAGGGGCTTGGACAGCTCGACGGCCATGGGGTCCTCGGCAGCACCGTCGTCGAGTGCTGTGCTCATGGAGCATGAATCCCCCACGCCGACGGTCCCTTTGGCCCACGACACGACCGGCCATCCTCCCGGTGGTGGTGTGCCGGAGGGGAGGTAGACCTGTCCGTGGGCAATCGCGGGACGGCCGTGCTCGTCGGTGGTTGCGTAGGACAGTGCGTAACCCGCTGCGGCACCGTCGATCAGCCGCGGAAGCACATCGATGGACGTTGCCGGTGCCGCGTCGGCGATGGGGGTGAGAAGTCCCGCGCCGCCGAACACTGCCACCGCTGCAGGCAGAATCAAGATGGTGCGAATCTTCATGGCTTCCTTCGGTTCGACCGTCCCTGGCGACGTTCTGCCCGAACCCGCCCCGCAGGCAGAGTACACAGGGGCGCAGCTGAAACTGGTCTGAATAGAACGAGACCAATCGGACTTGTTCTGGCAGAATCGACAACTACGCCGGGGTGCGGCCGCGACCGAAGGACGACGAACGATGACGTCACCGTGAACAAGCTCTCGACGGTGGCACTGCTGATCCTGTTGGGTGCAGCCGGAACGTTCAATGGAATGTCGTTGACCTCCGACCCCACCGGGCGGTCACTGGGCTTGGATGTCGACATGCTCCCTGCGTGGCATACCTGGGACTACCGCATCTCCGGGCTGTTCGTGCTGATTTTTCTCGGACTCGGATCGTTGATCTCGGTTGCTGCTGTGCTCGTCGATGCGTACGACGCTCCGACGTGTGTCGTGTTCGTGGGGTTGGTGACCATCGGGTGGGTGGTGTGGCAGATCCTCGTACTCGATATCGACGCGCCCCGCGCCCAAATCCCCCTCACCCTGTTGGGGGTCGCGTTGACCATCCTCGCGATCGGCCAATTCCGCGCGCGTGCCCGCGACCGCAGCCGGCAGTAGTTACACGCCGACTGATCCGAGGAGCGCGTCTCCCGGATCGACGACCGCCACGACGGCAGCGACGAAGAGCAGCGCCATCCCGATCGTCATCAGCGCGCCGAGTGAACCGAGGGTGACGAACATTCGACGGTGAGTAGCGTCTGTCGTGTCCGTCGCCGCGTACCGACGGAACGCGATCACGGTTGCGGGACCGACAACGGCGATCACCACACCCGTCGCGACGATCACCGCCCAGTTGTAGTGCTCGACCTGTGTGAGCAGCTCGAGCAGAGGCGGCCTCGTATCTCCGCTCTGCACACCGTTTTCGATCAGTGACTGCGCCGCCTTGCCGTCCGCGTTGTCATCGGAGAGCATCGGAAGCAGCGCGACGACGGGAGCGACCGTCGACTGGATGTTGATCACGGCCACGAACACCGAAAACAGCGACAGCACGGCCGAAGTACCCGCAGCGATCACGTAACCCATTCCGGCAGCCAGGGATCGCCTCCACAGCGTCGCCGCCAGCAGGCCCAGAACGGTGGTCAACAGTACCGAGATGACGATCTTGATGGCGTGCCACGCGAACCAGTAGTCCACCATCTCCGCCAATCCGGGAGGAAAGGTGCGGACGCCGCTGCCCCAGTACTCGACCAATCCGCGGCCGAGCAGCTCGCCCATGGCGGATTGATCCTGGAACTGGGGATAACTTCCGCGCAGCAGCGCGGCCGGTCCGAGAACGAACGCGGCCACCAATGCTGCTCCTGCACATGCCAACAGAACGATCGACCAGCGGCCGCGGTGGATGGGCTTACTCATTGGGTGACTCACGGACGAGAGTCAATCATCGAGGGGCCGGGCGCACATCACTCTGTAGGACTGGATCGAAGAGCAGTGAGCCACCGATTGTCCCGAACTTCACCGAAATGGCGGCCTGTGGTCCATACTCTCGCTATGGTCAATGTAAGTGTGACGACGGGTAACGTCATTGCTCAGTCGGAAAGCGGAGGCGCGGCGCTGGACCAGGTCTTCGGTATGACGGCAGCCGCGGCCGTCGTGTCGTTGTTTCTGCTGTACCTGGCATTCATGCACCGCACTCGCCGCATCACGTGGTTGGCGAGGCTGGCGGACTACGCGGGATCGAAGCTGAATTTGCCCGGCTGGGCTGCGTTGCCGCTGGTCCTGTTCGTCTCGACGATCCTGACGGCATTCTTCGGGTTCATCTGGGACGTCAGCCTGCACATCGGACGAGGGCGCGACGAGGGACCACTGGCCAACCCGGCCCACTACTTCATCCTGGTCGGCTTGTTCTTCCTGTTCATCGCGGGCGCGCTGGCGATCATCCTGCCGCTCGACGAGAAGCCCGGTCGTGCGGCCGTCAAGATCACCCGCACCTGGTATGCGCCGACGGGCGGTCTGCTGATCGCGGGCAGTGGACTGTATGCGCTCATCGGTTTTCCGTTGGACGACATCTGGCACCGCATCTTCGGCCAGGACGTCACGCTGTGGGGCCCGACGCACCTGATGCTGATCGGCGGTGCCGGACTGTCTCTGATCGGAGTCCTGCTGCTCGAGCACGAAGGCAGACTGGCGCTCGCCGCAGCACAGCAGACGTCCCCCGACGAGGTGGACGAGACTGCGCAGGGGCCCAGACGCTCGGTGTTGTCCTGGATTCTCAAGGCCAGCGCCTTCGGTGGTCTCCTCATCGGGCTGTCGGTGTTCCAGATCGAATTCGATTTCGGAGTTGAGCAGTTCCGGTTGGTGTTCCAACCGATGCTCATCGTCGGTGCCGGCGCGTTCGCACTCGTCGCCGCACGACTTGTCGTGGGACGGGGCGCGACTCTGTTCGTCGTCGCATTTGCCGCGGTCATTCGCGAGCTGACGGCATTCGTCGTCGGTCCAGTTCTGGGTGAACCGCACAACGTCTTCGCGCTGTTCCTCGGGATCGCGGTGGTGGTCGAACTCGTCGGTCTCACTCCGCTCGTGGTGCACAGACTTCGATTCGGAATGCTCGCTGGATTCGCTGCCGCAACCGTGGGCTTGTGGCTCGAATCGTTGTGGATAGAAGCAGCATTCGTCTACCCGTGGCCGACGTCGATGTGGGTCGAGGCACTCGCGATGGCAGTACCCGTCGGCGTCATGTGTGGGCTGACGGCGGGACTGTTCGCGCAACTGCTCAGCGGGGACGGGCTGCCGGCACCTGCCGTCCGGCGCACGATCGTCGTCGCGTTGGTACTCGTCCTCGGCGGCGCAACAGCCAACGGTTTGATGATCGATGTACCGGAAAACGCAACGGCGACGGTCACTCTCGCCGATGCTGCGCCGCAGGACGGTGGCCGGATGGTGACGGCGACGGTCCGTCTCGATCCAGCCGATCTGGTGTCCGACGACCCCGAGTGGGTGGCGATCCTGGCATGGCAGGGAGCCGGCGATACTCTGCGTGGTCTGGTCGTCGATCGTCTCGAACGGACCGGGCCCGGCATGTATCGGTCGACCCGTCCGGTTCCGGCGCACGGAACGTGGAAGACGTTCCTGCGTATCCAGGACGGTCGAACGTTGACCGGAACGCCGATCTTCATGGCGGCCGATCCCGGCATCGGCGCATCCGAGGTCTCGGCTGACGCCCAGTTCACACGGCAGCTGCAGAGCGAGACTGCGCTGCTGCAGCGTGAGCGGAGCTTCGATCACCCGGCGTGGCTGTTCGGTGCCGCATCACTGGTTGTGCTCGTCTGCACTCTGGCATTGATCTGGGCTCTGTCGTGGGGCGCAGTGCGCATCAGTACCGAGACCCCGGGAGCATCGGTGTCACGCAGGACGCTCGATTCGAGCTCCGTATGACGGCAGCATCCGACGTCGTCTATCTCGCCGATCACTCTGTGGTGCTGGCTATTCCGGCGGTCGCGCCCGCGTTGATCATCGTGGCCGCGGTGCTGTACGTCGTCAGGAAGGACCGCCGGGCGGAGCGCGCAGAGAAACTCGAACAAGAAGGAGAGCACTGACATGGGACTGTCGCCAGTGCGGGCAGCGATCATCGGATGTGCAACGGTGGCGTTGGTGGCCGGCTGCGGATCGTCGTCCGGCGGTACCTCGCCCACCACAGCAGAACCGGTGCCCAGCACCGACTCCGCCGCGTCGGTGTCCGCGGAACCCGATACCCTGCGGATGAGTCTGTCGATCGATGGCGGAACGGTCGAACCGACCAATCAGCGCCTCGACGCCTCTGTGGGGCAGACGATTTCGATGTCCATCACCAGTGATGTCACGGACGAACTGCACGTGCATTCGGTTCCCGAGCACACCTTCGAGATCGAGCCGGGTAAAGATCAGCTGTTCACGTTCACCGTCGACGTACCCGGACAGGTGGATATCGAACTGCACCACAGCGACCGCACTGTCGCCACGCTCGTCGTTCGTCCGTGATTCTCGCCCACGGCCTCGGCGGATCGACCGATCTGCCGATTCCTGTCACCTACGCCTTGATCGGAGGGGCGTGGGCGCTGGCGGCGTCGTTCGTGCTGCTGTTGTTCGCGTGGCGTCGCCCCAGACTCGACCCCACGCGTGTCGTCGTGGCGTTGCCGCGGACGACGGTGGTGGCTGATTCGGCGGTGGTCCGGGGGCTCGTCGGGACCTTGTCGGTGTTGCTGGCGGGCACTGTCGCCGCAGCATCGGTGTGGGGGCCACAGGATTCCAGCAACGCGTTGCTCGGCACCTTCTACGTTCTGGTGTGGGTGGGCATCGTTCCGGCATCGCTGGTGTTCGGGCCGTTCTGGCGAATCGTGTCTCCGATGCGGGCACTACACCGCGTCGTGTGCGGACTGTTGCGTCGTCCGACGTCAGCGGCGATGGTCGCCTACCGTCGCCAATGGGGCTGCGTACCAGGAGTTGTCGGACTCTTCGCGTTCGTCTGGCTCGAACTGGCCTCACCCGATTCGGGCTCGGTACCGGCTGTTCGTCTGTGGTGCGCGGTGTACGTCGTGTCGATGGCGGTCGGTGCGGCGATCTTCGGTGACGAATGGTTCTCTTGTGCAGACCCTTTCGAGGTATACAGCGACACCTTGTCCCGGTTGTCTCCACTCACCCGAGATGCCGCGTCCGGCCTTCTGGCGCTGCGGTCACCGCTCGACGGTGCGGTGAGCCTTCCGGTGCAGCGGGGCACGGTGGCAGTGCTCGCCGTTCTGCTCGGGTCCACCGCCTTCGACAGCATCGGGCAGATACCGGCATGGCGTTCGCTGGTCGACGATTCCGCTCTAGGATCGGTGCCGACCAGAACTCTCGGGTTGATTGCCGTCATCTGCGTTGTCGGAGCGGCGTTCTGGTCTGCGGCCCGTGCCACCGGGGGAGTGTCGCGTGTTCGCCGTGCCGCGCTACCCGGCCTGCTCGCCCATTCTCTGATCCCGATCGTGGTGGGTTACCTGACGGCTCACTACCTCACGTACTTCGTCGAAAAGGGGCAGCAGACAATCATTTCGCTGTCGGATCCACTCGGTAATGGTGCGAATGTACTGGGGCTGCGGGATGCATCGGTCTCCTACGTCCTGTCCAACCACCCGTCGGTTGTCGCCGGTATCGCCGTCCTGGCGGTCGTGGTGGGGCACCTGGTGGGCATCATCCTCGCCCACGACGCGTCGCTGCAAACTCTGCCGAAAGAACACGCGGCCACCGGTCAACTCGCCATGATGGTCGTGATGGTGCTCTACACATTCGGTGGATTGTTCCTGCTGTTCGGTGCGTGATCGGGCCGCCCGCGCCGGACCCTGACAATCGTCACCGCTGCCAACACCAACCCGGCGAGTGTCATGAAGTCGGACTCGGTGAGACCCCGTTCTGCGTCGACCACGTACAACGTTCGGCCTTCGATAGGGGCGTTGAAGAACAGCCACAGCACCGAGACGACACCCAGCGATATCGCCGCGGGCCACGACGGCCTGGCCAGAGACCAAGCTGCTGAGGCGAACACGGCGTTCATCAGAACGAGGGCATGGAACGGATCGATAGATGGCACCGGTACATCATGACGGAGTGCGTGACAGACGACGACATCCTGAGTTCAGCGTTCACCGCGACAGAAAACCCCCGCTTCGGGATCTGCCGAGGGGTCGGGCGTGAAGTCGGCACAGTCCTTCATGACGGGCAGGCCCTGGTAGTCGGCCAGTTGCGGGCATACGTATGCCAGCGCCGAGTAGACGAGAAGATCGTATTGAGCGACCTGATCGCTAGGAATCGACGGTGCCGCCCGATCGCTCGGATGCAGTTGCTCCCACATCTGGGGAACTCCGGAACCGGCGATCGAGTTGCACGTCGCTCGTCCGTACTGTGCAACCTGGCCTCGGAGGGCGCGGAACTCGACTCCCGAGTGCAGCTGCCCGTCGTTGATGGGCAAGCCGCACACTGCATTCGAGAAGGCTGCGTCTGCGCCGCTCGGAACTTCGTCGTTCGGCCCTAGCTGCCATTCCGCGCTCTTGTCCTCGGCGATCTGTGCAGGTGATGGGAACGATTGATCCGGGTAGGCGGCACGCTGGTCGTCGAACACGGTCTGCCAGTAGGTGACGTAATCGTCCTCGGTGATGTTCGGCTGGTCGGAGTCCACGCATACAGCGGTGTCGTCGACTGGAGCGTTGACGGGAGCGGTGGTGAAGTAGCGCTCGGGCGTCGGTGACGTTGTGCTGGGTGGGTCCACGGCCGGTGTGCCGCATGCGGTTGCCACGAACACTGCAGCAACCGGGATGATCGACCACCTCATGCCGGCAAACCCTAACAGGGAGTAGCGGTTCGCATCTGATACCCGGCCGCCCATGTGCAGCTGGGATACTCACGTAGTGCACCCCTTCTTCCCGAACCGAGAGCAAGTGTTGACCGGGCAATGGACGCCATCGCGTGGAGTCGAGATAACGCATGTCGACCTGCCTGACCCGTGGTTGCGTGCTATCCACCGACTCAGCCGTGATCTGCATGTGCGCCAGTACAGCGGTCTGATCGAACACATCGATTGGGTAGCCGAGTACGACCCCGACGGCGGCGCGGTGTGGCTTGCTAGCGCGGTTACCATCACCGGTCGGCGAGCCAACGGCCTCAACGGCAACGGCACCGGCGCGAACATCGATGCCGATGAAGATGCTGCGTTGTGGTCGATGGCGGATCTTGTCCAAAACGCAGTAGCCGAGGCCCACACAGCGTGGCCGTGGGGTGATGCCGGCGGGTTCATGAGCCCTCAGCTCGTCGACGACGTAGCTGTGTGGCGCGACAGGAACGGCACCATCACACGAATGGGCGACCTCGCAGAGAGCACGTGATCGATCGAGCACACCTGCGCCGTCATCGCCCTGCATCTGCTTGCAGCACATCGTCGATCGTGTGACCGATCCAGCGTTCGTATCGGTCGGCGGGGGCCAGTTTCGGAAAGAACTCGCGACGTACGACGGAGATGAGTCCCACATGGTCGTAATCCGGCCTTTGGAATGGCAACTGGTTCGGGTGGTCGACCTGATATTGCACCTTGAGCAAGGTTTCCAGGGCGTAGAACAGGGCTGTGAACGGCTCGTCTCCGCTGGCCTCGGTCAAAGAATTGATCGCTACTGAAGCCGCCGTCGGGACCTGCTCGCCGCTGTCCGATGTGACCCACATCTGGATGCGGGTGTCGGCGTTGAAGGCGTCCCACACTTTCGTGCTGTGCCTGTCGTCGAACGGTGCCGGGAGCGGGACGTTGTTCTCGAACGCCTCGAGTCCGGCACGAATCCAGTCGATATCTGCAACGCCGGCCAACGTGTAAGACCTGCGCACGGCCCATGCTGCGATCTTGCGAAGTTTCGGTGCGCGGGCGCGCGCGAGGGCGTCGACGAGCATTCGATCGTGAAACGCGAACTGTTGGGACGTGGCGACCCGGTCCAGCTTGTCGGTGGGTGGTCGCCCACCCCAGTTGATCGCGTTCTGTTTCACTTGGTTCGCCATGTGCTCGTAGCCGTACTTGATGTACAGGGTCGCGTCTGCGACGGGATCCGGGTCCCACCAGCTTCGGACCTTGTGGACGGTGATGTCGTCGTTCCCCACCGTGTCGGTCTTGTGGAGTCGCCGCAGTGCGGCGGGCTGGGTAACTTTCCAGACCTGCACGAGGTAGGACTCGGTGGGTGCGGTGACGGTCTGGTCCGGGCTCGCATCTCGACCTCGCGCGCTGACGCGGAAGGTGTTGAGGCCCTTCGTTATCGACAGCGCTGGGAAATCCTGCGAGATCTCACCATCGAGAGTGATGACCCGGAACGGTGTGCTCACTTTGATCGTGGCTTCTTCGATGACCTCCCACTCGACCTCAGCGCCAGGGTCGCCGGGAGCGGTAGTAAGCAGTTCGACCGTCACCGATACCGGGCCGTACGCGACTCCTGTCATGACAGTAACGAAATTCCGCCCCACTTCCATGACGCTGCCGGTCACAGCAGGTTCGTAGGTCTCTGCGGATTGTGACCCGACGACGAACTGATGATGGTCGGCGTCGACGATTCCGGAGTGCTTCACGAAACCTGCTCTCTAGGAATGGACGTCGAGACATTCCAAGGATCTGCGCTGCCACGATCGTCCCAGCCGCCGGCGCGCGATGTCATGATCAGAGCTTATGAGATCGAGAACATCGTCAGCAAGGGTCGAATACCTGGGAACCCTGAAGGGCTGAGGAGACCGCACCGGCTGTCGCGCCAGTAGTGTCGACGTTCGTGACGATCAACCCTGGAGTCGGTGGTGCGTCGGCGCGAGGTCGACTACGAGACCTTCCGTCGGTGGTCAAGCTCGTGCTGGCATCGATGGTGTTGTTCAATGTCGGCTTCTATCTGGTGGTTCCGTTTCTCGCGGTGCATCTGTCAGAGGAGCTAGGCTTCGCGAGCTGGATCGTCGGGCTCGTATTGGGTCTGCGCACGTTCAGTCAGCAGGGCATGTTCTTTCTCGGCGGCAGCATCGCCGATCGTTTCGGTCGTCGACCGGTTATTCTGTGGGGCATAGCAATACGCATCGTCGGGTTCGTTGTGCTGGCGCTTGCGAGCAGCCTCCCCGCTGTGATCGTCGGGATTCTGCTGATCGGTTTCGCCGCAGCACTGTTCGCGCCTGCGGTGGAATCCGCCAACGCCGATATCGGTCGACAACTCGAAGACTCGGGCGTCATCAAACGCACCGAACTGTTCGGTTACGAGCAGATGAGCAGTCGGCTCGGCACCGTCCTCGGGCCCGCGTTGGGAGCGGTGCTCCTGGTGTTCCCGTTCTCGGCCTCCGCCGCCGTGGCCGCAATCTTGTTCGCCGGCATGTGGATCGGGTTCTACTTCCTGTTCCCCAGGACAATCGAAACCGGCAGTGTCGTCGGCACTTCCATCACCCGGGTCTGGCGTGTGGTGTTGGGCAATCGACGCTACGTCGTCCTGGCCACGCTGTGCAGCGCACAGTTCGTCGCGCTCGCTCAGCTGTATCTGATGCTGCCCGAGCAACTCTCGCTGCGCATCGGCTCTCAGGATCTGCTCGGCTGGTTCTACGTGGGGGCAGCGGTACTGGTGATCGTCGGTCAGCGGCCGATGGTGGCTGTTGCCGCACGGATGGGCTCGCGAGCCGCAACAACCATCGGCTTGGCCGTGATGGCGGCGTCGTTCGTCATTCCGGCGCTAGGGCCAGGCACCATCACAGACTCGGTGTGGCCGTACGTGCAGATTGCAGCGTGGATTGCACTACTGCATCTGGGGCAGATGTTGATGGTGCCGTCGATGCGAGACACCCTCGCCCGAATTGCCGGAGAGCGTTATCTGGGAGCACATTTCGGACTGCTCAACACCATCGGTGGATGTCTGTCGTTGATCGGCACGATCGGCGTCGGGTATCTCTACGATCGCCTCGACGACGGCAGCGTTGCAGCGGCGACCCCATGGTTGGTGGTCGCCGGCTGCATCGCCGCGCCTGCCGTCGTGCTCGGTGTGTGGTCGTCGATGTCCGACGCTATCTGGCCGCGTCGACAGCCTTGATGTCGTCGATGAACGCAGACAGCACGAACGGGATGGTCAACGGATTCGGCATCGACACTGCGTCGGAGACAATCGGATCCAGCGCGATCAATCCACCGTTGCGCACGACGCCCAGACTGGTGAAGGTCTCCTGCGATTCCATGGACTCGCGGTGGAGTTCGTAATTGTCGAAGAAGAGGTAGTCGCAGTCGAGCAAGCTGTAACTTTCCGCCGACAGTTCGGTGTTCAGCTTGCCTTCGAACTGGGACGCCAACGCGGCGGGTGCCTCGAAGCCGAGTGCGGTCAACAGCTGGGCCCGCGCCGAGTCGGGACTGAACGCCCGTAGCTTGCCGTCACTCCACCTGATGACCAATGCAGCCGTCTTGCCGACGAACTGCGGATTGTCGGTTCGAGCCTGCGCCACCAGGGCTTCGACGCGGTCGACCTCGGCCTGAGCGGCACTCGGCAAACCTACGGAGCGTCCGATTCTGGTGGTCACCTCCTGCCACGGCAGCACCCAGTCGGTCTGGTCGGCAGCGTGCAGCACCGTCGGCGCGATCGCACTGAGCTGCGCATAGACGTCCTCGTCGATGGCGTTGTTGACGGCGATGATCAGATCGGGGGCAGCGGCGGCGATCGTCTCCACATCGAACTCGGTCGTCGCATTCGCCAGCGCGACCGGTTCGTCTCCCTTGACTGTCGGTTCGGCCCAGATGCCGATGCCGTCGTCGGTCGAGCCCTTCCACACCGGCACCAGCACAGGCGTCAGACCCAACGAGAGCAGCACGTCGGAGTCGCCGATGCCCACCGCGGCGATACGAGTGGGAGCGGTGTTGATGGTCGTCGAACCGAGCTTGTGCTCGATCGTCACGGGGAACGCGCCGCTCTCGACGTTCGCCGTCGAGCTCGAACCATCCGAACGTTCCGCCGAGCCATTGGCGCAGCCGGCTACGACGAGCCCGGCGACCGACACGAACGTCATCGATAATGCAGTCCGCCGATTCACCACGGGATTCATCGAGTCTCCTTCGAGCGTAGTTTGGATGCCCTAATCTAGTCCACGCTCGCCCGATTGTGCTGTCCTACGTTCTGCGGTCGATACCTTCTCGAATGGCTACGGAACGTAGAACGTCGCGAACCCCGGCACAGTGGTCGCAGAAGTCGGTAGTCCGATGAGTGCCACTTGCCCTGGCCCGCTGTACACAATTGCCTCGTGCGGGGATCCGAAGAGGGCGTCGGACAATCGCGCGTTGCCACTGGCCCCGGTGGTCAGGTTCACCCAGCGCACGTCGGAGATGAGGTAGCAGCCGGTGTTCGCGTTCGGGACGTCCGTGACCTTGGCGATCCCGGGTTGCTCGCCCACCACCACGGCACAATTGCTCGGCGGTGAATCGACACTGCCCCTGGGGTTTCCGTAGGGGGCTGGGTTGAACTGGAACGGGATCGTCACCTCTGCGGACGCCACTGCAGCCGACGCGATCGCCGCACCGACCATTACCGCACCGCACACTGCAACCCGTTGAACAAGCCTTGCCATGGCAACCTCCACTGGTTTCGGAATCTGGCGATGGCCCCATCCTCTCTCCTATTCGAGGCGAGATGGTGGCAAACGAGCTATCGAGACGCCATCGACACTGGGTTCGCGAGATGGCTGGGTGTACGGTCCGGTGATGCACGACGACATCGAAAGGCGCGTAGCCGACGCCACTCTCGTGATCACCGGCGAGAGCCTGTCGTCGATGACGGAAATTCTCAGGGGCCTGGGTGACGAGCTGGCCAACACCACACCGGATCTGCCGGGCGCCAACAGTCCGTACGCCATCGTCTTCCACTGTGTCGCCGTGATCGAGCACTGGGGAGGCTCGGTGATCGCCGGCCTGAAAATCCCGCGGGACCGCGCCACCGAATTCACGGCCACCGGTCGGGTCGATGACCTGATCGCACGGGTCGACGACGTTCGTACGCGTCTGCCCGAGTGGGTGGATTTGGCATTACGCGAGGGCATTCGCGATCGGACCGTCATGGGTTCCACGCGTCCGGAGCTGGCAACCGCCACCCCGGAATGGGTGTTGACACACTTGGTGCGTGAGCTGTCTCAGCATCTCGGCCAGCTCGAGCTCACCCGCGACGTCCTTCGTCGGGAGTGACTGGCGGCCGCACGTGTAAGGCGAAGCTCGACTGCCCGGGTTGCTCGAGGCCGTCTTTGAGACGAAGGGACGGCATCTCGTAATCGCCGAAGTTCTGTTTCCTGAACGCTATTGGTTCGGTTGTCTCGAGTTCGAGTAGTCGCCGTTCCCAGTTCTTCGCTGCGACCGCGTACTCCTCGGCCGTCAATCGATCGGATCCGTGGACGACGAACGGAGGCAGAACATCGATGCCCGGGTAGTAGAGGATCCCGTGGTGGATGGGGAACAACAGGTCGTCGATCGGGCCGTTGATGCCTCGATCCGAGTAGTGGGCTTCAGGGCCGCCCACGGTGACCGACAGCAGTGCTCTTTTGCCGGCGAGGGTTCCCTCGCCGAAGCGCTCACCGTACTTGGTGTCGCTGTGTTCGCCGACGCCATAAGCGAAGTGGTAGGTGAACACTCGGTCCACCCATCCCTTCAGGATCGCGGGCATCGAGTACCACCACAGGGGGAATTGGAAGATGATGGTGTCGGCCCACAACAGCTTTTCCTGCTCGGTGCGGACGTCGGACGTGAGGGTGCCAGTGTCGAAGGCCCGTCCGGAATCTGCAGCCACCCGCAGCGGCGACGACGCGGCAGGACCGTAGTCCGATGCGTCCAGCGCCGGCTTCCAGTTGGAGGCGTAGAGATCGGTCACCTGCACTTCGTGGCGTCCGGCTTCCAATGTGGTGACGGCAACATCTTTGAGAGAGTGGTTGAGCGACAGCGGTTCTGGGTGGGCGTAGACGATGAGCGTCTTCACGGGTGCTCCTTGTTGTCGAGTTGTGTTCGAGTGACGCTTTCACCCTGTCTCGTTCTGTCCGTCTCGTTCAGGGGCGCGATGTCCTGTGGTCGGTGTTCCTGGTATCGGCGGTACCACTCTCGATCGACGAATCCGAGGGATACTTCAGGTGTGGACGATTTGGCGAACTTCTTGAGAATTCGGCGGGCCCGGGTCGATCCGGCCTCGGTCGGAATTCCCGTCGACCGATATCGCCGCGTCGACGGGCTGCGGCGCGAGGAGGTCGCTCACCTGTCGGGCGTCAGCATCGATTACTACGTTCGCCTCGAACAGGGCCGCGCCACACAGCCATCCGACCAGATTCTCGACGCTCTGGCGCGGGTGTTCGCTTTGGACGACACCGAACGGGCGCACCTGGATCGGCTCGCCCGCCGACGTCGCCGGCCCGCGAAGACCCCGAAGGGGCGGGTGCGGCCGGAACTCCTGCGCGTCCTCGATCTGGTCCAGGGGGCACCTGCGTTCATCATGGACCACCGCATGAATGTGCTTGCGGCCAACCGACTTGCACGTGTGCTGTATGGCCAACCCGTCCCGGGGTTGAACACTGCACGACACATCTTTCTCGAAGAGACCGAGCGGGGGCTGTACGACGACTGGAACACCTGCACCATGGATGTCGTCGGTCACCTTCGGCTCGCTGCGGGACAGTATCCGGACGACCCCCAGTTGGCGTCACTGATCGGCGAATTGTCCATGGGCAGTGACCGATTCCGTCGACTGTGGGCACGCGCTGATGTGTGCGCTCGAACGCACGGGCGCAAGGCCTACCGTCACCCGCTGGTGGGTCTGTTGGAGCTTCACCAGGAGAACTTCGCTCTGCCGGGTGAGCCGGGAATGGAGATGATCGTCCTGAGCGCCGCGGCCGGCAGTGCCAGCGAGGACGGCCTGCGGCTTCTTGCAGCCCTCGCGCTCGACACGGCGTCGGACAGTGAATCTGCTACTGCGAGAGACGAACACCAGAGCTCGCAGGGGTGACTCCGGTGATCAGGTCGATCATCCCGAACGGGGAGCGTTCCCCGAGACACAGGTCGAGCGTTTCGTGTGACTGGATGGCCACTGTCTCACTTCGGGTGAACATGGCCTTCTCGTAGGCGGACAGGGCCGCATCGATGTTGTCGGGTTGATCGGCGATGGCGCGAGCGAGTTCTGCGCCGTCGAACATCGCCAGATTCGCGCCGTCTCCGGATGGAGGCATCAGGTGTGCGGCATCGCCCACGAGGGTTACTCCCGGCGTGTGATCCCAGCGGTGGTCGTTGGGGAGCGTGAAGATCTTTCGGGGAACCAGCGCGGTTTGACCGTCGGTGATCAATGCTGTCAATTCCGGTGCCCACCCATCGAATTCGGCTGCGACCGTCGCTTTGGCCGAGGCGGTGTCGGTGAAGTCGATCGCGTCGATCCAGTCGGCGCTGCGATTGAGCTGAACGTACGTGTGCAGGATATCGCCTGCCTCGCGGTGCACGGCGATTCCCTTACCCGGGGTGAGGGCGAACATGGCACCGCCGCCGACTGCGCGAGCCGTCGCGGGGTGACGTACGTCGACGTCGTGGAGGTAGGTCTCGACGAAGACGGTACCCACGTATTCGGGTTGGTCAGCCGAGAGCAGGGATCGGACTCGTGACCACGCGCCGTCGGCTCCGACGAGCAGATCGCTGACCGCCGTGGTTCCGTTCGCGAACTCGAGTGTGTGTTGCCCATTGCCCAGTGGGCGGACGGCGGTGAGCTTGTGCCCCCACTGAACGGTGTCGGCCGGCAGTGAGTCGAGCAGAATGCGTCGCAGGTCGCCGCGCAGTACCTCCGGTCGACCGCCGGTGCCGTCGTCGGCTTCGTCGAGTAGAGCCTCGCCGTCGGGGCGCAGGACGCGAGTCGCTTCGCCTCCCTCGTGAATGATGGCGCGGAACTGTTCGGTCAGCCCGGCCGCGGCGAGGGCGACCTGCCCGTCCTCCTCGTGGATGTCGAGCTGCCCGCCTTGGGTGCGCACGTCAGCCGTGGCGTCGGCCTCGTACACCGTGGCGGCGATTCCGTGAACGTGCAGTACCCGTGCCAGCACCAGGCCGCCGAGTCCTGCACCGATGATCGAGATGGATTTCTTCATGAATGTCTCCGCTCGTTGTTGGAACGCTGTTCCAACTAAGATTGGAACACTGTTCCAAAGCTGTCAAGCGGGGTGTTGGTTAGCGGTCGTCAACCGCGGTCGATACCGGCCAGGATGATGTCGACACCCGCCCGAAATTGTTCTCTGTCGTCATGTTCGGCGAATTGCGACGCGATTCGGGTCAGGAACGGATAGTCGCCGGTGTCCGTCACCGCCGAGCGTGTGGAGTCGAGAAATGTCGCGCGGTCCGTCACCGTGGCGGCCAGTTGCCTCCCGGCATTGCGCTGACTCGCAGCCCCGAGGGCGTGGTACATGAGCACGGACGCGGCGTCGAACTGCGCATTCTCCGGAATTCCGCGTACGTCCAGTTCGGTTCCGATGCGGTCGAACAGATGCATGACGGCCGGCTGCCACGGCGCGCCGGCGAGTTGCGTCGCCACCCATGGCCGCGTGGTGATCATGTCGAACACCCTCATCATCACGCCGCGAATGCCCTGCTCTGTCGGCTCGTTCTCGGGCGAGGATTCCAGGACCGACGCCATGACTGCGTTGGCCGCTGCCGCGAGTAGATCTTCCCTGTTGCCGACGTGGTGATAGAGCGCCCCGGCGCCGGTGGACAGGTGTGCGGCGAGAGTGCGAAACGTCAAAGCGTCGGTGCCACCCTCGTCGAGCATCTCGATCGCTGCCTGCACGATGCGCCCTTTGGACAGGGCATCGGACCGTCGCGTGGGTGTCGGTTTCTTCTCGGGCATGCGCAAATCCTGTCACAACTGGAACGGTGTTCCATGCCTGAATGCCGCCCACGCAGCCTGCCACCAGCAGATGGTCGCGCCACTGGGCGATCGCTACCGCAGTAGTCGACGCACGAGCAGAACAGAACCGCCGGCGAAGACAACCACCACTGCGACCACACCGAGAAGAATCGGCCCCGCCCCGTCGTCACCCGTGCTGCCGTCGTCGACCATGTGCCCTGCCGTCGCCAATGGTGTCGCACTACCGGTGGGCGCGGTCGTGGAACTCGCCGACGTCGGCGTCCATTGATCGGCGAACGCTGGACTCAGCTCGTCGAGAGCAGGCGTCGGGCTACACGCATTGTCCGCGTAAGGAGCCAAACGAGTGAGATCGCCGCCGCCGGAATCTTGACGCGACTCGGTCGGAGCGAGGAAGTACCGTTTGCCGATCTCGAAGGTGCGTGCATTCGAATTATCCTGAGGTGCAGCAACCTTCACGCTCTCGCCAGCTTGTACCCCCTTGATGCCAGTGTCGATGGCGAACGTGTACACGGCCACCGGAAGTCCACCGGACGGAGGGCGTGGGGTCGTCTCCACAGCAGTCGGAGTCGCGATCGCAGCTATCGCAGCTCGATCGCGGGCGAAAGTAACCCGTTCGGTTTCCGATCCGAATCCCGCACAGTCCGCGGAGGCCGTGGGTGCAACCAGGACACCGAGCGACACTGTCATCAGCGCAGCCAACACCGCCCGGCGAACCGTTCGGTGGGTCGGGAAACGCCGCATGGGTTACTCCTTCAGAAGGATCGACCGTCACGCTTTTCCCACCGGCGGAAACCTAACGGTTTGTTCCAGGATGGCCAGCAAACCCTGGTGCAATCCCTGGCACAAGTAAAAGAACAACAAATTTTCCCAAAAGTCGAATCCGCGGGCTTCCTACCCGAGGATGATGCTCGACGCGACCGCGACACCCCACGGCCGCAATCAATGCGGCGTGACGCGAGACCGCACGCGTCCAAGCGCTATCCGGTCGCGATCACGGAATACAGGTGGTGATCGCGTCGCTCACCTCGGACAACCTTGAACGATCGGAGAGTGCCCTCACGAACCATCCCGACCTTCTCCAGCACCCGCGCCGACGCGAAGTTGTACACATCGCACGTCGCCGCTATCCGCACTAGCCCGAGTCGATCACGCCCGACACCGATGAGTGCCCTGGCTGCCTCTGTCGCATAGCCATGCCCCCATGCCGCAGCCGATAGCGAATAACCTAGCTCGCCAACCTTGTTCGTCGAATCTGTCACCCACACCGCCGCACTGCCGACGACCTCGCCACGGACGATAATCGCAAGCTGGTAGTCATCCACCGAGGGCGTCAACCGCTCCACCAAGAACCGGTGCGTGTCAGCAGGACTATTCGGCCCCCACGTCATGAACTCACATACGCGCGGGTCGGAAGCAAAAGCGTGGACAGCATCGAAGTCCTCAGGCAGGAACCAGCCCAAGCTCAGTCGTTCGCTTTCCGCGACGATGTGTCGCTCTCCCCCCGCACTCATATCCGCCTTCATACCAGATCATGGCGTATCCCTATGCGTAGCTTCGCAGACCAATGAGGATGCGCACCTCAAATTTGCGCCATTGTTCCTCAAGCGCAGGGTACTTCACGACCGCCGACCGACCGACTCCGCCAACGGCTCAATCATGTTCCGAACGCGTCGGTTTCGCAGCCCGAGTCAAGGATTGGTCTACGAAGTCGATCATCCAGTCGAAGCTCTCGTCGAGGTCGGTGCCGAGTTGAAAGCTGTGTTCCGCTTGGAGAGTGGCAAATCCGTGCAGCAGGCTCCGCAGCATCCGGAGCGCATGCGTCTGTTGCGCCGGATCGATGCGGTAGCCGTGCAACATCGCAGCCCAGGATTCCATGACGCGGTTGGCGGCAGCCATCAGTGGGTCGTCGGGGCCGGTGATCTGGGCGGCGTTGCCCGCGGCATATCGGCCAGGATGGGCGACGACGTAGTCGCGCATTGCGCGCGTTCCCGCGACGAGGGCTTCGCGTCCGGACCGCCCCGCGATGGCGTCGCGGATGGTGTCACCCAGTTCGTTCATGGCCAGGATGCCCACGCGGTGCACCAGGTCGGCCAGGTTGTCGACGTGTTTGTAGAGCGAGGGTGTCTTGACGCCGAGTCGTTCGGCCACCAATCCCATCGACATCTGCGCAATTCCGATCTCGTCGGCGAGGTCGGCACCCGCTTCGGTGACCGATGCGGGCGCGAGGCCGGCCCTAGGCATGGTGCAGCGCCTTGGCCAGGAACGGAAGTGTTACGGCGAGAGGCTCATCGGGTGCCTGGGTGTGTGGGTAGTGACCGACTCCGTCGAGGACGGCTACCTCGCCGATGCCGGTGGGCAGATCGGCGACAATGCGGTCGCCTTCGGCTCGGGGGTCCGCGAAATCGGGATCGGCATCGCCTTCGACGACGAGGACGGGGCACTGAACGTTGCCCAGTTGCGCGCCGGCATCGGTGGGGGCCGACTTGCACATCGCCTGAAGGGTTTTCGCTCGTCCGGGCTCGCGGAGAACGGTGACGATACGGGCCAGCTCGTCGTCCCAGTCGGCAGGCTTGGTGGGATACGCGAGATCGAGGTACTTCTGCCAGGCATTGATGTTGCCGCTCAGCAGGGTTCGACCCAGCAGTGTGGTCGCGCGGCGGTAGCGCTTGTTCGTCAGCAGTGCGCCCATCGAGTAGGTTACTGCGCGAGTGAACGGAGCGAGCTCGATCAGGCCCACGATCAGCTCGGGAGCGGTGGCGGCGGCGATGGTCGCTGCACCGCCGCTGATGGAATGTCCGATGATCACCGCGGGGCCGCCGAGGTGACGAACAAGGGCGACGAGGTCTCCGGCGATGTCGGTGCGGCTGTAGCCGTCCCACTCGATGCTGGACTCCCCGCAACCGCGAATGTCGAGATTCGCCACCCGGTATCCGGCCTCGACCAGCGCCGGTGCCAGAAAGCGGTAGGCGTGCCGGCTGTCGCCGATGCCGTGGGCGAGGACGACGAGGGGACCGTCGCCGGTCAGGTCGTATGCGAGGGTGTTGTCGCCGATGGCGAGTACTTCGGTCATGGTGGGCTCCGAGGACGAGTCGGCTAACTGGTGTAGCTAAAAGCTAATCCGATTAGCCAACGGTGTCAACCCCTCATGCAAGCCGACGCGAGGCCGGCATGTTCGTTCAGCGGCCCGAGCCTGGGGGTCGGTTCATGCGGGCAATGAACACCGACGACACGAGAGCGCCGACGAACATGCCTCCGCCGATCCCGATGCTGAGGTTGTCGATCAGAACGCCGACGATGACACCTGCCAACATGCCCGCGACTACTCCGTACAGCACGTACGTCCCGGCATTCGGCTTCTGTGGATTGTCGGCCATAGGGGTATCCGTTCGTTGATTCGGCAGAAAAGAGTTCGGACACAGCCTAATTGCTCACCGCGACGTGTGGAGCGCCCAGTGCGGAGGCCACGCAGGATTTACCCCGTACGGGTCAGCGCGGCCATGGCCTCCGCCGGGATGGTGCGGTAGTAGCCGAATCCCGAGGCGCGTTGGCACCCGTCGAGCTCGAAGGATACGAAGGAGCGGCCCGAGCCGTCGG
Organism: Rhodococcus sp. IEGM 1354; assembly: GCF_030056855.1. Taxonomy (NCBI): domain Bacteria; kingdom Bacillati; phylum Actinomycetota; class Actinomycetes; order Mycobacteriales; family Nocardiaceae; genus Rhodococcus; species Rhodococcus sp. IEGM 1354. The sequence goes on from NZ_JASHKT010000001.1 coordinate 726,716, forward strand.
GTCTGCGCCGTTCGGTCGATGCAATACGGGTACTGCTCTGATTGCACGCCGGCGCGATGGGCGCGTCCGCCACCGACCTGACGAGCCGAGTGCTGTCCGCTCGGCTCATTGTCGTCAGGGACCCGACCGCGTCGACTGGCGGTTCCGCGGTGGCGACCGTGCACAACTGCAGCCGGTCCACGTCGTCTATCGGCATTACCAAGGAGGGAACCAGCGGATCATCGCGTTCCTCGGCGGCAGCTACCTCCTCGGGGGTGGTATTCGCGAATCCATCTGCGTAAGAACTGGATTGGCAGGTTATGGTGTATCGGTCGTCGTAGCCGGTCGAGTGCGACGTTCTGGATACCTCGGTGAGATCGGCCAGTGCTTCGATCGGTCCGTTCTGTAGACCACACGGGCTCGCCGGCCATGCGGGACGGAATGCCTCGCCGGAGTCGTCGACGAACCACAGACCTACGGGTGGGGTCATCTCGTACGCGCACGACGCCATGACGCCGGGAGGGAAGCGCGACCGCGACCACGACGCCCATCAGAAATAGGGACGATCCGACGCGACGCATGCCCAAAGGGTAGTGGCAGACGACGTCGTCACCGGTCGCCTCGCACGTATCTCGCTGACGGGGTGAGCAGTGCTTCAGTGACGCGATGGTGCGCTCATTGTCTACACTTCGATCAGGGGCCACCGCGCCCAGAGACAGGGTTGACGCGAGCACCGCCTCGCCGCCCGAACTCTGTGCAAGGAGATCGATCATGAGCGCAACCACCGTGGGCTTCGGCCGCATCGCACCCACAATTCCCGTCACCGATATACAGCACTCGATCGAGTTCTACCGCGACGTTCTCGGTATGACCGTGACCTTCACCAATGGCAGCCCGACCGGATTCGTCATTCTCCGGCGAGACGCCGCCGAGCTGCACCTCACCTTGGTGAGCGGCCACCGAGCTGGCCACCACAACGGTGCTCACCTGATGGTCGACGATGCATCAGGCCTCTACGAGCACCTGATCGAACACCAGGTGCGCGTCGTCAAACGGCTGCGCGACGCGGACTACGGACTTCGTGGCTTCGTCTTCTGCGACCCGGACGGGAATCGAATCGACGTCGGGCAGCCCCTCCCCTAGAGGCAACCGCTTTTTCCGAATTGTGCGTGCGTCAGTGCCGACCGGCTCAGTAGTGGGTGCCCATGACCCTGCGTACTTCGTCCAGGGTCTGCTCGGCTATCTCGTTCGCACGCTCGTTCCCCCGACGCACTACCGACCGGACATAGCTGGGATCGAGGGCAAGCTCTGCGCGACGACGACGATGCCCGGCAAGGAATGAGTTGGCCGCCTCTGTCACAAGGGTTTTCAGTGCGCTCGACCCTGCTGAGCCCACATCGGCGGCGATCGATTCCGGGCTTGCGTCAGTGCACAGTGCTGCGATAGTGAGCAGCGCCGACACTCCCGGTCGCGTGTCCGGATCGTAGGAGATGTGTCGCTCCGAGTCCGTAGCCGTTCTACGTACAACCCGAGCTGTCTCGTCCGGTGTCATCGACAGCGTGATCGCGTTACCGAAACTCTTGGACATCTTGCGTCCGTCGAGTCCCGGAACGTCAGGACTCGAGGTCAGGAGTGCTTGTGGTTCGGTGAATACCGCGGCGTAGCGGTCGTTGAATCGCCGTGCGATGACCCGTGCCATCTCGATGTGCGGGAGTTGGTCCTTACCGACGGGAACCACATTGGCCTTGCAGAACAAGATGTCCGCCGCCTGATGTACCGGATAGGTCAGCAACAGGCCGCTCAGGACACGACCACTGGCTGCGAGTTCGGCCTTCACGGTCGGGTTTCGGTGGAGTTCGGCCTCTGTCACCAAGCTGAGGAAGGGCAGTATCAGTTGATTGAGGGCAGGTACCGCCGAGTGCGTGAAGATGGTCGATCTGTCGGGATCGATGCCGGCCGCCATGTTGTCCAAAGCTGCGTCGTACACGTGCTGTCGCACGTGCCCGATTGCGTCGCGGTCGGTGATCACCTGGTAGTCCGCCAGGACGATCATCGTCTCGACGCCCAGGTCTTGCAGTCGCACGCGCTCTCGGATCGTCCCGAACAGGTGACCGAGATGCAATGGCCCGGTGGGCCTTTCCCCGGTCAGCGTGCGGTACCTGCCCGGATCAGCGGCAATATCGGTGGCGAGTACATTGCTGCGCTCGACGCTGGAAATGTAGGTGTCGGTGCTCATCGAAGACCTCTCTGTACGAATGGGCGGGCTGTTTTCAGCCGCGTCGTGTTCGTTCGAGAGACCGGCGGGCTGAAGTACAGCCCGCAGGACATGGTCGACCGGGCTGCTAGCGCAGCCACCACCAAGCCTGATGAATGTCGATCATTCCGGCAGGGTAGCAAGGTCGACCGACGCTGTGCCGTGAGCTGCTACCTCCGTGGGCGATGCAGGCCTCCGGGCGGCCGGAACAGATCGCACTTCGGGCGACCTGGGTGGAACCCTCGGTCCCGCTATTCAGACGTCGACCATTCGACGGACACCTCACGGATCGAACATCTACGAGCCGGCCGAATCGGAATGGGCCGCCCTGTTCCGGTGCGCCGTTCGACCGACAACCCTTGACTTCGATTCGATGATTCGGAGCTAATGAATGGGCGGGAACCTCCCGAGTGGGAGTTCCGAGAGCCGTCTGCAACGTAGCGGACACGTCGAGGCAATCCCGCAAAAAAATGTAACGACCTGCGTCTATCTGCCGATCTCCATCAGGACAAAGCAAGTAGGACCAGCTAGTCTGCTCCGTGGGGTGGCACGCAGTCGTGTCGATCGCGCAGGGCGCGATACAGCGGATGCATAAGGGGAATCAGTTGACGATCAGCGGCTCGGGCGCGCTGGGATCGGTCGTGTCTCGACGCGACGCTCGGCGGTTGCGCAAGGTGACCTCGCGTCGCGAGTGGGAGTCGCACTACATCGATGGATTGCGCATCACGGACACACTCGTGGTGCTCCTCGCCGTAACGGTTGCGCAGATCATCCGTTTCGGTGAGATCGACTTTCGCAACCCATGGTCGATTGCCGGCTACATCGGCGTATCGGGTGCCCTCGCTCTGCTGTGGCCGACGTTCCTCGCCATCTTCCGCACCCGTTCCCCTCGGGTCATCGGCAATGGCTCGGAGGAGTATCGACGCATCGTCTCGGCCACGTTCCGCCTCTTCGGCACCGTGGCAATTCTGTCTCTGCTGTTTCGCTTCGACATCGCGCGTCTGTATCTCGCCATCGCATTTCCCGTCGGCCTGATCGGGTTGCTGCTGAGTCGATGGGGATGGCGCAAGGTGGTCGCTCGCAAGCGTGCGCGTGGTGAGTATCAGACGGCGGTGCTCATCGTCGGAAGTAAGAGTTCGGCGTTGTCGATGGCTCGGTCGTTCGAGCGTTCGCCCGGCGCGGGTTACAGCGTGGTCGGCATCTGCTTGCCCAACTACGAGCCCAGCAGCGCCGCGTCCTTCACGATCGACGGCATCGACATTCCGGTGCTGGGGGACGAGCACAGCGTCGTCGAGGCCATCGAGGTCTCCGGCGCAGACACCGTCGCGGTGACGGCAACCGAGCACATCGGCCATCACGGGCTCCGAAAGATGGTGTGGGACCTCGAGAAGAAGAAAGTCGATCTCGTCGTCTCTCCCGGCGTCATGGACGTCGCCGGCCCGCGACTGGTGATGCGGCCGGTCTCGGACTTCCCGCTCATCCACGTCGAGAAGCCGCAGTACAACGGGGCAAAGAAATTCGGGAAGACGGCCTTCGACCTCGTCTTCGCCGCGTCGATGTTGCTGGTGATCTCGCCGATTCTGCTCACCCTCGCCGTGATCATCAAGCTCACCAGCAAGGGCTCGATTTTCTACAAGTCCGAGCGAATGGGTATGGACGGCAGGCCGTTCCAGATGATCAAGTTCCGCAGCATGGTGCAGGACGCAGACAAGCGGGTGCAGGATCTCGCTGCCCTCAACGAGGGTGCGGGCGTGCTGTTCAAGATGCGTGACGACCCCCGCGTCACATCCGTCGGCAAGGTGATGCGCAAATACAGCCTCGACGAGCTTCCGCAGTTCGTCAACGTCCTCACCCGCGAGATGAGTGTGGTGGGTCCGCGGCCGCCGCTGCGCAGTGAAGTCGAAACCTACGACGGCGAAGTGCGGCGACGATTGCTGGTGAAGCCGGGCATCACCGGCCTTTGGCAGGTGAGTGGCCGATCTGATCTGTCGTGGGAAGAGAGCGTGCGTCTGGATCTCTCGTACGTCGAGAACTGGTCCATGACAGGCGATTTGCTCATCATCGCGAAGACAGCGGTTGCGGTCGCCAAGAGCGAAGGCGCGTACTGACGGAGCTGGATGAATTGGCCCACGGGTGTTCCGTTATGTTCGTATCTCTCTGACAGTCGCTCAGTTTGGCTACCGGACTCCCGGGTAACTCCTCAACGCTCATTTGTCATTCAGCCGGCATTGTCCGGACGTTGTCTTTGGGCGCTCACAATGTCGACCCGATACTGCGGAACCGTCAGGGTTGCGTTCGAGACCGAGGAGATTGCCGACGTATGCGCATCACAGTGTTCGGAACCGGGTACCTGGGCGCTACCCACGCAGCGTGTATGGCAGAGCTGGGACACGACGTCCTGGGAGTCGACGTCGACGAGTCCAAACTCCGCAAGCTGGAATCTGGTGAGGTGCCATTCTGGGAGCCCGGGTTGACAGAGGTTCTGCAGCGCAACATCGCTGCCGGCCGTCTTCGCTTCACGTCGTCTTACGCAGAAGCTGCCGAATTCGCCGAGGTGCACTTCTTGGGTGTGGGAACTCCTCAGCGAAGGGGCGAGTACGCCGCCGACATGAAGTACGTCGACTCAGTTATCGAGACGCTCGCACCGTTGCTGACCAAGCCGGCCGTGATTTTCGGTAAGTCCACAGTTCCCGTCGGCACCGCCGAGCGGCTCGGCAGCATGGCCCGCGAACTAGCCCCGGCAGGCGATGGCGTCGAGGTGGCCTGGAACCCCGAGTTCCTGCGCGAGGGCTATGCCGTCAAAGACACTCTGCGCCCGGATCGTCTGGTGCTGGGTGTCGATCGTGAGCGGCCCGGCAGGGCGGAGGAGCTGGCCCGCGAGGTTTACGCGCAGCTGCTCGACGAACAGATCCCGTTCCTGGTGACCGACTTGGCCACGGCCGAGCTGGTCAAGGCCTCGGCCAATGCGTTCCTGGCCACCAAGATCTCGTTCATCAACGCCATTGCCGAAGTCTGTGAGGCGGCCGGAGCAGATGTCACCGTCCTCGCCGACGCCATCGGCCACGACGAGCGCATCGGCCGCAAGTTCCTGAACGCGGGTATCGGCTTCGGCGGTGGCTGCCTGCCCAAGGACATCCGCGCGTTCATGGCAAGGGCAGGCGAGCTCGGCGCCGATCAGGCGCTGACGTTCCTCCGCGAGGTCGACAACATCAACATGCGAAGACGCACCCGCATGGTCGAGCTTGCGCGGGAGGCGTGCGGCTCGCTGCTCGGTGCCCGGGTGGCGGTGCTGGGCGCGGCCTTCAAGCCCGACTCCGACGACGTTCGTGATTCACCGGCCCTTAACGTGGCCGGGCAGATCCAGCTGCAGGGGGCAACGGTCAACGTGTACGACCCGAAGGCCATGGAGAACTCCCGGGCGCTGTTCCCCACGCTGACCTACAACAACACCGCTCTCGAGGCCTGCGAGGGTGCAGACGTGGTGCTGGTGCTGACGGAGTGGAAAGAGTTCAAGGCTCTCGTTCCCGGCGACCTGGACGGCGTGGTGCGCAGCAAGAAGTTGATCGATGGCCGCAACTGCTTGGACCCGGAGCAGTGGCGGGCGGCGGGGTGGAACTACCGAGGCTTAGGTCGTCCCTGAGCTCGACCAGGCAATTCGATCGCACAATTCATTCGATGGAATGAATTGTCGGCCAGTTGCGCTCGTAGGTATCTGTAAATTGCATTAACGCACACCGACTACGAGACGAACGTATTGCTTTGCACTCATCGACTAGTGTTGATGTTTGTTAGAAGCGGTCTTGGCCTCAATTGGCGGGTAAATCACCCGATAAACAGCGCTGAACACTGTGAGTGGTCACTAAAGTGCGTCGATCGTGCTCGTGTGTAACGTTTTTGGACCTCGCGGCGGTTACACCTTGGAAGTCCCAGCCACCTGTTTCGCCTCGTCAGCGTATGTGTGGTAAACCGAACGGACGCTGTTATTCATCTGTGATCTGCGCCGCTCGCGTGGTGCTTCGCATAGCAGCGTGGGACTATTCCAAATCGATACCAGTCGCATTCCGGATTGGTTCGGATGTCAGACCAGCGTCCACCGGAGGTGGACGCAGACGCGCAGAAGGAGGGGAGCAGGTGGCATCTGTCGAGGCGGCACCACGCTCACTCTGGGGATCCTCGCGGTCCGGGGAGTTGAAGACTCGCAAGCTGACATCGCGGCATGTGTGGGAACGCCAGTACATCGCCCGTCTTCGAGTGACCGACGTGCTGGCTGTGGTCCTGTCCGTTGCTCTGGCTCAGATCGTTCGCTTCGGAGGGGTAGAAACCACCGGACTGACGAACTCGGCGATCTACACCGGTGTCTCCGTCGCGGTGGCTAGTGTGTGGATCGCGTTTCTCGCCATCTTCCGAACCCGGTCGACGCGGGTGATCGGCAACGGTGCCGAGGAGTACCGCCGCATCGTGTCGGCCACCTTCCGGCTCTTCGGTGTCATCGCCATCGTCTCCCTGCTTTTCCGTGTCGACTTTGCACGGCTGTACCTGGCCATCGCGCTTCCCGTGGGATTGGTGGCGTTACTAGTCAGTCGCTGGCTGTGGCGCAAGGTGGTCACTCGACTCCGCAGCGAAGACAAGTACAAGACGTCGGTGCTGATCGTCGGAAGCCGATCGGCCGCGGTCTCGATGGCGCAGTCGTTCGAGCGTTCGCCCTCCTCAGGCTACGCAGTGGTGGGAATATGCATGCCTGGCTACGAGGTGCCGAGTGATGGAATCGTTCACGTCGAGGGTGCAGATATTCCGGTACTAGGTAGTGAAAGAGACGTCCTCGCCGCAATCGACGAGTGCGGTGCCGATACGGTCGCGGTGACGGCCACCGAACATCTCGGGCACAAGGGCATTCGCAAGATGATCTGGGACTTGGAGAAGAAGAACGTCGACCTGGTGGTCGCGCCCGGCGTCGTTGATGTTGCCGGCCCTCGTTTGGTGATGCGGCCAGTCGCAGGGTTCCCTCTGATTCACGTCGAAAAGCCGCAGTACAACGGTGCGACGCGATTCAGCAAGGTCGCCTTCGACCTGACGTTCGCCGCGCTGGTGCTGGTGGTGATCTCGCCAATCCTGCTCGCGGTAGCGATTGCAGTCAAAGCTACGAGTCGCGGGCCGGTGTTCTACAAGTCGGAACGGATGGGCATCGACGGCAAACCGTTTTCGATGATCAAGTTCCGCAGCATGACCATCGATGCGGACAAGCAGGTTGCACATCTGCTCGACCGGAACGAGGGTGCCGGCGGGGTGCTGTTCAAGATGCGCGATGACCCGCGGGTAACGCCTGTCGGCAAGATCCTGCGACGCTTCAGTCTGGATGAGCTTCCGCAGTTCATCAACGTGCTCAGGCGTGAGATGAGTGTGGTGGGGCCGAGGCCTCCGCTACGCCGTGAGGTCGAGACCTACAACGGCGAGGTTCGTCGACGCCTTCTTGTCAAGCCTGGTGTCACCGGGCTGTGGCAGGTCAGCGGGAGGTCCGACCTGTCGTGGGAAGAGACTGTCCGGCTCGATCTTTCGTACGTCGAGAACTGGTCGATGGTGGGAGATCTACTGATTATTGCGAAAACCATAAAGGCCGTCACTGGACAAGACGGTGCATACTGAGGATATAACTGGTATGTAAAATGTTCGAGATTGAGTAGCGGACAATGTACCTACTGAGCGGTAAGAGTGACCGAATTCAAGCTGCTAAGAATTGGTAAACGAGCGACTTGGACCAGAGGAAGATGTGAGCTGGATGTCTTTAATCGACCGGTTGGTCCATGACCAGCGCCATCGACTTGCAGAAGCGAAGTCAGACCAGTCGTGGAAATTGGTCAGCGGTCAATTGGCAGGCAAGACTGCAGCCATGGCCGCGCGGGGAGCCACGCTAAAGTACCGACTTCGAACGTGCACCGGAATTCCCCTCATTGGCTCGGGAGTCAGAGTTCGAAATCCGCAATTCATCGATATTGGATCAGACTTTGTCGCTGAGGACTTCGCGGAGATTCAAGGTCTAAGCCGCGACGGAATCAGGCTAGCCGACACCGTTTCTATCGGTACGGGAGCCCTCATTCGACCAAGTAGCTACTACTCCCGAGAGATCGGCGTCGGTCTGCAGGTTGGATCTGGAAGTAGTATTGGACCACAGTGCTACATCGGATGCTCCGGTGGGATAACGATAGGGCGGGACGTAATGCTTGGTCCTGGAGTGCGGCTATTCGCTGAAAACCACACAATTGGGGATGCCTCGAAAACGGTGAAGAGTCAAGGCGTCGAATGGGGAAAGATAATTATCGAAGATGGTGCTTGGATTGCTAGCGGGGTGACCATTACGGCAGGGGTTACCATTGGCGAAAACTCAGTTGTCGCTGCTGGTGCAGTTGTTACGAAGAACGTTGAGCCCGGGGTAACTGTGGGCGGAGTTCCGGCAAGGCCGATTAAAGGCAGAAGCTAGTGACGAAGAAGCGTCTTCTGGTCGTCCACCCCTCCGATGAGATGTACGGTGCCGATAAGGTATTGCTGGAATTTCTTTCCGCAGTTCCCGACGGGTGGGACGTCAATGTCTGGCTACCCACGGATATTGACTACCCACTTAAAGAACTTTCATCAAAGATTCTGGAAATGGGCTATCCAGTTAGCCATGTTGCATTGCCGGTTCTGCGCCGATCATATCTTACACCTTCTGCTGTGCCAGCCCTCGTTGGTCGATTCATCCGAACGGGGTTTCGGCTACTATGCCTAAGGCCATCAATCGTTTATGTAAGCACATCCGCAGTGGCCCCCGTGCTTCCGCTGGCAAAAATCATCGGAGCCAAGCCAATTCTGCATCTCCATGAGTACATTGATGCCGTAACAGCAAGGTATCTATTGCCCTTTATCGCGTTCGCTCGGAAAATAGTCTGCGTGAGCGAGGCAATACGTGAGCCATTGCCAGCTAGGCTTCTGACCAAGACAGACGTGATTCTCAATGGGTTCGAATTTGATGATCCGACGCCTCTGAATCAATCTGACCAAATAGTCTGTTTAGTGGCGAGTCGCTGGAACTCATGGAAGGGGCATGAGGTATTGCTGGAAGCGTGGGACCAGCTCACTCGTGATGACCTCGCCATTGTTATTCTCGGTAACGCCCCAGTTAATGGCGAGGCCACTGATGTTCTTGCGCTTGTCGCGAAATTAAAGCGAAGAGAATCCGTCACGGTGGTAGGTCAAACATCTGATGTCCGAAAGTACCTTGACGCCGCTCACTTGGTGCTGGTGCCAAGCATCAAACCCGATCCTCTGCCAACTATAGCCATTGAAGCACTGGCAGCCGGACGTCCAATAATGGGCAGCGACAGTGGTGGATTGCCTGAGATTATTGGACGCGAAGCGGGATATCTGGTCGAAACAGGTAGCGTCGAGGCCTGGAAGTCGGCGCTTGCTGCCCTAACACGAGATGATATTGCAGACCGGGCTTTGAATGCGTACCCGCGTTTTGAGAAAAAATTTGGAGTACGTCGGTTCCACGACGAAATACGTGAGGCAGTCTGGAAAACGTGAATTAGTAGACGCTAGAGGCGCATGTAATGCGATTTCACTGCGGAGTGCAGAACGACCTTCGGCCTACAATTAGTGCGACTAGAATCGGAGACATTCAGTGAAACGGTCAGTTGCGATCATCGGGACGCGGGGCTATCCGAGCTTCTACGGCGGATTTGAAACCCTGCTGCGGCAGTTATGCCCGTACCTGGCAGAAGACGATTGGGACGTGACTGTCTATGGCCGGGATGCCAAAGTGTTGGCAAACGGTGAACCTGCAGACAGTCGAATCAATAGCGTGATTACGCGCGGAATAGAATCAAAGTCTGCTAGCACGCTTTCGTACGGACTGACTTCAACCGTCCATGCAGCACGAACAAAGCCAGACGTTGCCTTAGTGATGAACGTTGCAAACGGTTTCTGGTTACCCATTCTAAAAGCGAGGGGAGTGCCGACGGTCGTAAACGTCGACGGGATTGAATGGGAGCGTGAAAAGTGGGGACAAGCAGCGAAGGGTGCTTTCAAAGCGGGTGCATTTTTGACTGCGAAGTACGCCGACAAGCTGGTTTTCGACGCGAACGAAATTGGAAAAAAATGGGATAGAGAGTTTGGTCGTGATGGCAGTTTCATCCCATACGGAGGCGCTGAACCGCCGCAGTCTGAACCTGTCGATGGATTCCCCCATCGTGGCTATGTCCTCATGGTTGCTCGTTTTGTTCCAGAAAATACTATCGAGCAGTTTTTCGATGCAGCGGAGGAAGTCAGTAGAAAGTGGCCAGTGGCTATTGTCGGGTCATCTGGTTACGGTGGTGACCTAGACTCAAGAGCGCATCAATTGGCCTCCCAGTTCGAGAATATCCACTGGTTTGGCCACATGAGTGATGATGCGAAGTTATTCGCGCTATGGCAGCACGCAGGCGCATACTTCCATGGGCATAGCGTCGGTGGTACTAATCCCGCGCTCGTCCAGGCTATGGCATGTTCGGCACCTATCGTCGCACGAGACACGGTCTTCAATCGAGAGGTGTTGGATAGCTCGGCAGTGTTTGTGCAACCCACTGCTGCGAGCATTTCCGACGGGTTAATGCGCGTTTTGTCGGATCCCAGTCTTATGTCCAGTCTTAGCCAAGGCGCAAAACTTCGACAGGAAGTGCACTACACCTGGGATTCGGTGTGCAAAAAATACTCAGATCTCCTTCGCTCTTCAGTGAAGAGGTAGCCGAGTGGCGTGTCGCGAAGTGTTTTTAATGGCAGAAGCTAGGGAGAGTTGTCATGAGTCTTAGAGGTAGTAGCGTCGCAGTGACCGCTATTATAGTCACCTATAATAGCTCGGCGGTCATCAAAGATTGCTTGTCACTCTTGCAATCGAACCCGGAGATCGAGGTAATTGTTTTTGACAATGCATCCCTTGACGGCACTGTCGAGTTAATGAAGCGAGAATACAAGAACGTCAAAGTTATCGAACACGATCGAAATCTTGGCTTTGCAGGCGCGGTTAATCGCGCAGCAGAGGAAGCCTCCGGCGATGCAATCCTGCTACTCAATCCAGACGCAATAATCAGCGGAAGTACTGTGATTGCGATGTACAAGACGTTACATTCGGATGACTCAATTGGCGTCATAGCACCCACCTTGAGGCAACCGGCTGGGCATCTGACAGTTCGTGAGGGGGGCCGTGAACCCAATTTGTGGCGGGTCCTCTGCCACTTCTCCGGGTTGTCTAGATTTTCGCACCGGATCAGAACCTTCGAGGGTGCCTACTTGCTTCATGTCCACGGGCTGAACACTCGCGACGTGGATTGGGTTTCGGGTGCGTGCATGATGGTTAAAAGTGAACTATGGAGTTCACTAGGTGGCCTCTCCGACCGTTGGTTTATGTATGCCGAGGACATTGAGTTCTGTCTCCGAGCGAGAGAATGCGGACTCAGGGTAGTTATGAGTGCGGACTTCGACGCGACGCACGCATTGGGTGAAAGCTCAGGGTCACAGGACTTTGGCAAGCCCAATACACTATGGATCGAGAACTTGTTTGACCTATATAAGTGGAAAATTTCCGGCGGGAGGCTATCCAATATTGCCTGGAAAGTGGTGGTGGCGGGCGGTTTCTACGCACGGGCGATGTTGTACATGGGCAGGTCGAGGATCGGGCACTCTCCTGATGGACCGGACGGGATCTCCGCGAGGCGAGCCCTCACCTTTGCAAGGGCAGTCAGCAAGCAACCAAGTAAGCTGGATGCGCCGTTTTTGGATTGAACAGTCAAGTTCTAGGCGCGGTATCATTTGGCCACCTATGGATATACGAAGTGCATCACCAGCTAGGAAGTGCTCACTACCATGAATCTTGTAAGCGTCGGTGCATTTGACCGGTTCAATTACGGCGACTTGCTGTTTCCACTGGTGCTCGATGCGGCGTGGAATGAGGTCAGCAATTCGCCAATGCGCCACTTTGCACTGCACGGCGCATCCGGGCGTGCCTGGGGCACATTGCCTTCTGAGAGCGCTCGCGCACTCCGAGAATATTTTGAAGCAGAATCAGGCGTCTCTGGGTGCATCGTGGCGGGCGGGGACGTTCTCGGTGCATCATGGTTTGACCTTGCCTGGCATTCGCTTCCAAGTGTGCTCGACATGCCCGCTGCGGCGTTAAGCCGCCTCGTGCCCCGCTCAAAGCTCTCGTCGAGTGTGCGGAGAATCGCAGGAGGTAAATGGAGGCTGCCGTTTGTACCGGACGCGGTCACAGCGCGGCGTGTTCCAATTGTTTATAATGCTGTGGGTGCCACCAGTATGAGTGGTATGTCCGAGATTGACCGAAGTTATGTTGTAGACGCATTAAAGTCGGCGTCATACGTAAGCGTGCGCGACAAAACTGGCAATGATTTGTTGCGGGAGATGGGCGTTCACTCTGTTTTAGTACCCGATTCAGCATCTGTTATCAAAAAGCTTATGCCTGGATTTCCGAAGAAACCCGGCAGTGTGGTATTTCAGTGTTCGAGACATTGGTTACGTTCTCAATATGAAGATGATGTTTTTGGAAGTATACGAGTACTCGCCGACTCGTTTGACCACGTCTACTTGCTAGCGATCGGCCTAGCAGGCGGCCACTCCGATATGACATCTCTTCGGAAGATCAAACGTGCATTGGACGTCGATAATGTTTCACTTATTAGTCCAAATAATGTTTTTGAGGTTGCTCGGCCGATCGCGGGTGCAGACTGCTATGTCGGCTCAAGTTTGCATGGTGCGATTACGGCGCTTGCTTATGGCACTCCAGTTGTCGGCCTAAATCGAGTTCCGAAACTGACCGCCTACCTGCAAACCTGGGCTGCCGATGTGTCCTACAGCGATGTTGCGCCGTCAGTCATCGCAGACTCCGTATTGTCAAGTAGAAACCGGGACCCAGCCGATCTTGCTGAGCTGGGTGACAGACTCTCCGAACTGAGTAGTGCTGCCACGCGTTCCATGCTTGACATATTTATTGGTTCTGCATGATGCGGCGAAGTGCGGTCGGACTCCGCTCAAAACTGGACAATAAGTTCATCTTCCTGCTGCTTGCGCAGTATTCACCATTTGCGGTGCAGCTTGCTACTGGGCCAATACTCGCACGGTCGCTTGGTCCCGTGGACCGAGGCTACTTGGGCGTCGCCTTGACTTTGGTAGCGGTTATACCGATCACTGCTGCGATGGGAATGCCCGCGGCGGCGAGACGTCTCGCCGCTGAAGGCGTGGATTCGGAAAGCGCTGGCTATGCTGCCTCAAGGTACAATCCTTGGGTTCTTTTAATTACACTGACACTGACGGTGGTTAGTGTGCAAGTGTGGTTTTCATCAATGTCGATAAGTGAATCGGCGGCAATATTTGCATTGCTACTCTTGTCTTTTTTCGGCGCTGTACGAGCCACCATACTTGCATTGGCGGTCGGGGACGGCCGGACCGATCTTGTCGCTAGATACCAAATGTCAGGTGCCGCGGTATCCGGAATTGGGATTGTGGGACTGGCAGCATGGGGTCAATTGTCAATAGTCACTGTGTGTCTCATCTATATACTGAGTCAGTTGGCGCAATTTGTGATAATTGGCGGCGCGCGATCCATCAAGTTGAAGTCTAGGAAATTTGCGCCTGACGTCTACCGTGGTGCACTCAAGGCGGACCTTCGTTATGCATTGAAGTCACTCCCCGGACAATTTGGCGACGTGATGTTGCTCCGCGTAGACCAGCTGCTTTGTGCTTTGATTCTGGGAGCCTACGCTACTGGTCTCTATACTGTCGCCTTTAGTTACGCTTTTGTTGTATTTCCGTTCGTCCATACGCTTTCGCTTAAGGTTGCTGCCGGTAAGTCCCGTAGTCGGCTAGTTGCGGACTCGGTGCGAGATCCCCTTCTTGTTCTTTCCGTTGGTTTGGTGTTTGGTCTGGTTTGGAGTGTTGGAGCGTTTCTTGCTGTTCCGCTTCTGTTCGGGTCCGCGTATCAATCGTCAGCGCCGATTGCTGGAATTCTCACGTTCGGCGTCGTCCTCTTCGCGTCCTCGACCGTAAATGTGCAGGCCGCTATTACGATGGGTCGCGCCCACGCCATGAGCGTCGTGTCCATTTTTGTTCTCCTAATCGAGATCGGCTTAATTGTTACTGTCGCTGGTTACGAATCTCTTGAACTGATAGCCCTCGTCGGTGTATTAGCGTCAGCGACGTATTTCTTCCTCTCGATGTTCGTGCGGCAGTCGAGGCAGACTGAATCGCACCTAACTGATTCTAAGGGCGTTTACAAAATGAAGATAATATTGAGGAATATCAGTTCAGCAGGCGTTCTGGTGGCGTTCCTACTTGTTTCCTGCTTTTTCGGTGCTACTGTAGCGATGTCGACAATGAATAATTCGTTCACGGTTGCTGCAATCTATGCTGGAATAAGTGTTCTTGTTCTACTAGTCGGCTTTCCCTTGCTCAAGTCTGGCGTTGCGCGTAATAATGTTGCGGTGTACTTTCTTCCGGTCTTTATCGTATACAATATGGGTTCGCTGTTTTTTGCAAGAACCGAGACTTCATCGTTTCAGGCAGTCTTAGTAGTAATTGGGGCTGGATCGTTTGTGGCAGGCTCGCTCGTGTATTCCTCCGTCGCGGATGTTCCGATTACTAAAGCGAGGCCGGAGGTTAGATTCTCACGGTACGCTGCGGTTTTCTTACTAGGTTCTGTCGTGGCGGTTGGCCTGCTCGCAGTCAATGGAGTTCCGGTACTCTCGGGCGACGTTCTGACAGCACGTCTTGGTGCCATTTCTAACGGCTATGCTGGAACTGTGATGGTTGTTGCGTTGCAGTCGGTTTTGATTGTGGGCATTAGCCGCGTTGTAGACCTCGGACGTGCTGTGAGGCGGGATGGATTATTCTGGCTCGGTGTTCTGTCTATTGCTATATTGTATTTATTCGGAAATAGGGGTTTGTATATATTTCCTTTGGTTAGTGTGGTTTCGTACTTGCTTATTCGTAGGCCGAAAGCAGTGTGGGTGACTATCCCGGGTGCTTTGTTGGGGCTGACATTAGTTTCGTGGATCGGGTTTACGAGAGGGCTTGAGGCTTACGGTTCGTCCTATCTTTCAACGCTGAGGCGGCAAGGTGTTTCGGAGCAGTTTTATATATTCGGGCCTGTGATTGAGTATTTCAAGGGAACAAGTGAGGCCGTGGACGCGGTGATTCGGACCTTCCCTGATTCAGTACCGCATCCTTGGGGTGCAGTTTTTTTCTCCCCGTTACTGACTCCGTTGCCGGGAAAGCAAGAATCGGCAGGTGTCTTTCTGAAGGAGTCGATAGGTCTGGACTTTTCCGGGTTTGGTTTGGCGTCCGGTTCCATAGGTGGGTTTTACATGGATTTCGGTTTAGCTGGCGTTTTTGGCGGTTTTTTTGCTCTTGCAATTATAGCTCAGTTGATACGAAGAAGGGCGGTCGAATCTGCTCGTTGGACGCTTGTGCTGGCATACTATATTGGGCACTTGTGGGCAATGAACTATTCGCACCCATTTCCATATCTAGCGACTGTTGTAATCCCGGTTGTGATTTTGTTCCTGACCAGTCCACTTAAAACGGTAAACGATCCTATTCGTGATTCGCGCGCGTGGATTGATGGTACCGAGGGGCGTCGGAGCAGATCTGCTACCTTTCCAGCCAAATCATAGAGGCCGGCCTCACCAACAGCGATGATCTTCGCGGGAGCTGCTACGTGTGGTGATCATGACCTCGATCGAACGGACTTACCACCGCAAGCGGGGACAGCGACGTCTCGGCAAGCTCGTTCCGATCGCGGTTGAGGCAATCAGTCGGACCGCACGCGCGGCCTGGACTACTTAACCCCACGAGCCAACCGAAGTGGGCTCAGTCCCGAGGGTCGGAAGATCGACTGAAACTAATGACACGGTGGATATAGTGCACGGTGGGTCTAACGTCAGGGACTTTCCCTACCGACGACGAACAAACGGCCCAGGCCACTTAGCTTGCCGCGCGAGGACGTTTGATACCTGGAAGACTTCGGGTTCATGCGGGGAATCATTCTGGCGGGCGGCACGGGCTCACGGCTTCATCCGATCACGATGGGGGTGAGCAAACAGTTGGTCCCGGTCTACGACAAACCGATGATCTACTACCCCCTCTCGACCCTGATCCTCGCCGGAATCCGCGAGATCCTCATCATCACCACACCCCAGGACGCCGACCAATTCGCACGCCTCCTGGGCGATGGCTCCCAATTCGGCATCTCCTTGACCTACAAGGTCCAACACGAGCCCAACGGCCTCGCCCAAGCCTTCGTCCTGGGAGCCGAGCACATCGGCACCGACTCCGCAGCACTGGTGCTCGGCGACAACATCTTCTACGGCCCCGGCCTGGGCACCCAACTCTCGCGCTTCGACACCATCGACGGCGGAGCCGTCTTCGCCTACGAGGTCTCCGACCCCACCGCCTACGGCGTCATCGAATTCGATGCGAACCGAAAAGCTGTGTCGTTGGAAGAAAAGCCCGCCGCCCCGAAATCGAACTACGCCGTCCCGGGCCTGTACTTCTACGACAACGACGTCATCGCCATCGCCCGCGACCTCGCCCCCTCCGCGCGTGGGGAGTACGAGATCACCGACGTCAACCGCCACTACCTCGACGCCGGCCGCCTCCAGGTCGAGGTCCTGCCCCGCGGCACCGCCTGGCTCGACACCGGCACCTTCGACTCCCTCCTCGACGCCTCCAACTACGTGCGCACCATCGAACAACGCCAAGGACTCAAGATCGGATCCCCCGAAGAAGTCGCCTGGCGACGAGGATTCATCACCGACGACGAACTACGCGCCCGCGCCGAGACACTCGTCAAATCCGGGTACGGCCGCTACCTGCTCGATCTGATCGACCGAGGAAACAGATGACCTTTCGTGAACTGACAATATCCGGGGCCTACGAATACACCCCACGCCAGTTCGGTGACGACCGCGGCGTGTTCTTCGAATGGTTCAAAGCGAGCCTGTTCGAGGAGACCACCGGGCGAGCGTTGGATCTGAAGCAGGCGAACTGCTCGGTCTCCGCCGCCGGAGTGCTGCGCGGGATCCACTTCACCACCAACCCACCCGGGCAAGCGAAATACGTCACCTGTGCCCGCGGGGCGTTCCTCGACGTCATCGTCGACCTGCGTGTCGGCTCCCCGACGTTCGGGCAATGGGACAGCGTGCTGATCGACGACGTCGACCGCAAAGCAGTGTTCCTCTCCGAAGGACTCGGCCACGCCATCCTCTCGCTCGAAGATGGCTCCACCGTCATGTACCTGTGTTCGTTGGAGTACACCCCGGCACTGGACCGCGACATCAACCCCCTCGACCCCGCGCTGGGCATCGACTGGCCCACCACCGGCCGCGACGGATCGCCTCTGACCTACGAGCTCTCCGCCAAAGACAAAGCCGCCCCCACCCTCACCGAAGCCCTCGAAGCAGGGACCCTGCCCACCTTCTGAGTTCGTGTCCCCCGCTCGTCGATGCCCGCACGGCCCGGCCGAGGCAAGTCAAGGAGGTTCACTCGCGCTGGAGTGCGGAATTGGGTTCTTGGTCGGTGTAGCTTAAAAACAGCCCTGTTCCAAAGATCAAGCTTGCTTGATCCATCCGGGTGTCGAGAATCACCCCGACTTGCAGCTTGAGTGCAGAGCCCTCTCTTCGTTCGCGCACAGACGGCTGCCGCACTGCTCGCGTCTGTTTTTTCAATTGTTAACACTTGCTTCAGAATCAGGGACAGAGATTGTCGTGATACGTCACAGCGGGGAATTCCCCGACTGAGGTGTCGTGAATCAAACGAATCATTAACTGGCTTCCGGGCCGGGAGCCATCCGGTGCACGGAGATCAAATACTTATGTAACGATTGAGCCACACAGTAGCCCGTTGCGGGGTTGTACGAACGGACGAGGAGCTCGAAGCATGGAGATACAGGATTACCTGAAAATCCTGAAGGCGAGATGGATCATCATCGCCGTAACCGTGGTCGTAGTGATCCTTGGTGCTTTGGGTGCGTCACTGTTGACAACACCCCTGTATGAGTCGAGCGCCAGGATGTTCGTCTCTACTTCTGGTGGCGCGACGGTAAGTGAGACCTACCAGGGCAACCTGACCTCGCAGCAACTCGTGGCGTCGTACTCGGAGTTGGCGACCAGCGACGCGTTGGCAGCCCGCGTTCTCAACGTACTTCCGCTCGGGGGTATGAGCGCGGCCCAGCTGGCATCGAAGGTGAAGGCGTCGTCGACTCCCGACACTGTTCTGTTCAATCTGACGGTCACAGATTCGTCGCCTGAACGCGCTCGCGACATTGCCAATGCGATGGCCACCGAATTGACCGAGCAGGTCCGGGAACTGGAGACACCGGCCAATGGTGGTGACCCCGCGGCCGGGGTCAAGACGTTCCAACAGGCCGAGGCGTCGTCTACGCCTGTCAGCCCTAACACCAAGCGCAACCTCGCGCTCGGTGCTGCGGTGGGTCTGTTGCTCGGCATCGCGTTGGCGGTGTTGCGAGACCGTTTGGACAACACGATCAAGGGTCGTCGCGAGATCGAAGCGATCTCCGGTAAGGCGCTCGTCGGTACGATCCCGTTCGACAAGGAGCGTAAGGCGCATCCGGCCGTCGACTTCCAAGATCTCACCCAGTCGGCTAGTGCCGAGGCGTTCCGCGAGCTGCGCACCAACTTGCAGTTCCTTGAGGTCGACCATCCACCACGAGTCATCGTCGTCACGAGTGCGATTCCCAGTGAAGGTAAGACGACCACCGCAGTGAATCTCGCCGTGGCCCTGGCCGAAGCAGGCCACCATGTGGCTCTCGTGGAAGGCGATCTGCGTCGGCCGCGCGTTTCGAAGTACATGGGTCTCATCGGCTCGGTCGGAATGAGTACCGTTCTCGCCGGCCAAGCAACGGTGGAAGAGGTGCTGCAGCCCACCAAGTACGAGGGTCTGCAGGCCATGGCCTCGGGCCCCATCCCGCCGAACCCGTCCGAGCTGTTGGGCTCGGAAGCCTCGCGTGCTCTGTTGGTCGAACTGCGTTCGAGGTTCGACTACGTGATCGTCGACGGTGCCCCGTTGCTGCCCGTCACCGACTCGGCTGTCCTCACCACCCATGCTGACGGAGCTCTTCTCGTCACCCGGTACGGACACACGAAGTCCAACGAACTCGCGCGAGCTATCGGTAATCTCGAAACCATCGGTGCCCGTGTCCTCGGCGTGGTGCTGGCGTTGACCCCGTCGAAGAAGGGGGACATGTACAGCTACTCGTACAACTACACCGCCGATACCAACCTGCCTCGTCAGGTTGTGCCCCCGGTGCCCGCACCGGCACCGCAAGGCCCGGTCGAGCCATCTGGCCCGGTCGCTGCACCCACGCCGCCGCAGGCTGCATCGACATCCACCGGCTCGGCGCAGCCTGCGCCTTCGGCACCGACCGACACTGCACGCTCGGCCGTCAGCGCGGCTCCATACGGACGAGCGCGGCGTCCCGAAGTGCACACCGACCCGCCCAGAAACGGCACCGACAACCCCCGCTTCCGTGAATAGTCGGTTCCGTCGACAGAACTAGCGCGGCCGAGATTACTCACAGCCACAACCCGAAATGCCCCGCCACAATTGCTGTGGCGGGGCATTTCGACTGTTGGAGGCTAGACGCGACCCTCGAATTCCGCGACCACGAACAGCACGGTTAGTGCAAGCGTCAGGACTATCAACGCGATCCAAACAAATGGATGCGCCTTTTCTGGTGGCCTGACCCGGTCCCTACGTCGTTTTCCGAACACGGAACGAACTGTAAGTCAGCCGAAGAACAACCGCAGCCCCGTCGCGCCTAGTGTGACGAAGACGCGCGGGGCTGGGGTTATCGGGCTGTCAGCGCTGGGCTGTCAACGCTGGGGAGTCAACATTGCGGGACGTCGATGCTGACCGTCGGCTGATCGACCAAAGGTTGCACGGGCACCGTCGCCTCACCCGGAGCTGACGGCTCCTCGAGCTCCCAGGTGACCGTCTGCGATTTGCCCGGCGGAATGGTCAGATACGCGGCCTGCACAGGACGACCCAATTCGGTGCCGGCCTGGATGGAGAATCCGGAGACACCGTTCACCTTCATGGACGTGATTTTCGCGCCCTGAGTGCCGTACAGATAGACGATCGACTCGTTGGTGCCGTATGGGACGTTGGGCTGGAACGTGCTCGCCACGTACGACGTCAGGCCGTTCGGATCAACGTTGTTGGTCAGTGTCGCCGTCACTGTCGACTTACGGGTCCCGGCGGTGCAGGATTCAGCCGAATATTTGATATCGCGGGCCAGGTAGTAATCCAGCTTGTTGCCACCGGCATTGTTGACCACCACATTGGCGTAGGGGGCCGGGCTATCCGGCAACACGTGACCCACCTTGGTGCCGGCCAGAATTGCCTGCTCGGCCGGATCTGCGCTCCACACCGAAATGCGGCCCTCACTGCCGGCGCGGCCCACCGCGTCGAGCAACGATCTGGTGGGGGCAGCGCCCGTCGTCATCTTCTGTACCACTGCGGACGCGATCTGCTGAAGATACGTCTTGCGGGCCAATTGGTCGTCGCCGAACCTCGAATAGGCGGTGCTGAGGGTGATTTCGACGACATTGTCTGCGGTGATCTGCTCGCCGTCGGCCAGCGTGACCGGCCCGGTGGCTCCGAGGATGTAGCTCAACGCAATCGGATCGGTCGCGATGGCACCGTTGAGCACCTCGCCGGTCTGCTCCGTCCACATCGACGACCAGATCTGACCGGCATACGGAAAGTGCGGGCTGGCATTCGAGTTTCGGAAGTCGGTCGTGGTGTTGCGCGGTGCCCACAGTGCGTTGTACTCGGGGCCCAGGTCGATGGGCTGCTTCGCGAATTCGAGTTCGTTGTTGGCACCCAGGGTGTCGACACGGGCGGTGCCGTTCTCGGCGCGAATGATGCCGTAGCCACCGAGCAGGCCACCGGTACCGCGGGCCTCCGCGTTGGTCTGGAACGCGAGAAAGTAACTGCGCGGGCCGTTGTCGCCGAGCATCGACGGCAACAGTTGACTGGCGATGCGGGTGTTGGTGAGCAGGCCTGCGAGGTCGTGTGTTTGATCGATCAACGACGTACGTGCATCGCTCACGACGCCGAGGAATGCGGGCTCGTCCACCTGCTGGGCTTGGAGGCTCAATTCCTCGGCTGCGGCGGCGGTCTGCTCCAGCACAGGTTGTGCGTCCCGGAGAGCGGCGGTATCGACCTTGCCGCCACCTTCGACGAGGCTGCTCGGATTCAGGCTTTCGCCCGCCGTTGATGCGGGAGTGAGGACGTCCACGGCCAAACCGTGCACCACATCGGTGATCTGAGCTACCGATTTCAGCGGACTTCCAAGGTAAGGAACGGCTTTCGCTATCGAAAACGGGATGGACGTCGTTGCCGCCACCGCGTCGTCTGCCGATTCCGAGGCCCGAGCGGCCGCGGCCTCGGCACCGGCCGCATCACCGTCGAGCAGAGCATCTTTCGCCTGCGTGGCGGAGTCGCGCGTCGCGTTCAGGCTGGACTGAGCGGTGTAGGCCTCGTACCCCAGCCACACCAGAAATGCGACGAGGACGACCAGTAACACCCCTACCGTCAGGAGAATCGGCCGCTTCTTGCCGGATCGAGAACCACGAACATCGGTGGAACTGGTCGCCATTGTCGGTGGCCTCTCGGTCATAGGAAGTCGGTCGAGTGCATAGCCTAAAGGGGAGCGGCGGTTCCGGCGTACCTGTCGTTCGATCCGGGTAGAGCATTCACAGTGGGTCGACTAGGTTTGTTACGGGCGATGTAGATCGACGTTGCTGGGCGGCACGTCAGCCGAAAATTCACGCCGTCGAAGCATATGCGTTGAGGAGGTCATCGAGTGTCGCCAGAGGTTGGTGAGCTGTTCGAGGATGGCCGCTTCCCTTTGTCCGCTGCGCAGATGAATATCTACCTCGCCCAGCAGCTGGCACCGGACGTACCGTTCACCATCGCCCAATACGTCGAAATTCGCGGCGATATCGATCCGGCCGTCCTGATCCGAGCCACGGACATCGCCTGCAGGCAACTCGAATCGCCCGCAGTGCGGATCGGACTGCACGACGGTCATCCGTACCAGTGGCGAGACCTCCGGGTGCCATACGCGATGATCTATCGCGATTTCCGAGACCGCGAGAATCCCGTCGAGGATGCTCAGCGCTACATGGACGAGCAGTACCGTCGCCCCGTCGATCTGGTTCGCGATCAGTTGATCGCCTCCGAAATTATCCAGGTGAACGATGGGCACTACTACTGGTACAGCCGCGCCCACCACATCGTCATGGACGGCCTCGGCGCGATCTCCGTCCAGGAGCGCACCGCGGCGGTGTACACCGCGTTGACCGAGGGCACCGAGATTCCGAAGACCCGCGCCATCGGCGTCCGCGAGATCTACGACTACGAGGCTGCCTACCCCAACTCCTCCCGCTACGACACCGACCGCCAGTACTGGCTCGGCCGACTCGACGGCCACCTGGACGCACCCCGACTGGCCGGCAACACGTACACGCGCGCGGCACCGAGCGGCGTGACGGTGAGTGTGGGTGCCGTGCTGGACGCAGACCTCACCGAAGCCGTGGCGGCCGTGGCGCATCGGTACAACAGCTCCGATGTTCCTGTCGTGCTCGCGACGTTCGCGCTGTATCTCGCGCGCATGACCGACACCGACGACGTGATGCTCAGCCTCCCGGTATCGGGCCGAGCCACCACCAAACTGCGGGAATCGTCCGGAATGATGTCCAACGTCGTGCCCCTGCGCATCGGCGTCGAACAGGGCGTGACCGTCGAAGAACTCCTGCGACGCATTCAGGTGGAACTCACCGGCGCGCTGCGCCACCAGCGTTTCCGCGTCGAGGACATGCAGCGCGAGACCGGCGACGGCACCGGCAGCGCCGCCGCCGGACGCGGAGTGTTCGGCCCCACGGTCAACATCATGATGTACAACAGCACAATTCGGCTCGGCGATGTCATCGGCGAATACCGCGTGCTCTCCAGCGGCCCCATCGACGACATGATGGTCAACGTCTACCCCGGAGTCGCAGGCACTAGCACCCGCGTCGACTTCCTCGGCAACCCGGCCCTCTACTCCACCGATGAGCTCGCAGCCCATCACCGTCGGTTCCTGGTTCTGCTGCGCGCGGTGGTGAATGCCCCCGAGGGCCTTGCGGTATCGGATCTGGATGTGCTCGATGCCGCGGACGAATCAGCGTTGCCGACTGCACGTCCAGCGGACACGGTGACGCCGGCACCGCTGTCGTCGCTGCTGCGACGCGGGACGGTGGTGCGTGCCGCGGGTGTCGACCAGTCCAGTGAGGACTTCACCAGGGTCGCAGAACACATTGCAGCACAACTGGTCTCGCTGGGCGCAGGCGTCGAGAAGCGCATTGCCGTGGCGATGGAACGCTCCTACGAATCTCTGCTCGCCTCGTGGTCGGTCTCCACTGCCGGAGCCTCGTTCGTTCCGCTCGACCCCACCGAGCCCACCGAGCGGCTGGCTACGGTGCTGGCCGGCGCAGACATCGAATTCGGTATCACCACCAAGGATGTGCTGGAACAGCTTCCGAGCACCATCGAATGGTTCGACATCGAGGATCTTCTCGACGCGAACGAACGTGACCTCGCGCCGCCGGCGTTGCACGTCGACAACGAGGCCTACGTCATCCACACCTCGGGATCGACCGGAAAACCCAAGGCCGTCAGCGTCACTCATCGCGGCCTGGCACAATTGGCCGATAACGTCGTCGATCGGTATGCCGTGACCGTCGACTCGCGAGTGCTGCACCTGGCCTCGCCCGTGTTCGACGCGTCCATCCAGGAGGTTCTCGCTGCCTTCGCGGCGGGTGCCACCCTGGTGATCGCCCCGGCCGATGTCTACGCCGGGCCTGCCCTCGCCGAGTTCCTGGCCGGCGAGAAGATCACGCATCTGATCACCTCACCGACGGTGCTGGCGACACTCGACCCGGAAGATCTGCGCTCCATCGAAGTCTTCGACGTCGGCGGCGAAGAGTGCCCACCCACACTGCGGGACCGATTCGCCACTCCTGAACGAACGATGCTCGACGCCTACGGACCCACCGAGACAACGGTATTGGCGACGCTGTCCGCCCCGATGGTCGCCGGTGAGCGCATCACGATCGGTGCGCCCCTACCGGGTGTTCGTGCGCTGGTACTGGACTCGCACCTGCGGCCCACACCACACGGAGGCGTCGGCGAGCTGTATCTCGGCGGCGACGGACTCGCCCGCGGATACGACGGCCAACCCGGTTCGACCGCGACGCGGTTCGTTGCCGACCCGGGCGCGGCCGGAGCGCGGCTCTACCGCACGGGCGACATCGTCCGGTGGTCGTTCGACGGGTCCTCGCTCGAATACCTGGGCCGCTCCGACCATCAGATCCAATTGCACGGGCGTCGACTCGAACTCGGTGAAATCGAATCCGCAGCAACCTCTTTCGCTGGAGTGACCGCGGCCGCGGCCGTCGTTCGTGACGATCGACTGGCCCTGTACGTCACCGGTGTCTCCGACGGGCTCGACAGCCACTTGCGGAACCGGTTGCCGGCATGGATGACTCCCCGCCACATCGTCGTTCTGGACGCACTGCCGATGACGGCAGGCGGCAAGGTCGACCGTCGGGCACTACCGGCCCCCACCGAGCCGACACACACCGAGTACGTACCGTCGCAGACCGAGACCGAACGCGCTGTCGCCGCAGCCTTCGCCGACGTTCTCGGCGTCGAGGAGGTGGGTCGTGAGCACTCCTTCTTCGAGCTCGGCGGTGATTCGCTCAGCGCCACCCGAGTTCTCGCTCGCCTCGGCTCGGGAGTCTCGCTCACCGCGTTGTTCGCCGACCCCACCGTCCGCGCCGTCGCGGCCGCCATCGATGCGTCCGCCGAGCGTGAAGTCTCGCTCGACTTGCTCGATACCGTTCTGCCGGAACATGTCCCGCTGTCGTACGCGCAACAACGCCTGTGGTTCCTCAACCAGTTCGACCCCACATCACCCGCCTACAACATGCCCATTGCGATTCGGGTCGCAGCGGGCGGCGATGCGTCATTGGTCCTGACAGCACTGCGCGATGTCGCCGAACGACACGAGGCGCTGCGCACCTACTACCCGGACGACGGTGACGGCCCGCGGCAGGTGGTGCGGCCCACCGACACCGTCCTGGTCGATGTACCGGCCCACATTGTGCCCGAGCATCACCTCGACGACGCCGTCGCGGCTATTGCCGGGCAGGGATTCGACGTCGCGGCCGACGTCCCCATCCGGGCAGCGCTGCTGAGCGTGGAGGAGTCCGGCGACACGGTGGTCGTCGTGGCAGTGCACCACATCTCGATGGACGGATGGTCCCTCGACCCACTCGTACGCGACTTCGCGTTCGCCCACGCATCACGCACGGCCGGTCATGCACCGACGTGGCCACGCCTACGCGCGCAGTACGGCCAGTACTCGGTGTGGAACCGGGCGACGGTGGATGCGGTTGCCGGCGAGCAACTCTCGTTCTGGACCTCGGTGCTGGGGGAGCGCGACACCGCGCTGGCGGAATTGCCGTCCGACTTCCCCCGACCCGCCGTGCAGTCGATGACCACCGACGCGGTTCCGTTCGAGATCGGACCGGACCTGCATGCGGGCATCCGTGAGCTGGCGCGGTCGAACAACGCCACCACATTCATGGTGGTCCACGCCGCGGTGGCCGCGGCCCTGAGTCGATTCGGCACATCGAACCGCGTGGTGGTCGGATCGCCGACGGCCGGGCGAGGCCACGAAGCCCTCGACGAGATGGTCGGAATGTTCGTCGGAACCCTCCCTCTCGCAGTCACAGTGGACCCGGCCGGTAGTTTCGCCGACCTGTTGGGTGCCGTCCGTTCCGCCGACCTCCACGCCTTCTCTCACTCGGACGTGCCATTCGAGCGCATCGTCGACGCCGTGACCACCGATCGATCGCTGGACCGGCACCCGCTGTTCCAGGTGATGCTGGCATTCGACAATGCACCGCACCGATCGGTCGACGACCTGCCGTTCTCGGTGCTGGAGATACCCACTCGCACCTCCGAGTTCGACCTCAATCTCGTGCTGGAGGAATCCTCCGCCGGACATGCCGAATCGGCCGGTCTCGTCGGACAGATCGAATATGCGCTGGACCTGTATCAGCGGGCCACCGTCGAACAGTTCGCGTCCGCGGTGACGGCACTCCTGCATGCGGCGGTGTCGGACCCCGTGTTCGTCGTCGGCGACCTCGCTCTTGCCGATGCACCGACACAACCCGCCGAATCCGACACCGGCACGCTCCTGGACGTGTTGGTCCGTGGCACAGCAGATTCGGTGGCGATCGATGGCCTGGAATCGCTGGCGTACTCCGAACTCGATCGTCGGTCCAACCGAATCGCACGCCTGCTGATCGCCCACGGCGTGGGACCGGAAACCCTCGTCGCGTTGTCGCTCGAGCGCTCGGCCGAGTACATCGTGGCGCTGTGGTCCGTGGTGAAGGCCGGTGGAGCATTCGTACCGGTGGATCCCCGCTACCCGGCGGCTCGCCGGGAGCAAATGCTGGGGCCCATCGTGATCGGCTTCGGCGGAACGGAACCGGGAGTGCGGTGGGTCGAGGAGAGCCACGCGCAGACGTTCAGCGACGCGCCACTGACCGACGACGACCGACTGGCGACGCTCGAACCAGCACACCCGGCGTACGTGATTCATACGTCCGGTTCCACCGGCACGCCCAAGCCCGTCGTCGTGACGCATCAGGGTGTGTATTCACTCGCGCAGCAAGTTGTGTCGCGCTACGGCGTCACGGCGATGTCGCGAGTGCTGCACGGATACTCGGTGAACTTCGATGCCGCGGTGCTCGAGCTCGTCCTCGCGTTCGGGGCCGGAGCGACCATGGTGATCGCCCCGCGTGACCTGCTCGGCGGTGAGGAGATGGCCGGGTTCCTCGCCGAGCAGCGAGTGACCCACTACCTGTCCACACCCGCGGTACTCGCGACGGTGCCGACGGTGGACGGCATCGAGACCGTCGCGGTCGGCGGAGACGTGCTCGGTGCCGGGGTCGTCGACGCGTGGTCGGCCGGGCGCTCGATGCTCAACGCCTACGGACCCAGCGAAGCCACGGTGGTGGCCACCCTGGCCGAATCACTGCGTGCCGGAGAGCCCGTCACGATCGGCCGCCCGTTGGACCACGTCGGAGCCTTCGTGCTCGACGACCGGTTGCAGCCGGTGCCACTCGGAGGCGTCGGAGAGCTGTATCTCGCGGGGTCCGGTGTGGCTCGCGGCTACCGAGCAGATCCGGCGTCGACTGCCGCGCGCTTCGTCGCAACCGACGGCGGTGCCCGGATGTACCGGACCGGCGATCTTGTTCGACGTGAACTCTCGGGACTGCTCGACTACCGCGGTCGGCGCGACGACCAGGTGCAGATCAACGGTGTGCGCATCGAACTCGGAGACATCGAGAGCGCACTGACGGCGCATCCCGACGTCAGTGCCGCGACAGCACTGGTGGTCGACAACAGAATTCACGCCTGGGTGGTGGGAACCAGCGAGTTCGAGGCGGGCCAGTGGCTCTTGGACCGGCTGCCGTTGGCGATGCAGCCGGCCGTCATCACGTCGATCGATCGTATTCCGTTGACCGGCAACGGAAAGGTGGACAAGGAGGCCTTGTTGCCGGCGATGTTGCCCGACTCCGAACCGGGGGCCGGTCGCACGTTGACGCAGGACGTCATTCTCGGAATCTTCGCCGACACGTTGGGGGTCGACGTGCCGGCCGTCGACAGCAATTTCTTCGTCCTCGGGGGCGACTCCCTCGCGGCCACCCGCGTCGCCACCCGCATCAGCGCGGTGCTCGGCGTTCGGGTTCCGGTGCGGACGGTATTCGAAGCCCCCACCGCGACGCAGCTCGCGTCGGCGATCGAGGTGCTGTCCGACAACTACACCGCGCTCCCCGCGCTGGTGCACCGCGCGGATGCGCGCTCCTACTCCGGCCTCGCGCCGGCCGAGCGACGCATCTGGCTGCAGAATCGATACGACCCGACATCGGCGGCCTACAACATCGCCTTCGAGGTGACGCTTCCGGACGGACTCGACCTCGAGGTGCTGCGCGCGGCGATTGCCGATGTGCTGGAACGGCATACGCCGCTCCGCACGGTGTATCCGTCGACGGGCGACGGCCCCGTGACGGTGGTCCTCGATCCGCAGATCGTGCTGTCGACCCTGGACGACGCCCATGCGGGCATCGGCGGGGTGGCACAGCAGGGCTTCGACCTGACCGTCGAGGCACCGCTACGACTCATGCTCGCGGGACGTCGCGGTGAGCGCGTGTTGACCGTCGTCGCCCACCACATCGCGGTCGACGGCCTGTCGCTACGTCCACTGAGCCGCGACATCGAGACGGCTCTGCTGGCTCGAACGGCCGGAGCTACACCGCAGTTCACTCCACTCGCCGTCGACTATCCGGACTACCGCGTGTGGCAACGCGACGTCCTGGACGCGGTGGCGTCCGACCAACTCGACTTCTGGCGTCGCACCCTGGCCGGCTTGCCGGAATTCCTCGACCTGCCCACCGGCACTCCTGACGCCGAGCAGGAGGCGTCGGGAGTCCAGTTTGCCGTCGACGCAGACACTCTCGCGAATCTGCGGTCGCTCGCGCATCGTCTGGGCGCGACGGTCTTCGTCGTCGTCCACGCGGCGCTGGCGGCCGTACTCGCGGAGGCCAGCGGAACTCGGGATATCGCCATCGGAACTCCGGTGTCGGGCCGAGCAGATCCGGCACTCGACCACCTCGTCGGCATGTTCGTCGGCACCGTTGTCCTGCGGACCGACGTCGATCCGGCGTCGACGTTCGAGGATTTCGTGACCGAGGTGCGCAATCGAGACCTCGATGCCTTCGCGAACTCGGACGTCCCGTTCGAGTGGGTGGTGGACGCGGTACAACCCACCCGCGCCGTCGACACGCACCCGCTGTTCCAGGTGCTTCTGGCCTTCGGTGACGTCAGCACGCCCACAATCGAATTGGGCCCGAGCGCCGTCAATCCGCGTCGAGTGGATATCACGGCGACGCAATTCGATCTGGAATTCGTCGTCGAAGAATCCGATGCCGGGCTGCTGGGCACTCTCGCGTACTCCGCCGACCGGTTCTCCCAGGCGGTCGTCACCGGACTGGCAGAACGTCTGACCACGGTGTTGAACACGGTCGCCGCGGCACCGGACCTTCGGCTCGGCAGCGCAGAATTCGGTCAGGGTGGATCGGCGGTCGTGTCCCGCCGAGACGGCACGGCCGATCAGTCCACACTGGCGCAAGTATTCATGCGGGCGGCGAGTAGCTGGCCCGACAACATCGCGGTGATCGACGACTCGCGTTCGGGGACCTACCGCGAGCTGGACAGGCAATCGAATGCTCTGGCCGACAGGCTCGTCCGGGCCGGAGTCGAGCCGGGGTCGTTGGTGGCGATCGCCCTGCCACGGTCTGTTGAGTACCTCACCGCGATCTGGGCTGTGGCCAAGGCCGGTGCGGGCTTCCTTCCGATCGA
Source organism: Rhodococcus sp. IEGM 1354 (assembly GCF_030056855.1). NCBI lineage: Bacteria > Bacillati > Actinomycetota > Actinomycetes > Mycobacteriales > Nocardiaceae > Rhodococcus > Rhodococcus sp. IEGM 1354. The sequence continues at coordinate 756,525 of NZ_JASHKT010000001.1, forward strand.
TCCGTCGCAGCCCGCCGCGCGCGCACGGGAGATACTCGATCGCGCTGCCCCCGTCACGGGAATTGCGTCCGTGGACTTCCACTCGGCCGGAAACGACTGGCTGACGGTTGATGGTGACGAGCTCGACCACTTCCAGGTACGTGAAGCACCCGTCGACAGCACGGCGTACGTCGTCTACACCTCGGGATCGACCGGGGCACCCAAGGGTGTGCGGGTGACGCACCGCGGTATCGCGAATCTCGTTCAGAGCCAACGAGAGCTGTTCGACGTCACGCCTGAATCCCGCGTGCTGCAGTTCGCGTCACCGAGTTTCGATGCGTCGATCTTCGAGACGCTGATGGCCGTCGGTGCCGGTGCGAGCCTGGTGATCGTGCCGCCCGATGTGCACGGTGGACGCGAGCTCGAGGCGCTCGTCGACCGGCACCAGGTGACCCACGCCTGCCTCACCCCGACCGTGCTGCAGGTGACCGACTCCGCGGCTCTGCCCTCTCTCCGGGTGGTCGTCATGGCCGGCGAGGCCGCCAATTCTGCACTGCTGCAGCGATGGTCGCAGGATCGCTCGGTGTTCAACGCGTACGGGCCCACCGAGGGAACCGTCATGAGCACCTGCACCACGCATCAGCGGGACTGGGCATCGGCTGCGGTGACCATCGGCGTACCGACCCTCGGATTCGACACGGTGGTTCTCGACGCGCGTTTGCGACCGGTGGGCACCGACGTCGTGGGGGAGCTGTACCTGGGCGGGGCCGGTCTGGCCGACGGGTACGTGGGCGACGCTGCGTTGACGTCGAGCAGCTTCGTCGCCAATCCCTTCGGTGACGGCAGGCTCTATCGCACCGGCGATCTGGTGCGGTGGGTGGCGCGCGAGACGGGACGCGAACTCGAATATCTGGGTCGAGTGGATTCGCAGGTGAAGATCCGTGGCCATCGCGTCGAACTCGCCGAGGTCGAGGCGGCACTGCTGCGTCACCCCACCGTGCGCCAGGCCAGCGTGATCGGGCATGCGAACTCCTTGGCTGCCTACGTGGTGGGTGCGGTCGAACCGCGAGAGACTCGCGACTTTCTGGCGAGAACAGTGCCCGCCTACATGGTGCCCAGCACCGTGACCGTCGTGGACGCGTTGCCGATGACGTTGTCGGGCAAGGTCGATACGAGCAGGCTGCCCGAGCCCACCGTGATGTCGACCGAACGACGCGCGCCGGTCTCGCCCACCGAAGTACTCGTGCACACCGTGTTCTCAGACGTGCTGCATATCGCCGCCGACGACATCGGTATCGACGACAATTTCTTCGATCTTGGCGGGCACTCCCTCTCGGCGGTGCAGGTGATGGACGCCCTCGGCGACAAACTGAGCCGTCGCATCCCGATCAGTGCATTGCTCGAGCATCCGACGATCACGGCATTGGCCGTGCGCCTCGACATGGACGACGGAGACATCGAACCGAGTGGCGCGTTCGATGTGCTGCTGCCGCTGCGGACCGACGGCGTGGGCGCACCCCTGTTCTGCGTGCACCCGGCCATCGGAATCGCGTGGAGCTACCTGTCGTTGCTGGGGGAGACGGACCGCCCGGTGTACGGCCTGCAGGATCCGGGTATCTCGAACCGTGACGCTGCGCCGTCGTCGATCGAGGAGTTCGCTTTCGCGTACGTGCGGATGATTCGAGATGTGCAGCCGCACGGGCCTTACCACCTGCTGGGGTGGTCGCTCGGCGGTGTGATCGCCCACGCGGCGGCCGTGCAGTTGCAGTCGGAAGGCGAGGACGTCGCGTTGCTGGCGCTCGTCGATGCGCAACTCGCAGCCCCCGACGACGCCGAGGAATTCGGCATCGACGATCTCGCTCGTCAGCTCGGGGTCGAGGCGACGTCCTTCGAGGACATCGTGACCGAATTGCGGAGTACGCGAACCGAACTGACATTCCTCACCGAGGACGATTTACGTGCCATGTATAGACCGGTCGTCTCCGCTGCCAGCTGGGTCGCGTCGTACCGGCCGGCGGTGTACGCGGGCGATGTCCACTACTTCGCCGCCCGGGGCTCGGACGGCGCGAAGCACTGGACGGCTCTGGTCGACGGCCGGATCTCGGTGACAGAGGTCGATGTGGAACACGAAGACATGCTGGGCGTGCAGGGTGCCCGTGCACTAGGCCGAGTGATCGGCGCCGATGCTGTGGGGAAGGGTGTGGCGTGATGAACCAACAACTGGAGCCGTTCGTCGATGATGTGCGGGCGCATTACGACCTGTCGGACGATTTCTTCGCGCTGTTCCTCGATCCGAGCATGACGTACAGCTGCGCCTATTTCGAGCGCGACGACATGACGTTGGAGGAAGCGCAGACGGCCAAGATCGACCTGGCGCTGGGCAAGCTCGATCTGAAGCCGGGCATGACACTGCTCGATATCGGTTGCGGCTGGGGAGCTCTCGTCAAGCGAGCGGTGGAGAAGTACGACGTCAACGTCATCGGTCTGACGTTGAGTCGAAACCAGTACGAGCGCGGTCGCGCGCTCGTCGCCGACCTACCGACCGAACGCAACGTCGACATCCGGTTGCAGGGCTGGGAGGAATTCGACGAGCCCGTCGACCGGATCGTGTCCATCGGTGCGTTCGAGCACTTCAGGCGTCAGCGGTATTCGGCGTTCTTCGCCAAGTGCCGTTCGGTGTTGCAGCCCGGTGGCCGAATGCTGTTGCACACCATCGTCATTACCCCGCCCGACCCAGCCTCCGGGGGTGGACTCACGCGTGAGGATGCGCATTTCTCCCGCTTCATCCTGCGCGACATCTTTCCCGGTGGGCAGTTGACGTTGGTCAAGGTGGTGAAGGCGAAAGCGGCCGAGGCGGGATTCGAGTTGCTCCGCGAGCATGCACTGGGACCGCACTATGCACGGACACTCGACACGTGGGCCGAGAAGTTGATCGCGTCCAAGGACGAGGCCATCGCACTGTCGTCGGAAGCGACCTACGACAAATACGTGCAATACCTCACCGGGTCGTCGGAGCGATTCAAGAACTCACGCATCAACGTTGTGCAGTTCACCCTCGAAGCTGGGGACACACCTGCGGAGTGATGGTGCGACCGACCCCTTGACTAGAGAGCGCAACTAAGTACTCTGGCTAACGACAGGGGCATGTGCGTGTAGCGCGGGGCAGCGGTTGGGCCCGGGACGGAGATATGAAGAGCATCCGGACCCCGTGGGGTGTGACCCTGCCGTCAGTGGTCTACGCGGCAGTAGTGTCGTTGGCCATCATGCTGGGCTCCGTGTTGACCATGGCAAGACTCGAGTTGCCCTGGTGGGCATGGGTTATCGAGTTCTTGCTCTTGTTCGGGGTCACTTTCTCGATCGCCGAAACCAACGCCGTCCCAGCAGGCGACGGGATTTTTACAGTGACCAACGCACGAACACTTGCTCTGGCCGGCGGTGGCCTGTTGCTGTTCGTCGTCTTGTTCGTAGTAATTCTCGTCTTCTGGTCCGAGTGAGACTGCTTCCGATGTAGGAGGATCCATGCACACAGTGTTCTGGGCACCACGTTTTGCGGTTGTGTATTTCCTCGCGGCTCTGGGGGCGGTGGTCCTGTTCACTGCCATCGGTGCGAACATGGCAATAGCGGCTCCGCTGATCCTGGCCCTGATCGGAATGGGAGTCGCAGTGTTGGTTCGAGGTCGCACGGTTCGCCCGTGACGCATTCCTGAAGCCGGCTCGTAGAGCCAGGCGTGACACCGCTCGATTACGCGGCGTCTTTCTCAGGTGGTGGTTCGTGAGTCGACCTGCTCGGGGACTCGGTTGCCGACTCCTCGACGTCGGCTCGGCGAATGCCGCGGCCGATCCACACGGCAACGAGTGCGCCGATCAACAGCCACACGGCGACGATGCCGACAACCCACCACACGAGTCGCATTCGTAGCCGGGCGCTGGTTGGATGGGTATGAAACGCGACCAGCGTCGCTCACCCCGAACCGACATTCATCGACGAGGAATGCCCACCATGAAGATTGCTCGACTCGGTGTTGTCAGTGGACTGTTCACCGCCCTGGCTCTCGCGTTCACTGCGACGTCCACCGGCACCGCAACCGCAGCGCCACTTCCGGTCGTCGGCCCCGGTAGTGGTTTCGTCACCACCGGTGGCCTCGACGACCTCACCGTCTGTTCCATCGCGGCCGTCGGCTACGACGACGCGGGCCGACTCGTCGCGCTCACCGCAGGCCACTGCATCCTTCGCCCGGGGCTCCCCGTCACGCTCGTCGGATCGCCCGCGGCCCCGGTCGGCACCACCGCCGTCGGGCATTGGGGGCCGGACTACGGCGTCATCGTTCTCGACCCCACTAAGGTGACACCCGTCAACAGTCTCGGCGGAGTCACCGTCACCGACATCGGTACCGCATCGGTGGGGCAGCCCGTCTGCAAGACCGGGCTCGGCAGCGGAGTGACATGCGGCAGCATCGTCGACGCCCGCGGCAGCGACCTGATGTCCGACGCGCTCACTGTCTGGTCCGACTCCGGGGGGCCACTGGTCGTCGGCACCACCCTCGTCGGCATCACCAGCCACGCATCCGGGGTGCCGCTGATCAGCCCCACCGCGTACGCGTCGGCAGCGGAATCCGTTCGGCTGCTGAATCAATCGGGAGAGCCGGGAGCCGGCTTCCGTCCAGTGTGAGCCGGGGTGGCCGGCCGATCGCTGCGCGTAACAGAGCGGAGTGAACTACCGTCCGATAGGTGGACTTGGGGAAAACCGGATTCGGAGATCGAATCAACAGGCTGTTGACGCACCATGCCGATAAGGCCGGCGAGTCCCTCAACACCTACGCACGTCGGGCAATCATCACTCGGCTCGTCACCGAACTCGAACGAGAGTCCTCACCGGAAGTGGCCGCCGTGCTCGCGGACGCCCGTAGTTTCGAATACGAGAACATCGAGTTGTCCGATCCCGATTCGACGTCACTTCCGCAGACGTACTTACAGATCGGCGACGTCGACCGTCTCGCCGCGGTACGAGCTACCGGCATGATCGGCAGTTCTCGTGACGAGCAGTTCGACAAACTGGCCCGGATGACATTGCGAGCCATGGGAGCACAGGGTGCGTCGATCTCGTTCGTCGACGATCACACGCAATTCATCAAAGCCAGCGTCGGAACATCGGGAACGGCAGCGCAGCCACAGACCGTAGCGGTGGAACGGTCGGCGTGCTGTGTCGTGGTGGAACCGGCGAAACGCTGGTGGCACAGGACATTCGAGAGCATGCGCTACTGAGGGATCACGCGACTGCGGATCTGATCGCCTATATGGCAGCGCCGATCAAGTCCGACGCGGGTTTCACCGTCGGAATGCTGGATGTGTGGGACTACCGCCCACGTAAATGGACGTCGGGCCATGTCAAACCCTCGAAGACATCGCCTGGCTCATTCAACAGCGAATTCGTTGACAGCAGCGCTGTTTCGACAGTGACGATGCTTGCGTTGCACGCCGGAAGAACGTGAAGGGTGATATGCCTTCGGTGTACGAAATGTCGCCTGCCGAAGAGCAACCCTGTTCGTACGATCCTCACAGTTCTTTTCGACGCGCTCGCGGCCGCCATCGGCGTAGCCGAAGGCGTCCAGTGGCGCTCCGGTAGCGTCGCCGCATTGGGGTGGTACCCATGGTTGTTCGTGCCCACGGTCCTGGTGTTGCTCGCGTCGAGAAAGCTCTATCGACGTGGGCTTCGACGAAACTTCATCGATGAAATCGGCCCGGTTCAATCCGCCGTCGCTTTCGCGACCCTGATCACGCTCGCCCTGATCCTGGCCATCGAGACTCCCTATCGCCCAGGTGCGGTCATGGTTCGTGTGTGGCTGTGCGCAGCTGTTGCGCTCGCGATCGCGTGCCTGGCACGGGCGTGGGGGCAGCGCTGGCTTCGCGCGAAACACCATGCGAGTGCACCGACTGTCATCGTCGGTAGTGGACCCGTCACAGAGCAACTGGCGCGCAGAATGAAGCAGTCCTCGGAATACGGGATGGATCTCGTCGGGACAGTCGACTCCTCGCCCGACATCGACCCCTCTGTGCAACAGGGGCTTTCGTATCTGGGACCGCTCACCGACCTGACTCGAATACTCCGAGCGCATCGGGTGGAAGAGGTGGTGATCGCGTTCGCGTCGGCTCCGCACGAACAGATAGTCGACGCGATCCGTGCAGCACAACATGCCGGTGCCCGCGTCTGGCTCGTACCCCGCATGTTCGACACCGTCGGAATGCACGCGCGCATAGAGCATCTGGGCGGGCTGCCCCTGATGGTGCTGCGGCATGTCGATCCGAGGGGTTGGCAGTTCGTCCTCAAGGGCGCACTGGACCGGGTCGCTGCGGGACTGGCTCTGCTGCTGTTGTCGCCGGTGTTCCTCGTGCTCACCGTGCTGGTACGGGCGAGTTCCCCGGGCCCATCTTTTTCGCGCAAGAACGAATCGGCCGAGACGGAGTCCCGTTCGACTGCTTGAAGTTCCGATCCATGCGGCCACCACGTAACTCCGATGCAGACTTCGTCCGGACCGAGGGAGCGGCACCCGGCGGTGTGGAAGGCGTGGATCGACGCACCCGGATCGGCAAGATCATGCGGCAGACCTCGCTCGACGAGCTGCCGCAGCTCCTCAATGTGCTGCGCGGCGACATGAGCCTGGTCGGTCCACGTCCCGAGCGACCGGAGTACGTCGACCTGTTCGCAGCGCAGATCAGACGCTACGGCGAGCGACATCGCGTCAAAGCTGGTCTCACCGGATGGGCTCAGGTGAACGGATTGCGCGGTCAGACCCCCATCGCGGATCGTGCGGAATGGGACAACTACTACATCGAGAACTGGTCCCTCCGGCTCGATATCAAGATCGTGTTTCTGACGTGCATCGCCGTGCTGAAGAGGTCGGAAGACTGACCCAAGCGTCCGTCATCGGCCTTCCGCCGCGCGTACGCGTGCGGCCTCGCGGACCGCGCCGACATTCGCCTTGCCCTGCCGCGATCCGGCGAGCTTGGCGGCAATGTGATCGCGTACCGACACCGGCTCGTAGGCCAGGCCGGAATCCGCGTCCAGGTGCGACGGCAAGGTGGAGATCACCGCGTCGACATTGCCGTCGTGGAAGAACGCTGCCGACCGCCGACGCACGATGGTGCCGTCGACGACGGGTGGCTTGACGCGATGCAGAGTGGACAGCCACCGGTCGTTCGTCAATCGCGCAGTGAGGTCTCCCAGGTTCACCAACAGAGCGCCGTCCCGAGGAGTGACGTCGTGCCACACGCGGTCGGTCCCCAGCACCTGAAGACCGGCCACCTGGTCGGCCCACAACACCGTCACGATCCCGAAATCGGTGTGCTCGCCCATCCCGGTGAGGTCACCGTCGAGGGTGACCATGCCCTCGGGCAGGGCGTAGTTGTTCATCCGCAGCACGTCGATCGACTGGTCGGTGAGCGTGTCGAAAAAGTCGACCGGTAGCTCGAGTGCGGCAGCGAAGATTCCGGTGAGAGTGCGGGCGACCCGAGACGCCTCGGCGAAATACCGTTCGACGTCGCGTTGGAAATCAGGCACCTCGTCGGGCCACACGTTGATCCCGTAATCCGACTCGTCCAGATCGAGGGAGTCGAAGGACCGCGCTTCGACCCCCACATTGAACGCCTCGAAGAAGTCGTTCATCCGCGACGCAGACTCGACTCCCACACTGAGGCTCAATGATTCGCTCTTGGGCGGGCTGTATCCACGATTCGCGTCGGGTATCCGGTATTCGTTCTTGGTCGCAAGCGGCAAAGCGAAGAACGAGTCGATGGACCGCGCCAGACCGTCGAGCACCTCGTCTCCGATGCCGTGCCCGACGATTTGCATGAATCCGGAACGGGTGCAGGCATCGTCGATCTCGGCCACCACACGAGCTCGGGCTGCCGCATCGGCCGTACTGCCCGAGGCGAAGGGGCCGATGTCGATCGTGGGGATCTCGAACTCGTCTGCACGGTGATCGGACATCGGCGTTCACACTCCTGTAGTCCTGGCTGCTGAGCCGACAATTTACCGCCTCAGCACGCATTCTCGCGCGTCGATGCCTCGGCAGCGATCCGGCGTGGATCGTTCTCGGGCAGTGACTCGATGAGCACGCGACGCGGATGCGATGACGGTCCGGTGATCAGATACTTCTGACCGGGTCGCACTCGGGCGGCCTCTGCGACCAGTTCCGGATCGGTCGGCGTCCCCGTATCGTTCTCTCGCAGAGCGTCGTTCTCTTGCAGTGCGTCGTTCTCTCGCAGTGCGTCGGCGACGATGCGGCGTGGGTCGTACTGCTTGAGATCCAACGACTCCCACTCGCTGCGGCGCAGCGGGACGCCCATCTCGGCCTCCGCCGTGCTGCGGGTGCTGTCGACGAAGTGCCGGAGGGTGCGCACCGCCCGTCCGAGTCGGTGGGCATAGCCGGGCAGTCGTTGCGGGCCGAGGACGAACCCCGCAATGATCGCGACGAGGAACAATTTCTCGAATGTCAGACCGAACATGATGAATTCTCCTGTGCAGTAGCACGTCTGGACGATCGTCTGTCGTGTATCTCGGTGATCGCGAGAGCCGCGCCGAACAGGGTGACCATCGGCAGCGCGACGAGGAACATTGAGAGCACGTCTGCCGCGGGGGTGACCAGCGCGCTGAACAGGGCGATCGCTACCACGCTGACACGCCAACTGCTGCGCAGCCTGTGCGCGGAGACGATGCCGAGGCAGTTCAGCATGACCAACACTGCCGGCAGGACGAAGGCGATACCGGTTGCCAACACGATTTTCATGACGAAATCCACGTAGTACGACGCGTTGAGGATGGTGCTGTCCTCGTCGGAGGAGAAGCCCGCGAGCACGCTCACCATACGAGGGAAGATGGTGAACCCGAACGCGCAGCCGGCGACGAACAGTGGGGTGGCGGCCGCAGAGAAGCCGAGAACGTACTTCTTCTCGCGACGGGTCAATCCTGGAGTGAGATAAGCGAAGATCTCCCGTAACCACACCGGACTCGACACGATGACGCCGGTGAACAGAGCGATTCGCAGCTGGAGATCGAATGCGCCCGTGACGGTCTCGAAGTTGAGGCTGGCCTGGCGGGACAGCGCCAGTTCCTCGACGGGGCCGCGGAGGATGTCGAGAATTTCATCGGAGGTCGCGAAGCCGATCAGGACGCCGACGAGCTGCGACACCGCCGCACGGATCGCACGGCGACGTGCCTCGCGCATGTGCCCGGCAAGGGGCATCGCACCCCGCACGGCGGTGGCTGCGGTCATGAGGCGTGTCGGTACGGAACCGGGACCGAGACGTCGTCGGGCGTCGCCGATGTCTTCGCTTTGTCCTCACGCACTTCGTCTTTGAGGATGCGCATCGACTGACCGACACCCTTGGCGAGCGAGGGGAGTTTGGTCGAACCGAACACGAGCAGAACGATGGCGAGAACGACGAGGGCGTGCCATCCAGTGAGGTTGTGCAACATGATGTTTCCTTCGGTGGGTTAAGTCGGGGAGGGTCAGTTGATGGGAGCTGGTCCGCCGGCCGGGGGTGTGCCGCCCATCGGCGGTTGTCCGCCGCCGCCGCCCGCACCGCCGCCGGAAGGCGCTGCGCTCATGGCGGGTTCGGTGGTGGTGTCGATCGCGACTGCCAGCGAGCCGACGTAGCCGCTCGTGGGGTCGCCGGTGAAGGTGCCCATCTCCAGGTCGTAGCCGTCGCCGAACACGTTGTCGTTGTCGAGACTGCCGAGCTGGGCGAGGTTGCTCGCGGAGCCCGGATAGGTGTCGAGCTGGTAGATGTCGTTCAGGATCTCCTGCGGAAAGGCGACCTGCGACGTGGCAATTGCGTTCTCGGCGTTGGTTGCCGACGCTGCGTCGGGGTAGACCTCGAAGTGCATGTGCGTCCAGCGGCCGGAGTAGCAGCCGGGCACGATGGTGTCGAAGGTGGCGCTCCCGCTCGCGTCGGCCGTCTGCACACCGCGTAGGTACGTCTCGTCTTCGGCACCCTCGGAGTACATCGAGTACTTGCCGTTCGCGTCGCACTGCCACAGGTACACCGCTGCCCCCTCGAAGGGGCGGTTGTCGTTCGCCATGTCGGTGAGGGTGAACGTGAACGACAGTGGGACACCGCTGACCGTGGTGCCGCCGTCGAGGCTCGACGTCACGTCTCGGCGAACGATTCCCGATTCTTCGAGAACGTTGACGCCGTTGGTGCCGTCGGCGGGATACGGGCCGTTGGTCTCCTGCGGAATCTCGCTCGTGGCCGAGGCAGTGGTCGCCGTCGTGGATGCAGCTGTGGTGGTGGTACTTCCGGCGTTCGACGTGCTCGAGCACGCCGCGAGGGCGAGTGCTCCGGCACCGGCACCGACGATGCTCAGAACGCGGCGGCGGGTCAGGAGGGTGGTGATGTCGAACGCGGCACCCTGATCGACCACCTCCTCGTCGGGACGGTCGAGCAGTCGACCTTCGTACGCGGGTCCGTCGGGGGTGTTCGTGGGTTCGGGAATGCGAGGCATCGCGTTGTGTCTCCTTCGATGTGGCACTGGATGTTTCGGTAGTGCCAATACTCTGCGGAGATCCGGGGAGAACCCTGGGCTCCGGCTGGGAGGTTCCTGGGAGCCGATTCGCGGTTCAGGCAAGCTAAGGCTAACCTTTAGTCACTACCCCGACATACAGGACTTTTCATGACTCATCGTGTACTGACCAGCATCGCTGCCGCGGTGCTCACCTCGCTCGCCCTGGTGAGCTGCAGCTCGTCCGATGCAGATGACGCCCCCGCCGCCGCGTCGTCCACCGACTCGTTTCCGCTGACCGTGCAGCACATGTACGGCGAGACCACCCTCGACGCCGTGCCCGAGCGGATTGCCACGTGGGGCTTCGGCACCACCGACGCTGTGCTCGCGTTGGGCGTGGTGCCGGTGGCCATGCCGTCGGCCGAATACGGCGGCGGCGACGACCTGATCTATCCGTGGATCTCCGACGCCATCGACGCCAGCGGTGGGCCCGCTCCGACGTTGCTGGACAACGTGACCGACGCATTGACGGTCGAGAAGGTGCTCGCCGCCGACCCCGACGTTCTGCTCGCCCCGCATTCGGGTCTGACCCAGGCCGAGTACGACGCGGTGACCGACGCCGGAATTCCCGTCATCGCCCCGCCGGAAGAACTGTGGTCGACGCCGTGGCGCGACGTCATCACCACCACGGGCGACGTGCTGGGCGGACCGGGCTCGTGAACTCGTGGCCGATCTGGACAAGCAGGTCACCGACGCAGGCTCGCAACACCCCGAGTTCGATGGCCGCACAATCGCTTACGTGTCCGAGGCCGCAGATGTCTACTACCTGCTGCTGCTGCCGTCCGACCCGCGAGTGGAGCTGCTCGAGAATCTGGGCTTCACCTCGGACCCGTCGGTGACGGCCCTGGCGAGCGGCGACTCGACGTTCTCGACCACCGTCTCGGCGGAGAACATCTCGAAGATCGACGCCGACGTGGTGTTCACTCAGGTCGATACCGACGCTGCACTGGCCGAATTCACGGGTTCACCGGTGACGCGGCAGATCCCGGCCGTCGCCGGGGGAGCAGTGGCAGGATTCGTCGGCCAGGAAGCCGGTGCCGCAGTAGGCCCGACAGCACTGTCGATTCCGTACTTCCTGCCGACCCTCGTCGACGGACTGGCTCGGGCTACCGAGGTAGCCGGGAACTGACGCGGCAGCGATGCGGGTAGGGATTTGGTTTGGCGGCGTGGGGATTCCCCCATGACACCGACTCCTCAAGGGCGTTCTCGGCGAACATGTTTGACGCCGTACAGATTTTCGTCCGCGCGGGCGAGGATGTCCGAGACAGACTCCTGCGGATCCGTGGACTGAGCTGTTCCGACGCTGGCGTAGGGCAACGACTCGGCGGTGATCCGGGCGAACTCGTCGACCACGTCACGGCTGTGCCCTGTCAGGAGCGCCGCGAACTCGTCACCGCCCAGACGTGCGATCACGGCGTCGGAGGGAGCTGCGCGGGTCCAGGACTGCGCCAGATCGATCAGCAGTTCGTCACCCGCACGATGTCCGCCCGAATCGTTGACGGCCTTGAAATTGTCCACGTCGACGATCACCACCGCGACCGGAAGCTCCGCAGTCCTGCTGCCTGCCACCTCCGCCGCGGCCATCTCCCATCCCGCCCGGTTGAACACTCCGGTCAGAGGATCGGTGCACGACGCCACGATGAGAGCCTTGGTCACCACACCGAACGCCTCGCCTGCGGCAATCACCGCGACGCCGAAGATCAGGTACGAAATTGGATACATCGGAGCAGGAGAAGCCCACACCGCCGACAGCACACTCACCACGAGCACGCCGACCAGCACTCTGCCGGGTCCGTCCCGATGGAACGCACGGATGTACATCGCCAGAAACATCGCCGCGATCAGACACTGGCTCTGCGCCGCCGCGAGCCGATGGAACGCCATCACCGCGGGTGTCGCCACCATCGCCGCGGCCAGGGCAAGCCGAAGCGCCACCGCGGTACCGGGTCGAACCCACAGCACCACCACGCCGGCCGCTCCCAGGCCGACAGCTACGACACCACCGGTGACATCGGACGTCACCCGGTCGCCGTGAGGCAGCAACGTCAAGATCACCCCTACTGCATAGAGACCGGTTGTGGCCAGCAGAAAGTACATCAACAGCCGCGTCCGTAGACCCGCCGTACCGTGCACCGAACTCGGATGCGGAACGTGAGGGAACGAGGGCATGGCCAATACCCTGCCAGGGCGCACGGCACCTGTCTCGACCACGACCCCGCCGTTCCGTTGCCTGCGATGATTTTCGCAACGGACGAGCTCATCGGCGGCGGTGAATGCCGCCACAGCGTGCCCGCTTTTTCGGCTGATCGTGTTGCTGGTGCAGGAAAAGTACGGGGCAGTCCGGTAACGCCAGCGGGTAGGCGGCGATGATGAGCTGTGTCCCCACGGCGAAACAGGCAGTCGGTGAACGCGGGGTCGGTGGTGATCGACTCGCGTCGCCGCGTTCTGTCGTCCCTTCTCGCTGTACAGCTGGTGCTCTATTCGGCCGCGTTCATCGCGTCCTGGGCCGACACGAACGGTGCCGGGGCTGTGGGTGAGATGTGGGCCGCAGTGGTCGCTGCGGTGGGATCCGTTGCGATCCTGTCTCGTCGGCCCGGCCCGGTGCGGCAGGGGATCGCCATTGCCTGTGCGGCATTGGCTCCAGCGCTGACGATGCTGACCCATGAGAATCTCGCTGCCCAGGTGTGGGCGTTGATTCCCGCGATGTTTCTGGCGCTCTACCTGCGCGCTGCGTACCCCGTCGTCGTGGCCCGGTTCCTGTGTGTGGCGCTGGCCTTGCTGTCGGCCACGGCGCTGCTGCTCGCGCCCGCACCGGCACCGATGCTGTGGGGCGCGCTCTACGTCGTGTGCATTCTCGCCGCCGCCGAGGTGTTCGGCGCTCTCGGTGCCGCCCTGATCGCCGGTGCTCTCCGCGACCCGCTGACCGGGGTGTTCAACCGCGCCGGTGCCGTCGACGCGGCGACGAATCTCGCTGCCCGAGCGGCTCGTCGATCCGAGAACATCGCCGCGATCGTGTTCGATGTCGACCACTTCAAAGCCGTCAACGACAGGGACGGCCACGCCGCGGGCGACCGCATTCTCATCGGGCTCGCCGACACGCTGACGGAGAAAGCTCCGGCCGGAAGTGTGATCGCCCGGCTCGGCGGCGACGAGTTCATCGTTCTCGTCGCCGGCCTCGACACGGTGCAGATCGACGCTCTCGCGAGGGAACTCGTCGACGGGCATGTCGTCACAGTCACGTACGGCATCGCCGTCGGTTCGCCGGGACCCGACGTGCTCGACGCGCTGACCCAGGTTGCCGACGCCGACATGTACCGCCGAAAGATGCTGCGCCGCAGCCACTGACAGTGCTCGATCAGGGCAGGATGGAATCGACGTAACCGCCGTCGACCCGCAGAGCGCCACCGGTGGTGGCAGATGCCTGCTCCGAGCTCAAGTAGACGATCATGTTGCCGACTTCCTCGGGCTCGATCAATCTGCCGATCAACGAGTTCGGGCGATGGTTCTTCATGAACGTCGCCTGGGCCTCGTCCCACGGGAGATCGTCGCCGACGAGCTCGGCCACGAAATCCTCCACCCCGCCGGTGTGGGTGGGGCCGACGATGACGGAATTGACCGTAACGCCCGTCCCGGCAGCGGCTTTGGCAAATCCGCGGCTCACGGCCAGCAACGCGGTCTTGGTCATGCCGTAGTGGATCATCTCCTCGGGAATGACCACCGCGGAATCGCTACAGATGTTCTGCACTCGGCCCCAACCGAATTCCATCATCCCGGGCAGGTAGGTGCGGATCAGGCGAACGGCCGAGAGCACGTTCACCTCGAAGTAGCGACGCCACTCGTCGTCGTCGATCTCGAGGGCGGGCTTGGATCCGAAGATGCCGAGGTTGTTGACGAGAATGTCGACCGCGGGGACCCGTGCGGTGAGTTGCTCGACGCCCTCGGCGGTGGTGAGGTCGGCGGCGACCCCGATGACACGCGCGCCCGGAACGGTGTCGAGTATCTGCTGCTCGGCGTTGTCCACGGTGGCCTGCGAGCGCCCGTTGATGACCACGCGGGCACCCGACAGTGCAAGCGCCGTAGCGATCGCCAGCCCGATTCCCTGTGTGGAACCGGACACCAGGGCAATACGTCCGTCGAGATCTATGTGCATGGAGCCTCCTCGTCGTGTTTGTTGTGAGCCTACGCCGTTATAGCGCGTATGCAACTAATTTGGGATTAGCACTCTCGGGCGTCGGGTGCCAAAATGAAGAGGCATACTTTCGTGCAACAAGCCCCAGCTCAGCGAGCCTGAGGAAGGAGAGAACAGTGACAGTGACATCCCCCGATTTCGACGCTCACGACATGGATGACGTGCCGCCGCGGTGGTGGAATCGACACATTCGCACCCGAACGCAGGTGACCGAGATCGCCGTGATGTTCGGCGCTCTGTCGATCGTGTCGTTCTGGGCCGCCGGCCTCGGCATCGCAGCCGGCCTGATCGCCATCGCGTCCGCGCTGTGGGCGGATCGAAGCCCGGATCTCTCCGGGCCGCGCGCCGAACGCAGCGATACCGCGCTCGCCATCGGCACCGGAGCGGTCGGCGTGCTCATCGGTCTCGGCTTCCTGTTGATGGTGCTGCCGCACTGGTGAGGTAAGGGTTCTTGGCGAGAGCCGGTCGACGCCGCGTCGGCCGGCTTTCGTCGTCTTCGGCAACATTTCGGTAAGTATCTGCGACGGTCCGTTGCACTAACGGGATTTATATGTGACGCTCTGTAGCGTAAAGATTGTTCGGGACGCAGGCGGAAGGACCACCATGACTGCAGTCGACGACGCACGAACGCACTACCGAGACACCTTGCACTCCTTGTCGACGGCATCGGTGCATCAGCACTTCGACGCCTTCCTCGACATTCCCTGGGACGAGCCCGAATACGCGATCGTTCCCAACGATCCCCGGTGGGTACTCCCGGACGAGGATCCTCTCGGTCACACCGATTGGTACAAGTCACTTCCCCTGGATCGGCAGATCCACATCGGCATGTATCGCCAGGCCAGCATGGTCAAGGTAGGCCTGCAGTTCGAGCAGATCCTCATCAGCGGCCTCATGCAGTACGCCCTCACGCTGCCCAACGACTCACCGGAATTCCGGTACTCGACGCACGAGGCCACCGAAGAGTGCCACCACACCCAGATGTTCCAGGAGCTGGTGAACCGCATCGGCATCGACGTGCCGGGTGGACCCGGATGGTTCCGCAAGATCGTGCCGATGCTCACGGTGTTCGCCAGCCGCTCGGCACCGTTCGGATTCTTCGTCGGCGTCCTCGCGGGC
The DNA here is from genome assembly GCF_030056855.1 of Rhodococcus sp. IEGM 1354. Taxonomy (NCBI): domain Bacteria; kingdom Bacillati; phylum Actinomycetota; class Actinomycetes; order Mycobacteriales; family Nocardiaceae; genus Rhodococcus; species Rhodococcus sp. IEGM 1354. The sequence continues at coordinate 772,370 of NZ_JASHKT010000001.1, forward strand.
GAAGAGCCGATCGACCACATGCAGAAGGGCGTTCTGCGCGGGGGCGCAGTCGGCCACCCGTTGGTCCAGCGCGTGATGCAGATCCACATCGCCGAGGAAGCCCGCCACATCGGCTTCGCGCATCAGTACCTGCGGTACAAGGCTCCTCGCCTCGGCCCCTTCGAGAAGGCGTCGATCTCGATCCTGACGCCCGTCATCATGCGGCTGCTGTGCGACGTCATCATGAAGCCGAGCAAGCAGATGCGACGCGAACTCGACATCCCCGACGAGGTAGTCGACGCCGTGTGGTGGAACAGCGAACCGTCACGAAAGGCATTGCGCGACAACTTCGGTGACGTACGCATGCTCGCCGGCGAACTGGGACTGATGAACCGCGTCTCCAAGCGCGTGTGGCGCGCCCTCGGAATCGACGGACGGCCGTCGCGCTACCGCAGTGAGCCCTCGTTCGGCTGAGCTGACTGGGGGCCGGTGACAGATTCGAGAGGGACTTGGGGTATCGCGATTCCGCGGGATGCCCCAAGTCCCTTGACCTGCAGCCAGATGGTGTCGGCCAGGAACGTCGCGAAATGATCCAGGCCGGTACGTGATTCGGTTTGCGCGCTCCAACTGCGCACCGCGCCCATGCAGCCGGACACCAGACCCGCGACCCACGGACGCACCAGCGACCAATCCTCGGGCGACAGATCCGCATTCACCAACGCGAGAAACGCCGCGACGCTGACCTCCAACTGCTCGGCGAGCAGGGCATTGGTCTCTTCGAGCGGACTGGGCGACTCGGTACTGACATCCTGCTCGACGAAACGCGTCCACGCGGGATGCTCGGCGACCCAGCGGACGTAGGTACTCACCACCCGATGCACCACATCGCGTGGAGTGCCGGTCAACGCGAACGAGACGACCAGCGCAGCGCTCAGCTGCTTGCAGATGGCACGCTGAATCGCGGTGTCGAGATCGGTGCGATCGTTGAAATACCGGTAGAGGCCGGTGCGATGAACGCCCGCCTCGGCGGAGATCTGTGCAGTGGTCAGCCGTTCCCCAGGTGCGATGTCACGGGCCAGTACCGTCATCGCGGCCTCGATGATATGGCGTCGACGATCGGTGTTGTGCTGTTCCCACCGCCGCTTACGGCCGTCGGCCTTCGGGCGTGCGCCACCGTCACTCATGCTGCATGGTCTCATGTTCCCCGGGCTGCTGTGGGCGCGTTGGGGTTCGACGGTCACTCGTGCGGGGGTTCACCGGTGACCTTGTGGTCGGCGAAATTCAGGCCCTCGCGCACCAGCCGAGCGAGGTGGCCGTCGGCGAGGTTGTAGATGACGTTGCGCCCGTCGCGGCGAGTCTCGACCAGACCGGTGAACCGGAGCTTGGCCAGATGTTGGCTGACGGCCGTGCGGGACGTGCCGGTGGCCGCGGTGAGCTCGCTGACGTCGGCGGGACCGCGATCGAGTAGCCAGAGTATGTGTAGCCGAGTCGGATCGGACAGCATCCGGAACGTGTCGGTTGCCGTCGCCAGTCGCGCGGAGTCGGGTTGTGCCTCGTGATGGAGACTGATGCGCTGTTCCTTCTTCGGTGGCATCGAGGTGTCTCCTTTGCGGATCGCGTCTCCTCATGCGGAGGCGGCGACCGGGATTCGGGAGCGACTCCACAGGCGTGCTGCGGACAGTGCCGCAAGTGTAGCCAAGGCCGTGAGCACCGTCGCCGCGGCGAGTAGTCCGAATTGCGCCCCGACCCAACCGGCCAACGGATACGTGAGCAGAAACGCCGCATGGGACAGGGAGAACTGAGCAGCGAAGATCGAGGTTCGGCTGTGTTCGTCCGACTCTCGTCGCAAGATCCTCGCCGACGGCGTGTTGATCAGCGAGGTGCCGACGCCCAGTACCGACCACGTGATGGCCAGCGCGGTCCACGCGGTCGGCCCGCCGCCGAGGGTGGCGACGAGTGCTGCGGCCGCGGTGCCGGCGACCGCGACGGCGGCACCGGCGAGCATGAGGCGATGGTCGGAGATGCGTTCGAGGGCCTTCGGAACGATCAGGGCCGCTGTCATCGACCCGGCACCGAAGCAACCGAGGGCGACGGCCAATTGAGTGCTCGAGCCGCCGAACAGATCACGCACGTACACAACGGTATTGACGAGTACCAGAGCCGTGGCTGCGGCGACCACGGTGTTCAGTGCTAGCAAGCCCTGGAGTTCGCGCTGCCGGACGAACGTCGCTATGCCGTCGAGCGGTTTCTTGTGTTGTGCTGCAACGTATCTGGGAAGGGCTGTGCCGACCACCATTGCTGCGGAGGCGACGAACCCCACCGCCGTCCCGACGAACAGGGTGTGGAAGGTGACGACCGTCAGCAGTGCGGCGGCGATCAGCGGGCTCACCAGGGACTCGAGGTCGTAGGCCAGGCGGGAGAGCGTGAGCGCGCGGGTGTACTGCTGTGCGTCCGGCACGACGGACGGGATGACGGCCTGAAAGGTGGGTGTGAACGTGGCCGACGCCGCCTGCAGCACGAATATCAGGACGTAGACCTGCCACACCTGATCGACGAAGGGGAGCGCCAGCGCGGTGAGCGCTCGAACGACATCGGCGGTGACGAGGACGAGCTTGCGCGGCAACCTACTGGTCAGTGACGAAACAACGGGCGCGACAACCACATACGAGATCATCTTGATGGCCAACGCGGTGCCGAGGACGGCTCCGGCGGCGCTGCCGGCGATGTCGTAGGCCAGGAGCCCGAGCGCCACCGTCAACAACCCGGTGCCCACGAGTGCGACCACCTGTGCGGTGAACAGGCGTCGGAAAAGGTGATTGTGCCGAAGCATGCGTTCACTGTACATACGCGTGCGCACTTGCGCACTCGTGTGTTTTATTGAAGATGCACCGACTAACGCCCCACGATGGGGCTATTTTCTGTAGCGTTGTCAGTTGTCGGCTCAACGAATATCCAGGGGTGGTCAATGGCCGATCAGCGCACGTATCCAGTGGGGCAACTGGCACGCGCCATCGATCAGCTGCCGTCGATGATCGGCTACTGGGACAGCGCGCAGCGCAACGTCTTCGCCAACAAAGTCTATGCCGACTACTTCGGCATCGAGCCGGCGCGCCTGGTCGGTATGCACATCAGCGAGCTCCTCGGTGAGGGACTGTACGAACTGAACAAGCCCTACATCTCGGGAGCGCTCGCCGGCGAGCAGCAACAGTTCGACCGCACACTCATCGACGTCAACGGCGCCGTACGCGTCACCCAGGCCACCTACGTCCCCGACATCGTCGACGGCGTCGTGGTCGGATTCACGGCAATGGTCGTCGACGTCAGTGCCCGTGCCGAGGCCGAGCGACAACGAGACCGCGCGATCCGGCTCTTTCAGGTCGCGATGGAGAACGCCCCGATCGGAAAAGCCATCCTGACACTGGACGGCCGCTGGATACAGGTGAACAAGGCGTTGTGCGATCTCCTGGGATACAGCGCAGAAGAGTTGCAGCAGAGAACTTTCCGTGACCTGACCCACCCCGACGACATCGTGGAGGCAGAGGCGCACCTGGAGGGCCTGGTGAGCGGATCACTGACGGGCGTCGAGTGCGAGAAACGGTACATCCGAAAGGACGGCGCCACCATCTGGGTACAGCGCAACGCAGCGCTGGTACGCGACAGCGAAACCGGCGACGTGATCATCGCGCAGATCCAAGACATCACCGCGCGCAAAACAGCCGAAGCGAAACTCGAGCGCCAAGTACTCATCGACGACCTCACCGGACTCGGCAACCGACGCCGACTGATGGCTGAACTGCAGACCCTCAAAGAGGCCGCCGACAGTACCCCGGTCGGAATCCTGTTCGTCGACGTCGACTCCTTCAAATCCGTCAACGATTGCTACGGCCACGCGGTCGGCGACGGACTACTCGCCGCCATCGGTGACCGCATTCGTACCAACCTCCGCGCCGGAGACATCGCCTGCCGCACCGGAGGCGACGAATTCGTGGCCCTACTTCATGGATCTCAGTCGGCCGACAGCGTCGAGCGCCTCGCCGCCCGAGCACGCCAACTCCTCGCCGGCCCCTACCTCATCGACGAGACCTCGATACCCGCATCGGTCAGCGTCGGATGGAGCTGGGACAAACCCGTCAGCCCCGAAAAACTCCTGCACGCCGCCGACGAACGCATGTACTCGTCGAAACGACGCTGACCCCTCGTGCGGCTCCCCGACGTTCGGCTGACCCCTCGTGCGGCTCCCCATTGCGGATCAATGTGGCTTGCAGTCGCTTGGAGTGCAACAAAGTCGCATTGATCCGCCGGTAGGGGTGAGCGGCGAGGTGCGGGTCCGGATAGTTCGCAAACGCGCGCGCACTTGTCAGAAATGCCCGGAACGGTGTGGCAATTATGCGAGCGTTCGGCAAACGCGCGCGCATTTGCGAAGGTACGCAAGAACATGGACCTCCGCCAGAACGATGTAGACGCCACTCTTGCGGGAGGCCTCGAGGTACTCCGGTCGGCGTGGGAGTCGGCTACGAGGGTGGTGCCTCACAGCCGTGTCGGACGTGCCCCCAGTATCGGTGCGGGAGCAGGGTCTTGCTTCTTGCGTGAATCGACCCGATACGCGAGATAGAGATACAGAAAGCCGGTAACGGTGCCGCCGAGACATCCTGCTGCAATATCGAGGGCGGTGGATCCTGAGTTGACTGACAAGTGGAGCAGCAAGAATCCGATTGCTACGGCCGGGACGAGAGCCAGGGCGTTGATGTAGTCGGCGCGAGTTGCGCCGCACTTCTTGCTCAACGCGCCGGTCATGACCCACTCGCGAAATGGCTTCTGCATCTCAGGCTCCTCGTATGGGTCTGATTTGTCCCGTTCAGCCAGGATACCGGAGAGTTGGTTTAGGTAGGGTTCGAGTTATGCGCGCTGTTGTCTTCCTGGCTGTACTCGCGATCATCTACAAGTGGCCGGTGTTCGGAGACAGCCCTGGCCACTGGTCGGCCCTGACACAGGGAATCATGTTCGGCGCGATCATCTGCACCGTCGCCACCCCTGCGGGATGGAAGGCCATCCGGCGCATAGATGGACGGATGCGGTCTTAGACCGATGCCCGTGGGGCGACGTTGGTCCGGATTGCGCCGCAAACGCGAGCGCATTCGTCAGGTGCGCGCGGATTCGTCGCCTATTTCGACCGCCAGAGAGGGCCATTCGACAAAAGCGCGCGCGTTTGCGGCGGGGTTCCGTCCCGTTTCGTGACTCGGCCGGAGCAGTTCGGCGTGGGCACCCGTTGCCTCCCAATCCACCTGAATCGGGTGCAGATAGCCGCGCTCACGCGGTCAGCTGCACCCGATTCGAGGGTGGTGAGGCCATGTGTTTGGGTGAGTCCCATGGACTGGGGCGGCAGAGAGCTGAGCGTGGCCGCCGGGAGTGGGGCAGTCACGTCTGCGGTACTCATCGCACCGGTCATCGATGGCAAGTGGTTGGATCTGACTCTCCCTGCCGTACTCGGCGCAATCGTTGGACTGCTGGTGGGATTCGCGGCGGTGGTCGGCGGCAAGTACGCACTGAAGACTGCAGTGCCGTGGCCGCCTAGCGGTCGAAAACAATGGCGACACCGATTTGCCCTGTGCACTGCGGCAGTGGTGACACTATTCGTTGCCGGACTCTCGGCATGGGCGAGCGCTTCCTCGGCGATGGTCGCGTCGGACAGCGCGGAGCCGCCGATACAGCTGATGGTGACAATTGCGTTGACTGCAATCAGTTACGTGTTCGCGTACTACGTTGCGCCCGAGGTCAACTGACTCCGGCTGGAGCGGTTCAGTCCGAACCGGTGAACGCGCCGAGGACACGCTCACCGACAGGCGTCAGGGCCGTCGAACGCGCCCACCAAGAGACAGGCGATATCACGCGGGACTCTCCACTGATTGTCGTATCGCACGAATGACATCGGTCCGACGGGATAACTGTCCATGCTTCGGAAAGTTCCGACACCCATGGCCTCCACCGAATCGGGACCGGTCGAAGCGACGGTTGTGAATTCGATGTGTTGCGGATCCGGCTGAGCGCCCCAGGCGCGTGCGAGCCGCACGTTGTTCTCGGCCGGCCCGTCGAACAATCGAGCTCGATCTTCTTCGCGAATCGAGTAGTCCACGCTCGCTGCGAACAGAGCCGTCAACTGGGCTGCGGTCGGCACATCGTCGGTGATGGGCGGTGGCGGAGAGGCGAATTGCGTCGGGCTGACCGATGCGACTGGCGACTTCGGCTCGTCCACCTCGGCGGGGGAGCAGGCGCAGGCGAGCAACACCACAGCGACCGCGCTCACTCCGACAAGTTTCACCGGCCCAGTATGGACCGAAACAGTGTGGCGGGTAGGTGAATAGCCTTCAGATACCCGACGTCTTCAGGAGTCGGTTGTGTTGCGCGGTGATCACCAGTACCGGCACGGCGATCGGCAGAATGAGGGCCGCCGCTGGAAGAACGAGGGCAGCAGGAGCAGTCGTCAGGTCCCACACCGCTCCAGCCACTATCCACGCGCTTGCGACCGCTACGGCCTGCGCGCCTACTCGGAGGGTCGTCACTTTCCACGGGGAACGAACCTCGAACGTGCCTATGGTCATCGGCAGGTAGTGGCCCTCGTTCACCTGTGACAGCCGCAGCGTCGCGACAGTCATCATGGCTGCGCTGATGGCAGCGAGCAGGAGGCCGAGAAACAACATGCTCAGTACGATACGCAAACTTGTGGCCCTAGGCTGCTGGTATGACTGCCGCTGCGAATTCCGATGCGACCCGTCGTAGGGTGCCGTCCTGGTTGCGAGAGTTGACGGTTCTGGTCGTGGTCGCATTGTTACTGAGTGTGCTGCTGCAAACATTTGTCGGACGTGTCTATCTCATCCCGTCGCAGTCCATGGAACCCACGCTGCACGGCTGTCCCGGTTGTACCGGTGATCGAATCGTGGTGGACAAGATGACGTTTCGATTCGGCGATCCGCAGCCGGGTGATGTGGTGGTGTTCAAGGCTCCGACGGAGTCGTGGAACAGGGGATACACGTCGAGCCGATCGAGCAACGCAGGAGTGAAGGCGTTGCAGGACGCGGGATCGTGGGCCGGACTCGTCGCGCCCGACGAGAACGACCTCGTGAAACGGGTGATCGCAACAGGCGGGCAAACCGTCCAGTGCTGCGATGTGCAAGGAAGAGTCGAGGTCGACGGGCAGCCGCTCGACGAGCCCTACATCGCGTTCGACTTCCCCTACGACGCGGACACACTCACCTGCGCAACAGTTCCGCAGTCCGGTCGCTGTTTCGGGCCGGTGACCGTACCGTCCGGCAATCTGTGGATGATGGGCGACAATCGAAGCGGCTCAGCCGATTCGAGGGCACACTCCCGTGACGAACTGGGCGGAACGGTCCCTATCGGGAATGTGATCGGCAAGGCCAGATTCATAGTGCTGCCACCGTCGAGATGGGGAGTTATCGAATCGCCTGCGATACAGCGCTGATCGACTACGCATTCCCACGATCCCGTCGAGTAGCAGCGTCTTAGAACCCGAGATCGCGCTTACGACGCTCGCGTTCCATGCGTCGCTGTTCCTCGGCGCGTTCGCGGCATTGCCGGAGGAATTCGGCGTCCGCATCCGGATTCTGGGCGGCCTGACGGCCCGGCCGTGTCTCGTACTCGGGGTACGCGGAGTTGCTCGCGCGACCGTAACCGGACCCGCCGGCACCTCCCCAGATCCCGGCACCGACGGGTCGGCCCGCAACGAGCCAGGCCAACGACCCAGCGAACGGGAGGAAGACGATGAGCAGAATCCAGACGATCTTGGGCAGATAGCGGATGCCACCCTCGTCTGCGGTGATCGCGTCGATCAGACAGAACACCCACAGCAGCATGACCAGCAAACCGAAATACGGCATTGTGTCCCTCCATGTCCAAGACCGCTCGGTCCGATGTACCGAAGATCGTAGCGCTGTCTTCGCGTTTCCGACAGACGAGTCGGTTTGGAAGTCTGGGGCGGGGGCTCGGACACGGCCGGATGCAGCGTCAATGACCTGGGCAGTAGATATACAGGGATGATCGCTGCCCATCCCTGGTGAGCAGGACGGTCACCGGACCTGTGGGACGCGGGTGCGCCTATCGGCGAGCATCGTCATGGCCCGCGGTGGGCCTGATCCTCAGAGCGACGAAGACGACGACGAGGGTCGTCAGAAACACCGCGGGATAGGTGAATTGGACGGCGAACTCGAAGGCGGGGGAGCCCTCGAACATGAAGATTCCGATGGCCTTGATGCCGCGGTAGTCGGTGAAGTACCAGGCAGTCATCGGCGTGGTCACGGCGATCGGGGCCAGCCAACTCCACCAGGTTCGGTGTCGGTTGGCGTAGTCGAGAGCGAGGACGGTCAGCGGAATGCACCACACCCAGTGATGGCCCCACGCGAAAGGCGAGACCATCGGCGTCGCCATTCCACATATTGTCAGGGCCAGCAACGTCTTTCCGGCTGCCTGCGCGCGTGCCGCCACCCACAGCGCCAGAGCGGCGACGACAACGGCGAGCACCAGCCACACGGCGAAAGGAGGTGTATTGCCCGGCCACAGTCGAGCCAATGCGCCATGGATCGACTGGTTGGCGGGTGAGGCCAGTGCACCGATTCGTTCCGAGTCGATCATCGTCGACGTCCAGAATCTCCACGAATCGGCGGGAATGACGATCAGTCCGGCAAGCACGGTTGCTGTGAACACAGCGATCGCAGTAACGGCTGCCCGCCACTGTCTCTGTGCCAGTAGATGAAGCACGAAGAATGCGGGCGTCAGTTTCAGTCCCGCAGCAATGCCGACACCCACGCCGCGGAGACGACTGCCCTCGCCGCGGGTGAGGTCGAGCAGAACGAGAACCAGCAAGAGCAAATTAATCTGACCGAGCCAGATGGTCATGCGAACCGGCTCGAGCCACGTCAGTGCCACTGCCAATCCGACACTGACGAGATACATTGTTGCGCTTCGATATCCGAGCGCGCGCCAGCTCGCGACCACGGCCACGTAGATCAGCAACAGGTTGATCGCCTGAACCACCGCCACAGCGCTCGTGACAGTGAGAAGGGCGAGCGGGGCGAAGGCCAACGCCGCGAAGGGCGGGTAGGTGAACGGTAGGCCGATGTCGAACAATGCGAACTCGTACAGCGGCTCGCCCTGTTGAACGACGTACGCACCGTGCCGATAGACGATGGTGTCGATTCCGTTGCCGAACAGACCGAAGGGGGTTGTCCATCCCAAGAAGTAGGCGTGCGCAACGATCGCGACGCACGCGGCGAGCGCAGACGCGAGGAACCAGCGCCAACCGAGCCGGCCGACGCCCGTCGCGTGCACTTCCGGCTGCGTCTCCCGGATGGCCGTCTCCTGGTCGTTCTCTGCGTGCACGTCCGAGTCCGACCGCGCGTAGAGCGGCCGAATACTGGACGTCGTCATGGCCTACACGATAGATCGTTGTACCTGATACAGGGAACTCGACACGGACAGACCGGTACGTTTTTGTCAGCGTCTGGCTCGGACTCCTCTCCATCCTCCCGCTGTCCGTACTACTGATCTACGAACTCGCGACGCGATAGTTCGACGAAAATCCCGGGCCGCAACTCGACCCGGGATTTTCGCTGTCCCGATCGGCACCGGATAGGTTGGTGTCCATGGATATCCGGGTGGCCGACCTTCGTCGACCTGCACTCATCGTCGTCGACGTGCAGGCCGGTTTCGAAAATTTGGAATTCTGGGGTCCGCGGGACAACTCGCAGTGCGAGAGCAATATTGTTGAGCTCGTTCAGTTCTGGCGGTCCAGGGCTTGGCCGGTGGTATTCGTTCAGCATGATTCCGACAATCCACAGTCGCCGTTGTCGCCGACGCAGGACGGGCATCGCTTCAAGGACATGCTCGACGGGATTCCGGATCTGCTCGTCCACAAACGCGTCAATTCGAGCTTCTACGGCACTCCCGATCTGGACGCATGGCTGCGCGGCGAGGACATCGACCAGGTGGTCATCTGCGGAATCACCACCAACCACTGCTGCGAGACCACCGCGAGGATGGCTGGGAACCTCGGCTACGACACCTACTTCGTCATTGACGCGACGCACACCTTCGATCGCGTCGCGCCCGACGGGACTGTCGTACCCGCCGCAACACTGTCGGCCATCACGGCCACCAACCTGCACGGCGAGTTCGCGACGGTGATCAAAACGAAAGACATAACTTCCCACTGACGTCGCCCAATTTGATACCGTTCGGTATGGCCGATCGGGGAGCAGTAGCAGGGCTCGCGGGACCCATTGTGCTGCTGTATCTGGGGTACTTCGCGTCGATCCCGACTCTCTCGTCGCTGGTCCACGGGGTCTTCGACCCTCGAATAGATTGGGCCGACACGGGTTTCGGTGAAGTGTTGCTGTTCTCGTTCCTGGTCGTGGGCGGTCTCGCCGCGTGTGTTGCGGCAGTTCGCACACTGGCCGACTCACCGAAGTTCCCCGGAATCGTCGTCACACCGGGGTCGTCGATCGGGCGGAAAGTCGACGCGGTGGTGGTGACACTGATCGCGTACGCCGTCGTTGTTCTGGTGTTCGCGACCGCTACCGCATCAGCCGGATTCCTGGTGCCGCTCATTGCGGCGTGGGCTTGCTCCAACACGATTCGGAACTATCGCGAACTGAAGAGTCGACGTCGAGCGTCCGCAACATAGCCCATGAACACCGTGCTGATACTGATGCTGATGCTCTGGTTCGTCGCGTTTGCGTACGCGGCATCCGTCGGATTCCGTGGCAGGGCAACGCATCCCGACTACTACGGTGCACGAGTGTCGGACACGGTGAAATCGACACCCCGACTGCGTGCACGAGCCAATCGATCGGTCGGGATCTGGTGCACGGTCAGTTCCATGATGGCTGTGGTGCCAATCGTATGGATCGGCTCCGAGTTCCACCGTGAAAGAACGACTTGGGAGCTGGCCGGTCTGGCTGTTTACGTCTTCGTCGTCGTGGTGGTGGGGGGTTACCCGCTGGAGAAGATCAAGAAGTCGTGACGTTCGGAAGGTCCAACAACGCGAATGCGGCCTTCAATTGTGCTCGGGCTGCGTCGACTTCGGAGGTGTTGCCCGCAAGATGGCGGAGCAAGGCGCGTTGGAAGATCCCGTCGAGCAGGATGTAGGCGGAGGGGCGGTCGAGGGCCGATTCGGTGCCGCGTAGTTCGCAGTACTTCGTCACCACGCGCCGGATCATGTCTTCTCGACGTTGCTCGATGTCCGGGACGTCGAGTGACGCTTCCTCGCCTCGGACTGCGCAACATGGATCACGGGCAGTCACTACATTCTGGACGGCGGCCTCTCGGCGTCCCTGGTGTAGAGCTCGGAGCTCCCCGTCAGCCGAGGGCGACGGGGAGCAGGCCGGGTCGCGTCCGAGATGCGATGTCGGCCAACGCACCCTCCAGCGTCGGGTATCGGAAGTCGAACCCACTGTCGGTCAATACCTGCGGCTCGACCCACCGACTCTTGAGGACCAGCTCGGGTTCGGTTCGGATCACCCGTGCGCCCAGCTTCAGCAGCCATGCCGGCGTCGCCAGTCCGTGATCGCGACCGAGAGCAGACCGAACCTGGTGCATCAGAACCTCGTTGGTCACCGGGAACGGTGTCGCCACGTTGACAGGTCCGGCGATGTCCGAGGTGGCGTACAGATGGTCGAGAGTCCGAGCGACATCATCGACGTGCACCCAGCTGAACATCTGGCCGCCATCGCCCATGCGGCCAACTAAACCCACTCGCGCCAGATCGATGATGGGGTTGATCGCCCCACCGCCTGCGCCCAACACGATCGACAACCGCAGTGCCACTCGGCGAATCGACACGTCGGCGTCGAACAGTTCGCGCTCCCACGACCTGGCCACCTCGACCGAGAAGCCCGATCCCAGTTCGCCGTCCCGTTCGCTCATCGACCTGTCGCGGGCATCGCGATAGATGGTTCCGGTGCTCGCGTTGACCCACAGCGCCGGCGGATTCTGCGCTTGTGCCAAGGCACGCCCGAGCTGGGCTGTCGTCTGAATTCGCGACGACATGATCGCGTCGGCGTTGGCCTTGTTGTAGCGACAGCTCACCGAGCGGCCGGCGAGGTTGACCACCAGATCGGACCCGTTCAGGACCTCGACGAGACCGCGATGGTCGGACCATGGTGCATCGCTGGACGATCCGCGTCCGACCGTCCTGACGCCGATGCCGCGGTCCTCGTAGTAGCTACGCAGATACCCGCCGATGTAGCCGGAGGCACCGCACAGGACGACGGTCGATGGTGAATCGGTCATCGGCTCGATCCTTCTGGTGAGGTCATTCGTTTCAGGAGACCGGCGACATCGGCTACCAGGCCGCGCGCGACCGGGAGACGGGCGAGACGAACCGCCTTGGATACGACGGGTACGAGCCCGTCGACCAGCATGCGGGTGCGAGCCTGGTCGTCGGACGAATCGGTGACCCAATGCAGCGTGACGCCCATGTAGATCATCCAGAGCAGCTGCGGGAGTGCGTCGTTCAGCGAGGCGGGCACCTTCTGTTTCGACGCATCCAGCGTCGTGCGCATCAGATCGATGGCCATGGCTCTGGCATCGGACGATTCCTCGGAGAACGGACTGGAGCTGGACCTCGTCGGCAGGGCCAGCTGGAGGAACGCGCCACCGAACGCGTGATACGGCGTCAGCACGTCCAAGCCGGAATGCAGTACCGCCGCGAGATTCTCCGACAACGACCCGCCCTGGGTGATGACCCGTTCCGCACGTTCGCGGTGATCGCGCTGGATCACCACGTACAGCTCGTTGACGAGTTCGTCCTTGCCGGCGAAGTAGTAGTACGCATTGCCCAGCGACACGCCGGCCTCGTCGGCGATCCGGCGCATGGTGGTGGCCTGGAACCCCTCCTCGCGGAACAGCCGAAGAGCTACTTCGACCAGCTTGTCGCGCGTCTCGGATGTGCGGGCCATGCGGTCACCTCGTTTCTGAACGTGTTCAAAAAGGACCGTAGACCTCTTTTTGAACATGTTCAAGAGCCGTGGCCCGGCGCTGACCGGGATACTCGACGCATGCTCAGACGAATGGGGACCTCGCTGATCGGAGGCAAGGGGGCTCAGTGGGTACAAGCGCTGAACGCGCGGCATCCGTGGAGTCACAACGACTACTTTCACAGTTGGATTCTCGCCAACCTGCCGAGCCGACGATGCCAGGCAATCGACGTGGGTTGTGGCCGTGGCGGTCTCGTGCGCTCTCTCGCAACATATTTCGATCACGTCACCGGAGTCGACATCGACTCCGGCATGCGCCGCCGCACAGGTCTTGCGTGCACCGATGTCACCAACGTGACCGTCACCGAACGCCAACTGGACTCCTGGGCAGACGAATCCGTCGATCTGATCACGATGATCGCCGTTCTCCACCACCTCGACCTCGACGACACGCTCCGCCAGGTCGAGCGGGTTCTCGCGCCGAACGGCCGGCTGCTCGTCGTAGGTATGGCTGCGCCGCGGAGCCCACGAGATCTGCTGTGGGACGCAGTATCCATCGTGACCAATCCGCTGATCGGCTTCGTCGGCCATCCCTGGCCGAGCCCAGCGGGAAAGCAGCCGGCACCCTTCCCGGTCAAGGACCCGGTGCTCAGTTTCGACGAAGTGAAGCAATCGGTCGACGCGACGCTGCCCGGGGCGACGATGCGACATCGCGTCGGATTCAGGCACACCATCGAATGGTCGAAGCCGGGGTGATCGAAAGGCTCTCTGCTCTGAGCAGAATCGCCGACCCTCCACGGAATCGGGGCTTAGGCTCCGATCATGGGCGAGGTCATACGAATCGATGAGCGCCGAGCAGCACGCGCAGTGGAACCGCTGTGGCGTGAGGTGGTCGGCCGCCGGCTGCGCGAGCGCAGACACTCCCGCGGCGACACTCTCGCCGACACGGCGGCGCGCGCAGGCATTGCGCCGCAATATCTTTCGGAGCTCGAACGCGGCCGCAAGGACCCGTCGAGTGAGATCCTTGCGGCCGTCGTCGGGGCACTCGGCACCTCGATGGCCGAAATTTCAGGTCTTGCGCATCACGACCTGTCGCGCGGCAATGCCACGTTGATGGCGGCCTGACGTCGTCCCTCCAAGACCTGATCGACCAGGCCGTACTGCAGCGCCGACGGTGCCGTCAACACCAGGTCGCGGTCGGTGTCGTGCCGAATCTTCGCCGCATCGCGTCCAGTGTGTTTTGCCAGAATCATCTCCATTTCGGCGCGGACCCTGACGATCTCGTCGGCAGCGAGAATGAGATCGGGAATGGTGCCTCGCCCCTGCGCAGCGGGCTGATGCAAGACCACCCGACTGTGCGTCAACGCCGAACGTCGTCCCGGCGCACCGGCGGCGAGCAGCACCGCGCCGGCCGCCACTGCCTGCCCCACACATGTTGTGGCGACAGGGGATCCGATGAACTGCATCGTGTCGTAGATTGCCAACATGGCGGCAGTATCGCCGCCCTCGCAGTTGATGTACATGGAGATTTCCTGATCGGGGGAATCGGCCTCGAGATGGAGTAACTGCGCGATCATCGCATTCGCAACACCGGCATCCAATGCGGTACCGAGGTACACGATGCGTTCGCTGAGCAGATGCGAATAGACGTCGACGACGCGTTCGCCGCGCGAATCACGGGTGACGACATTGGGAATGGTGTACGTACTCATCGGGCCATCTCCATCCCGAACGACACCCGACGCGCAGGCATGACCTGATCGAACGAACTGACGATGGCGTCGACGAACCCGTAGTCGCGCGCGGCGTCCGCGGTGAACCAACGATCGTGCAAGGAGTCGTCGAATATTTGCTCTCGTGTCTGCCCGGTGTCGTCGGCGATGAGGCCGAGCACCGTATCGCGGGTATGGCGAAGATCGTTGGCCTGCACCTCCACTTCGACAGCAGAACCGTCGATGCCGGACGAGCCCTGGTGCATCAGAATCCGCGAATGCGGTAGCGCGTAGCGCTTTCCGTGTGTTCCCGACGACAGCAGGAATTGACCGGCGCTGCAGGCCAATCCGAGTGCCAACGTCGAGACGTCGCAGGGAATCAAATGCATCACGTCACGGATGGCGAGCATGGCAGGAACCGATCCGCCAGGGGAGTGAATCCACAGGGCGATATCGGCCGACGGGTTCTCGGCCGCCATCGTCAACAGGTTGGTGGTGAGGACGGTGCCGTTGTCGTCGTCGAGTGGGCCGTCGAGCACGAGGATTCGATGACGTAGGAGTCGGTCGCGGAGTTCGGGTGGGAACATTCGGGGTGTCTCGCTCATGATTCGAGTGTGAACTCCAATAGCGCTGTGTGCCAACGATTCTGCTGTCGGCAGCGACGCTGCTCAGAGCTGCGCGACGCTCGAGGGACAATGGAGGCATGACCACACTCGAATTCTCCGATTCCGTCGTCGTCGCCGCATCGCCCGAGGATGTCTATGCCGTCGTATCCGACGTCACCCGAACAGGTGAATGGAGCCCGATCTGCCAGGAATGCCGGTGGAACGAACCCGACGGTGGCGGTGTGGGATCGACGTTCACCGGACGCAACGTCACTCCCGACCGCACTTGGGAAACGGTCTCGACCGTCGCAGCGGCCGAGCCCGGACGCGAATTCGCGTGGGTCGTCGGCGACAACTTCGTGCGCTGGGGATACACACTCGAAGCGGTGGACGGCGGAACCCGACTGACCGAGAACTGGAACTTCCTGCCCGACGGCATCGCCTTCTTCCACCGCAAATTCGGAGACTCCGCGCAGGAGCAAATCGACACCCGTTGCAAGGCCGCGCTCGACGGCATTCCGCGCACCCTGGCGGCCATCAAGCGCATCATCGAATCGGAGTCCTGACAGGTAGGTGCGCTGGCTGTCCACTTTTCGCGTCGGCGCGCGGGATTCCGCCCGTCGACGCGAATTGTGGACACTCAGCCCTGTAGTCGCGCCTATTCTGTGCCGATGACGTCGACGGTTCTTCAACTGACCACGGTCCTCGAGCCTCGCGGCCCAGCGGCTGCGATCGTGCTGACCGACGCCCAGGTCGCCTCACTCGGCAGCACCAAGACGCCGCCGGTGCGGTTCACGATCGGTGGGCAGACGGTGGCAGGACGCATCGGGCGCATGGGCGGGGAGAACCTGCTGGGCCTGAACAAGAGTGTGCGCACGACGCTCGGAGTCGAGGCCGGCGACACCGTCGACTTGACCATCGAACTCGACGACGAACCGCGCACCGTCGAGCTACCGGCCGAGCTCGCCACCGCACTCGACGCCGAGCCTGCGGTGCGCGCAGCATTCGACGCACTGTCTCCGTCGAAGAGGAAAGAACACGCAGGATCGGTCGCCGACGCCAAGCGCGCCGACACCCGTGACCGTCGCATCGCGTCGATCATCGAGGCTCTTCGGCCCTGACGTTCTTCCCGGTATGGGGGCGCGTGCCAGCGTCGACGGTGGCAGTGCGCGCTCACACCACCGTCGCGGGTCTGTTCGATGCGACGACCTCCGTCGACCTGTCCGCCGCAGACAGCCGCGCGAGAATATCCACAGCCGAGGTGATGTCGGGAAGTGAACGAGTGAAGGGAATGCGTTGACGGTCGTCGAACGCATATCCCGTGCCGAATCGTAGTCCGGGTGCCAGCAGCAAGCCGTGAGACTGAGCTTCGGCGACGAGTGCGCTGGATCGACGACCGTCGGGCAGGGAACACCACAATGCCAGGCCTCCATCCGGAACACGAAAGTGCCAATCAGGCAACCGGTCTCGCATCAGCGCAACGGTGTGATCACGTGCGACTCTGGATATGTCGGCGCGCACTCGGCGTACCTCGTCGTACTTGCCCATCAACTCGACCGCAGCGAGTTGATCGAGAATGGACGTCGAAAGTTGGCGTCGCGCATACGTGGCGGCAATTCTGGCCAGTAGCCCTGACTCGGCGCGAACCCAGCCGACTCGCAGCCCACCCCACACTGTCTTGCTCGTCGACCCGATCGTCACCGTCGCAATATCCGGCGTTGCCGCCCCGAAGGGTTCGATATCGGGCGACCCGTCGAGGGACAGGTCCGCTGCTACCTCGTCGACGATGGTCAGTACTGCGTGCCGGTGCATCGTTGCGGACAGCTGTCGGCGGGTGCCCAGGGGGAGTCGAGCTCCCGATGGATTCGAGAAGTCGGGCATGAAATAGGCCAGGGTCGGTGCGCTTTGACGTGCGGCCCGGTCTGCGGCAGGCACGAACGCCTCGGTGTCGTCCGGGTCGATGGGGACTGGGATGCATCGGCCGCCGAGTGAGTGGACGAGTTCGACGACACCCGGATACGTCGGGTGCTCGACCAACACGCGGGCACCCGGCTCGGTGAATGTCGCCAACACCGCATGGATGGCGTCGGTGGCACCGGAAGTGACGAGGATGTTCTCGGCCGTGGTCGACACTCCGCGCCCCCGGTAGTAGGCGGCGATCGATTCACGGAGCTCGAACAGTCCGGACGGGGCATAACCGCCCGTGGCGAATCGGCCCTGAATCCTCTGGGCCGCAACGCAGTACGCATCGGCAAGCAGGGGAGAGGCCGACGGTGACGCATTGACGAATTCCATTGTCGCAGTGTCGCGGTCGCCGGCAAGTGAACTCCAGGCCGGCATCGACCCCGTCGGGGAAACGTATGTGCCCGAGCCCCGTTGGGCGCTGATCCAGCCACCTTCACGGAGGTGGCGATAGGCCGACGCCACCGTGACCCGACTGACGTCCAGACTGATCGAGAGCGCCCGCTCGGCGGGTAGCCGCGTCTGAGCCGACACCTCGCCGTTCTCGATCAACCGCCGCAACTCGTCGGCGATCTCGAGGTAGAGCGGACCACCGGATCTGTTGCGCAGCGTCGACGGGCCGATGCGTGCTGCCAACTCCGGGGCCGAGATCGCTGTGGCGTCGAACGAGTCCATGCAGTCCACTGTCCCACACTGGACTGAACTATTCACGGTAAAACCAGTCCATTGTTGTCGCATGATCGCAATTGGAGCTGTATTGGCCTTGTCTCTGGTCGGCGCGGGATGGACCGTGGTGGCACTGAGGGAGGGAGGGAGAAGTGCGCCGACGGGCCCTCCGCGCAGTCGTGTCGACGTCGACTGACCTGGCTGTGCTTCGGCAAACGCGCGCGCATTCGTCAGACGCGTTCGAATTTGCTCCCGATTCGAGGCCTATTTTGCTCGCACCTGGCAAACGCGCGCGCGTTTGCGAGATCAGCGGGGGTGGAGAGGCGCGCGCGTTTGCGAGATCAGCGCGCGTTGGCGAGATCAGACGGGGCAAAGGGGCGAGGGCGAACTATGGGCGCTGAGGTCAGTTGCCGTCGGCGATGGAGTCGATGAACGGGGACAGCAGCAGGGCGAGATCGTCTGCGGCAGAGGCGACATCGTCGGGCGGCTCGGGAATGTAGCTCAGGGCCAGGCGCACGATGGACTTGCTGATGACGTCGGCCTGTCGTGGACTTGCGCCCACCCATCCACGCTGAAATGTCTCCGCCAGACGCTCGCCCGCACGGTCGATCAGCACCTCACTGTCGGTGGTGATCAGGCGCAGAAGATCCTCCGGCGCGTCGCCGCTGTGCAGAGATCGGACGAGTGGATCCAGACCGCTCAGCTCGAAGAACGACGAAAAGCCCTGTCTCAGAGCGGCCGACGCATCGTTCTCGTGTTGGTACAGCGCGGTCTCGCACATCGCGACGAACGCGTCCGTCAATCTGATCGCATACCCCTGCGCGACGCCGCGTCGCGAACCGAACTCGTTGTACAGACTCTGCCTGCTCAACCCCGCGGCCTTGGCGATGTGGCTCATCGTGACGTTGCGCCAGTTGCGCTCGTGCAACAACTCGCGCAGCGCATCGAGCGCCACATCGCGCGCCAGAGTGGACGCGGCTTCACGGTATCGACCGGGAGTCGACGTCTGTTCGGCGGCGGGCATGAACACGACTCTATCGAACGACCGCATGTGGCCTGTCCAGCCAACCTTCTTCGAGACTGTTCCGATCGACGGGGCCCGCGCTCGCGATGAGGGTGCGAACCTGCCGGATGTCCTTGGGATGTCCCACCCCGATTGCCCCGACGAGCCTGGCGTCGCGCACCGCGCAGGCCGTGAACCGACGGCTTTCGATGGAGCCGCGCACCACGACGTACTCGTCGTGTGCATCGGTCCACCCCGCGAATTGCAGGTTGACGCCGTGCTGCATGGACCATCCCCACGGGACATCGAGATCACCGACGTCGAGACCGAGGATGGATCGCGCCGCCCGGGTGGCTTGGTCGATCGCTCCGTTCCAGTGCTCACTCCGATACGTCCCGCCCAGTACCGAGTTGGGAACTTCGGCGACGTCGCCCGCGGCGTAGACGTTCGGTCTCGACGTACGCATGCTGGCGTCCACCAGGATTCCCGACGCGGTCTCGAGGCCCATGTCCGCAGCGAGCTCGGTGTTGGCGACCGAGCCGACGGACACCAGCACGGTGCCCGCAGACCATGAACGACCGTCCGCGGAGGTTGCGAGAACAGTGCCGTCGGCCAGCTTCTCCAGGCCGGTCACAGCGACGTCGGTGTGCATCGTTATGCCGTTGTCGGCATGCAGGTCTCGGTACATCTGCGAGATCGCGGCCGGTGCGATCCGGTTCAGCGGAGCCGATGCCGCCTCCAACACCGTGACCTCGGCACCGAGCGATCGTGCCGCTGCCGCCGCCTCGCACCCGATCAGTCCGCCGCCGATCACCAGCAGTGATCTCGTTCGGACGATGTCGGCCTGCAGCGGAGCGACATCGGCAGCGCTTCGGAGGGTGAACGCGTGCGCCGCCCCCGGTATGTCGAGTTGGCGTGCACGAGAACCGGTTGCCAGCAGCAGTGCGTCGTACGGGACCGGAACGCCCTCGTTCAGATGCACCTCGGAATCGGTGACGGCGGTAGCCGTGACGCCTGTGCGAACATCGACCCCGTCGATGGCTGCACCGAGCTGGACCTGATCGACCGA
Organism: Rhodococcus sp. IEGM 1354; assembly: GCF_030056855.1. Lineage (NCBI taxonomy): Bacteria > Bacillati > Actinomycetota > Actinomycetes > Mycobacteriales > Nocardiaceae > Rhodococcus > Rhodococcus sp. IEGM 1354. The sequence goes on from NZ_JASHKT010000001.1 coordinate 792,352, forward strand.
TTTCGTACCCAGCAGCAGCTCCTTGGAGACAGCCGGTCGACGGTAGGTGGTATCCGATTCGCTACCGACGATCGTGATGGATCCGGTGAAGCCCTCGGCGCGAAGCACTGTGGCGGCGGTGTGTCCGGCGGCCCCGGTGCCGACGATCACGACGTTGCCGGGTTGGCGAGCGGTCACCCGCGCTCGACCTCGACCATCTCGAAATCGGCCTTGGCTGCACCGCAGTCGGGGCACGACCAGTCGTCGGGAATGTCGTCCCAGCGCGTGCCGGGTTCGATGCCGTCCTCCGGCCAGCCGAGCTCTTCGTCGTACTCGAATCCGCACTGCACACAGCGGTATAGCTTCATTTCTTGCTCCTGAAGTCGATTTTCTCTCGGACGCCGCAGTCGGGGCACGGCCACTCGTCGGGTACCTCGGACCACGGAGTTCCGGCCGGAAAGCCCTCACGCGGTGCGCCCGCGGTCTCGTCGTAGACGAACTCGCAGACCGGGCACTCGTAGGCCGCCATCACTTCGCTCCGTACGCGGCGAGGATCTTCTCCCGCTTGGACGGTTGGATGTTGACCTTCGTGATGTCGCCGTCGTAGTGATCGAGAACGCGGTGATCCATCACCTTGCGCCACACGGGCGGGAAGTAGGCCAGCGAGATCATGCTTGCGTAACCGCTCGGCAGGTTGGGTGCTCCGTCCATGCTGCGCAGAGTCTGGTAGCGCCGGGTGGGGTTGGCATGGTGATCACTGTGTCGCTGAAGGTGATACAGGAAGATGTTGGTCACGATGTGATCGGAGTTCCAGCTGTGCTCGGGGGTGCATCGCTCGTAACGGCCGTTGTCCTTCTTCTGGCGCTGCAGGCCGTAGTGCTCGAGGTAGTTGACCGTTTCGAGCAGCGAAAAGCCGTAGATTGCCTGAACGACCAAGAACGGCAACACGATCGGGCCGAACACAACGGCAAGGACCGTGTAGAGGACGACGGACATCAGCCACGCGTTGAGTACATCGTTGTGAATACTCCACGTGCTCTTGCCCAGTCGCTCCATGCGAGTCTTCTCGAGTTCCCAGGACGACCGCAGGCTTCCCCACACGCTGCGGGGGAGGAAGGCCCAGAAGCTCTCACCGAACTTCGAACTCGCCGGATCCTCGGGAGTAGCGACGCGCACATGGTGACCGCGGTTGTGTTCGATGTAGAAGTGGCCGTAGAACGTCTGTGCCAGAGTGATTTTCGACAGCCAGCGCTCGAGGTCGTCCTTCTTGTGACCGAGCTCGTGCGCGGTGTTGATGCCGACGCCGCCCATGACACCGATGCTGATGGCCAGGCCGATCTTCGAGAGCAGACCCAGGCCGCCGTCGATGCCGAGCCACGAGAGGTTGTCGGCGGACCAGAGGTAGCAGGCGAACACCAGGCTCGCGAGCTGGAACGGAATGTAGGCATACGTGCAGTAGCGGTAGTACTTGTCTTCCTCGAGCGCCTTCATCACCTCGTCGGGCGGGTTGTCGCCGTCGGGGCCGAAGAACCGGTCGAGGATCGGGAGCAATCCGTAGACGAGCAGCGCACCGATCCACCACCAGACCGGTGCCACGGCATTCCAGCCGAGCTGGTTGAAAGACCACACCAGGCCGGTTGCCAGAAACACCGCCGTCGGCGGGATCAGGCCCATGAGCCAGAGGTATCGCTTGCGGTCGTGCCACTCGTCGACGGGCACCTGTGCCTGATCGTCGACATTCGATGCCGTCATCGTCACTCCTCGTGTAGGGCGGATCACTGTGTCGTGGACAATACGCGCAATTTGTATCCTGTGTGTACAAATCAAGAGCTTTGTACATCGGGCGGATGGATTGTTGCGGCAGTCACAGCGTCACCGTTTGGTCGAATCGGCCTGCTATCTTCCGACTCGTTGTGATCGGTCACGAATGGTCACGGCAGTCGCAGGTCCGTCTGTATCCCGTCGGGGGTACTTCACATCAGGAGTAGTTATGGACGCATTCATCGCCAAGATCATCGTCGACGTCATCCTCGGGCTCATCGGCAGCGGAAGTGCCGAGAGCGGCAGCACCGCAGTGAGCGCAATCCTCGGATCCTGACCCGAAAGGGCTGCGTCGGCGAGAATGCCGGCGCAGCCCGCCGAGCGTCTGCGACGAAGCGGTAGGAGTGAACGCGGGGCATCGCCGCACACGCTCGATGGCGAACGGCTAGAAGCGGCCCTCGGCGATGGCGAGTACGACGAGAGCGATCGCCGCGATAATGAGTATTGCTAAGAGTGCCAACTGGATTGGGCTGGTCGAGCCTGGCGGCCGAACGCCGTTCGGACCCCTTTTCTGGAGCATGGCACAGACTGTAGGTCACTTCTCGGGTTTGTGCACAAGTTGGATGGTACAAACCGGCGAATGTGCCGTTATGGTTCGCACACCTGTTCGATAAGGAGTAGAGTTCGAGTCGGTGGAGCGAGGAGGGAAGCCTTGCTCCACCGCTCCTACATATGACACCCGAGCGAGTGGACGGTGACGGCGATGGACGACGTGTTGCGCAAGGTAGCGGAGCTCAAAGCGCTGGTCGCCGAGCTCGAGGCCCTCGACCGCCAACGCGTCGGGATGGGGGACCGGTTGGTCGATCTCGAACATTACTTTCGCCGAGCGGGTTGCCCCGAACTGTCACAGCAGGCACTCGACGCGTTCGTCGGCACTTACGCCGGACGAGTGCTCGAATTGGCGGACGGTATGCGCGGGTAGCACCTGCCCGAGACATCTGCTGTTCGCGAACCAGACGGTATCTTCTGTGGTTCACTGGTTCATCCAAGTCGGGACACGAGGAAAGCCGCTCGAGATACGTGAACATTCTGCGCGAATGGTGGGCACTTCCAGTCGACTACGGATGGAACGTTGCCTTCGCGCGCTCGCAGCAGGCGCTCGAGATCACCAAGATCCTCATCGGCGTCTGGTGCTGGCTGTTCGGCGCGGCGGCGGCCATCGGATTGGTGGTGCCGGGCCTCGCCGAAAGCAGTCTGGGTACGGCTGCACTGTGGTTCACCGTCGCCACGACAGTCCCGGTCGGGGTCGCCTGGTGGGTCGGTGGCTGGCCGAGCTGGCAGATGTCGATCGCCTTCGTCTTCTACGCCGACGCCGTCCTCGCGGCCGTGGTGCTCACCATCGGTGTTCCGACGACGGTTCTGCCGACCGTCGCCCTGTTCACCGTCATCGGCAGTTACGTCGTGGGGTTCCACGGTCCCAAGTTGCTCACTGCTCACTACGGCTTCGCCTTGGTCACGACCGCTGTGCTGTACGGCTCGGCCTTGGTGGCCGAACCCGAACTTCGGTTACTGGCCACGGTCTACCTGGTGATCTTGATACTGGTGATGTTCTCGGCACCACTGATCGTGCACACGTTCATGATGATGCTGCGACGCGATGCCACCGGCGCGTTCTACGACCCCCTCACCGGGTTGCAGAACAGGCGGGGATTCGACGCGGCGATCGGGAACCTGCGACTACGGCCGGGATCAGCAACCGGAATGACGGCCGTGGTGATGGACATCGACAACTTCAAGGCCGTCAACGACCGATACGGCCATCTGCAGGGAGACGCCGTGATCCGGCTGGCGGCTTCCCGCATCCTCGACGTGTTTCCGGCACCCGCCATCACCGTTCGGCTCGGCGGCGAGGAGTTCGCGGTCATCGCCCTCGATGATCGCGCCTCGGTCGTCGCCAGCGCAGAGGTACTACGAATTCGACTGTGCAACGCCACCGATCGCTCCCCGCTGACCGCCTCGATAGGCGTCGCGCATGCAGTTGTCGACGCGCGAGAGACGCGTACCGCAGTGGAAGAGTTGCTGGGTCGCGCGGACCGGGCGATGTACCGGGCCAAGGGGCTCGGCGGCGACCGCGTCGCCCTGTCGGAGGGCGAGCCCCGATCGCCGCGTCCGGCCGGCGAGCCGCACTGACGAGCGACGGCGTCGACCGATCCCACTTCTGGAACCGGTCGACGCCGTCGGCGGAGTCGAAAGGTCTTGCTAGAGAGCAACCTTGGCTGCAATGGCCTGCTGTGTTCCGACGTCGAAGACCGGGTTGGTCAGGTGCACGTCGAGGGTGTTGTTGGGGCCGGCGATAAGACCGTTGAGTAACGAGGTGTACGTGCCGCAGTTCTGGAACTGAGGAATCGTGTACGTGCCCTTCACGTGCGTGTCGGCCTCGTTGTTCTGGATCAGATCGATCGCGTCGAGGGCACCGGTCAGATTGGCGGTGGTCTCGCTGGTGACGCAGTTGCTACCCGGGGGAATCAGGTCGAGTGCCGCCGACCCGGACGATCCGGTTCCGCCGATGCCGAGGGGCTTGACGGAGTCGATGCGAATCTTGAAGCTCTGCGCGACATCGAGCTCCAATTGCGGTGCTTCGGCGGGACCGCCGGCTGCAATGGTGCCGGAGACGGGCGTGGCGTCGACGATCGAGATGGTGAAGTTGGCGAGCGTCGCCGGGCCGAGCTTCAGATCGGCCGACGCCTGCGGCAAGGCGAGAGTGCCGGTCACCGTTCCGCCGACGAGGTCGACGTCGGTGGCCAGATCGGTGGTCGGGAAGACCACCGGCTGACCGGTTTTCGCGATCACGGTCGTCGTGTCGGCCTGGAACGTGATGGGCAGGGTGTCAGCGGCATTGGCCGGGCCGGCGACCAAGGTCGCCAAAGCGACACTCGACGCCAAGGCCGTCGCGGTGACGACGGCTTTGTTGCGGATCTTCACGTGCTCTCCTGAATGTTGTTGTTGTGCTGGAATGGAATTGGCGATCAGGACAAGGTGAATGCCGGGTTCGGCTGCACCGACAGGCTGTTCACCGTGCAGTTGCCCGACATCGGCTGGTTGCTCGACGTCAGAGTGTTGGTCATGTTGTCGAACGAACCTGCGAGCGTCGCGGGCCCGCAGTTGTAGCCCAGAAGCGAGAAGCCGACATTCGAGACCTCACCGGTGGTGGAGCTGGTGGGAGTGAGGGTCCAGGGCAGGTTCTTCAGCTGCGGCAGGCCGCAGAGGCGGTTCGATCCGCTGATCTTCGCGTCGGTGATCGACGCCGACGAGCCGTCTGCGCTGGTGGATCCGGACAGGGTGATCGAGCAGCTGACGGGTACGCCGAACGAGGCCGGTGTGGTGACGACGATCGTGCCGGGCGCGGTGAAAGCGGTATTCGCCGGTGAGATGGTGGCGGCAGCGGCACTCCCGGCGCCGAGGGTAGCTCCCGCAATCGCAACTGCAGCAGCAACTGTGGTGAACGTTCGGGTACGGGACGGCAGGTTGAGCGTCATCGATCCTCCAAGTCCGAGCATCATCCGGCTCCCGGGCGGGCATCCGGTGGCACCGGTGCTCCGGCAGCCGAGACGAACATTAGGACGACGAAATGGATGTCGGATATGTTCTTTTACAAGACAGTGACAAGTCACAATCCGGTCGGTATGTTTGTTGTAAGTCTTGGTATTGATTTCGGTCGGCACCTCGGAAGGTATGCGCTTCATGGGTTTTCGGCCCGTTTTCTCTGGGGGAGTCGGCATGGTGGGGGCGTCGAATACCCGTCTGTGGCGTTATCGATCCGTTATGTTTCGTTACCGAAACGAGATGCGTCGTGTTGCCTCGGCGACATCTGAGTCGTCGAAACTGGCGGGAGCGATAAAAGTCGATCCGAACAGGTTTGAAACAGACAGCAACCCCTGCGTGACGGGGGTGGCTTTTTCATGTCAAACTGTGGTGTGACGTTCGCGCTGGCCGAAGCAGGTTCAACAGTCGACACGGACACGGGAGAGTTGACGGTGCAGCCGTATTTCGCCCCGGTCTGTCGACTGGACAACGGCGCGCTCGCAGCAATCGAAGTTCAGCTTCGGGGCCCGGAAGACGGGCCACTGGCTTCCGCCGATGCACTCAAGCGCGCCGCTCGCGCCATGGACGCCAAGCGAGAACTCGATGTTCTCGCGTGGGGAGTGGCCCGGCTCGAAAGCGCCGTTCGACTGCCGATGCTGGTCTCGATGGACGTCGACTCGCTCGCGGCCATCGATGACGCCACCGAAGAGCAGTTGCGTCGCGACATCGTCGTCGTCACCGAGGCGGCTTTGGTGGACAGCCCGGCGCGCACCCTGGCCGCGATAGACAAAGCACGTCGTGACGGAAAGGTGGTGGCCGTCGACGACGTCGGCCGCCGACCGCAGTCCATGACGTTGCTGCCGCTCATCGAACCCGACGTCATCATCCTGTCTCCTTCCATGGTCTCCACCAGGCCGGATCTGACCACTGCCCGTACTGCGCACGCGGTGTCGGCGCAGGTGGAACGAACCGGCGCTGTGGTCGTGGCCAGTGGAATCGATACCGCTGTGCACCGCAGCCGGGCCTTGGGTCTCGGTGCCACCTACGGAGTGGGCGAGCTGTATCCGGCTGCGCAGTCGACCGAAGAATTGCCGGCCGACGCCGCGGAGATCATGCCGCCGTTCCCCACCTGGAGCACCCCCGCCACCGCGCTCGAGTCGCCGTACGCGATTGCCGCCGCAGGCAAGATCGCGACGCGGAGCACCAAGCGTCTGTTGGTGGCCATGAGCACGTCCCTGGAGATGCAGGCATCGGCATCGGGCCCGGAAACATTGGTGCTCGGCACCTTTCAGAGGGCCGAGCATTTCACATCGACCACCCGCGCGCGGTGGGTGTCGATGGCGGAGCAGATCTCGTACGCCGGCGTCTACGGGGTGGGGATGGGTTACGTGCAAGAGGGCGGCATCGTGCACGCCCCGCTCGACCCGACGGACACTCTCGTCGAGGAGTGGAACGTGGTGGTTCTCGGCCCGCACTTCTGCGGAGTGCTCGCCGCCATCGACCTACACCGGGGCGAAACCGATGCGGATCGTGAATTCGATTACGTGATGTCGTACGACCGCGCCACCGTAGTGCGTTGTGCCCGTGCAATTCTCGCGCGATTCTGAACCGTCGAGCCAGTTGTGTGCCGTAGAAGATGTTTCGCACAGCTACAGCAGGGCATACGGCACAACAGGTGATGAAGTAGTCCGGACTGCCACATTGCTCAGACCCCGTACGTTGAAAACACAGCGTGCGGGGTCGACTTGTCAGGGTAGGTGGGACATCTCGTCCACGAACTCCCGAGCGATGTCGTGCACTTTGCGATTGGCACTTTGCGACCTGTCGAGCAGCAAAGCGAACGCCTCGTCGGCGCTGATGTGGTGAACCGCCATCAGGATTCCTTTGGCCTGTTCGATCGGCGCGCGACGCGCCAACGCGTCCTGTAGATCGAGTGGGCCCTCGATCCTCGTCACGTGCGCTGTGCTCATTCATTTATTGTCGCGCACATTGCGTCGACGCAGGTCAGAGACGGAACGACACGCGTAATTTGTAGCAGACCGTGCTGCAGCCGTTACCGGCGGCGTAGCGTTCCGTTACCGCCGCGTTATCAGGCCGCAGGGTTGGCCAGAGGTCGACCGATCAGAAGTTCGAGCGTCCGGTAGGCATCGGTGCGTCGACCGTTGCTGGCGTTGTCGTGATACGCCGCCCCCGCGACGACCACGCCGACCGGAATTCGACCCGACTCGATATCGCGAGCCGTCTGCTCGGCGCAGTTCCGCAGCACCGGGCAGTCGGCGCACAGCCGCCATGCCTTCTCTGCGCGTTTGCGTCCGTGCCGAGGAAGTTGTTGCGAGTCGTATGCATCCATGTCTTCGATGCATGCACCCTTGAGGCGCCAGACCTGGTCATCCGTCATCGTCGTGATCCGTTTCGCGTCGTGCCGATCGTTCCACAACGCTTATTCCCCATCCCTGGAGACTCGAAACAACCAAATGCGTTGCGCCGTCACAGGCCCGCAGTTCAGCCCCGCAGTTCTGGCCCACCGCTCAAGCAGGACGACGAGCAGCAGACCGAGATACGACGGCTGCCGCCGCGATGGTCACCAGTGCGCCGAGCACGATGGCGGGGCCTTCACCGGGAGCCAGAACGCCGGTCTGCTCCCCGAGAGTCACGGCCGAAACCGGCACGCCGAGTTGGGCTGCCGCGAGTATCCCGAGCCCTATGGGCTGGCCTGTCGCGCGCATCGCATCGTGTACCGCGATTGCACCCAGACCCAACACGAGGCCCAGCACGATCATGCGCGGGTGGCTGCCCAGGGCACGCAGGTCGAGTGACGCGCCGAGCCAGACGAAGTACAGCGGGCCCAGGAAACCTTCGGTGATGGCGAACAACTGTTTCGCCAGACGTCGTGGTTCTCCGATTGCAGCGATGGCCAGTCCTAAGCCGAAGCCGGCCAGCATCACCGACGCGTGAGTGTGGACCGCAAGCGCCGCAAGCCCGAACAGCAGTACCAGGTTGAGTCGCAATTCGAGCGCGAACTTGCGCTGGGCAGACACGTGGTGGATTCGGCGGCGCAGTCCGGTGAGGTCGAAGTGTCGCAGTGCGAAAAAGATCGCGGCGGCGGCAGCGATGACCGTGATGGATCCGAGCGCGGCCGGAACAGCGCGCGGTGGATCGATCACCAGGGGCAGAGCGACGATACAAACTGCGTCGGCGATCGCGATCTGTGGCAGGAAGGACATCAGCCCGGATGTGGCCGTCTTGCTGGATTCGACTATCGGCATGATGACCGCGGCCGAGGACGATGCCATCAACACCGCGTAGAGACCGGGGTGCGGTGGATCGAACGCAGTGGAGACGGCCCAGCCGAGCGCGGTTGCCAGCAGCCCGACGGCCACAGCTCGCGCAGCGCCCACCCGGAGGCCGACCCGCAGTCGTGGATCTCGAATCGGTACCTGGCTGCCCGCCACGAACATCACGAGCGCGAACCCCACCTGCGCCAGGAAGCTCAGTGTCTGCTCGCTCGGATCGAGGACGCCGAAGCCTGTGTGGCCGATGACAATTCCAGCGACGAGTTCTCCGATGACGACCGGTATCCGAAGCCCACGCGGAAGCGCCAGAAGTGGGCCGAACAAACCTACTGCGGCACACAGGGCGAGCGTCTCGAAGGTCATGTGACCCCGCCGACGTCAGGCAGAGTTCAGCGTCGGGTGCCTGTTGGGCGGCAGCGCCGACGCAACGAGATCGCGAGGGTGCAGCACGCCTTGCTCGGCCATCATCAGTCTCATCAGCTGCTCGACGACACGCAGCTGCGCCGCCAGAGGGCTGCGCATGAGTTTGCGCTCGTAGTCGATGCGGGCGGACCGATATTCGGTGTCGAGATCGCTCATGTCATCGTCTCCTCGAACGGGGCTGCTTCGTGTCGACGATTGCCGGGACGACAGTCCTGAGCGTACGACGACCAGCGGGCTGTGCCATCGGCCCAAGTGCCCTCCTTTCGAGGACACTCGGCCCTTTCTCAGGCCGTTCGACAGGTCCGCCGGACATCACTCGACGATGGCTCTACCGCGACGGGTGGTTTCGTGCCTGCAGAAAGTCCTTCCAATCACTGTCCCAGTGCCGCATCCGGACTCGGTCACCGGCGACGGTGGTGAGATAGATCGAGAATCCGACCAAGACCGCGCCGAGGACCCATACGAACATGGCCGTGGAGGCACCGTTGATGACGGCACCGACCGCACTGACGGGCGCATGCACAAGGGTTCCGTTCGCGTCGCACCAGATCGGAGTGGTCTCACCGATCTGCACGTCCGAAGGAACCTCGGTCGATTCCGAGCGAATCGACCCGTCCGGTGCATTCCATTGCACCGTTGCGATACCGGTGGCGAGAGTGGTGCTGTCGCTGCCGGTACCCGTGGACTGCACGGTGTCGATCACTCGGGCGTCGACCCGAACGTACTCTGCCCGTTGCTGTTGCGACCGCGACGACAAATCGCTGTAGGTCACCGAACCGATCGTCGCGGCGACAGGTATCAGTAACAGAAGGACAGCGACACCGACGACGAAGGCCGTCCGTTCGATCCTGTCGGGCAATCGCATCAGCGGATTCGAAAACCAAGGGCTTCGGCGCCACCACCGGTGCGCGAGTTCTGCGAGCATGCCGTCACCTACCCCTCACCGCCGTGTGTTCGGCGTCGATTACGAGTCTCCGACGTCGTGCACTGGTAAGTAAGGGCACAAGGTCCCGATACGGCGAGTGCGGTGGACGGTTGAATCACGAAGTGGAGAGAAGTCCTCGTGGTGGCGGACCTTGTGCCCTAGCTCCTGAATTGTTCGACAGCCACGCTGAACTCATGATGTCGACAACACGAGCACTCACCACGAAGGACCGACGATGGCCGTGGCTGGGTGCGGTGTGCGCCGGAATTTCCATCAACGCTTTCGGTGGCGCGATCGGTTTGGCCTCGGGTGCCATCGATCTGAGCACCGAGGCGCACGCACGCCTGCCGCTGTCGAACACGGCGCTCGCCGGTCTGGCGTTGGTTCTGGTCGTCGGAGTGCCCATGGGACTGGCGGCGGCGTCGGCTCTGGCGGGTGGCGGCAAGACCGGCCCCATCGCCCACATGGCGGGCGTACTGCTCGCTGCCTGGATAGTGGTCCAACCGCTTGTGATCGGCGAAACAAGTTGGCTGCAGGGCATGTTCGGCGTACTGGGAGTTCTCGTCGCCCTCCGAGGCTGGCGGATAACGGTGCACACGAATCGCCTCGTTGGTCACGTCGCATGAGGATCCTGGTCTCGACCGCCGGGCGGCACGGAGCGACGAACTCGCTCGGGCAGGAGATGGCCCGCGTGTTCCGGCACGCGGGAGCCGAGGTCGACATCTGCGCTCCGGATTCCGTCGTCGACATCAGTGACTACGACGCCCTGGTCATCGGAAGTGCCGTCTATTCCGATCGGTGGGTCCCCACCGCCAAGAGCCTCGTCGAGCGGGTCTCCAGGTCTGCGCACCCACCCGTGTGGCTGTTCTCTTGCGGGCCATTGCATTCGAGCGACCGCCCGGTCAACGACACCGCCGACGCCGCACGCGCAGTGTCGATGTTGGATGCATCCTCGCATCGAACATTTCCCGGTCGGCTCGACGCGGAACGGCTCTCGGTGGGCGAACGTCAGATCTTCGACAACTCCGGCGCGGTTGCCGGAGACTTCCGAGACTGGGTTCGTGTGTGCAACTGGGCCCGAGAGATCCTTGCCTGTCTCACGGCTGGGACACCGGGCTCATGACCTTCGTGTACGTGCCTGCACCGACACGCTGAGCGGACGGGCAGACGTGCTCGTGAATCTCTGCCGCCAACTGTGCCACCGATTCGGTCAAGACGGTATTCGCTTCGATCATGTCCTGCAGCAGTGCGGTATTCGAAAGTGTATGTACGGCAACCTCACTGCTCACCGAGTCCGCGCGCTTGGCCGAGATCAGCAGAATGGCGCCCTGCAGTCCTGCGATCATCGACAGGAACAGGTTGAGCAGGATGAAAGGGTACGGATCGAATCCGTCGTTCTGGTTGTACGCGGCCCACAGCGCCATCACGCCCAGGAACAGGAAGACGAACGGCCAAGAGCCCATTCCGTTTCGGACGTAATCCGCCGCACGCTCACCGGTGGTCAGTGCATCACCGGTTCGGACGCCCGGGTGTCTTCTCCACAGGTTCATCGCTCGCAGGTCTTCGAATCGGAGGGTGCAGAAGTGTCCATGGTGCCGAGTGTGGCCCCTGATCTCCGGAGCCACCAGGGACGAAAGACCATGACTGCAGTGCCTATCGACTCCCACCCGGAATCTCGGGAGACGTCCCGACCGGACGATGACTTCCGGCCCTACGTGCCGGCTGCCGCAGCGCCGATCATCGACGGTGTGCATTGCTCGACGGTCGAGAACGGCACCGGTTTCTGATGTTTGGAGGAAGTTCACGATGAAAGCAGCTGTTGTCACCGAGTTCGGCGGGCCCCTGGTCGTCAAGGACATCCGGATACCGCTGCCCGCGCCCGAGCAGGTGCTGGTGAAGATGGAGACCTGCGGTGTGTGCCATACCGATATCCATGCTGCGCAGGGGGATTGGCCGGCCAAGCCGACCTTGCCCTTCGTCCCCGGTCACGAGGGAATTGGAGTGATCGAGGCAGTCGGCTCGCAGGTGTCGAAGGACCGGATCGGTGAACGGGTGGCCATCGCGTGGCTCGGTTCGGCGTGCGGCGAATGCGATCACTGTGTCTCGGGTTGGGAGACGCTGTGCGAGACGCAACAGAACAGCGGCTACTCGATCGACGGTGCGTACGCCGAATACGCTGTCGCCCATGCGAAGTATGTCGTCCGTGTTCCCGACGGAATCTCCTCGTTCGACGCTGCCCCGCTGACCTGTGCCGGCGTGACCACGTACAAGGCGGTCAAGGTCGGTGGCGTCACCCCGGCGCAGCGCGTGGCCATCTTCGGTGTCGGCGGGCTCGGTCATATGGCGGTGCAGTACGCCAAGATCGCCGGTGGCTTCGTCACCGCTGTCGACATCGAGGACGAGAAACTCGACCTCGCAAAAGAACTCGGTGCAGACCACACCGTCAACTCGGCGACGACCGATCCGGTGGAGGCCATCCAGTCGCTCGGTGGAGCCGACGTCGCCATCGTCCTGGCTGTCATCCCCAGCGTGTTCGATCAGGCCTTCCGGTCGCTACGCCGCGGAGGACGTCTGGTGTGCGTGTCGATGCCGGCGCACGGCGTGTTCCCGATCCCGATCTTCGAGACGGTGGTCGGCGGAATCTCGGTACTCGGGTCGATCGTCGGCACCAGGACAGATCTGCGTGAGGTGTTCGCACTGCACGAGGCCGGACGAACGACGGTATCGGCGGTGTCGCGCAAACTCGACGAGGTCAACGACTGCTTCGACGACCTGATGGCCGGACGCGTCACCGCTCGTCAGGTTTTCGAGTTCTGAGGGGCTCTCCGATCGTGAGGGCTGTTCCCCTTCGACCCGATTGGCCGTAGGGTTCCTTGTGGGCAGACACGCGCTGGACCAGCGCGTGCGCTCACAAGGAATCGAGCAGTGATGAATGCAGCGATTCAGGTGCAAAATGCGCGCGCGCTGGACAGCGCCGTACTGCTGACCGAGCAGCTCGAGAAGGCGTTGGGTCAACGCGCTGTGATCGATCAGGCCATCGGCATACTGATCAGTAGAACCGGGTGCAGCGACGCGGAAGGGTACGACACACTGCGGTCCATCGGTCGGACCGAGCACAAGAAGACCGCTCTGGTCGCTCGAGCGATGGTGGCCGAGTCGCGCAATACTGCACGCTCGCGTCACCGGCACACCTGGATCGGGTGAGCACAAGCGCGTAGCATCGAGGTTGCGGGTGAATCCGAGGCTGGGAGTCCGACTCGGGCCTCACACTCGAACCGGACGGTGGATGGCCACCGTGGCAGGACTTGAAAGAATCGAACAGGCGGTCGGGCCGCCCAGGGATCCTCGATGACACTGCAGACTTGTCTGCTCGCCGATCTGGCGCGCTTGACCACAGCACTCGACAGCTCCACGGTCGATCTCGCACAACTGGTCGACCGGTTGTTGTCCGACATCGATGCGGCCGTAGCGGCCGTGGTCTCGATAACCCTCACCGTGATCGTCGACGGAGAGTACTTCGAGGTGTCGGCGTCGACGGGTGGCAGCGCCGACCGCATGCCCGCGTCGTCGCTCGGAGTCACCCTCGCTGACCCACACCGCACCGGTACTCAGAAGCACCTGCTCATTCTTTCCGGCACCGCGGGCGCTCTCACGGACTTCGCCGCCGACGTGAGCCGGTCGCTCGGGCTCGGTGTCGACTCGGCTGTTCTGGACAGACACCTGCGCGGTGCCGGTGAGTCGGGATCGACCGAGTGCGGGTCCCATGCACTCGCTTCGGTGAGCGAGGTGAATCAGGCTATCGGAGTGCTCATCGCGGGCGGGCGTAGCGCAGTGGAAGGGCGGGCCGAACTCCATCGGTTGGCCGCGCAATCGGGAACGCCGACAGCGGAAGTGGCGCGGCGGACCCTGCGTGATGCCCGCGGTTGGTTTCCTCCGCAGGCACCCTGACCGGCGTTGGTGCCGTCATAGTGGGCTCGAGGTCTGGGCGATCATGGCGGCGCAGATTGTGCCCGCCCAGTCGTCGATCTCGCTGCGGGATCTGTCGTCTCCGTCGCCTGCCTTGATCAGCCGCACCACTGTTCGCTCGAACCATGACAGCGTCGACCGATCGAGCTTCCCGCCGAACACCTTGTGCTCGATCGCCCAGGACGCCTCGTTCCATTTCGACCTCGTCGCTGCCGGTGAATCAGTCCCGATCGGCCCGCTGGAGAACAACCACACCGGCCTTGTCTCGAGCTCGGACTGCTCGCGGGCGACCAGTGATCGGGCATCGCCCAGCCATCGGCCCATGTAGACGCCGCTTCCGATGACGACGGCGTCGTACTCGGCGATGCTGTCCACCTCGGCAGCGTCACGGATGTCGACGGTTGCCGATACCGCGTTCTCTTCCAGTTTCTCGGTAAGCGACGAGCCGAGCCATTGGCCAAGCTCCCGGGTGGAACCATGACGGCTTGCCGTCGCAATCAGGATGCGCATGATGCCTTCTTCTTTCTCGAGATCGGAGTAGTGGCAGCAATGCAGTTGCGTCGACAGAAGCTTCAAAGAATCTCGATACTGAGCGAAGTCGATCTCGCCACGTGCGTACCGAGCGGCAAACAGTTCCTCCAACGTGTCGGGGGCGGCGATGTCGTGTGCCGTAGCGCAGATGCGGGTCCGGACACCGCCCCGCAGTACTGCGAAACACAGTGCGGATACAGCGATGGCGAGCGCGAGGGGGAGCGTCATGCCGGTCGGTCCTGTCGGTGGTTGACGTGAACATCACTGACGATGATGTTGCCGGGTGAGAGAGTCGGGAGACAGGGTCTAAGTACCCACACCGATCGCCGAAGGTGTTCGGCCGAGCGAGCATTTCTCGCCCGACGCACGGTCGGCTGCCCCGACGGTTCCCACCGAGAAGGGCCCGTCATGACACGTGCAACACCGCTCGGCACAGAGCAGGGGGATTGCGGGTCGTCTCCTACTCACGGCAGGGAGCCTGGACACGATGTTGCCACGAGGCTAGATCTGTTGCGCCGCAGCCGCATTTGCCGCGATGGTCCGCAACATCTTTCTGCTCATGACAAACCCGATGGGTTCGATGAAGTAGCGACCGAAGATGACGCGGCTCTTCAGTGACGTCGAATGCGAGTACCTTCCGCGTTCGATCAGTCGCGCCCTTCCCCCTGGCAGGGCGCGCAGATGAAACGACCACAGTGCCCGGTCGGCCGAGTCGGGGTCTGCGCCCAACAACACGAACGCCCTCCCGTCGTCGACCATGGTCACCGTCAGCGGTGGTGACTGCGGATGCAGGAGCACGGAGTCGCCGACCGCGAGGGTCTGGAACCCAGGGTCGATTCCCGTCGCCGACGTGATGTTGCAGCCGACCATGTTCTCCAAGCCTCGATAGCTGTAGAAGCCCGCCCGCTGCTGACCGAGCTGAATCAGCCATGGCCACACATGATCCGGTGTCGTGTCGATGTCGATCGCATGGGTGTATCCCCAGGCCGGGTGCGGCACGCTCTCGTCACCGGGCAGTGTTTCGTCGACCTCGGCCGGCGTCGCGCCCCACGTCGTGCGCCACTTGCGCAGGGGCACCGAGGCCAGGACATGAAACGCGATCAGGATTGCGCCACCGGCAGACTCGGCGATCGCCGCCCCGGACTCACGCATCGCGTCGGCGCAGGAGGTAGGCCGCAAGGGCGAGTAGCAACACGGTCCACAATGCTGCGACTCCGAATCCCTGCCAAGGAGTGAGCAAGTCGCTGGGGGCTTGCCGAGGTGAGGCGATCAGGCTGCCGGCCTGCGAGGGTAGGTACGCCTGAATGTGTCGGCCGACAGTACCGGGGATCAGCTGCGTCAGCGGGGCCAGTACGAGGACGAATCCGATGACGCCGGTGATAGCTCCCGCGGTATGTCGAACAATGGCACCGATGGCCACCGCCATGGCACCGAGCAACGCCAGGTACAGGCCGGCACCGATCACCGCTCGCAGCACACCCGGATCGGTCAGCGACACCGAAGCACGTGAGTCCATGATGGCCGAACCGAGGAAGAACGTCGGAAAGGCCGTGATCTCACCGACCGCCAACACGACGGCCATGAACACGCCGGTTTTGGCGGCCAACATCGGAATCCGTGCGGGAACCGCCAGCAGGCTGGCTCTTATCGTTCCGCTTGCGTATTCGCTGGTGACCACCAGAACGCCGAGAACGCACACCGCCAGCTGCCCGAGCTGAAACCCCGCGCCGAGAATCTGACGCGCAGGGTCGGCAACGATCTGCGACTGCGAGACGGGATCGACCCTGTCCCAGTACGCAACTGTGAACCAGGTGAACAGTCCGGTGAAGCCGAGGGTCACGACCACGAGCGCCACGAGAGACCAGACCGTCGATCTGAGTGATCTGAGCTTTGTCCACTCCGACGCCAGCAGTCCGAGAACATCCATGCGCAGACGCTCGCGCTCGAGGGGAGCCGGTGCGGTGATGCTCATGGTGTCGCCTGTCCGCGTGAGTGAGTGACGAGATGTCGGTCGTGCTCGATGTCGTCGAGGTGGGTGAGGGTCATGAACGCTTCCTCCAGCGATGCCTGTTGCGGGGTCAGCTGATAGATCGCAATGTTCTGCTGCTGGGCGAGTTCCCCCACTCGATGCGCCGAGAGATCACTGACGGTGAGTCGATCGTCGTCGAGGGCAACGGCGGTACCCCCGGTTGCCTCGATGGCTGTTGCCAGCCGCGCAGAATCGGACGACGACACCAGCACCGAGGCCCGACTGCTGCGGGCAATCAGCTCGGCGGGAGTGCATTCGGCAATGAGCTTGCCGTGATCGATGACGACGAGATGGTCTGCGGTCTGGGCCATCTCACCCATCAGATGGCTGGAGACGAAGACCGTTCGCCCTTCTCCCGCCAGGTTCTTCATGAGGTTGCGCATCCAGTAGATGCCGTCCGGATCCAACCCGTTGATCGGCTCGTCCAAGATCAGTACAGCGGGGTCGCCGAGCAGGGCCGCGGCGATTCCGAGTCGTTTTCTCATGCCGAGCGAGAACGACCCGGTACGTTCGCCACTGACGTCGAGCAGTCCGACCAGTTCCATCACCTCGGTGATGAATGTGACCGGGATACGTTGAGTCTGAGCCAGATACAACAAGTGGTCGTATGCGGTCCGGCCCGGGTGGACGGCCTCGGAATCCAGCAAGGTGCCGACCGTGAGTAGTGGGCGGTGCAGCTGCGCGTACTCGACGCCCCCGATCAGTGCGGTGCCCGCGCTGGGGCGATCCAATCCGACGATCAACCGCATCGTGGTGGATTTACCCGATCCATTCGGCCCGAGAAAGCCTGTGACAGTGCCGGGTTCGACGATGAACGACAGGTTGTCGATGACGAGTTTGTCGCCGTAACTCTTGCTCAGTGCGCGTACTTCGATGGCGTAGGCGGCGGTGTCCGGTCGGGTCATGGACACAGCGTGCTCGGCTCGGCGCGGCCGTCGTAGGGCACTAGGACCCTCGTGGGTCGACGAACGGCATTGCCCGGTCGGGCCTGTCACGTCTTGACCCGGTTGGTGCCGGCGGCGATTCGACCGGGTGACGGCACGACGGTGACCGGGCAATGCGCGCGGGTCAGCACCGACCGGCTGGTCGAGCCGAGCATCATCTCCGCGTAACCGCCGCGTCCGTGACTACCGATCACGACCAGTTGAGCACCTTGAGCGTGATCGAGGAGTGCCTGCACCGGTTTGTCCTTGACCACCACGGACCGCACCGACACCATCGGATGGCGTCGAGTGTGCGGCTCGAGCAGCCGCGCCAAGTGATCTGCAGCGGCGCATCGATTGTCCGGCCACTCCAGTCCTCGAATCGGGAAGCCGATCGACAGGTCATCGTCCGACCAGGAGTGCACCGCAGTCAGTGGTGCCGATCGAACATCCGCTTCCTCGAACGCCAACGTCATTGCCGCAGCGCTCGCCTTGGTGCCGTCCACGCCCACGACCACCGGTTGGATCGCGTGGTCGAGACCGTCGTCTGTCCAGCCACGGACCACCGTGACGGGGCATCGAGCATGAGTGGTGACGGCGAACCCGATCGAGCCGAGCGACCGCTGCTCGGTGCCACCGAGCCCACTCGTGGCAATGACCACCATGCGGGCCGTCTCCGACAGTTCGAGCAATGTGGACACCGCGGATGCTTCGGACGAGACGGTATCGACGGCGACCGTCGTGGTCCCGCGAGTCGCAGTCGCCCGGGCCTCGTTCAGAATTCTGTCGGTTTCCGATCTGGCCTGGTGCACCACGGTATCGGGAAGGACGCCCAACCCGGTCAAGACCTTGGGCAGCGACATCGCCGAGACGACAAGGAGATCGGACCGGTGCAATCGTGCGTCGAGAACGGCCCAACGCACCGCGTCCAGAGCCGCCGCCGAACCGTCGACCCCGACGATGGTCGGAAGTGGACCCATCGTTTGCCTCCTCGCTCGTGGTGTCGAATCATCCATCAGACGCCGCGCACCGCCTCGGGCGCGGCGGGACAACAACACCTGGACCGAGGACTTTGGTCCTCTCTTTCGGTGACGAAAGGTCGGACCACCGCCGCCCGTCCCCCGTAGGCTCACAAGTCGAGGCGTTCGACATGGACGCAGGTAGAGGGGTGTCGGCGTGGTCACGGTGTTCTTGGTGGACGATCACGAAATCGTGCGGCGCGGTCTGATCGACCTCATCGACTCCGATCCCGATCTCGAGGTCATCGGTGAGGCGGGCAGCTGCGCGCAGGCGCTGGCCCGAATTCCGGCTCTGCAGCCCGACGTCGCGGTACTCGACGTGCGGCTACCCGACGGCAACGGCATCGAACTGTGCCGTGAACTTCTCGATCGCCTGCCGAATCTCAAGACCATGATGCTGACCTCCTTCACCGAGGACCAGGCCATGCTCGACGCGATACTCGCGGGCGCGAGCGGCTACGTCGTCAAGGACATCACCGGCATGGAACTGACCCGAGCGATCAAGGACGTGGGCTCCGGCCGGTCGCTGCTCGACAACCGTGCGGCCGCGGCGTTGATGGACAAACTGCGAGCCGGGACGGCGTCATCGGGCCCTATCGATCACCTCACGCCCCAGGAGCGCACACTGCTGGATCTGCTGGGAGAGGGCCTGACCAACAGGCAGATCGCGGCCAGGATGTACCTGGCGGAGAAGACGGTGAAGAATTACGTGTCCCGGCTGCTCGCCAAGCTCGGGATGGAACGCCGCACTCAAGCTGCGGTGTATGCGTCGAAACTCGCCGACGGCGAAGCGACTGCCGGGCGGAAACCGGGGTCTCGGGATGGATGACCGGCACGAGGAGACCCGGTCTTCGTTACCGCAACTACGGCTCGGGGAGCTGCTGGCCGAGGTACAGGACCGTATCGGTCGGATCGCCGATGCGAGGATTCAAGCCGACGGTCTACTCGACGCGATGCTCGTCATCACCTCGGGACTCGATCTGGAGGTGACGCTGCGCTCGATCGTGGAATCGGCCGTCAAGCTCGTCGACGCCCAGTACGGTGCGCTCGGCGTGCGCGGAGAAGGCCATGGCTTGAGTGCGTTCATCAACTACGGCATGGACGAGGACACCCGGATCGCAATCGGCCCACTTCCCACCGGCCGTGGGGTGCTGGGACTGCTGATCGACCAGCCGAAAGTGCTCCGTCTGGAAGATCTTTCGTCACACCCTGAATCAGTGGGGTTCCCGCCGAATCACCCTCCGATGAAAACCTTTCTGGGAGTACCGATTCGGGTACGTGACGAAATTTTCGGCAATCTCTATCTCACCGAAAAGAAGAACGGTAAGCAGTTCACCGAGGACGATGAAGTCGTCACGAAGGCGCTGGCATCCGCGGCAGGCATTGCCATCGACAACTCGAGACTGTACGAGGATTCGCGGGTGCGTCAGGCGTGGATGGAGGCAACGCGGGACATCGGCACCGAGCTCCTTTCCGGGACGGACATCGACGAAGTACTGCAGATGGTGGCGCGTAAGTCGTTGCACCTGACCGGGTCCGATGCGGCGTTCATCGCGGTTCCCGAGGACGCAGACCAAGCCTTCGGGGATGTCACGCAACTCGTCGTCACGGTCAGTGAGGGGCACGGGGCCGATCGAATGATCGGAGCAGTCGTTCCTATCGAGGGCTCGAGCTCGGGAATGGCCTTTCGGCGTCGAACAGCGTTGCGGAAGGAGCGGCTCGATTACGGGGTCAAGGAACTGGGCTCTGCTTTCGGACCCGCAATGATTTCACCTTTCCGCGTGGCGGAGGGCGTCAGTGGCGTCCTGGTGGTACTTCGCACAGAGGGGCGGGGACCGTTCGTGGAGACCCAACTCGAACTGGTCTCGAACTTCGCCAACCAGGCCGCGCTGGTGATGCAGATCGCGGACGCCAGCCGGCGAATGCATCAACTCGACGTGTTGTCGGACCGGGATCGCATTGCCCGTGACCTGCACGATCATGTGATTCAGAGGATCTTCGCTGCAGGATTGGCATTGCAGAGCACCTTGCAGCGCACCGAGTCCCCGGACCTACGGCAGCGCCTGTCCAGAACGATCGACGACCTGCAGGACACGGTGCAGGACATCAGGACGACGATTTTCGACTTGCAAAGCACATCCCACTCCGCAACGCGGTTGCGCCAACGTATCAACAGCGCGGTACTCGAACTCACCGAGAACGTCGATATCCGTGCCGTCGTGCGGATGTTCGGACCACTGTCGGTCATCGACACGAAACTCGCCGATCATGCCGTTGCCGTTGTCCGCGAGACGGTCAGCAACGTCGTTCATCACGCCCAGGGCGACACTGTGACCGTTACTCTCTCGGTCGGAGACGAGCTCGAAATCCTGGTGTCCGACAACGGAATCGGAATGCCCGACAACACCACCACCAGTGGACTGTCCAATCTGGGGGCCCGAGCGGCCGAGTGCAGCGGAACCATGACCGTCTGCCCCGGCTCCTCCGGTAGCGGCACCGATGTGACGTGGGCGGTACCGCTTCCCTGACGGGTCCCTTGGTCACCTCTTTCGATGACCTCCGGCCGTTACCGCGAGTGGCGATGGGCTCGTAGCGTTTTCGGTGACGGTGCCGATCCTGCGTCGCACCACCGAGAGGAACCCGATGAACATCTCACACACCACCGGACCCGTTCTGGTCGGAATCGACGGATCGACGGCCGCGCTCGATGCAGTGCGCTTCGCCGTCCGTGAGGCGCGAGGCCGCGGAACGTCACTGCGCCTGGTCCACGTGATCGAACCCCACCTGCAGCGCGAGACGGTATACGGGGCGCCCGACGTAGATGGTGATTATGCACGCACCGTCCTGGATCAGGCTGCGATCATAGCGAGGGCGATCGACCCGACCGTCATCGTGGAAGCTGTTGTTCTCCAGGGTGTCCCGGAAACAGTGATGCTGTCCGAAGCCGCATCCGCGTGCCTGATCGTACTGGGCACCACAACCGAGAATTCGCTCGCTGCATGGGTTCTCGGATCCATGGTGCGCACGGTGGTCGAATGCTCGCCGAACCCCGTCGCGATCGTGCACACCTTCGATTCCGAGCGCG
Organism: Rhodococcus sp. IEGM 1354; assembly: GCF_030056855.1. NCBI lineage: Bacteria > Bacillati > Actinomycetota > Actinomycetes > Mycobacteriales > Nocardiaceae > Rhodococcus > Rhodococcus sp. IEGM 1354. The sequence continues at coordinate 813,868 of NZ_JASHKT010000001.1, forward strand.
ATGGAGCAGTAGTCGCCGCTCTGGGCGACGCTCGGGTGTCGGGCTCGGATGTCGTGGTGGCACAGGCTTTTCAGGAAGCGGCGATGCGGGGTGTCAACGTGCTGGCCGTGCACACCCAGACGGTCTCGACCATTCTGGCCAGCGCCATCGGTGGTCCGGTCGATCACCTGCATCCGGAGTCGGCGATGGACGTCCGGTTGGAACCCTTCGGTGCGGACTACCCCTCGGTGCGAGTGGCGTCGGTCTACGCCGAGGCCGACTCGGGTTCGGAACTGATCGCGGTGTCCGATTCTGCACAGCTGCTCGTGCTCGGTCACGAACGTGATCGCGTGCCGGGAAGTACGTTGACGACCGTCATGCGGCACGCCGAATGCCCCGTTCTCGTCGTCCCGCACGCATGAGTACCGTCGGCGCGAAAGCGATCGTCGTCGGTGTCGACGGCTCCAATTCGTCACTCGACGCGGTCGGCTGGGCTGCACGTGCGGCAGAGCTGCGTTGCATACCGCTGAAGCTGGTGTCCGCATACCAAGTCAGAGCTCTGTACACCAGTTTCGTTGCGCTCCCGTCCCACATCGGCTCCGAGGAACATGCCGCCGCAGAGTCGATTCTGACGTCTGCGTCACTGGTGGCGAGGCGATCGGTCGAGAATCCGAACGCACTGACGATCACGACAGAATCGATTGTCGGACCGACCATTCAGGCCATGCTCGACGAGTCCTCGGACGCCTCGATGATGGTCGTCGGCTCGCGCGGCAACGGCGAATACTTCGCCGAGCTGCTCGGTTCGGTGAGCACGGCGGTCGCCGTGCAGGCGCAGTGCCCGGTGGTCATCGTGCCGGGAAGCGTCGAGTTGCATTCGGCACGAGGCTCGGTGGTCCTCGGAGTCGACGCGTCGGCGCACAACCAGGCGGCCGTCCGGTTGGCCTTCGAGGAAGCCTCGCTTCGGCGCACCGGACTGCTTGCTGTGCATGTATCGACCGATGAGCCGGTCTCGTCACCCGAGGCGTCCGCAGCGGACAGGTCCGACGCGATCGTGTTCAACGGCCGAACCGTGCTGGCCGAGAGCCTGGCAGGGTGGAGCGAGCAGTATCCCGACGTGGCGGTGGAACGCACAGTCCTGCGCGGCAACGTGGTCGAGAAGATCCTCGAGGTGTCGTTGCGCGCGCAGGCTGTCGTCGTCGGATCGAGTGGACGCAGTGGCTTCAGTGGTCTGCTGCTCGGGTCCACCGTCCGGTCACTGGCGCACCGCGTCGACTGTCCGTTGATCGTCGCTCGCGGATAGCAACCGATCCGTCACGACCACCGCCACTGCCGAATCTCGGGGAGGTCCTCGAAATGCTCCCGGATGTAGGCGTCGTGACGGATCAGTTGGTCCTGGCAGTGCTGCCGCAGTTGCTCGGAACCGGCCGGCGCAGTGTGTGCTCGGTCGAGTGCTTCGATGGCCAGATGGTAGCGACTGATCTTGTTGAGCACCACCATGTCGAACGGTGTTGTCGTGGTGCCTTGTTCGATGAAGCCGCGGACATGGAATCGCTGCGCGTTCGGGCGTCCGTGCAGCAGCTGGTGCACCGCCCGGGGGTAGCCGTGAAAAGCGAAGACGACATCGGCCGAGTCGGTGAACAGATCTGCGAACTGGTTCTCGGAGAACCCATGTGGATGATCGGCGACGGGTAGTAGCGCCATCAGGTCGATGACGTTGACCACGCGCACCTGCAACTCGGGAGTCCAGTTGCGCAACAGGTCCGCGGCAGCCAGAGTCTCCTCGGTCGGCACGTCACCTGCGCACGCCAGGACTATCTCGGGATCGCCTCGAGATTCGGTGTTCTCGGTACCGGCCCAGTCCCACCGAGAGGCGCCGGCTGCTGCGTGCGCGCGAGCCTCGGGGAGCGTGAGGTACTGAGGATGACTCTGTTTGTCGACCACCAGCACGTTGACGTGTCCGCGGCTGCGGAAGCAGTGGTCGGCAACGGCGAGAAGAGTATTGGAGTCCGGTGGCAGCCAGACGCGCACCACATCGGGTGCCAGGGGAATCACCGCGTCGATCAGTCCGGGCCCCTGGTGACTGAATCCGTTGTGGTCGTTGCGCCAGCAGGTACTGGTGAGCAGCACGTTCAACGAAGCGACGGGTGCTCGCCAGGCCAGAGTGGCCGCATGCTGCAGCCACTTGGTGTGCTGGATCAGCATCGACACGCTCACCATCGCGAAAGCCTCGTAGCTGGCGAACAATCCGTGTCGACCCGACAGCAGGTACGCCTCGAGCCAGCCCTCACACAGATGCTCGCTGAGCACCTCCATGACGCGGCCGTCGGCGGCCAGATTGTCGTCGAACTCGGTGGTCGGCAGCTGCCAGCACCTGTCGGTCGCCTCGAACACTGCCTGTAGCCGGTTGCTGGCAGTTTCGTCGGGGCAGAACAGGCGGAAATTGCCACCGCCGTCGGGTCGGGCGTTGTCGAGGTAGATATCCCGCATCATCTCCCCGAGTACGGTGGTCGTCTCGTGCGAGGTACGTCCCGGGGATTCGACGGTGAGTGCATAGTTGTCGAGCTCTCGAATGACCAAGGGCTGCAACAGTACACCGCCGTTGGCGTGGGGAGTGGCCCCGAGCCTCTTATCGCCCGTCGGAGTGAGTTCACGGATGTGCGCCGCGGGTACGCCGTTGTCGTCGAAGAGTGATCCGGGATCGTAGGAGAGCAACCACTGCTCGAGCTGCGCCAGATGCGACGGGTTCTCGCGGACGCCGGACAGCGGGACCTGGTGGGCCCAGTGCGTTCCCTCGATCAGCTTGCCGTCGACCTCGTGTGGCCCGGTCCAGCCCTTCGGGGTACGCAAGACGATTGCAGGCCATGCACTTCCGTGGTGCGACTCGCCGCCGCGGGCCGCACGCTGGATTCTCCGAATATCGTCGTGGGCGCGGGTGAGAGCGAACTGCAAGGCCGGGAACACCTCTCGCGGATCGTCGCCCTCGACGAAGATCGGTGCCCAACCCTGACCGCCGAGGTAGTCGGCAATCGCTTGATCGGTGCTGCGCCCGAGCACTGTCGGGCCGGAGATCTTGGCGTCGTTGAGATGCAGAATGGGCAGCACTGCGCCGTCACGAACCGGGTTCAGGAACGCCGGGATCTTCCATGAACCCGACAGCGGACCGGTTTCGGCCTCCCCGTCGCCGACGACACAGGCGACCACCAGATCGGGGTTGTCGAACGCCGCGCCCGCTGCGTGGATCAGGGCATACCCCAGCTCGCCACCCTCGTGGATACTGCCGGGGGTCTGCACGCTCACATGGCTCGGAATGCCACCGGGAGTGGAGAATTGGCGACACAGACGACGCACACCGTCGCTGTCGAGCGAGATGTCGGGATAGATCTCGCTGTACGTGCCTTCGAGATAGGTGTTCGCGACCAACGCCGGGCCACCGTGACCGGGACCGGTGACATACAGCCAATCCGAACCGGTTCGGCAGATGAGGCGATTGAGCAGCGTGTAGATCATCGACAGACCGGGGCTGGTGCCCCAGTGCCCGAGCAGTCGGGGCTTGATGTGTTCCACCGTCAGTGGTTGCCGTAGCAATACGTTGTCCTGCAGGTAGATCTGGGCAACCGTCAGGTAGTTCGCGGCAGCCCAGTAGCGCAGATCGGCGTCGAGTTCATCGGAGCTGTAGGTGGTCTCGGTGGTGGACGCGGTCATCGGTTCGTGGGTACGACAACGACGGGGACATCGACCGAATGCAGCACTGCGCGGGAGGTCGATCCGAGCAGCATCGAGGCGAAGCCGCCCCGGCCGCGGCTGCCGACCACAATCAGCTGCGCGCTCTCGGAGGTGCGGACCAGTTCGCGAACGGGTCTGTCCTGAACCACCACCCGGCGGATGGTGACGTCGGGGTAGTCCTCCGACCACCCGGCCAGGCTCTCCGCCAGCGAAGTCTTCTCTGCCAGTTCGGAATCGGCCCACGGACCTTCTTCGTCGCGGGTCAGCACGCTCCCGAGCTCGAGGTCGCTCCACGCGTGTACGGCAACGAGGTCGACACCTCGCATCGACGCCTCGCGCAACGCGAATCCGATGGCCGGCTGGCTGTTGGACGTGCAATCCACACCCACGACCACCGGCCCGTCGCTGACCGTGTTCGACTTGATCACTGCAACAGGGCACTTGGCGTGTGACACGACGGCGGTACTGACCGACCCGACCAATCCGCCGGTGAACTCACCGAGGCCCCTCGAACCGACGACGATCAAGGCGGGCGCGACGTCGAAGTGCGTCAGATTTCGTGCAGCCGAGCCATGTTCGAGACGAGTGTCGAGAATCAGCGAATTGCCTGCCGCGGTCTTGTGCGCAACGTCGACCGCAGCGGTCAGGACCCGCTTGGCCTCGACGTCCGGATCTGCGAACGCGCCGATCCGGAGGCTGATGGCATCGCCGTAGGTTCCAGGTGCGAACAGTGACGACGTGACCAACTCGAGCGGGGCGTGGCGTCGTATCGCCTCGCGCGTTGCCCAACGGACCGCGTCGAGCGATGTGGCAGATCCGTCGACTCCGACGACGACCCGACTCGATGCATTCATGTTGTATTCCCGTTCGTTGACTGTCGTGTTCAGGTACACCTCGAGCATGGCCGGTTCGCTGGAGCGCAGACAGAGTCGGAAGTCCCTCGGCTCGAGCCGGAATGCCCTGACCGCTACCCCTGGGGGGTATGTCTTGCTATCGTCGGTGACATGCATTCAGTGATTCGACGCCGTCGTCCGGGCTTTGCCTCGGCGACCGGATTGTTGATCGCGCTGACGATCCTCGGGGTACTGCTGATGCATTCGGTGGCACCGACCACGTCGGCACAAAGCGAGCATGCGGCCATGGCGTCGGCGACCCACCACGAGGACCCGGTTCAGGTGGCAGTCGGTGAGCACGACTGCCCGTCGGCACATCAGATGATGCATCCGTGCGCGGGAACCACCGTGTCGTGGGCTGCGCTGTCGGTCCCGGTGACGAGCGTCGATGGCGTCCACTCGGTCATGTCGGAGGACGGGATGGGTGGGCGCGTCCATTCCATATCGGAGCGTGCGCCGCCGTGGACTCTGTGGGAGTTGGACAGATCGGTGACCTTGCGAGTGTGACAGGGAGCCCGGTGGACGCACGACCACCGGCGGATCGACATACCTAGATCCCTGTATTGCACACTCGTTCAAGGAGATTCATATGCGTACAATACTCGTCGCTTCGGTGGCTGCCGCCACCGTGAGCGCATTCCTCGTCGCCGGCTGCAGCAACGACACCACGTCGGATTCGTCGATGACGACTACCTCATCGGCTTCCGTTCAGGCATCGGCATCGGCATCGGCATCGGCATCGGCGGAGTTCAACGACGCCGACGTCGTGTTCGCGCGGATGATGTACCCACACCACGCGCAGGCGGTCGACATGGCTGACATGGTCCAAGGTCGCACCGACAATCCGGACGTCGTGGCATTGGCGTCGGCGATCCAAGCCGCGCAGCAACCGGAAATGGACCGGATGACGGCCTGGCTCGCCGAATGGGGTCAGCCCGCACCCCCGTCGGACATGGGCGAGATGAGCGGAATGGACCACAGCTCGGGTATGGGCATGATGTCCCAGCAGGACATGGACGCCCTGACCGGTCTGTCGGGCCCGGAGTTCGACCGTCAGTGGCTGACGATGATGATCGAGCATCACGAGGGCGCGATCGAGATGGCGAACAACGAGATTGCGGACGGCTCGAACCCCGACGCGCAGGAGATGGCCCGCACGATCGTGGCAACTCAGCAGCAGGAGATCGACAGAATGCAGGAGTTGCTGGGCTGACAGGTTCCAGCACGCCGGCGGCCGTACCCAGTTCCAGGGTGCGGCCCTCGGTGAGGGGTTCCGAACGGTCTGTTCGTCGACGAACTCGAGTACGCTGAACACTCGGAGAATCCATCTCCGAGTTCGGTCGAGGGAGAACGTTCAGATGACACGTCCACGGGTTTTGGTCCTCGGCGGCGGATTCGGCGGGCTTCATGCCGCGCGACGCCTCCGCAACGAGGACGTCGATGTGACCGTGCTCGAGCGCGGTACCTCCCACGTCTTCCAGCCGTTGCTCTACCAGTGCGCCACCGGCCTGGTGTCCGAGGGCTCGATCGCCAGCCCACTACGACACCTGCTGCGTAAGCAGAAGAACGTGTACGTGGCACTGGGCGAAGCAACGTCCGTCACCGCCGTCGGGGACGGCGGAGTGGTGACGGCCAGCCGATTCGACGGGTCGACGTTCGAGCTGCCCTACGACTACCTCGTCGTCGCGGTCGGGATGCAGCAGGCCTATCACGGCCACGACGAATACGTGCAGTGGGCACCGGGCATGAAGACCCTCGACGACGCCCTCGCAATCAGGCGAAAATTGATCTCGGCATTCGAGATGGCAGAGTCCCTGCCCACCCCCGAAGAGCGTCGCCCCTGGCTCACCTTCGCCGTCGCCGGGGGAGGTCCGACGGGAGTCGAACTTGCCGGCCAGATAAGGGAACTCGCCACCAGGGCGTTGGCGAAGGAGTTCGATTCGATCCACCCGTCGGAAGCTCGGGTGCTCCTCTTTCACGGCGGCGACCGCGTACTCGAATCGTTCCCCGACTCGCTGACGAAAAAGGCGCAGCGAACCCTCGACACCGTCGGTGTGGAAACCCATCTGGGGGTTCACGTCACCGACGTCACGGCCACCGACGTCGAAGTGACGGCCAAGGCCGAACCCAAGACGGTCACTCGCTACGACACGCACACAGTGCTGTGGACCGCAGGCGTGGAAGCTGTTCCGTTCGTCAAGCAACTCGCCGACGCGATGGGCGTGGAGCAGGACCGATCGGGACGCATTGCCGTGGAGCCCGACCTGTCGATTCCGGGCCATCGCAACGTCTTCGTCGTCGGCGACATCATGTCGTTGAACAAGCTCGCCGGGGTGGCAGAGGTGGCGATGCAGGGCGGCAAAGCTGCGGGTGCGGCAATTGCGGCCGACGTATCCGGTTCTGCGCGTTCGGATTTCAAGTATCGAGACCTCGGCACCGCGGCCTACATCGCGCGTGGACACGCACTGGTGCAGGCCGGGCCGCTGAAGATGTCGGGATTCCTGGGCTGGGCATCGTGGGGCGTCATCCACATCGCGTTCCTGGCCGGCAACCGCAATCGCGTCGGGACACTGATCAATTGGGCCGCAACCCTGGCCACGGGAACCCGACGCGAGCGCGCCATCACCTACGGTGACCCGGCAACGGCACGCAAGCCGTACAACTGACCTGAGCGCCCACTATTTGCACCCTCGCACGGAATCCCGCTTTCGGGGGTGAATTGTGGACACTCAGATCAGTTGCTGCCGGTGTCGACGGGTCAGCCGATGCCGGGGATGAAGCCGGGGTAGACGAAGTGACCGGGCCCGCCGCCGGGCAGCAACTGGCCCGTCGAACCCGGGTAGTTCATGTTCAGCGGAATGAGCTTGTGCGGGTTGCCATTCGAGTCGGCCTGCCAGCACTCGAGCAGTACCCCATGGAATCCCGTGCAGACGATGCGAGTGCTGTTTCCGTACGGGGACGTCAATCGGTTCTTGCTGACGAACGGATTCCAGTAGTCCGGGTCCTGTGGGGTCAGAAACCCGGTGACGTCCTGCGGAACCGTCGGGCTCGGATACGGCGGTGCGACGGGCCACTCGTCGGCGTTGGCGGTACCGACTCCGAGCGCGGCAGCACCGGCGACGACAGCAACCGTGACGGCGATACGACGAAACATGGCGCACTCCTGACGTTGGGTTCGCGACGAATAGACCACAGATGGTCGTCGATTGGGAAGCCCTCTACATTGAACGCGTGATTGCAGCGGATCGCGTGTTGCCCGTAGTGGCCACGGCCATGGGCGGATTCGTGGCGGGATATTCGATTCGGGAATCGCTCGGCCAGGATGTGTTCCACATCGAGTCGACGGGGAAGTGGTACGGAGCGTTCGTCACCGCGCAGTGGGCAGGCTCTCTCGCGGTTCTGACGGCGATGCTCGTGCTCGTGGCGGTCCATCGCCGCAGGCCCCGGATATCGGCCGCCGTAGCAACAGTTCTCGGCTCGCTGCTGGTTGCACTGCCGTCCTTCGTGCCGATCGCGGCCAACCAGGCGGTGACGACCAATGCGCTCGGTGCCGGAGCTCTGGTCGGCGTCTGCGGATTCATCGCCGGTGGACGCAGGCTTCCTTCGGCCGGTATCGCAGTAGGACTGCTGGGCTCGATGTTGTTCTACAGCGCGATTTCCCGGCTACGCGTACCGCGTGAGGGTCGGTGGATGGACGTACTGTCGGGACCGTATCTGGTGGAATCCACGGTCCCGCTACTCCTCCTTCTCGCAACCACCACCGTGCTGCTCGTGGCCGTCCTGCGGGCATCCGTGGGCCGATTTCGATCCTCCGACGCGGTAGCCGCTCTCGTGCTGGGATTCGTCTGTCTGGTGGTCTACATCTATCTGGGCAATACGACGTCGACGGCGAGCACGTGGATTTTCGCCGTCGCGATCGTCGTCTCGGTGGCATACGGTGTCGCGTTCGACCTCGGTGGCCGCGACGGCCGATACGTGATGTCGGGCTTGGCAATAGCGGCATCGGGAGTCAATGCACTCGGCTGGGGCGATGCGTCGTGGTGGGTATTCGTCGTGGCCGCGGTGTTGTTCGTCGGAGCGGTGGGAGTGGGCCTGCGACAGGATCTCACCACCGCCGCGTGTGCACTGTTGGCCGTCGTGACGGCCACCGGTCTACTGCCGACCGGAGGCGACTCGATCAATGCCGTTGGGACTGTGTGCTATTGCGTGCTGCACCCCATCGCTGTCGGATTGCTCGTCGGATCCAGCGGCGGAAGAGCAATGCGAGCGACGCGGGCGGTGGCGTCGACCATCGGTCCGCTCGTACCGTTCGCGCTGACGCTGTTCTCGGTGTCGGCACCGGTACCGCCGCGGGTGTTCGGTTGGGACGACGGGACATCGGACGACTATGTGCTGCCCATTGTCTGGTTGTCTTCGCCGCTGCCCGTCGGTGTGGTCGTGGCGGTCATCGTCCTTGTCGTTTGTCTCGCCCTCGGTCGCAGGGTCCAGGGCAAGCATCACGATCGCGTCTCGGATTCGTCCGGTCCATAACGCTCGGCACGTTTGCTCGAGGTAACGTCACCTCATCTTCGGCCGATGTAGAAACTCGACCGGTGTAACTCGACGAAAAGGTGAAACAGCGTGCCACGATCTCGACGACACGGCTTCCGGCGAATCGGTTCGGCTACGGCCGTCGCCCTCGCAGTGGCGATTCTTCCGACCGCGCTGATGACGCCCGTCGCGTCCGCGGACGAATTGCCCGCTGCGACAACTCAGTCGAGCAACGGCTCGCGAATCGACTCGGTGAAGACCCTCGACGGCCGCCAGGTTCAGCTCCAGGTGTACTCCGCGTCGATGAACCGCACCATTCCGGTGACCGTGCAACGACCCGCCGACGACAGTGTGTCGCGCCCGGTGCTGTACCTGCTCAACGGCGCAGGCGGCGGCGAGGACGCAGCATCCTGGCAGTCGCAGACCGACGCCGAGGCCTTCCTGTCGGACAAGAACGCCTACATCGTGACTCCACAGAAGGGCAAGTGGTCCTACTACACCGACTGGCTGCAGGACGATCCGAAGCTCGGCAGCAACAAGTGGAGCACCTTCCTCGGTGAAGAACTGCCGCCGCTGATCGACGCTCAGTTCGACACCAACGGCCGTCAGTCGCTCGCAGCACTGTCCATGACGGGCACATCGGTTCTCAACATCGCGATCAAGTACCCGGGCAAGTTCACCGGTGTCGCGGCCTACAGCGGTTGCGCGCAGACCTCGGACCCTATCGGTCAGCAGTTCGTCAAGCTCGTCGTCGAGACCTACGGCGGCGGAAACGTCGAGAACATGTGGGGCCCGCTCGACGGCCCCGTGTGGCGCGAGAACGATCCGCTGCTCAACGCCGAGAAGCTGCGCGGCACCCAGATCTACATGAGCACCGGCAGCGGACTGCCCGGCATCCCGAACGACACCTTCGCCAACCCGCGCCTGAAGAACGACCCGGCGACGCTCGCCAACCAGGTCATCGTCGGCGGCGGCATCGAGCTGGCCACCAACTTCTGCACGTCCAACCTGGCCAAGCGTCTCGACCAGCTGGGAATCCCGGCAACTGTCGACTTCCGTCCGGTCGGCAACCACTCCTGGGGCTACTGGCAGGACGACTTGCACAAGTCCTGGCCGTTCCTGGCAGGATCGCTCGGCATCTGATTCATCCTGATCGAAGACGGCCATCCGCACCTCGTGTGCGGGTGGCCGTCTCTCGTTGCGGGGATGGGTAGGACTGCATTCGAATCGAACGTATGATCGAACGATGGCACGACGCGCTCAACCTCGACCCGCGTCTGCCGTGCGTCCGTTCAAGATGCTCAGACCACCACTCAAGGTGTGGATCGATCTGAACGTCCTGTATCCGCTACCGCCACATCACGCGTCGAAGTTCAATCCGGAAGGCTTCGATGTTCGACGCGTGGTCCCGGGGGATCTGGTCGAATGGTCCATCACCGTCGACGGCGATTGGTTGGGTCGCGTCACGTACGAACTGATGTCGCGAGACCGGAGCGAAACCGTCACACACTGGGTGCCCAGCCGGGCGCTGAAACCGCTGTAGAACGAGCGAAAGCCCCGCCTGAAAACGAGGCGGGGCTTTCCGGGTGATTACCTTCAGAAGCTGTGCTTACGCGCCTTCTTGGCGAGCTTGCGGGTGGTGCGCTTCGACGGAACGAACAAATGTGCAGCGCTGCGGCGACGGTTGCGGCGACGGATCAGCACGAATGCGACGGCACCGGCGGCGGCTGCAATGGCGGCGATGATCGGAGTGCCGACCTTCGCGGCCTCGGCCACATCCTCGCTGTCGATGTTGCGGACCGTGGTCTTCACGTCGTCGGCGACGGCGGAGGCCTTCTCGGCTGCCTTGTCGGCGACCTGGGAAGCCTTCTCCTTCACGTCGTCGACGTCGACGTTCTCGACCTTGTCCTGGACGGCGCTCTTGACGTCTGCGGCGGTGTCGGCTGCCTTGTCGGCAACGTCTGCAGCTGCGTGCTTGGCCTGCTTGGCAGCGCCAGCCGCGGAGTCGGCAACGCTCTCGGCGGCGTCGGAAACCTTGTCGGCAGCCTGCTGAGTGTTGGCCTTGGCCTGGTCGGTGGCCCCTTCGGCGCGAAGGCTGTCGTCACCGGTGGCCTCACCGGCCTTCTCCTTCGCAGTCCCGGCCAGTTCTTCTGCCTTGTGCTGAGCCTTGTCGATGAAGTCGGCCATCGGTATCCCTCTTTCGTGTAGGTCGTCTCCGGAATCCGGAGCGGTGACGTCGCGGACGACGCCGGTAGGTATGAGTCGAACTCGACGGTCCGAAACATACGTCCGACCGTGGGTGTTTCGGGTCACTATCCGGCGGTGGGTCGCGGCTCCTAGTGACGGGCTCGGTACGCGCTCGTCACGGACCGTCGATCGAAGTCCAGACCGGAGCCCGACGACGTCAGCAGAACGAGAGCGAGAACGGCTGCTACGACCACGACGCCGGTCATCGGTTGCCGACCTGTGCAGCCGCGTTGTTCGGTGCATGACGTGTCATGAGATCTCCTCGGTTGTTTTGTATCCCTGCACAGTGGCATTGACAGCGCCATTGGTCAATGGCACATTATGTGATGTGAATCGCGGTGAGCAGCGCGAGGCGGCACTCGTCACCGGTGTTCGGCCGACTGCAGGACCGATGGCCCATTGGAATGGACAGATGTGACTTTCGATATCGACGGCCGAACGCTTGCCCACACCGTCCGCGGAGAAGGACCGACGCTGGTATTGATCCACGGCATCGTCCATCGACAGCATGCGTGGGACAGCGTGGTCGACGAGCTGGCGCGACACCGTCGTGTGGTGACGGTCGATCTCCCAGGACACGGCGATTCGCCGGACCTGCCCACCGACGAATTCGACCTCGGCCCGTGGATCGTCGTCGAGCTCGAACGCTTTCTCGAGCAGGTATCCGAGGGCGGCGAGAAGCCGCACGTCGCCGGTAACTCTCTGGGCGGTTACTTCGCGCTCGAGCTGGCCGCCCGCGGATCGGTCGCGTCGGCGACGGCGTTGTCTCCGGCCGGCTTCTTCCGAGGTCACTGGGACCAGACCCGTGCGCTGCTCGTGTTCCGCTCACTCCGCGCGTTGTCCCGACTGATCCACCCGATCGCCCCGGCCGTCATGCGATCGGTCGTCGGCCGTACCGTCGCCAACGCCGTTTTCTATGCCAAGCCGTGGCGCGTCCCCGTCGCCGCAGCCACGATCGACGCTCTGAGCATCACCACCAACCGCGCGATCGACGCAGCAGGCAATGCCGTGCCTCGATTCAGCATCCCGGTCGACGAGGATGTGCCCGTCACCGTCGCGTGGGGCCGTCGGGACTGGGTGCTGCCGGTGTACCAGGCACCGTTGGTGAAGAAGACCTTTCCGCAGGCGCAGGTACGGACTTACCCAGGGCTCGGGCACGTGCCGATGACGGACGATCCGGCCCTGGTGGCGGCGATTCTGTTGCAGGGTTCGAGCAGCGCGCGGAGTACCACGCCGTAGTCGGTTCGCGTGCGCCGAAGCGTCTTCTCTGCCATCCGGTTCGGCGGATAGGCTTGTGATTTCGAGCGTGGTGGAGGTGAGGAACTCGGTGGAGTATCGGATCGACGACTTGGCCCGAGAGGCCGAGACGACCACCCGCAACGTACGGGCGTACCAGGAACGCGGATTGCTTCCTCCGCCCACTCTTCGGGGTCGCGTCGGGATCTACGGCGACGACCATCTGACGCGGCTCAAGGTCATCGACTCTCTGTTGCAGCGAGGGTTCACCTCGGCACACATCGCCGACTTCCTGGCGGGCTGGGAACAGGGCAAGGATCTCGGCGAAGTGCTCGGTCTCCAGGAAATCGTGACCCGACGATGGTCGTCGGAAGAGCCGACGACCATCACCGGCGAACAGATCGTCGAATTGCTGGGCGAGTACGACGGCGATCTCGTGACTCGCCTGGTCGACGCCAACCTCATTCGAATCTCGGGTGATCGGTGCGAGATCCTCACTCCCACACTCCTCGAAGTATTCGTCGACCTGAAGAAGTACGGGTTCACGCTCGAGCAATTGCTGGATCTGCACGAAGAGACCTCGGCAACCATGACCGCCGTCGCCGAATCGATGGTGGGTACGGTGACCCGGCATCTGGCCGTCCGGCACGGGCCCGGGTGGTTGCCCGAAACCGGTGAGGTGGTCGAGACGACCGAAATGCTCGAGAAGATGCGCAGTCTGGCAATGGAATCGGCCCAAGCGGAATTGGCAAGGGCCCTCGACCGGGTCCAGGAGCGCGCCCTGGGCGATTATCTGTCGCAGACTCTGTCGAAGCGCAACGATGTGGTTTGAACACTGCGACAATCGGACATACCTGGCCTTCGACAGCCGAACGGCGGCTGACCGCCTAAGGGGGCACCATGAGATTCGTAACCTTGATCGTTCTGGTCTGGCTGATCATCGGCGCATTCGCGTCGTACCAGCGGGGAGACTTCGAGAACGCACCCGAGAACTGCGCAGGTGCAGGCACCATCGCCCTGACCGTCGTCGCAGGTCCGCTCAACTACTTCGGCATCAACCCCGAGGTCACGGACTGCAACGTCACAGTGCCCCAGCCCTCGGAGTGATCTGAGTCGCTGACCGCGCGCTCGCGGAGCACCTTCCTTAACCTGGTGGGGTGTTCCGCGGACGGTGGTTGCTGTTTCTCGCCCTCACGATCCCGGTTGTCCTGGTGTCGACTGTGGGTGTCGGCGGCTATCTCGCATTCACCAAAGCTCGCGTCGACCCGCTCGCCACCGCCGATGCGATCGTGGTGCTCGGCGGCGAACACGACGGACGCGAGGCCTACGGCATCTCGCTCGCTCAACAGGGCCTCGCGAAAACCGTGGTGTTGTCCGATCCCTACGCATCCAACGATCCCACGATGAAGAAGGCCTGCGCAGCGTCCACCGACGAAGTCGAGGTGCTGTGCATTCCGCCGTCGCCCTCGACCACGCGCGGCGAAGCCATGTTCACCGAAAGCCTTGCCCGCGAACGCGGCTGGAACCACGTCATCGTCGTCACGTGGCGGTACCACCTACCGCGTGCTCGATTCGTCTTCGATCAGTGTTTCGACGGAACCGTCACGATGCGTCCTACGCCTCGCGCCTACGACTTCTCGCTCGTCGAATGGGAATTCACATACCTGTACCAGATCGCAGGGTTCGTCAAGGCGGGAGTGCAAGGCTCCTGCCAGGACTCGGGAAGCGACTGACGGGATTCGGTCACAGAATCTTGTGATAAAGAGTCACACCGGACTTCCACGCCAGGAACCCGAACATCACCGCGGCGATTCCACCCACCACGTTCGCGCCGAAGAACAGTGCTGCAGAGCGATACCGACGATCTCGCGCGAGCCCGATCGTCGCCAGCGTCGTCCCTGCCAGCGGAGCCACCGACGCCAGAAACCCGACCGCCACCACGGAGCGAACAGCGTCCGGCGGATCGAGTGCGAATACCAACCCCAGCGCAGCACACGCCACCAGATTCAGTGCAGTCGCACGTCGCCGCGACCGCAGGGCGAACGAGAACACGAACTGGCCCAGAGCCGCGAGTCCGCCGCCGGCCGCCACCAGAATCAGCGTCGTCACAGCGCCGGACTCCTTCGCGTCGGTCTCGTGATCGCAGCACCGACTGCCATCGCGATCAACGCGAGCACCGGCGTCGCCACCAGATAGATCACCGAATTCCAGGCCCCCCGATGGGTGACCGCCTGAAACGCATACAGACCGAACGTAGTCAGACCGCACGCAAGACCGAACAGCCCGGCCCGAGCCACCGGTGCCTGACGACCGGACAGATACCCCAACGCAGCGCCGACAAGCAGACAGCCGAACACATTCACGCCGAACGTGGACAACAGCAGCCACCGCGGCGTCGCCCGCCACGTCCACACCTCGTACCGAAATGCCGCACCGACCGCGCCACCCACGATGACCGCGACGTACTCCCCGAGCGTGCGACGACGCAGACCACGATCGTCCATGGAATGCAGTCCCTCGATCACCGGGACGAGCCTAATGCGATCGATACACCTCAGCTGAGTGAGCCGACGGCAGCGAACACCCCAGAAGGCGACCCCGAGGGGACTCGATGTCACGTTCGGTGGACCGGAGTGGAGCCTGCGGAACGACCACAGGTACTTCCCGGGGGTCGATGTCACGTTGAGTGGACTTGCCGGGACTCGATGTCACGTCGAGTGGACTTCGGCGGCGGTGGCGGGGTGGGGGAGCGAGGTAAAGTCTTCGTGTGACTGCGGACGAAGCGGGGCTCGGACCCCAGCATTTCGATGTGATTGTGGAATGGCGTGATCAGGATGTTGTTCTGTCGGTGTCGGGCGAGTTGGATTTGGTGACGGCTCCTGATCTGTCCGAGTCCGTGGCTCTGGTGCTCGAGAAGTCGCCGTCGGCTGTGGTCATCGATCTCAGTGATGTCGGGTTCCTCGCATCCGCAGGCATGTCGCTGTTGGCGTCGACCCATCAGCAATTGGGCGGTACTGCCGGGTTTGCCGTGGTGGCGGACGGTCCGGCGACGGGTCGTCCGTTGACTTTGGTCGGGCTCGACGAGGTGTTCGGCATCTATGCGACGGTCGACGAGGCACTGGTTGCGATTCATGCGGGTAAATCCTGAAGTTTTGGGTAGACGGGATTCATGATGGCGACTCTCTTCGGAGGTGACGACTCACGTACCGACAGTTCGATCTCGACGGCAGGTGCGCGAATGGAAGAACTGCTGTTCACCGACGAGCCTGCCGATGCGGATCGAGCGTCGGAGCTTCGGCGTGAACTCGGTGACTGGTTGAACGGCTTGGGCGTCGACCCGGATCGTGCCTATGACGTCGTGTTGGCGACGTACGAGGCGATCGCGAACAGTGTCGAACATGCGTATCGGGATCACACCGATCGAGGAACCCTCGATATTCGAGTGTTGTGCGGTGCGCAGGGCCGGATCGATGTGAAGGTGACCGACCGCGGCGATTGGGCGACCCGCAATTCCGATCCCAACCGAGGCCGTGGCGTTCCGCTGATGCGGGCTCTGGCCGATACGGCGGCGGTGACGTCGGATCAGAACGGCACCACGGTCCACATGATCTGGGACGCGCTCGGTACGAGCTGATCGTTGCTGCACACTGACTACATGGTCGATGTGCAGATCGCGACAGCCGAGAAGAAGAAGATAACCGTCCCCAACCTACGGGTGCTGTGGCAGTTCGTTCGGCCTCACCGGCGCACCCTGATTCTGGGCATGATGCTCGGCCTGATCGGTACCGGAACGGCATTGGCCACGCCGATGGTTGCCAAGGGTGTGCTCGACGGACTCGGCACCGACGCATCGCTGATCGTTCCGGTCGTCGTTCTGGTGGCCTTGTTGGTGGTCGGCTCTACAGTTCTGTATCTGCAGTGGATCGTGCTCGGGGTGTTGGCGGAGCGGATCGTGCTCGACGCACGCAAGTCGATCGTGCGGAAGTATTTCGGTGCCACGGTCGGCAGCCTGAACACTCGGCCCACCGGTGAGTTGGTCACCCGCGTCACCTCGGACACCGTGCTGCTGCGTGAGGCAACGTCGAATGCGCTGGTGGCCATAGTCAACAGCGTGGTGGGTCTGGTGGGCGCGTTGATCCTGATGGCGGTCTTGGATCTGGTACTGCTGGGCGCGATCGCGGTGGCCATCGTGGCGATCGCAGTGCTGTTCGCTCGGTTGATGCCGCCGATCGCCATTGCACAGAGGCAATCACAGGAGGCGATCGGACGTCTCGGCGGCATTCTCGACGGCACCCTGCGGGCCATCCGAACAGTCAAGTCCAGCAGAGCCGAGACTCGCGAATCCGAACGCGTCATCGCGGAGGCGCGTACCTCCGCTCGGCACAGCGTGCACGCCGTCAAGATCTCGGCACTGGCGTGGACGTTCGCGGGCGGCGGCGTGCAGTTGGCCATCATCGGCATTCTCGGCCTCGGTGGCTACCGCGTCAGCACCGGAGATCTTGCGGTATCCAGCTTGATCGCGTTTCTGCTCTACGCATTTCAGGTCATGAGCCCGGTCTCCACCCTCGCCACCAACATCACCGCGCTGCAGGCGGGTATGGCCGCAGCGGCGCGGATACGTCAGATCGACGACCTCGTCGTCGAAGTGGGAGAGGAAGGTACCCCCGCGCCGACCCGTTCCGTTACCGACTCCGTCCCGGCGCTCGAATTCCGAAGTGTGACAGCACGTTACGGTCCGGGACGAGAGCCGGCCGTGCGAGGAATCGACCTGGACGTGCCCGCGCGCGGACACACGGCGATCGTCGGCCCCTCCGGTGCAGGTAAGACCAGCGTGTTTTCGCTGGTCCTGCGGTTCCTGACGCCCGAGAGCGGCGAGATAAGGCTCGGCGGAACGCCGTACAGCGAGCTCACGATCGACGAGGTGCGCTCTCGACTGTCCTACGTGGAGCAGGAGACGCCGGTGATCCCCGGTTCGGTGCGGGAGAACCTGTTGTTCAGTCACCCGGACGCCAGTGAGGGCGATATCTGGGCGGCGCTCGAGTCGGTGCATCTGGATTCGACCATCCGCGCTCTGGACGAGGGATTGGACACCGACCTGATCGGCTCGACGGTGTCCGGTGGGCAGCGGCAACGAATCGCGTTGGCGCGAGCCATCGTTCGACGCCCACAGATCCTGCTGCTCGACGAGGCGACGGCTCAGGTCGACGGACGCACCGAGGCGGCGATCCACGAGGTGATCCGTTCCATCGCCGAGGATGCTGCCGTCGTCACCATCGCGCATCGGTTGTCCACCGTGCTCGACGCCGACACCATCCTGGTGATGGACGATGGGGTGGTACGCGCACGTGGAACGCATGCTGAGCTCATGGCGTCGGACGAGCTGTATCGAGAACTGGTGGCCGCGTTGAGAATCGGAGACAGCGCGCCCGATCTGGCAGCGGGCCGTCCGTGAGATCTACCGGCCCGACTCGGTGGTCGTGGGCTCGTCGGTCGAGTCCTCGTCGGTAGTGGTCGTGGTTGTTCGGTCCGACCTCTTGGTGGTGGTTCGGGGCGTCCGCGTCGTCGACTGAGGCCGCTCCGGTGTCGTCGTCGGCGGTTTGGCAGTGGTGGGCACCGCGACCTGCCAGGTGGGCGACGGCGGCACCACGACGATGGCAGACGTCGGGGACAACTGGACCGAACTGAGGGAGTCCGACTTCAGCGCAGGCGGCCTGACATCCTGGCTCGAATCGTCGAACGCGCCGCCGAGGGCACCGATGACCAGACCTACTGTGACGGCCACTCCGGCACTCGCCACTGCTGCCAACGCGATGACCTTGTCGCGCATGAACAGACCCTAACGCCGCGGCCGCACCCGGATGGTCGGCAATGATGCGAGAACGTTACCGCAGCGTGCGAATTCGTGGTGGGTCGAAGGTTACGCCTGAGCCAGTCGAAGAACGTTCGGCAACGATGCTGCGATCAGCTCGCCGGCCTCCTCGTACACGGACGGGTCGCGGCGGTACGGGTCGCCGATATCCAGCGTCTGAACGCTGTGGACGGCCCGCGCGTCGGCGAGTGCAGCAACCGATCGTGCGCCCGACGCCGCGGCCAGGCCCGACGCCTCGAGCAAGGTGAAGGTGCGGCGCATGTGCCTGGGCGACAGTGCGAGCACGGCGTCGCGATGCGCCGCAGTCATCGTCAGAACTAGTTCGGCGTCGGCGGTGATCGCCGGAGTGAGGCGTCGAGCTACGAAGCCCTCGGGATCGCCGCCGAGTTGCGACAACACCAACGCGGCCGTCGGGTCCATCGCGTGCCCGGTCAGTCCCTGTGTCCCGGCGCTGCTCGCGGTCAGCTCGAATCCGCCCTCGCGGGCGAAAGCGACCGCGAGGCGCTCGGCAGTCGGAGAGCGGCAGATGTTGCCGGTGCAGACGAACAGAACTCGCATGCCGCAACTGTAGTGGTGTGGCCGGGTGCCCCAGGGGGCACCTGAACGCACCACTGCGGCGCAGCCGCAGGAACGCGCTACAGTGATCAATCGGGGGGATCGAGACTGGTTCGTGACATGAAGTCTCGGCGTGTGTTGACGGGGAAATCGACAAGAGGCAGGTAATGACCGAAGTTCTCGGTGTGTCGGTGGGGGCCAGCGCGGTGCGCATGGCTCGACCCGACCTGCGCCCTCAGGATTCGGGACGCCTCGACTTCCACCACGACACCGTCGACGCGCACTGGGACCGGGCCGAGGAACTGGCCGCAGAGTCCATCGGCGTGGTGCTCTCGCAACCGGGCAACGGCGGCCCTGTGCAGGCAACAGGCGTTGCGTACCGCGACCAGCAGCAGTTCGGCGAGATCCAGCAGGCCATGGCCGGTCAGCGGCTGTACAACTATCGACTCGTCCCCGAGGCTCGGGCTGCGCTGCAGTACCTCGAAGCGTCGGGCGAGCTGGGTCATTTCGGCACCATCGCGTTGTACGACCTGGGCAGTTCGGGTCTGACGATCAGCGTGATCGACCGCGGTACAGGCCAAGTTCTGCTGGCAGAACGCACCATCGACATCAGCGGCGACGACTTCGATCGCCTGATCGCCGACAACCAGTTGGCCAAGCAAGGCGTGGACATCGCCGACAACCAAGAATTGAGCGCGTTCACCGCGCGGTGCCGGGTCGCCAAGGAACAATTGTCGACCAGCGGCGCAGTATGTCTTCCGGGCGACGGCGGCGTCATCCTGATCTCCCGTGAGGCATTCGAGTCGCTGGTGACCGTTCCGATCGAGTACTCCGCCCGCCTGGTTCGTGACGTCATCGGGCGTTCTCCCAAGCATGTCGACGCGCTGTTCCTGATCGGCGGCGGCGCCCGAATACCGCTGGTCGGAGCGATACTCGATGCCTGGGTCGGGTTGCCAGTCGTCACTCCGGCAGACCCCGAATCGGTTGCGGCCCGTGGAGCGGCACTGCTCGCCACACCGGTCGCCGAGGCACCACGCCAGCCGGTTCCCCACCCGAATCCCCACCCGAATCCCCAGCCGAATACGCAGTCGGGCGGACGACAGTCTGCGGCCGACCCGGCGTCGCTGACCGGTGCACCCGATTGGTTGACCCCGGAACCCACCTCCGACAAGCCCGCGGACTCGAAGCGCAAGGTGCGCGGTGCCGTACTGGTCGCGGGTGGTCTCGTTGCGGTCGCCGCCCTCGGCCTGTCTCTCGGATACGGGGGTGGGTCGCCGGCCCCGACCAGTGCACCGGCAGATTCGCCGGTCCCGATCACCGCAGGTCCCACGACGACTCGGGTCACCCCCACGCCGACGACGCCACCGCCGACCACAACGCCCCCGCCGACGTCCGAGCCCGCTCAGGCTCCGGCTCAGACGTACTCCGAGCCGGAGTACGTGCCGCCCGCGGCACCGGCTCCTGCGCCTGCCCCGGCACCGCTGATTCCCGGCCTGCCGCAGATCCAGCTCCCGCAGATCCAGCTGCCGCCGCCTCCGGTCATTCAGCTTCCGCGCTTCTAGCCGGGGATCGTCACGGCAGCTGCACCGTTGCGAGGACCGCCAGATGATCGCTCTCCGGGATCGGTAACGGCTGCACCGACCGCGCGCGGATGCTGTCACTGGTCACGACATGGTCCAACCGTGCCAACGGACGTTCGGACGGGAAGGTGCGGAACAGTCCTGCCCCTGCAGCGTCGGCCGCATCGGAGAACGGGGCCGATGCCAACGTGCGGAATTGCCGGTGATCGTCGGTGGCGTTGAAGTCGCCGGCGACGATCACAGTGTTGTCGTAGGTATCCATGATGGCCCGCATCCTGGCCAGGTCGGCGTCCCACTGGGTGGTGTGGCGCGGCGTTGCGGGAGACATCGAATGGAACGAGACGAGGGTCAGTGCCGTGCCGTCGACGACGGTGTTCGCCTGCACCGGCACGAAGCCGAAGTCGTCCAGTCGGGTGCCGTCGGTCAAGGGTGTTCGGCTCCACAATCCGGTGCCGTCGGCTACGGGCAGTGCGGCGGTGAAGGAGAACGGCAGTAGATCGTCCAGACCGGCGTCCTGCAGGTCGACCACTTCCTCGGGGGTGAGTTCCTGCACGGCGAGCACGTCGACGTCGTGATCACGGACCCCGTCGACGATTGCCCCGGCATCGGCGTCACCGTGCGCCACGTTGACCGTCAGTACGGACAGGTCCGGGCCGGAGTTGTTCGGCCCGTCGGCCAGGAACATCGGCACCTGAACGCCCACGACGGCGACGGTGACGACGGCCGCGACCGCCGATCCGATACGTGAGCGGGCGGCGGCGAAGAGGAGAAGCGCCGCGATGGTGGCGACTCCGAGGTACGGACTGCCGACCACCAAAGCGACAAACGTGATCTCGGTCACGCCGATCTGACGAACGGCAAACATTCCGAGAGCCACGGCGAGGAGACACCACCCGACGACCAGCGCTGCGCTGCGAACGAAACGGCGCATCGCGCTCGTGCCTCCTCGTGTCCGCCCGAGATGGGCAAAAATGTTGCAGGTGTTGTCTACACTCGGCATGTGCCCAGCTCAGAGCGGATATGCAAGTGTCGACACGAACAAGCTGCGCATCAGCATTACCGCCGCGGAACCAACTGTTCGTTGTGCGATTGCCCGCGTTTTCGGGTTCCTGTTGTGCAAACGCTTAAACGGTGGATCAATAAGTAGCAGTCGCGTCGAAAACAATCCTACCGCCGGATCGGAAGCGTAGAACAAACCGGTTCGCTACGATGGGTGGCCTGGATGCAGGCAATAAGGACAAATGCGGCTCGGGGGCCGTCCGACATTTTCCGGTAGGAGAGGCGTCATGTCGAACGATGCAGTGCTGGAAAGGCTCGGTACCGGCCTCCGGGTTCTCGAACTCGACCCCATCAGCTACCGACCTCATCCCATTCACAACCACGATCGCATCTGGACCGAGACCAATTGCTACGTCGATCTGTGGATCGAAGTACTGCACTCAGTCGGTGCCGACCCCACCCCGGCGCTCGCATTCGTGCTCAGCGCCGGATGTGACGGACGGCAATGGGACTTCGTGAAGATTCTGCCCGAGGATCTGCGCGTGCTCTACGGCATCGGCGTGGCAGAGATGAACGTGTGGCGACCGGTTCTCGAGCACGTCGTCGAAGGGCTGCTCGACGGCACCCACGTCACGGTGGAGGTCGACGGCTTCTGGCTTCCCGACACCGCAGGCACCAGCTACCGAAATCAGCACACCAAGACCACCATCGTGCCGAACCTCGTCAACCGAGACGACAAGGTGATGGGCTACTTCCACAACCGGGGTTATTTCGAGCTGACCGGGGCGGACTTCGACGGGGTGTTCAATCTCGCTCCCGAGCCTCACGCCGAGGTGCTGCTGCCCTACGTCGAACAGGTCCGAGTCGACGCGGCAGTGCTCGACTCAGGGGTCGGAGACCGTGATCTCGACGTCGCCCGGGCGCATCTGTCCAGGAGGGCACCGGGCAATCCCGTCGAGGCCCTGGCTCGGCGCATCGTGGCCGACATCCCGCTCGTCCAGACGTCCGGGCCCGACGCCTTTCATCTGTGGTCGTTCGGATTGCTCCGGCAGTTCGGTGCCACCGCAGAACTTGCCGCCAACTATGTGCAGTACCTCGAGAGCCGCGGGGTACGTGGCGCCGGCGACGCGGCGCAGCATTTCCTCGACGCTGCGTCCGGCGCGAAGGCCGTGCAGTTCCGGATGGCGCGAGCAGCGCGTGGCCGCGCCGTGGTGCTCGACGAACCGCTGAACGACATGAGCAAGAACTGGGCGGCAGCGATGGACATCGTCGTGGGTGCATTGAGCGCGTGATCGATCTGCTCGACGGCGTGCCCTGGCGGCTGGCCCGAACCGACGCCGGATCCATCCTCGACCCCGCTGACCTGCCTGCCGACCTCGAGTGGCTCGACGCCGTCGTGCCCGGCACGGTGGCGAGCGCGCTCGGTGACACCGATTGTGCTCCGGACGAACACGATTGGTGGTACGTGACCACCGTGCCGACCGGAGATCGCTCCGAGGTACGGCTGACCTTCGGCGGAATCGCGACTCGGTCCCGGATCTGGGTGGACGGTGTTCATCGGCGAACCGTCACGTCCATGTTCGTGCCCGAGACTCTCGATCTGACCGGTTGTGGACCGACCGTCACCGTTGCGGTCCACGTCGAATCGCTTGCCGCACACCTGAAGACTCGACGGCCGCGTGGTCGGTGGCGGTCCTCGATAATCGCTGCACAGGGTCTGCGGCACGAGCGGACGACAATGCTGGGCCGTGCACCGGTGTACGGGCCCGTGCCTGTTCCGGTGGGTCCGTGGCGGCCGGTGTCGATGACGCCGATGTCGAGCCCTCGTGGAGTCGGTCTGTCGACCACGGTGCGCGGCACCGACGGTATCGTCACGGTGCGCGCCGAGCTGGATTACCCGTCGTCGACGCGAATCCTGATCGGGGACAGCGTGTTCGAGATCGGAACGGTCGATGGTATCGATGCGACTCTGACGCTGCCGGACGTCGAGCTGTGGTGGCCGCACACCCACGGGCAACCCCGAACGTACCGCGTAGCGCTGGATGTGAACGGGGTGCAATACCCGTTGGACGACATCGGATTTCGGACCGTCGTCCTCGATCGTTCCGCAGGCGGCGCGGAGTTGGTGGTCAACGGTAGCCCGATCTTCTGTCGCGGCGGTACCTGGACCCCGCTCGACCCGGTGCGACTGTGGTCGTCGGAGGACGACCTGCGCGCCGCGTTGGTGCAGCTGCAGTCTGCGGGCGTGAACATGGTGCGCGTGGTCGGCACGATGGTGTACGAGCAGGCCGAATTCTGGTCCCTGTGCGCGGAACTCGGCATCATGGTGTGGCAGGACGTCATGCTGGGAACCGTCGACCCGCCCACCGACGAGATGTACACGGCGGCGGTCACCCGAGAGCTGCACGCGTTCGCGGACATCGTCTGCGCCAATCCCGCGCTGATGGTGGTCAGCGGCGGAAGCGAAACGCAGCAGCAACCGACGATGCTGGGTCTCGCGGCCGAGGATCAGCGAATGGACATGCTGGACAACATCGTTCCTGATTTCCTCGCCGATAGTCTGCCGGACGTCGCATACGTGACGTCGTCTCCGTCGAGCTCGACCGGCGAATTGCACACCCACGTGGGCGACGGTATCGCCCATTACTTCGGAGTGGGTGGTTACCTGCGGCCACTGTCCGACATTCGTACCGCGGGTGTGCGATTCGCTGCGGAATGCCTGGCCTTCTCCGTTCCTCCCGAACGTGCGCAGGTCGACAGGTTCTTCGGATCCGCCGCGGTGGCCGGGCACCACCCCGAGTGGAAATCCGCGGTCCCCCGCGATCGCGGTTCGTCGTGGGATTTCGAGGACGTCCGCGATCACTACGTACGCACTGTCTTCGGTGTCGAACCGCACCTAATTCGGCGGGACGACGCCGAGCTCTATCTGGACTACGGCAGGGCGGTGATCGTCGAGGCTTTCGAGGAAGCGTTCGGTCGGTGGCGGCGGGCGTCCTCCGGCTGTGCGGGCGCGCTCGTGCTGACGCTACGAGACACCGTGCCCGGTGCCGGGTGGGGCATCACCGACGCCACCGGTGCACCGAAGGCACCGTTCTACGCACTCGCGAGGGCCAGCTCACCGACCGCAGTGCTGTTGTGCGACAACGGTCTCGACGGCTACTCCGTCGAGCTCGTCAACGACGGCCCGGCCCGATCGGGCACACTGCGCGTGGCACTGCACACCGCGCGCGGCGTGCGCCAGTTCGAGCGGGCGGTATCGGTGGACTCCAACGGCTCGACCGAACTGACGGTGGACTCCATCGTGGGGTCGTTCACCGATGCCAACCATGCCTACCGTTTCGGGAGTCGGACGTATTCGGCGATCACAGTGGTGTTCGCGGGCGACGACGGAGTCGAGGTAGCGCGGAACACCGCGCTAGTCGGCGCGCAGAGCCGGCAGAACACCGTGGGCCTGAGCGCGAGTGTCGTCGATACCGGAGCCGGGACGTGGGAGCTCACAGTGTCCTCGGAGTGGGTAGCGCAGTACGTCTGCGTCGATGTCGACGGCTTCGACGCGTCCGATTCGTGGTTCCATCTCGCGCCGAACGAAGCGCGCACCATCACGCTCGTCAACCGAGGAACAGGGAAGCCCAGGGGACACGTTCGTGCCTTGAATTCCGTCGAACGGGCGTCGGTGGCACCGAGGGTCGTGAGTGGAAGTTCGTAGTGGGCTACGAAGTTCCGTGCACGTGCCGCTAGCGGCTCACGCTGAATTTGCCTCGGACATAACCGACTCCCGCGGCTCCGACGCTGGCCACCACAGCCATCGCGCCCCACGCCCGCGCCGGGTTGCCCCGAGCAGCCGCGCTCGTCTCACGGCCGACAGCACGCGGCAGAACCTTGGCGGTGTACGCACGCTCGGAGGACAGTGCGTCGCCCGCTCCGATCAGTCGGGCGATCGCTGCCTTGGACACACCCTCGGCGTAGCTGCGGGTGATGAGGTAGCGGGGTCGCGTCCGATCGGCACTGACGGTGTGATCGACGACGATCGAGGGATCGAACACGATCTGCGCGTCGGGATGCGTCTGGCGGAGGCGGATGCACAGTTCCGTCTCCTCGCACCCGAGCGGAACACGTCCGATCCGGCCGATTCCGGAGACGAAGCCGCCGAGTTCGACGACCGGCGCGCGGCGGAACGACATGTTCGCGCCCATGAGATTACGGACCTGAGCGGTTTCCGTGGGCTGCCCGCGGTAGGTGCACCCGACGACCCAATCGAGTTCGCCGGGTTCACCCACTACCTCGGCCGGTAAGAAGGCCGGACGCTTGTCCGGCCATACCGGGTATGCAGAGCCCCCAACGGCGTACACGGCATCATCCGAGTAATGGGACAGAATGGCGTCGAGCCATTCGGTCGTGCGTGGGGACGCGTCGTCGTCCAAGAAGACGACGATGTCACCCGTGGCGAGGTCCAGAGAGGTGTTCCGTGCCCCCGACAATCCTCGTGGGTGGCTGTTCTCGACCACGTTCACGGTGTCGCTCAGCGGCAGGAATTCCGTTCGAGCGCGTTCGGCCAACTGCTGATTGTGGTCGACGACGAGAATCAGCTCGTCGGCAGCGACGCTCTGATCGAGAACGGCCCGCACGGCATCGCACAGTTCGGACCATCGAGCCAGTGTGTACGCGCAGATGACGACCGAGGAAGTCGGCAGACTCACGCCGTTCTCTCGCGGAGCTCGATGACCTCGCCGAACGATTCCATGACCTCGAACTCGAGGTCCATGTCGGTGCGGGCGTCGATCGACTCACGCGACGGGCGAGCGATGTGCTTGCGGGAAATTCTGCGGGCGCGCATGCGCTCGGTCATCAAGGTGCGCAGCACCCGGAAGCCGTCGGAGAAGGTACGTAGGTTGCTCTGGCCGTAGATGCGAGCCAGCTCGACACTCGGCACTTCTTCGATCCGTACGGACGCCTCGGCGAAGCGGCAGTTGATGATGGTCTCGATCTCGAATCCGTCACCCCACAGCATCATTCCCTCGCTGCCCGGCTGATCGACCACGGGCAGATCCAGGACCGGCACCAGGTCTCGCCAGAAGGCGTTGTAGCCGTAGCAGAGATCCGAGAAGCGGGTTCCGAAGAGTGTGTTGGCCACCAGGTGCAGACCACCGTTGCCGGCGCGGCGCAGCGGCGTGATGTCGTGGCTGCCGCCGCCCTCGCAGAATCGGCTGCCCTTGGCGAAGTCGGCACCGGCGATCAGGGCATCGACGAACCGGGGGATCTCGGCGGCGTCGGCAGAGCCGTCCGCGTCGAACATGACGATGATGTCGCCGGTGGCGGCTTCGAAGCCGCAGGCGAGCGCGTTGCCCTTACCCTTGCGGGTCTGGCGGATGACGCGGATGTCGCTGCGAATCTCGCGCGCGGCATCGATGGTTCCGTCGGTGGATCCGCCGTCGACCAGCACGAGCTCGTACTCGTGGGACAGCAACGGGAGGACATGGCGAAGGTTTGCAGCCTCGTTGAGAGTCGGGATGACGACACTGACGCGGGGATTATGACGATTCAACATATCCATTCCAGATGTTCGAGTTCGGTGGGCACTAGCTGATCGAGCTACTGCAGCTGTATCTGACCGATGCGACACGACCCCCGCCGAGTTCGCACGTAGGTTTCGGCAGGATTGATCTACCCGTCGAACCCACTGTCTTTTCCTGACTAGAAGCTTAAAAGATGCCATGGGATTGTCAAGCTGCGTATAAACGTACTCGAAGAATGTTTGCGGTGCCAGCTAACGAGAGTGATGTCGCTTACGCTCGTACGCGGTGCTCACGACCTGTCGTCGGCGACGCGGACTCGTCGCGCGGATCGACAGCCGGCGCGGCGTGCTCGGCACCACCGCCGCCGGACAGGTCACCGATCCATCTGATCAGGGGCACCAACAGAACCACGGCACCGAAGGCTTCGGCCGCCAGGTAGGACCAGCCGATGCCCGCGATGCCCAAGCTCGGGGACAGCGTCAACGAGCCGGTGACGATGATGATGGTGGCCGCTATCTGAACCAGCACTGCGAGCCGCATACGGCGACGAACTCTGGCCAGACCGTCGTACAGGGCCCCGACGACGGACAGCGGGATGGTCACGGCAGCGAGATGGACGATGATGGTCCCGTTCTCGCGGTAGTCGGGGCCGACGATACCGAGTCCGAACGGCGCGACGACCGCCAGAAAGAACGATCCGCCCACGGCGACGATGCACAGCAGGCCGATGAAGCGTTTGGCCAGCTTGGAGAACTGTTCGGGATGTGCAGCCGCCTCCGCCACGAAGGGGCCCACCAGTACCCCGATCAACACGTAGATGGCGCTCACGATGGACCAGGTGAGCGAGAAGTAGGCATTCTGCTCGGCACCCAGCGTGCTCACCACGATGATCGGGATCATCAGGGGTGCCAAGGTTCCCAAGGCAGTGATGCCGTAGGCCGACCCGAAGTACGACCACAGCTCTTTACGGGGCGGCAGGTTCGGTGTGAGCTGGTATCGCGGATCGGTGCCGAGCTTCTTCCCGAACGCGCGGAACAGCACTATCGCCGCGATGGCCGCTGGTACCGCCCACGCCGCGATGATGGTGAAACTACGGCCGGTTTCGTACGTGACGGCCAGGACCGCCAACTTCACGACCGCGTGGAAGACATTCTTGGCCGCCGCCCACCGCGCGAAGCCCAGCCCGGACGACGTCTGATCCTGCAGCGCGAACACGGCCAGTACGCCGACGAAGATCGGGAACGTCGCGATCTCTGTCGTGGTGGTGAACAACTCGTCCACCGGTGCCACGACCAAGAACGCGCATCCCAGTATCAGCGCCAGCGACAGCACGGCAGCGTAGCCGCGAAGCACGTAGGACTTGGCCCGCACGCCCGCGGTCGGCAAGAACCGCTCGTACATCGAGCCGAGACTCAGATTGGACAGCGTCGCGATCATCACCGCCGACGCGATCACCGCCGATGCACTGCCGACTTCTTCGACGGGGAACAGCCGGCCCGCCACGGCCCAGAAGGCCAGACCGAGCGCGCCGGTGGCAACGGTGGAGAACATCATCGCGAACGAGTTCAGTGCGAGATTGCGGCCGGCGGGCTTGGAGCCTGCAACGGCAGTGCCCGACGCCTCGGCCGCGGTGAACATCGGGTCCCCGTCGGGGATCGAATCGGCCGCAGACAGCTGTCCGGAGGGTTGTGCCGGCACGATCGCGAACTCGGGCGGCACCGCGTGAAAAGGCACGGTGCGGCTGTTGAAGCCCATGTCCCATCGGACCTGCTCGACGGGGTAGTAGTTGATCTTGTCGAGTCGGCCGTGATCGGGCGGGGGTACCCGGCGAGCGCGATGTTTCACAACGGCGTCCAGTTCACCTTCACAGGTGGGTCCTGCGGTTCGATGTCGACTCCCAGCGCCGCACCGATCGTCTGCAGCATCTCGGCCCGAACCGTGTCGCGAACATCGCGTCCGAAGAGGGTGTGATCGCCGTCCGTGTACGCCTTCACCACGGGTGGGTGCGCGGGCTCGGCCCGGCGGCGCAACCGATGCAGGCTCTCGGGGCCGCGGTTGTCGAGGAACCACTGCTTGTCGTCCGGCACAAGCAGCACGGACGCGTCGACTCCCTTGCGCTGCAGTTCTCCCAACGAGATCTCGGGAACCTGGATCCAGCCACGACGGCCGAGCGCGAGCCACAGTCGGTACGGCATCCGGGGCTGCGACCAGTTCTTGAAGCGAACGGCGGCCGTGTGTGCGCGGTCGAGTGCGATCGCGGTCAATCCCTGCTTCTGGGCAATGGTGGATCTCTTGGTGAAATCGACACGCCGCGTTGTCCATTCGCGCATATTGATCAGGATCGCCGTGTTCAGGCCCTCGCGGTGGGCGGCGTAACCGGCGTACCACGCGCCCGAGCACAGACCTGCCGCGACGATCTTGTTCGGCGCTGTTCCCACGGATCGGACGGCGCACACTGCGTCGTCGTCGCCGAGTTCGCTGTAGAGCGTGGGTGCGTCGTCGGCACCGACGTCTCCACTTTCTCCTGTACCGCGACGGTCGAAACGGACCGAGGTGATGCCCGCCGTCGCGAGGGTGCGGGCCATCTCGACCCACAGCCGTACCGGTCCGACCCGGTGCTCGTACGCGGTGCCGTACATGACCACGGCAGGACCGCCGGGCGTCGTGGCCACCGCGGTGGTGCGGATGGAGAACAACTCGTCGTCACCGAGCCGCTCGATGGTTTCGACGACGTCGCCCCGGGGAGTTGCGACCACGGCGGAACGTCGAATCGGAACGGCGACCGGCGTGGTCGTCGACGCGAGCGTGGCTTCTACCCAGCGCGCAATCACGTCGATGTCCGGACGCGGAATGACCACGTCCCAGGCGGGCGGCTCGAGGAATGCGTCGTGATTGCGGAGCGTGTGCTCGTCCGCCTGCTGTGCGGACACGAGTCTGCGAACAGGTGTCGCGTCGGCACGTTCGCTTCGGGTTGCCACCAGTACCGGGCAGTCGAGCCGATCCAGCTTCGATGAATCCAGGGTCGAGAATTCGGCGGCCACGCCGGCATGCAGGACCGCGCCGACGATGGACACTCGCGGGTCCGACTCGTCGTCTCGCGCAACGGTCATCGAATACAGGGCGCGCTGTTCCCGAAGATACGAGCGGCCACTGACGACCGGATCCCAGAACACCATTCCCGTCAGAGGACCGCACCGATCCGCCACGGATGCGGCGAGCAGCGAGCCGGCACGCAGACCCACGACCGCAACATCCCGAACACCGCACTGCCGAACGAAATCGACCGCAGTGACCACGCTGCGTTGCCACTGTTCGACGATGCCGTCGTCGTCCTGTGCACCGGACGAGTCGCCCGTTCCCGGATAGTCGAAGCGCAGTACGAGTAAGCCTTGCGCGCACAGGCGCTGTGCCAGCAGGACCAGACCGCGGTACGAGTCGACCTGCTCCTTGCCGAGCGGCGGCGCCAGCACGACGGCACCGCGCGCAACCGATCCCTCGGGAACGTGCACGGCACCGAGCAGCGGCGATGTTGCCGACCCGAACCAGGTCGACTGTCTGCCCGGTACGCCTGCCTCGGTGATCAGTAGCTGTTCCAGGTCGGCGGTACCGTTGTCGGCGGACTCGGATGTCGCCGTATTCGTGGTGTTCACAGCGCGCTCCGATCGCTGGTAGGGATGTCGACGTCGGCTACCGACGTCACGACCGAAGCGACCTCGGCCACTTGTCGCGGTCGATACCGTGGGTCCGCAACAGCGCCAGCGCAATACGCTCCATGCCGAAGCCGACGCACGCACTGTGTGCAGGTTCGCCGTCGACGGTGCTGATGTCGAAGGTGTGGCCGAAATGATCGCGATGGCAGTTGCACGAGACCACGGCCGTGCCGTCGTCCAGGTCTCCGTACAGCCGCACGACCAACTCGGTCTTGAGGTTCTCGTTGCGTTGATTGGCCGCGAGCATGCGACCTGCTCGACCGAAGAACGGATCGTTGGCGATCACGGCTTCCGCCTCGAGACCCAGGTCGGCGAGTACCTCCAGGCCGCGCTGCACCCACCTCTCCCGGTGGGCGACGGCGTCGTCCGGGGTGCCGACCCGCACGATCTCGTGCATGCGGAAGGCCTGCATGCGAGCAGGGTCGACGGCAGGCTCGTGCCGGAAGCAGTAGCCGTAGATGTCGTACGTCGTGCCACCGGACGGGAGTACGGACGGCAACATCGAGTACGACGGGTGACATGCCGCGGACACCAGCATCGTCCCGGCCGACTCGAGGTGGTGATCCCAGTCCTTGCCCTCGGATCGATCGGCGAGCAGCGCGGCGTGGGCCTTGTTGTCGCCGTCGAACGTGTTGATGGCACCGGTGAGATTGGGGAACGACGCGATGTAGTCGGTCTTCTCGAATGCTTCCCGCGGGAAGACCGGCGGGAACCGGAACCTGGGCACACTCGATCCGTGCTCCGACGCGCTCGCGGCCACGACCCGACGATCGATGGATTCGATGATGTCCTCGAACTCGCCGGACCGGCCGTACAGACCAGGTACCGACGACGGGATCAGCAAGCCGGCATCGACGAGCTCTTGCCTGAATTCGCTTCGCGCCGAGTCCAATTCGGAGGTCTTGTCCTGTGTCTGGGTCATCATTTGCCTTTGTAGAGAAGCGCGAGTTGAGAGTTGTGCGCGAGGATGCGTTCGTTGCTGACCATGATCGCCGAGCCGTGCGCGTCGCGTAGGTGCCGTCCGATGCTGAAATCGCCGTCTTCTCGGTACCCGGAGATGCCGCAGATCTGCATCGCCTTACCGACGATGTCGATGACGAGAGTCGACGCCGTCACCTTGACGTTGTTGATCTTGACGGCGAAGCCGATGGAACCCAGCTCCTCGGGGGAATCTGCGATGGCCTCGAACTTTGCCGCTGCACCGAACACGGTGTCGACGAGTTGCTCGTGGGCCACGAACAATTCGGCCAGCCGCAGGGCGGAGGGAGGAGTGACACCGGGGCTCTTGCTCGCCGCCTTGCGAACGAACTTGCGTGACTTGGACACGGCTGCGTCGGCGATACCGAGCCAGGCCGAGGCCCACAGCACATGGGCGACCGGAAGCATTGTCTGCGAAGATATCTCGCCGTAGTTGTCGCGCAGAATGCTCGATCGGTCGGCCACGGCGTCGAGCTGGAAGCCCGGGCTGCAGGTGCCACGAAACCCGAGGGTGTCCCAGTTGCTGGTGCGTTCGAGGGTGACGTCGGGCTTCTGGCACACGACCAGCACCTGATCGCTCGGCGGGCTGTCCACCGTGCGCCGCGCCGTCGCGAGAACGATCTCGGCGTATTCGCCGTACGAGATCACCGGGGCGGTCTTGGCCAGGTGGATGCGGTCTCCGTCGTACTCGACCGCGCAGCTGCTCGAACGCACGTCGCCGCCGATGTTGATCTCCGTCGTCGCCGACGCGACGAGCGGTTGATCGGCTGCGATCCGGCGCAGCAACGCGTCGGACGTGGGGGTGCCGCCGTGCCTGACGATGCTCAGGATCTGAGACTGGTGCATGACGAAAATCATTGCCGTCGAGGCACATTCGGCACCGAGGTCGCGTGCGATTCGGGCGAGCTCGGTGAGGGACAGGCCACCGCCGCCGAGCGCCGTCGGGATCGCGGCGGCGAACAGATTTGCCGAGCGCAGAGCGTCGACGGACTCGGCGGGAAACCTGCCCTCGCGGTCGACCTCGGCCGCGAACGTGCGGAGGGTCTTGAGAACATCGGTGAGGGGCAGTTGCGCGGGGCGACTGTCGGACGAGACCGTCAT
Organism: Rhodococcus sp. IEGM 1354; assembly: GCF_030056855.1. Lineage (NCBI taxonomy): Bacteria > Bacillati > Actinomycetota > Actinomycetes > Mycobacteriales > Nocardiaceae > Rhodococcus > Rhodococcus sp. IEGM 1354. Next base: position 846,784 of record NZ_JASHKT010000001.1, read on the forward strand.
GGTCGTCAGCCCGCGAGTTGGGCGACAGCAGCTGCGATCGCGTCGATGCTCGCGAATGTGGATTTCTGCAGCATCGCGTCGGGGAACTCGATGTCGAACTCGTCCTCGAGGCCGATCATGACGTTGACACTCGCGTGCGAGGTCAAGCCACTGTCGTAGAGGTCGGAAGCAGAGTCGATGTCCGACGCGGCGACCGGCATCTTGCCGAGCTTGTCCAGCACATTCCGAATGCGTGCGTCGAACTGCGTACTGAGTGTTTCCATCGTGACGGACCTCCACCGATTGCTTGGGTGCGAGACCGGGCGGCCTCGCAAGTCGTACGGGCCGACGGAAAATATTTCGACCCGCAGTCTCCCCAGACCCGGGTAAACAATATCTCAGATTGTTTGAACCCGATACCGCATACCGAGTGCAAGTTTCGTGACCTACGTCCCGCATGTCGGTTTTTCGGCCCGTTTGCTCGTTTCGGTCACGCCGAGCGTGCGTACGATAGGTTCCGATCGTCTGTTCATACGGCAAGCAATCGAAGGACAACACTCGATGGGACCAGTCTGCGGCGTGGCCGTGGAGTCGTACGCCCTGCGCATCGCCTACACCGATGGTGACCGCCGCGTCGTCGAGTCCGTCGACATCGAGCTCACCGATCCGGACCGTGCGATGCACGACCTGTCCGACCGAATCGGAGCGCGCGGCCCCTTCGACTCCGTCGTCTTCACCGGGCGCGAGGCGCGCACCCTGCGCTACGCGGATTTCACGACGTCGTCTGGCCTGGCTGCGTCCGTCGAGACGGTGGACGAGCATTGCGCGCTGCTCGCGTTCGTGTGTTCGCTCGACACCCTCGCCGACGCGACGAACGTGCTGGTGCTCGACCTCGGCAGACACGGAACGTCGGGCTTGGTCGTGAACACCGCCGAAGAAACCGTCGGATGGCACGACCGAACCGAGTCGTTCGGCGGCGAACGCCTCGACGACGTGGTGCAGAGCGTGGTGATGACCAAGGGAATCCTGCCGGAACCCGAAGGGCCGGAGGGTGTCGCGTCCTATCGCACGTTCTTCCGAGAGCTTCGGGAGCTACTGACCACGTCGGCCGGTGTGCGCGCGCCCAACAACGGCCCGATGATCCTCGAACGCGACGAGTTCGAGGCGGCCGCCACCCCACTGATCGACGACTTGCTCGAGTGGGTCGGTCCCCGGACTCCCGACGCGATCGTGCTGCTGGGAGGAGTGGCCAACAGCCCCCTCGTCCAGCGACGGGTTCGCGCCACCTGGCCGGTGCCGCTCACCGTCCACGACTCGGTGTCGGCGGTTGCCGAGGGCGCGCTGATCAGGGCCGAAATCGGCTCGAAGCAGGCCCCCGATCCGGTAGTGGAACCCTCGCCGGTGGTCGAACCCTTGCCGGTAGTGGAGGTAGCGGATTCGGAGTCGTCGTCCGAGGTCGAGTCGACGACGCACTCCGAAGCGGAACCGGAACCGGAACTCACTCCGGAAGACCCATCGTCACGAAGAGTCCGTGGTGTCGGTCGCCGCGGGGTCGCTGCGATTCCGTTGTCGTACCTGTCGACTCTCACGGACCGGCAGTGGACGCGGCAGGCGGCACTCAAGGTCGGTGCCGTGGCGGTGTCGGTCGGAGTCGTGGTTGTCGCGCTGATGTTCGCGCTCTTCGCCGATTTCGACAATGCGCCCAGATCCGTGATCAATACCGACCCCGGTTTCGAGGCGACTCTCGCCGAGATCGCACCCCCGGTTGCCGACACACCTCCACCGGACCAACCGGCTGCGGCGGGACCGACCACACTGACGTACGAGCAGCTCTACGTCGAGCAGTACTCGTACACCGGTGAGATGTACCAGCCTCCCGGCGAGGCGTCCGACATCGGTTTCGGCTCGATCTACACCGAAGCAGAACAAGCAGGCCCGTAGGCACCCTTTCGTGCAGCTCGCCGCGAGACGGTACCGTGTGCGGGTGGACTCCCGATGGGGCGTTCACCGAAACCGCCGAACGAAGTGAGGCCGACGATCGTGACTGTGCTGCTTGGGGTGTCCATGGGGACCCGAGCCGTGCGCACGGCGCAGCCCAGAGCCGACCAGTTGGAAGCCTCCGGCGATACCTCGTCCGGCCTGGTCACCGACGTCGAGCGGCCACTGTTCTTCCGCAACGAACTGATCGACAGCGCCACCGGGGACCTCCCGCACCTGGCCGCCGAATCGATCGGCGCCGCTACCGAAGTCGATCCGGAACTCTCGACCGGCATCGCCTACCGGGATCCGCGTCAGGCGGATGCGCTGCGTGCCGCCTTCGCCGGTGCCCACCTGAACAACTACCACCTGGTCCCCGAGGTCGAGGCCGTCGTGGAATACCTCGCCGTCACCGGTGAGGCGCGGGGTGCCCGCTCCGTCGCCCTGTTCGACCTCGGTAGTTCGGGCCTGACGGTCAGCGTCGTCGACCTGACTGCGCGCACGGTGACTGCGTCCCAGCGCTCGGGTTCCTACAGCGGTGATCTGATCGACGCGTACGTGCGCAACAACCAGCTCCAGCGCCTCGGTAAGCCGGCGACCGACCCCGACATAGCGCTGTTCGAGAAGCGATGCCGCATCGCCAAGGAACGTCTGTCGACTCAGGACGCAGTGTGCCTGCCCGACGCGAGCGGGATGATCCTGCTGTCCCGGGAAAACTTCGAACTGCTGATCACAGACCTGCTCGACGAGGCGATCGAGTTCGCCCGCGAGGTCATGATCGGTGCCAACGTGCCCATCGACGCGGTCGTGTTGATCGGTGGTGGCGCACGCATGCCCATCGTCCAGCAGCGCGTGGGCCCCCTGCTCGAACTGCCCTCGATCGTCCCGACCGAGCCCGAGACGGTCGCCGCACGCGGGGCAGCACTGGCCGCGCGGCCGAATTCGCGCACCAGAACCGCGCCGGACCGCACAGTGCGCGACGCGCACGCCAGTGCGCCGAGACGCCGACACACGGACAGCGCTGCTGTTCTCTCGCCTGCTCCGGTGACCCCGCCTGTGCCTGTGGTGCCGCCTGCTCCTGTGGCACCGACGCCGCCGATGCCTGCGCGTTCGGAGTCGCAGCACGCCGCACCGCCGGTCGCCACGCCGAACTCGACTCGTCCCGTGCCGGCACGTCCGTGGATCGCTGCCGCATCGGTGACCGAATCCGCTGCTGTGGCAACAGGTTTCGAGTCGTCGAAGTTCGCCGACGCGCCGGGTGATATCGACGCGCCCGCCGATACCAACTCGCCCGCCGCTATTCCCGAGGCGTCGACCGTGAATGCTCAGCATTCGTCGGAACCGACCGCTGTGCACGACATTTTCGAGGACGGTGCGGGTGAAGTCTCTGCTGTCGCCGTGGAAGCGCCTGCAGTACAGCCGGTGTCGCAGACCTCCACCCCCGATGCTGCCGCCGGCATCGGCGAGGACGGGAAGCCCGTTCCGTTCCAGCTGAAGAACATCTACTGGCTCGACGCCGACTACGACGACGACGACGGTGAAGACGATCGCACTCGCGCACGGCGCAGGCTGCGTACCGGCGGAGTGCTCGCGTTCTGCGCGGCAGCGGTGGTCGCCGTGTCCGGCTTCATGTTCACCCACCAGAACTCACCGCAGGTAGTGGACACCTCGGTCAGTCGCGATCAGACCGATACTCCGGTGGTCACCACGGTGCCGACAACGACGCCAGCTCCCGTCCTGTTGCCGCCACCGCCTGCGCCGGAACCGACCACGACCGTGGAGCCGACGACCGAGCAGCCGGAAACCACGTGGGAACAGCCGGTCACGACCACCGAGACCACCACGGTCGAGCCGCCACCGGCACCCGTCGAGTCCGTTCCTCCCGTCACTACGCAGCAACCGCCGCCGCTGATCCCGGGCTTCCCGGACTTCACGTTGCCGGGCTTCCCTCCGATCGTGCCGCCGGCACCCTGATCGTCTTCACTTGTCCGCGTTCGTGTTTCGCGGCCTGATGTGCTCGAAGATCAGGATGGTCTCCGTCGCCGCAACGGCGGGGTCGGCACTGAGATTTTCGACGACGAAATCGCGCAGGGTGGCCGTGTCGACCGTTGCCACATGCACCAGGAAGTCGTCGGCCCCGGCGATGAAGTAGATGTTCAGCGTCTCCTTGCGGGACGCGATCTTCGAACCGAATTCGCTGATCCGCCGTCGAGCATCCGCTTGCAGCCGAACCGAGATCATGGCCTGAATGCCCTGCCCGAGGGCCTCGGGGTCGATGTCGGCGTGGAAGCCGCGGATGACGCCGCGTTCGACGAGCGCCCGGACTCGGGTGAGGGCCGTGGACGGCGCGATCCCTGCTGCGGCCGCCAGCGCATTGTTCGGTGTGCGTGCGTCTCGACGCAGTTCGTCGAGCAGGATGTGGTCGATTCGGTCCAGGGCGACGGACCGAACATCATTCGATCGAGCCCCCTCTTCGACCGGCTCGAATGAACTATCTGCATCCATAACCGGATGATACAGAATTATGTTCACATCCATTGCAGCTATTCCGCACATAATTCATAGTTGGCATACCCACGGAGCGTCGCTTCGGTCACCGCCACTGCAGGAGGACGTCATGAAAATCGGAATTCCACGCGAGATCAAGAACCACGAATACCGGGTGGCGATCACCCCGGCAGGCGTGCACGAACTTGTCTCGCGAGGACACGAAGTGATCATCGAAACCGAGGCCGGCGCCGGTTCGTCGTTCACCGATACCGATTACAAAGCCGCAGGCGCGCAGATATTCACCGACGCGGTTGCCGTCTGGGACGCGGCCGATCTCCTGCTCAAGGTCAAAGAACCCATCGCCGAGGAATATTCACGCCTGCGCAAGGGCCAGGTGCTGTTCACCTACCTCCATCTCGCCGCGTCCAAGGCCTGCACCGACGCGTTGCTGGCGTCGGGCACCACATCCATTGCCTACGAAACCGTCACTGCCGCAGACGGATCGCTGCCCCTACTCGCGCCGATGAGCGAAGTTGCCGGCCGTCTGGCACCGCAGGCCGGTGCCTACCACCTGATGTCGAGCGAAGGTGGCCGCGGTGTACTGATGGGTGGCGTACCGGGAGTGCGTCCCGCCAACGTCGTCGTGATCGGAGCCGGCGTCTCCGGAAAGAACGCCACTGCAATCGCTTTCGGCATGCACGCCGATGTCACCGTACTGGATCTCGATGTCCGGGCACTGCGCGCGATCGACGATCAGTACCGCGGTGCCGTCAAGACGTTGGTGTCGAACGCGTACGAACTCGAACAGGCCGTGCTGGCTGCCGATCTGGTCATCGGCGCCGTACTCGTTCCCGGAGCGAAAGCGCCGAAGCTCGTGTCGAACAGCCTGGTCCAGCGCATGAAGCCAGGATCGGTTCTGGTCGACATCGCCATCGATCAGGGCGGTTGCTTCGAGGACTCGGTGGCCACCACCCACGCCGATCCCACCTACAAGGTGCACGAATCCGTTTTCTACTGCGTGGCCAACATGCCAGGAGCCGTGCCCCGTACGTCGACGTACGCGCTCACCAATGCCACCCTGCCCTACGTGGTTGCTCTGGCCGACAAGGGCTGGGAAGCCGCCTGCGCCGCGGACCCCGGTCTCAAAGCGGGCCTGAGCACCCATGAGGGTGAGCTGCTGTCCGCGACCGTTGCGGCGGCGTTCGCCTGACCGAGCGGCTTCGCCGCACGTGCACGAAAGATCGGTACCTGCTACGAGTTTCCACTCACATGCGGCGAAGCCGCTCTACGCGCTGTGGCGGCCCGAGCCCCGCGAACGTGCAGGCTTGGCCGCCCGCGGCGACGGGCTCGTCCGCGACGAGGTGATCGGCCTAGCCAGCAAAACGGCGATGGCAGTGGTGAGGGGTACCGACAGGGCCAGCGCGACGCCACCGACGGACGACCGCACGATTTCGATCGCCACGGCGTCGCCGGTCAACACGTCCTGGAACGATCTGCCTGCGACGCTGAAGAGCAGGAGCAGCGGAAGCGCGCCACCGGCGTACGCGAGCACCAGGGTGTAGACGGTGCTGGCGATGTGATCACGGCCCACCCGCATCGCGGCTCCGAAGATCTCGCGCCTCGATGCCGTCTTGTCCACCGACGCCAACTCGAACGCGGCCGACGCCTGCGTGATGGTGACGTCGTTGAGCACACCGAGCGATCCGATGATGAAACCGGCCAACAGCAGTCCGGTGATGCTGACGTGGGTGATGTAGGTCTGGACCTCGGTGTTCTGTTCCTCGGACAGTCCCGTCAGATGCGTCATTCTGATCGCGACGTAGGACAGGACCGCGGCCAGCCCCATCGAGGTCAACGTGCCCAGTAGCGCCGAGCTGGTCCGCAGATTGACGCCGTGCGCCAGATACAGCACGGCGTACAGAATGATCGCCCCGGCGACCAGCGCGACCGGAATGGCCGGAGCGCCGTCGAGCAGCGCGGGCAGCATGAACACCACCAGTACCGCGAAGGCGATCACCAGCCCGACGAGAGCGCGGAAGCCACGCCATCGGGCGACGACGCAGATGACCACAGCGAACACTGCGACGATGATCGACAGCGGCAGTCCGCGCGAGTAGTCGTTGAACGAGTACTGCACCGCGCCGGCCGGGTCGGTCTGCTTCACCAGGCGGATTCCCTCGCCGGTACGCAGATCGGGCTGCCCCGGGCCCGGTGCGATCTCGAGGACCGTTCGTTTGCCCGCGTCGTCACCGGTGGTGATGTCGATGATGCTGCGTTGGCATTCGTAGGAGTCGTTGACCGGGGGAGTCGGGTTACCGCTGAACGGCCGCCCGGCGTCGGGGCTGCCGCAGGAGCCGATGCTCTGCGAGGTGACGGTGCCGGCCTCGGTGGTGACCGCTCCGCCACCGGTGGTCTGGAACGGCAGCGGAATGTCGACGCTCTGCTCGCTGGGCCACAGCGCGATGGCTCCGGCGATGACGGCGATGGCAATGGCGACCAGCAATCCGACGACGACCTTGGCTGCCACCGGTCCCAACGGAACGGGGGAGTCGCTGTGTCCGTGACCGTGACCGTGACCCACATGAGAAGTGGAGCCCGGCGAGATGCCGTCCGAGGGTTGCGTGCCGTGTGGTTCCACGGTGCAAGGCTAGTACGGGGCCGGATCGGTACCGGCCGGGTACTCGGCCGATGCGAGGAGCTCGGTGGCGGGGAGCAGGGGGGGGCGTCCCCCGCCACCACCTGATCGACCCGGGGGGGATGGGTACGACCAGGGCTCGCGGGCACCGAAGTGCCGTCCGCCAATGTACAGATGATTCGCCGCGGAGGCGGGATCACCCCGGTGTTTTGTCCATCACTTTCAACTACTTGTCGGTAACTTCGAGCCTCACTGTTTGTACGAGGACAGGAAGTTGCCGAACCGCTCGATCGCAACGGCCAGATCGCGCGCCCACGGCAGCGTCACGATCCGCACGTGGTCATGCCCGGGCCAGTTGAATCCGGTGCCCTGCACAACCAGGATCTTCTCCTGCAGCAGCAGGTCCTGTACGAGCTTCTCGTCGTCGTAGATCTCGTGCACCTCGGGATCGAGTCGAGGGAATGCGTACAGCGCACCGCGCGGCTTGACGCACGAGACCCCGTGAATGGCGTTGAGCTTCTCCCACGCGACATCGCGCTGCTCGAGCAGCCGCCCGCCGGGCAGGATCAGATCCTCGATGCTCTGATATCCACCCAGAGCAACCTGAATGGCATGTTGGGCAGGCACATTGGGGCACAGACGCGTCGACGCGAGCAGGTCGATGCCTTCGATGAAGCCGGCGGCGTGCTTCTTCGGGCCGGTGATCGCGAGCCACCCGGCACGGTAGCCGGCCACTCGATACGCCTTGGACAGACCGTTGTACGTCAGGCACAGCAGATCCGGCGCCAGGCTCGCCAGCGAGGTGTGCTCGGCGTCGTCGTAGAGAATCCGGTCGTAGATCTCGTCGGCCAGCAGCAGCAACTGATGCTTGCGCGCCAGATCGACGATGCCCTGCAGCACCTCCTTGGAGTACACCGCACCCGTCGGATTGTTGGGATTGATCACCAGCAGCGCGACGGTCTTCGGGGTGATCTTCGACTCGATGTCGGCGAGATCGGGATTCCACCCGTTCTCCTCGTCGCAGATGTAGTGCACCGCCTTGCCGCCGGACAGCGTCGTCATCGCCGTCCACAACGGGTAGTCCGGGGCCGGGATCAAGACCTCGTCGCCGTCGTCCAACAGTGCCTGCATCGTCATCGTGATGAGCTCGGAGACGCCGTTACCGAGATAGATGTCGTCGACGTCGAGATCGGGGAAACCCGGTTCGAGTTCGTAGCGCGTGACGATGGCACGTCGAGCCGACAGGATGCCCTTCGACTCCGAGTAGCCCTGGGCCACCGGGAGCGCCGCGATCATGTCTCGCACGATCACGTCCGGAGCCTCGAAGCCGAACGGGGCCGGATTACCGATGTTGAGCTTCAGGATGCGATGGCCCTCGGCCTCGAGCCGGGCCGCATGCGCGTGTACCGGTCCGCGGATCTCGTACAGCACGTTCTGCAGCTTGGTCGACTGCTGCAACGTGCGATAACGCGGCTGTGGGTGGATCTGCGGAGTGCTCACCCGTCACATCGTGCCAGGTGAGTGCCGTGGGAATCCACGAGGTTGTCGTTCGGGCACCGCTGTTTCACTGGGCCGTGTCGGTGGCAGGTGGAACAATCTCGTTCCATGTGCGGACGGTATGCCAGTACCCGGAGTGACAGCGACCTGCAGGCGGTCTTCGACATCGCCGAAACCGTGGGCGACGAGGTGCCGCCGTCGTACAACGTGGCCCCGACCCAGACCATCAGGACGGTGCTCGAACGCGCCCCCAAGGACGAACCCGAGTCCGACGCCGTGCGCCAATTGCGTTCGGTCCGATGGGGATTGATTCCGTCGTGGGCGAAGGACGCGAAGATCGGGTCCCGGCTCATCAACGCCAGGTCCGAGACGATCACCGAGAAGCCGTCGTTCAAGAAAGCCGCAAGCCGTCGACGCTGCATCATTCCAGCCGACGGGTACTACGAGTGGGAAAAGCGTGACGGCGCCAAAGTGCCGTATTTCCTGCACGAGCAGGGCGTGCTGGCGATGGCGGGTCTGTACGAGCTCTGGCGAGACCCCACCAAGGCCGACGACGACGAGGACCGCTGGGTCTGGTCGGCCACCGTGCTCACCTCGCCTGCTGCCGACGCGCTCGGGCACATCCACGATCGCTCACCGGTGGTGCTGCCTCCGGAGCTGCGGGCGAGCTGGCTCGATCCGACGCTGACGGATCTGAGCGAGGTCTCCGAACTGCTGGCCGCGATACCGCAGCCGCGGCTCGAGCCCTACGAGGTGAGTACCGCGGTGAACAGTGTGAAGAACAACAGCCCGGAGCTGCTGACTCCGGTCTAGCCCTGACCGTCGGTACGGTGCCGGCAGATGTCGAGTATCGCGGCCCGTTCGCTCGCAGTCAGGTCGTCGGCCGCCGGGGAATCGAGGATGCGCCGAAGCCGCCGGAAGTAGGTGGACGCATCGACCCCGAACGCCACGTAGATGTCCTCGTCGCTACCGCCGCCGTACCCGTGCCAGGTACGACCGAACGTCAGGATCTCGTGGTCGACCGAGTGGGTGGTGGTCCGGCGCATGGTCTCTCCCTCGTGCTGCGTCCCACCATCATCGGTGTCACGGTTGAAGGTGCGATGAACAGCGCGTTACATGCGTGTGGAGTTCACTAGGGTGGAACAGGTGACCGCTCTCGCGTACGGATCCTGGCCCTCGCCCATCACCGCAGCCGATCTGTCGTCGGCCGGCCACCCCGTCGAGGGCGGACGATTCGTCGGACACGAGATCTGGTGGTCCGAGGTGCGTCCCACCGAACAAGGCCGAACCGCGATCTGCCGCCACGTCGACGGACAGGTCGAGGCGATCCTGCCGGCACCGTTCAATGCCCGCACCCGCGTTCACGAATACGGCGGCGGCGCGTGGACGGCAACGCCGAACGGCGATCTGGTGTTCGCGGAATTCTCCGACCAACGCATCTACCGACTCACCCCCGGCGACGCACCTCTACCGCTCACCCCGGCCCCGGCTGTGGCGTCGAGCATTCGGTACGGGGAGCTGTCGGTGGTCGGCACCGACGTGATCGCCGTCCGCGAGACCCACGACGCCGGAGCCGTCACCCGTGACATCGTCGCGATCGACCTCGGCGGCGGCGGAGTGCGCTCACTGGTCTCGGGATCGAATTTCCTTGCCTACCCCAGGCTTTCGCCCGACGGCAGCCGCATCGCGTGGATCGCCTGGAACCACCCGCAGATGCCCTGGGACGGAACGGAACTGCGGGTCGCATCGCTGGCCGATCCGTCGTCCTGGACTGTGTTGATGGGTTCGACCGAGGAATCGGTGCTGCAGCCGGAATGGATCGACGACGAGTCGCTGTACGTCATCAGCGATCGAAGTGGTTGGTGGAACCTGTATTCGGTGACGCTGGACGGCGCAGCGACGCCGGTGTCGACCCTCGATGCAGACTTCGGCGCCCCACTCTGGCAACTCGGAGCCCGCTGGTACACCGTTCTCGACGACGGCACGCTGCTGACCGTTCGCACCGTCGGCACCGATACGCTTGCCGTTCTCGACCCCGTCACCGGCACCCTCGACGACATCGAACTCGACGAAGTGACATCGGTGGGGCTCGGGGGACGGCTCGGATCGACAGTTCTGCTCCGGGGCGGCGGCGCGCAGGTGCCGTCGGGACTGTTCGCAGTAGACCTGGCCACCCGCGAATTACGCAGTGTTCGTTCGAGTTTCGAATCGATACCGGACGTCGCGTACCTGCCCGAGGGGCGTCGAGTCACATTTCGAGGGCCGGAGCGCGAGGTTCATGCCATCGCGTACGCACCGCGCAACCCGTCCTACGAGGGGTTGGACGGCGAACTACCGCCGTACGTCGCGTTCGTGCACGGCGGTCCGACGGCTCATGTGGCACCGGCGTTGAACCCGGTGTTCGCGTACTTCACCAGCCGCGGCATCGGCGTCGTCGATGTGAACTACGGCGGATCCAGTGGTTACGGCCGCGAATACCGTAACCGGTTGCGTGGACAGTGGGGCGTGGTCGACGTCGAAGACACCATCGCCGCGGTCCGTGGATTGGCCGATGCCGGCCTCGCCGACCCGAACCGGCTGGCCATCGAAGGTGGTTCGGCAGGTGGCTGGACGGTGTTGGCCGCGCTCACGTCGTCGGACGTATTTGCTTGCGGTGCTTCGTACTTCGGCGTCGCCGAACTGGAGATGTTCGTAGCCGAGACGCACGATTTCGAGTCCCGCTACATCGACGGGCTCATCGGGCCGCTGCCCGAGGCTATCGACCTGTATCGCACCCGCGCGCCGGTGAACAACGTCGACGGACTCTCGTGCCCGGTACTGCTGCTGCAGGGTCTCGACGATCCCATCGTGCCGCCCTCGCAGGCCGAACGATTCCGAGACGCCATGGTGGAGAAGGGGATACCGCACGCCTACCTCACGTACACCGGTGAGTCCCACGGATTCCGGAAACTCGAAACACAGGTGAACGCCCGAGAATCGGAACTGTCGTTCTACGGGCAGGTCATGGGATTCACCCCACCCGGAATCCCCGAACTGGAGTTGTGGCGACCGTCTAGCTGAGTGGTGGGTGTGCGCGCTTCGCCTCGAGAAATTCGAGCAGCGCGCTGGGGATGGCGCAGTACTTGCTGTTGCCGACGGACAGTTTGCTGCCCGCCTCGAACGCCGCCTTCGACGGGCCGTCGTTCTCGAGAACGAGTGCACAGAGGCGCTCGTCGGTGCGGCCCGATTCGCAGCACTTCTCGACATGCGCTCGATCGTCGGGCGACAGCGCCGTCCACCACTCGTCGTAGCGGCGAAAGAGCTTGTCCGCGTCGTCGGTCATGCCTGCTCCTACTTCTTCGGGTATGCAATTCGATTCCGACCATACTCACGATGTCCGATTCGTCCACCGCCGCGGGGTCCGACTGCGACTTCACACCCCTGGTGCAAGGTGCGCGCCCCGGCTCCGAGGTGAGCGGGGGCGCGCAGTCGGTAGGACGGGCGCGCGGTCGGGGCGTCGAGCGCGGACGGCGGCATCGCGAATCATTCGGTCGACCAGTTCGGGATGGTCGAGGTCTGCCCAGGTGATGGGTTCGACCCGTCCCCCCGATGCGATCCGCGCGGCGCTTCTCGTCCCACACCACGTCTGTCGCGGACTTGCCGTCGGGAACGTAGCGCCCGTACTCGACCTTGCCGTCGAATTCGAGAACGGTCTCGACGTCGTCCAGATCGAAATCCACGCCCTACCGACGACTGCGCGCCCCTGCTCTGAAGTGAGCAGGGGCGCGCAGTCGGTAAACGGGGTGTGAGGTTACTTCCGGCGACCCGGAACCTTTGCACCCGGAGCGAATCCGAGTCCACCGGCCTTCGGCTTGGGCGGAGTGCGATCATCCGAACCGTTGGATGTGGTCTCGGCCGCAGTGTCCGACGCTTCTGCCTTCGGCGCCTCTGTTTCCGGTGCCTCGGTGCTCGATGCCTCAGTCGGTGCTTCGGTGGCTGGTGCGTCGGCTACCGGTGCCTCGGCTTCCGGGGTCGGCTCGGCCTTCTCGGGCTCCGCTTTCGCCGGCTCGGCTGGTGCTGCGGCAGGTGCAGCGGCGGCCGCACCCGGTGTCCGCGCACCTGGCTTCTTGAATCCGGACTTCACAGCCAGGCCCTTGGGCTGGACAGTCGGCTTGGATTCTGCCGCTACGGACTCGGTTGCAGCAGCCTCGGTGGCGGGTGCCTCGGACGCTGTGGCCTCGGCAACCGGTGCCTCGGCCTTGGGTGCCTCAGCCTTGGGAGCCTCTGCCGCAGGAGCTTCGGAGACCGGTGCCTCGGCAGCAGGCTTACCCTGTGCCTTGGCTCCCGGCTTCTTGAATCCGGACTTCACGGCCAGGCCCTTGGGCTGGACGGTCGGCTTGGACTCTGCTGCTACGGATTCAGTTGCAGCAGAAGGTGATTCCGCTGCAGCATCGGCCGCTTCCGGGGCAGGTGCCGCTGCAGCCGGAGCAGCATCGGCGGGCTTGCCCGGTGCCTTGGCTCCCGGCTTCTTGAACCCCGACTTCACAGCCAGACCCTTGGGCTTGACGGACGGAGTCGACTCGGAGGGCTCTGCGGGAGCTGGTGCTTCGGTTGCCGCGGGAGCGTCGGCAGGTGCCGGAGCAGCTGCCTTCGCGCCGGGTGCCTTGCCCTTCATCTGCAGACCCTTGCCACCGGGTGCCTTGCCACCGGCCATTCCGAGACCCTTCGGCTTCGGAGCGGCTTCGGCGGGAGCAGCCGCTGCAGTGTCAGGCTCGGCGGTGTCGGCCTTGGCAGCCGAACCGGGTGTCTTCGCCCCTGGTGCCTTGGCCAGACCCTTCATCTTCAGTCCACCGCCGGCTTTCGGGGCCGGTGCTGCCGGAGCGGACTTCGGCTCGGCAGGCTCCTCGACGGGTGCGATGCGCTCGGCCTCTTCGACCTCCATTGCCTTTTCGGTGTCGAGCTCTTCCTCGGGAGTGCGCTCACGCGGGATGACCTTGATGTTCTCGGCCAACTTCGAGGACTCGACGCGGGTGATCGATTCGAGCATCAGCTGCGCGACGTCGACGACCTCGACGCCTTCGTGTGCGCCGCCTTCCTGACGTGCGGTGACACCGTCGGTGAGCATGACGCGGCAGAACGGGCAACCGGTGGCGATCTTCTTGGGGTTGGTTGCCAGTGCTTCGTCGACCCGGTCGATGTTGATGCGCTTGCCGATGTTCTCTTCCATCCACATGCGAGCGCCACCGGCACCGCAGCACATGGACCGCTCACCGTGACGCGGCATCTCCTTGAGGTTGGAGCCCGACGCGGCCATGAGCTCACGCGGGGCGTCGTACACCTTGTTGTGACGGCCGAGGTAGCACGGATCGTGGTAGGTGATGTCCTGGCTGACCGAGGCCACCGGAATCAGCTTCTTCTGCCGCACGAGGCGGTTGAGCAGCTGCGTGTGGTGGACCACGTCGTAGTCGCCGCCGACCTGCGGGTACTCGTTGCCGAGCGCGTTGAAGCAGTGGGCGCAGGTGACGACGATCTTGCGCTTGGTCTGCTCGACGCCGTCGAACACGTTGTTCAGCGTTTCGATGTTCTGCATGGCGAGCTGCTGGAACAGGAACTCGTTGCCCGCGCGGCGAGCGGAGTCGCCGGTGCAGGTCTCGTCCGCGCCGAGCACCATGAACTTCACTCCCGCAGTGGCGAGCAGCTCGGCAACGGCCTTGGTGGTCTTCTTCGCACGGTCCTCGTAGGCACCGGCGCAGCCGACCCAGAACAGGTACTCGTAGTCCTGGAAGGAATCGGCGTCCTGGCCGAAGACCGGGATGTCGAAGTCCATCTCGTTGATCCAGTTGAGGCGGTCCTTGGAGTTCTGGCCCCAGGGGTTGCCCTTGTTCTCGAGGTTCTTGAACAGACCCGCGAGCTCGGACGGGAACTCCGATTCGATCAGCACCTGGTAGCGGCGCATGTCGATGATGTGGTCGACGTGCTCGATGTCCACCGGGCACTGCTCGACGCAGGCACCACAGGTGGTGCAGCTCCACAGCACCTCGGGGTCGATGATGCCGCCCTCGATGGCGTCGGCGACGAGCTTGCGATCGGCTTCGTCACGGGCGTTCTGAGGAATGGCGTCGAGCGCCTTCTGATCGACGTTGCCCTCGGCATCGACGAGTCCGACCTCGTCGCCCGCCATGTCCTTCTTGCCGCCGGCCAGCAGGTACGGGGCCTTGGCGTGGCTGTGATCGCGCAGCGACATGATCAGCAGCTTGGGGGAGAGGGGCTTGCCGGTGTTCCAGGCGGGGCACTGCGACTGGCAGCGGCCACACTCGGTGCACGTGGTGAAGTCGAGCCAGCCCTTCCAGCTGAAGTCCTCGATCTTGCCTGCGCCGAACGCGTCGACGTCGGGGTCGGCTTCTTCCATTTCGAGGACCTTGCCGCCGGACATCATCGGCTTGGCCGGTCCGAGGGCGACCGTGCCGTCGTCCATGCGCTTGAAGTAAATGTTGGGGAAGGCCGTGAACCGGTGCCACGCGACGCCCCAGTTGATGCGGGTGCCCACGATGTAGAGCCAGATCATGCCGGACATCAGCTTGATCAGAGCAAAGATCGAGACCATGTTGGAGTTGGCCGGCAGCAGCTCGGCGAGGCGCATCGTGAAGAAGTCGGTGTAGGGGTTCGCATGTCCGTAGGTGGCGATCTTGCCCGCCTTGACGAACACCATGCCCAGGCCCTCGATGAGGACGACGGCCTCGACGAAGTAGGCGGCCTTGAATCCGGAGCCGGCGAAGCGTGACTGACGCTCGGGCTTACGCGGGTGGTTGAGCTGGCGAATGACGATCAGCGTGGTGATGCCGATGACCGTGCCGAGCCCGAGAATCTCGTCCATCAGATGGTAGACGGCGGTATCGCCGACGATGGGCCAGTGGAACTCGGGGTTGAACGTCTGTCCGTAGGCCTCGAACCAGAACACGGACCCGACCATGAAGCCGATCATCACCAGCCAGTGCGCCCAGCCGACGGTGCGGAACTTGACCATCTTGGTGTGGGCGGCGAACTCGATGATCATCTGCTTGAAGCGGGGGACGATCGGTCGCCAACGGTCGGGTGCCGGCTGACCCAGCCTCACGATGTTGAACATGCGCAGGGCACCACGAATGAAGGCGTACCAACACACGAGGCTGAGCAGAGCACCGACTGTGCCCAACGTGATCGTCAGGGCGTTCATGTCGCGGCCTTTCGTTCAGTGGCAGCTGGAGCAGCTACCGCGGGTCCAGCCCGTCGAGAGGAATACGGCGATGTTACCTGTCAGTAGATCGCGAAATCTACCGGCGGGTAACTTAGGTCAGAATCGCGTGGAGCGACGCTGGTGGTTGCGCGCACGAGACCGTCCGACGGGTGGGCTGAACTCGTCAGTAGGTTGTCGCCCGCATCACGTTAGGCGTACGGGCATGTGACACCTGTGAGAAGGCAGTCCTAACCCGGCCGAATCGGCCCGAAGCTCGAGATGTGCCGACAGCCGCGCCGTACACGAAAGCCCACGTGAAACCGAACAAAAGTTCGGTCTTCCTGTCCGATTTGGGCGTTGTGATTGTTCATAACTTTTCGGTCTCGGTAAAGGGGCAGTAGCACAACGACCGGTCTGATTGATGGTTTACACTGCCTGTGGACCAGAGGTGCGAGGACGTCATTCGGGGTGATGTCGCGTTCGACGGTTTGCCGCCAAAAGCACTGCAGCACATGCACAGAAACGGAACACAACACCACATGAAACTCAGCAAACTGGTCGTCACCTCGGCTCTCGTAGCAGTGGCTACGGGTCTGGCCAGCGGAACCGCCTACGCGCAGCCCGACAGCAGCGCCACGACCCCCGACACGAACTACTCTGTCGAGCTCGAAGACCGCACCATCGTCACCACCATCGATGCGGGCGTCTTCAAGGTTGCCGACGACGGCAAGACCGTCGACGTCCTCGACGCTGCCGACAACACTCTCGTCACCCTCCCGCTGTCGTTCAACCTCGGCGGACTGAACTTCCCGTACGAGCAGAACGTCGACGACAACGGCAAGACCCTGCGTCTGGTGCCGCAGCTCGACCTCTCCAAGGCCTCGGCCAACTCGCGCAGCATCGGCGCGACGACGGTTGCCTCGCCCGAAGAGAACTACAAGGCGCAGCAGAACTTCTCGTCGCAGCTCGGAATTGCAACGGCAGTCGGCACCCTGACAGGCACCATCGTTGGAGCGGGCCTCGGCTTGGCCGGCATTGCGATCGGACCCTTGGTCTTCGCTACCGTTCCGGCGGGTGCTGCTCTCGGAGCAATCATCGGAACCATCGTGGTTGGCGGTCCGACCCTCGTGGTTGCCGGCATCGATCTTCTGAACACGTTGAATGCGGCCCCCGGAACCTCGGCCTGGGCCAAGTAGTCACAGCGCAGTTATCCAAAAAACCCACGATCTCAGCGAGGTCGTGGGTTTTTTGAGTTCGCACGCAGCCTCGGAACTACGACGGTGACCTCGTCTGAAGAGAACCTCGCGGCGTGGCAGTAATGTGCAGCCCGGTATCGCGACAGCGTTCGGTACCGCATCGGCGGCTCGTCACCGGCACCACCGTTGGGGAAATCGTCGGCACAATCGCAGGCGCACCACCTATGTCAGGTGAGAGTGGCGGGCCTGAGTCGTGTCGGCACGAGCTTGTCCGCCGCAGTGATCACTCGGTTGCCAGACGAATGTTTCATCGGTGGTATGTGGACGGGAAGGATGGTTAGCCCTTCTTTACCAACTCTTGGTACTGTAAACGCCATGCGCACGCACAGCACCGCTGATTCGAGGTGCCCAGATGTGATGAGTGCCCGTTTGCACTCGGAGTGGAGCGCGCTGGCCAGCCAGGTGGGGACGGTGTTCTCTTCGCGCCCCAGCTTCGGTTTGAATGCCCCGCGCAACGTGAATGGGACGCTTCGGTTCGTCGAGGTGCGACGCGGCGGTGACCTCGTGGCGTTCGCGCCGCTGTGCGTGACCAGTCTCGGTCCGGTGAAAGTCGCCAGGCCTCTCGGCGTGGGGCAGGGAGTGCCGACCGAACTGCTCGCCGTGGACGACGATGCGTCGATGGAGCTGTGGGATGCGATCGCCGGACTCGACGCACTCGTGTTCGCCGATTCGATGGTCGACGATCGGAATCTACGCTCACTTCGCCGTCACCCGGCGTTCTCGGCTCGGGTTGTCGCCCGCGAGCGGGTGCCGTTGATTCAGGTACCCGAGGGCGTCTCGCCCCGCGATCTGCGCAGCACGAAGACCCTGAAGCGACTACGGCAGTACCGAAACCAGCTTTCACGATCGGGGACTCCGATGCGCATCGAAGTGATCGAGGACGTCGAACACCTCGACCGGCGATGGAACGACATCTCCACCCTCGCCGCAGCGGCCTCCGAGAGGTCGCGTTACGTCGATTTCCTGGGAAGTGGCACGGCCCGGGAGTTCCTGCGAGCCGAGGCCGTCGCGGGGCGCGTGATCATCGCCGGCCTCACCGTCGGCGGGCGTTGGATGGCGCACGATATCGGGATACGCACGGGCGACCGGATCGAGGCGTGGTTGACGCATCACGATCGGAGAGTGCGCAGATTCGAACCCGGCCACCAAATGATCGAGTGGTTCGTCGAGGCGCACGACGATCTGGGGGTCACCGTGCTCGATCAGGGCCTCGGCGTGAACGAGATCAAGAAGTCCTGGACCAACGCCGACTACGGTGTCCACGCGATCGCAGCATCTCCGAAGTCGGGGCTGCTCGCGAAAGTGATGATCGACACCCTGATGGCGTGGGAACTTTCGCCTGCGGTTGCGCATGCCCGGCGGATCAGAAGAACGCGGCCCGCACTGCGCTGACCGCAGCCCGACCCTCGGACTGCGCGCGTTCCACCACGCATCTGTTGGAGAAGCCATGTCAGCGGTGCTCTCTATCGATTCGGGTTTTGCGACCTGTTCGGGAAGTTGTGCACTGACTGTGGACGAAGCGCAGCTTTGATCCGACCCTGAGTACGATGTAATGGAGTCAAACAAACTATTGGACGGGAAACCGGAGTTGTGGACGGAGTCAGCGACGTGCAGGTACTCGCGGTCTCGTTGTCGACATCGGTGGGCGGAACCGATCACAGCCTTCGGAACGTGGCGCTGGCATTGCGGCCGCTGGGCGTGAACGTCACGCTGGGTGCACCCGGTGGCAGCGACACCGAACAGTGGTGGCGTGCTGCCGGGCTGCCGTTCCTGCCACTCGACCTGCCGCAACGCATCGGAATCCATCGTCAGGGCGAGAAGTCTCTGCATCCCCTCGGCGGGCTCGCGGCGCAGGTGCCGAAGAGCGCACGCACGGTGTCGATACTTCGGCGGGCTGCCCGCGACTTCGACGTCGTGCATTCCAACCATCTGCTGCTGCATCCTGACGCGGTGCTCGCGTCCAGACTCGCGCGCACCCCGGTGGTCGTCGAATTGCACGACATCGTCCCCGCCGGACCTGGGCGCGCACTGCTCGCCGCGATCGCGGCGACGGCAACCCACACGGTCGCCGTCAGCACAGCTGCAGCACAGCAACTCCCGACGCGTGCGCGTGGACGGGTGAGTGTGGTGCACCAGGGAATCGACACCACGGCCTTCGCGCCGGGTGCCGGTGACCCGGCTCTGCGGGCCGGCATGACCGCCGATCCCGATGCTCCACTGATCGCAGCCGTCGGCCGGATCGACCGTGAGAAGAAGCTCGACGTGCTGATCGATGCCGTGGCACGGGTGCGTCGGTCCGGAGTCGACGCGCATCTGGCGATCGTCGGCGCGCCCAGCGAGGACGACGGTGGCTACCTCGTGGAGTTGCACCAGGCCGCGGAACGGTTGCTGCCCGGTAAGCATCGTTTCCTCGGCCGAACGGATGCGGTGGCGTCGACACTGCGTGCCGTGGATGTGCTGGCCTGCCCGTCACAGGACGAACCGTTCGGGCTCATCGCGCTCGAGGCACAGGCCTGCGCGGTGCCGGTCGTGGTGAGTGACACCGGAGGCCTGGTCGATTTCGTCTCGCACGAGCGCACCGGCCTCGTTGCCCGAACCGGCGACGTCGACTCGCTGACCGCGCAGTTGTGCAGGATGCTGACCGATCGCGACCTGGCCGCCACCCTCGCCGAGGCCGCGCGAGGGCAAGCCACCGCCCGGTTCGATTCCCAACATCGCGCGAAGCATTTCGCCGACATCTACAGTTCAGCAATCGGGAAGAAGCGCACCACATGAAGTGACGCATCGGCTCTGCAGCGGAGCCGATCACGCAACCCAGCCGTCGGATGTCGGGGCATCCGCACGCACACGCTCGTACCGAATCGGAGTTCTTCATGCTCGACCACATCGCCCCCGGCGTCCCGCGCCGCCGCACCCCGCAGCGGGTCGGCGTTGCCGTACTTGCCGCGACGGCGACCGCGACCATGGCCGGGGCCGGCTGGGTCCTGGCACCCAGGCGGTCTCCGGAACCGCTGCGCGCAGCAGAGCGGTTCGTCGACGGCGACCTCATCACCGTCGTCGTGGGAACCGTGGGCAGGCCGTCGCTGGCGGGCACTGTCGAAGCCGTGCTCGCCCAGTCCTACCCGGCCGTGGAAGTCGTGGTGGTGGACAACGCACCCACGTCGGGACGGGTCGACGACGCGTTGAAGTCCATCGACGATCCCCGCTGCATCGTCGTGCGTGAGCCGCGCCGCGGGGTCTCGAGAGCCAGAAACACAGGTGCCCGGCACGCGTCGGGCCGCGTGATCGCCTTCACCGACGACGACGCCGAACCGGATTCGCAGTGGCTCGCCGCCGTGGCGCAGGTGTACGCGGCAGATCGAGACGGTGTGGTGGCCGGGGTGACCGGACGGGTCGTCGGACTCGAGGTCGAGACCGATCAGCAGCGGTGGTTCGAGGAATCGGGCTTGTTCGAGAAGGGTTCGACGCGCACTGTCTGGACCCTCGCGCCGATCGGATCGATCGACGAAGAACTGGGTGCACGCGGCACCGCAGCGCTGTTCCCCTACACGGCCGGGGAGATGGGCAGCGGCAACAACATGTCGTTCCGAAAGACTGCCTTCGACTCGCTCGCGGGATTCGACGAGAGGATCGGCCCTGGCACGCCCACCAAAGGCGGCGAGGACCTCGAACTGTTCCGACGTGCAGTGCTGCGCGGGGGAACGATCGTCTACGACCCGACGGCCGTTGTCGGCCATCATCATCGAGCCGATCACGAGGCGTTGCGCGAGCAGATGTTCGGGTACGGAAGCGGAATGGCCGCCATCGTCACCAAACTCTTTCTCGACGGCGGAGCTCCGGCCCGCGCCCTGCTCGGCCGGCTCCCGACCGCATTCCGCATGCTTCTCGCACCCGAGGAGAACCGCTTCGCGGACGGGGCTCCGCCGATGCCTCGCGATCTCAAGCTCACCGAGCTCTACGGCTACCTGTGCGGGCCGTTCCTGTACGTCAAGGCCATCACGGTCCGCGGCTCCGGGATCAATTCATGACGGTCACCGACACCGCCGACGCACCCGAGGACACGGTAGGTCGAGCCGATCCGACGCGACCGGACTCGAGCTATCGCGGGGCGCAAGCGCTGCTCTTCGCTGCCGCAGCGGTCGCCATCGCGTCGACGCTGCTGGCCATCCTCGCCGGATCCGATCACGCGGGTGCGGTACCCAACGGGCTGCGGGTCGCCGTGGTCGTCGCCGCCGCGACCCTGTTGCCCGGGGCGCCCATAGCGGTGCTGCTACGCCTCCGACAGCCCGCACTGGTCGGTTCGGTGACGGTCTCGATCTCGTTCGCGACGATGCTGATCATCGCGCAGGCCGAAGTCGTCACCGGGAATCTGCGTCCGGTGACGGTGCAGCTCTACATCTGTGCGGTGTCCGCCGCGCTCATTCTGTGGGCGTCGCGAACGCTGGTGCCTGCGGTGCCCCGACCGCGCCCGGACCGGACTGCGGTGGTGACCCGGTACGTCCTGCTCGGCGCGGTGGCCGTCGCCGTCGTACTGTTCGCTCACGCGACGAAGGTGCTCAGGCCGCAGGCGTCCGGGGCGTTGGGCGTCATCACCCACATCGGCTTCAGCTACCTCGTCGCGCTGGCCATCGTGGCAGCCGTGATCGCCGTGGCGCTCTCGCGAGCCCGACTCGACCCGGTGGTACTCGGCGCGGCCGGTCTCGCTCTGATCATGTTCACCACGATGTACGTGTCGTTGGCCGACGGCGTCACCTCGATCCCGACGGCGTACACCCATCGCGGGCTGATCGACATCATCGCGTCGTTGCAGGGTCTGCCACCGCCGTCGGACGCGCGATTCAGTTGGGCCGGATTCTTCTCTGCCGGAGCTCACATGTCGGGTGCCGGCGCGTTGTCGGACCTGTCTCCGATGCTGCTGTGGGCTCCGCTCTTCTACGGCGGCGTGACCATGTTGCCGCTGTACTCGATCGCGCTGTCGCTGACCGGGCGCAGGCGCGTGGCGTGGATCGCGGTGATCCTCTACCTGTCGTTCAACTGGTACCAGCAGGACTACTTCGCGCCGCAGCCGACGGCGACCATGCTGTACCTGACCATCTGTGCCTTGCTGCTGTGGCAGTTGCGCAGTGCGCCCCTGCCGTCGGCCCCGCGGTCGTGGCGTCGGTGGATCGTCACGGTGCCGAGGCGAACTCTGGGCAGGGTCCCCGGTGTCGGTGCCGGCCGCACCCTCGCGATCGAGGCGCTGATGATCGTCATGATCGCGGCGATCGTCATCACTCACCAGCTGACGCCCATCGTGTTGATCGCGGCGCTGTTCCTGTTCTCGCTCACCGGGACCACGCGCTACCGACTGCTGTGGCTGTTCGCGGTCGCGCTGTTCGTGGCCTGGTTCAGTTACGGAGCCGTCGACTACTGGAAGGGCCACCTCGCGTACGTGCTCGGTGATGTGGGCCAGGTGTCGGGCGCGGTGCAGGGCGGCGTCAGCGACCGGATCGGTGCCGATCCGCTGTATCAGAAGATGCAGTATCTGCGGTTGGCGGCGTCGGGCGCGCTGCTGATGTTCGCGTTCGCCGGTTGGCTGACCTACCGCCGACGCAAGACGTGGCTCATCGGCGGCTTGCTCTGCATGGTGCCCTTCGGTTTGGTGCTGGTGCAGAGCTACGGCGGCGAGGTAGTGATCCGGTGCTTCGTGCTGGCGTCGCCGTTCATCGCGCCCTACGCCGCGGACGCGCTGGTGCGCACCTTCGCGATCATTCGACGATTCACGGGTCGATCGGCCCAGCCACGGCACTGGTCGCGCACCGTCGCCGCGACCGCGGCAATCCTCGGAATTGCCTTGATACTGACGGCAACTCGCGGGTTGAACACTTCGTTCGAGCACACCGACGAGGATCAGATCCGATACGGTGACGCGTTGATGCGGTCGGTTCCGCAGGGCTCGGAAATCATGGTCATCGGAACGGCGGCCGGGCTGGTGTCCGCACGCTACTTCGACGACGTCAGAGTGGCGACCATGGAATCGTTCGAGTGCCTCGACGATCTCAGCGGTTGCGTCCGAAAGGAGAACCCCGACTTCGTGTTCACCACGCGACAATCGTCGGCGCAGATCTACCTGCAGTACGGATATTCGCAATCGGTCGTCGACCAACAGCTGGGCGTGCTGGTCGGATCCGACGAGTATCGCGTGGTTGTCGAAACCGCCGACCTGACCATTCTGCAGAATGCGTCCACCCCACCGGTGGTGCTCAAATGACCGATCTGTGGCTCGGCTTCCTCGCATTCGGTGCCCTGTTCGCGGCACTGGTCGTCTCGTCGGTACTGCGCGAACGCGAGGTGCCCTCCGACGGTGCGATCGGGCGCGGCAGCGGACGCATCAACCGCGCGGTGGTGCTCTCCGCGACACTGATCGTGCTGTTGCTCCTGGCCGCAGTCGTCGTGATCGTGCGGTTCCAGCAGATCGCGATCTGGGAGTGAGATTCGGACGCGGCCTGTCGGTGGCCCTGCTGGTCGTGGCGACGACGGTGTCCTGTGCGCAGTCGAGCGGACCCGGACCCACGTTGGTCAGCAGCGAACGGTGCGACCCCATGGCCGACGACGTCATGTCGGGTGACGCCGTGCCTCGGGAGGACCTACCGGGGTGGCGGCAGACCTTCGTCGACGATTTCGACCGGTGCGATCTCGGTGACGACTGGGGTGCGTACTACGGCCAACCCGGAGGTGACCCGGCCAGTTGGTGGGAGTACGAACAGGCTTCGGTCACCGGTGGCGCACTGCGGCTGCGCGCCGAGCAGAAGGACGGCCGCTGGGTGACCGGCGGCGTCTCGAATTCGCCTGTGTCACAGACGTACGGCAAGTGGGACGTACGGCTGCGTGCGGACCGATCCGACGAGATCAGCTACCACATTCTGCTGTGGCCTGCCGACGAGGTGTGGCCGCCGGAGATCGACATCGCCGAGAGCGCCGACGGGACGAGGCAGACGATGTCGTCGTTCCTGCACTGGAGCGGCGCAGGAGGAGAACATCACTTCTCACAGGCGAACCTGCAGTTGGACACCAACGACTGGCAGACCGTCGGAGTCGAATGGGACCCCGAGCAGATCAGGTATCTGGTCAACGGAAAGGTCTGGGCGCGAACCCCACTGGGAGCATCCATCCCGGACAAGCCGATGTGGTTGGGCATCCAGGCCCAGGCGGGCGCGTGCACCAAGCTCGAATCGTGGGGCGTCGGGGAATGCGGCCGGGCGGGAACGCCCGACGTCGCGAACGTGGATGTGGACTGGGTGTCGGTGTACGAATCGGACGGGACACCGTCCGTCGTGGAGGACACTCCGTCGGGATCGGTTCTGCTGGAACAACAGAACTGACCCGAAGCCGGCCTACGACGTACGAACCGTCAGGCCCGGGTTCTCGGCGAGAATGTCGTTGACCGGCGTCGCGAACAGTTCCGGACGCTGACCCTGCAGCATGCTGACGATGGTCGCGATCTCGCATGAGGGTTGATCGCCCACGTTCGACGCGTTGGCGATGCCCACGGCGAGCGTGCCACTGACGATGGGCCCGCCGCTGTCGCCGCGCAGGGCGCAGATGGACGTGGAGAAGCTGCGGTCCAAGACATTGCCGCCCATGGTGACGTGCTGGCCCGTCGACAGGATTGTGCCGCAACTGAATCCGGTGGTGGCTCCGGATTTGCAGACCGGCGCGCCGACGACCGGATCCACCGTACCGGTGATCAACAGTGGGCCGGACCCGGGGACCCGCATTGCGTTGCTCTCGAATTCCCCGGTGTTGCCGTCGTCGATGTCGATGAGCGCATAATCGTTGTGCGCCCGGCTGGTTCGATAGAACGAGCCGAACTTGGAGCCGACGAGGCTGCCGTACATGGGGTACGCGCCCGTCGTGATTGCGGAACCGGTGCTCGACTCGCCCGGATCGCAATGTCCCGCAGTGATGTTGACGGCTCCCCGCGTCGAATCGACGGCGTTGAAGCCCAGCGAGCAACGTAGACCTGCTCCGGCCGGGGTGCCGGCGAGAAAGCTGTCGCCCCCGAGATACGAACTGGCGCGGATGGGCCCGGCAGTGAGCGAGGGATCGAACGGCAATCGGTCCAGGAGCGGTCCGATTGCGTCGAACACGGGTGAATCCAGGACGGCGGCGGGGATGTCGAATGCAGCCGGATCGATCATGAACCCGGCCGCCGCCGCCGCGTCGACCACATCCGCCCGGGACGGTCCGTCGGCGACCGCGACGACCGGCAGCCCTGCCGCGTCGAGATGGCCGCGGACCGCCGGGCCGGCGGCGGCAGTGAACTCGGCCAACCGGCGCGCTGTGTCGGCGCGGTCGAGAAACTGCTGAGGGCTCAGCCCGAGATCGCGTGCCACAGCGTCGGCCAGTGACGCCGGTTCGGGCGGCGCCGCAACGGCAGTGGGTGCAGACACCACCGTCGCCACGAGCAACGAGACAGCAGTGACCGATAGTGCACACGCACGGCGACGCATAACGACCTTCCCCCCGGGCATCGAACGATGTGATGCCGTTCACTCCGCACACGACTATAGGGGGTCGGCGGCCTCCGCCGTACCTGCTTACCCGGTTCGGACGGTAGCTCCGGTCGCACGCGTGACCTGATCGATGGGAATGCCCAAGC
Organism: Rhodococcus sp. IEGM 1354; assembly: GCF_030056855.1. Classification (NCBI taxonomy): domain Bacteria; kingdom Bacillati; phylum Actinomycetota; class Actinomycetes; order Mycobacteriales; family Nocardiaceae; genus Rhodococcus; species Rhodococcus sp. IEGM 1354. Next base: position 872,451 of record NZ_JASHKT010000001.1, read on the forward strand.
TGGCGGTGCCGCCGAACTGCGCCAGCGCGAGGTTCGCCTCGGTGCAGTCGGGTGCTCCACCGCTGTTGGATCCGCTGGTGATGCCGAGTGCCAGCGTGCCGGTGACGATGGCCCCGCCGCTGTCACCGGCCAAAGTGCATGCGGTACTGGCGAAGCCGCGCACGGTGCGCGACGTGCCGTCCTCCATGAACAGTTGGGTCTCGACGCGATCGGCAGCCACTACACCGCACGTGAACGACGACGACTGCCCGGATTTGCAGACGGGTGCGCCGATGACGGGGGATGCCGTTCCGGTGACGGTGACGGTGCTGCCGTTGGCCCCGCGAACGGTGGGGCGGTCCAGCCCGGCCTTCTGCCCGGCGGCGTCGAGGCCGATGACCGACCAGTCGAGACCGTCCGGTGCTCCCAGGCTCGAGCGATCGAACGAGCCGATCTGGGAGCTGCGCGCGATGTCGGCCGGATCGGGCAGGTACACCGGCGCTCCACCGGACCCGGTCGCCTTGTTCGGATTGCAGTGTCCTGCAGTCAGATTGACGGGACTACCGTCGGCGTCGACGGCGTTGAAGCCGAACGAGCAGATGCTGATCTCGGTCGGCGATGCGTCGGCGATCGGCCCGGCAGTGGTGACGTAGGTGTCGCCGCCCATCGGCGCCGGGTCGGCCGGCTTGTCGCCACCGGGCGCGAGCGTCACCTTGATGTTGGCGAGCAGTGTCGGCAGGTTCAACGCCCGGCCGATCGGACTGTTCGCCACGTCCAGCACGATCTGGTTGTCGATGAAGTCGATGGCTGTGCCGTTGATCTGCTCCGAGATCTCACGGGGTAGGCCGGCGATCCACGAGTTCAGATCTGCCAGCGACTTCTCCAGACCGTCCGCGGACACCGGCGACTGCGCGGTGGCATAGCCGTCCTTGGCAACGGCCTGCGCCGCAGCCGGAGACGTGACGGCGACGACGGCATTGCCGTCGGGTCCGATCCAGGCACCGGCGAAATCGGCGGGTCGGCTCGCGCGGAAATCCGAGGCGTAGGCCGACAGCTCCTGTGCGCGTGCCGCACGATCGAGGTATTCCTGCGGTGAGATCTTCAGATCTCGCTGCACGGCTTCGACGAGCTCCCGCGGAAGCTGATCGGCGGGCGACTGAACCACAGGTTCGGCTGCCGCTGTTCCGGAGAACGAAGCAAGAAAAACGAAAGCCGTCGAGCACAGCACTGCAGTACGCAGAGCCCCGGTGTTACGCATGAAATCCCTTCATCGGGTGCTTGGCATCAGCGCCCCACCCTAGGGCATGCACAACTGAACCAGTGTTCGCCCTGGTCAGGACGCTGGGACTGTCGCTGAGGTGGTCGTCGTAGTCGTGGTGGTGGTGGTCGTCGTCGTTTCCGTCGGCGTCGTTGCTTGCGGAGTGGTGGTCACCGCGACGGGTGGTGTCGTGACCACCGGAGGTGGTGCCGGTGTCGGTTCCGGCGCGGGCGGCGGCGCAGGCAGGGGAGCCGGTTGGGGCGGGGTGTACTCCTCGGCCGTCGGCTCCCGCACCACCTCGGGAGCAGCCGCGGGTGCGGTCGTCGTGGTCGGTGCGGTCGAGGGCACCCGCGCGGAGGTGGTGACCGGTGATCCGGCGTCGGTGACGGTGGGCGGTGTCGTCGCGGGTCCGCTGCTGAACACGCCGCTCAGGGCTGCGATGACGAGAACGATGACCACGCCCGCACCGGCACCGGCGATGATCGTGGTGACGGTACGCGAGCGCTCGCTGCGTTCCTTCTTGTTCTCGGTCATCGCACCGGAGTATGCGGTTGCGGCGTACTGCTGGGTCGCCGGGCCGGATCCGTCGGGATCTCCGGCCGGAACGATGGGCTCCGAGCGCAGCTGGGACGGGCCGAACACCGGTGCCACCGCCGGTATCGCCTCGGAGAACGCGAGTGGCGGCGGCGGAGCGACCACCGGGATCGCGTCGGTATCGAGAGAGTCCGAGCCGTCGTTGCGCGTGACCACCGGCGCTGCGCCGGTCACCATCGAGTTGCCGTCGACGTCCTCGATCTCGGCGATGTTCAGTGCGCCGCGAGCCGCAGCGAGCGGCTCGACGAGCAGTGCGCCTGCGGTGCGCTCGCCGATGTCCGCGACCACCGGCGGTAGGGCAGCACTGCCACCGGTGAGCACGACCGTGCCGGTCGTCGGCACGTCGAGCAGGCCCAACGTCGGCGCGATCAGGTCGGCGAACTCGGTGCGGGTGACCTCCGTCGTATCCGAGACGCCGGGCAGCTCCACCGCGATCGTGGCCACGTCCTCGGTGCTCAACGTGTGTTTCGCCTGCTCGCAGGATGCGACGACACCGGTGAGAGAGGCCAGGACTGCCGCGTCGGACAGGTCGAGGTGTTCGCGATCGGTCACCACGTGATCGAACAGGGCATCGGTGAACACGTCACCGCTGACGGCGGTGGTGCGCTCGGTGCCGCCGCCCGGGTACGTCGAGATGTCCGTGCCGGTGGCCCCGATGTCGATCACGGTGACTGCTGCCCCCGGGCTCGGCTGCGCGAAAGCGCTCGCGGCCTTGGCCTCGGGAACCAGCGCGACGTCGCTGAGACCGGTGTGATCGAGGGCGTCGCGCAGCAGAGCGATGTTCTCGCGGGGCCATCGCGTCGGATACGTCATCGTCGTGACGGGCGTGGACGCTGATTCGGACGTCTCGGAGAACATGCTCACGAGGCAGTTCGCGGCGTTGGCCATCAGATCCTCGGCGCGATACGCGTCGGCATCGGGTTCGAGATCTTCTTGTTTGCCGACCAGATCGACGAAGCGAGTGAACGGTGCCGTGTCGACGGGCTCTCCGAGATGGGCACGGCCGTCGTCGTCGAATCTCAGTGTCGTCGGCAGTACGACGACGGTGGGTTCGAACGCGGTCGAGTCGCGATACACCGCAACGGACCTGGTGTTTCCGATCGTGATTCCGAGATGCCCGGCACCGCTCATGGAGTGCCGCCCGTCGTAGCTCCGGCCGGAGCCTGGTCCTGGGGCGGAGCGAGACGTCCGGCCTGGGTGTTCTCGCCGGCGTTCTCGTCGGGGCCGGGCTTCACCGGGGTGTCGTCGGTCGGGTCCTCGGCGGTGTCGTCGTCGGGCAACTCGGGATCGACCGAACCGTCGTCGGTCGGCGGTGTCGTGGTGGGGTCCTCGGTGTCGGTGGCCTCCGGAAGGTCGACGGCGGGTCGCGTGTCGACCTCGGCGGCGTCGCGTTCGGAGCGTCGGTCCCGGGTCGGGTCCGTAGCCGTGGTCTCCGGAGTGATGATCGGTGCCGGCGGGACGGCGGGTACGAATTCGACCGCTGGTTCGACGACGGCGGTGGGGAAGTCGATGGGCCCACCCGGCCGGATTCCCGACGTCGTCGTCGGGGGCGCGACCTGAGCGTTCTCGATGGTGGGCACCGGGGTGTCGGCGGACGTGCCGAGCTGCAATGCGATCACCCCGGCACCGACTGTCAGCGCGGCTGCGAACGCTGCGGCGGCGAACAGTGGGGCAGCGAACAGGGGGCGACGGTCGGGGCGGGTCGGTGCGCCGACGACGGCGAGGCGTTCGGTGACGGCGTCGACCGGGTAGCGGGCAGCCAGAATCGCTGCACCACGAGCCGCGGCGACGGCAGTGTCCTTCTTCTCCATGGTTGCGCGCATCGACGAGTTCCAGGCGTCCAACGCCTCCTCTTCCGATACGAGCGCAACGTGCGCCAACCCGTGCCCGTTCATGGCCGAACGCAGGGCGAACACCTGCTCGGCGGTCCAGCGGGCCGGGTAGGTGGCGGCCGCAGCGAGATCACCGGGGCGCAGATCGATCGACGACGCCACCTCGGTGAGCAGGCACAGCAGCGCCATCGACGTCAGCTGCTCGGCGGGGAAGACGGTGCCCCGGCTGCCGGTGACGCCGTCACCGAGCGAGTCGAGGAAGTGCGTGTACGCCTCGGAGTCGCTGTCGGTGGCATCACCGAGCGAAACGGTGCCGTCGGGATGAGTATTGAGCACGGTCGAGTGCAGGGACGCCAGATGCAGGGACGGCCCCGGCGCGATGGGGTGCGACACGGCCGCGACGGCCTGCTCGTCGTCCAGATAGAGGCCGACGTCCGGTGCGCCGATACTCGCCCCGCCGGGCTGCTCGGTCATGCGGGCTGCTCGGTCATGGGGATATCTACCTGTCCTGGGCTCGGAGTCGATGTTCGGTCGTTATGTCGCTTCGGATCCTCACACAGTTACACCCGCGGTAGGGGGCATCAGATTGTCGAGGTCAGGTGGTCGATGCTCCGTAGCCCATCGCGCGCAGCATCGAGATCAGTTCCGAGCGCGACCCGGCTCCGAGTCTGCGGCGAATGCGAGCCACATGATGTTCGACGGTTTTCGGGGAGATGTAGAGACGGCTGCCCACCTCGCGGTACGTGACGCCGAGAACCAGCAGTTCGGCCACCTCGGCCTCGCGTTCGCTCAGTGATCCCGACGGCTGCGGCGTCGTCCCGGCGGTGTCCCGTTGATGCGAGCTGGGCTGGCGCAGCGACCGGGCGATGTGCAGTAACGAGGTGGCCGTGGCGGTGTCGGCGACGGTCAGTGCGGCCTCGCTCGCCAACCGGGCACCGTCCCACGGCAGACCGAACGCGGTGAGGGTGCGCGCCGAGAGTTCGACCTCTGCGGCGTCGGGCCTGCCCTGTAGAACGCCGAGCCACGCCCGCCCCGCCGCGGCGAGTGCGGAACTGTACGGGTGAGTCGGAGCGGCGGACGCGAGGGCTTTCGCGTGCGGCACCAGCGCTTCGGGCGTCTGCGCCACGATGGCGGCCTGCACCTGATACCAATGCAGCGCCGACGCCCACACGGGCGGATCCCCCAGCGCGGCGAGCAGTGCTGTGGCCTGGGACACGAGGTGCTCGACGCGATCGAACTGGCCCACTCGTGTTGCGGCCAGCACCAATTCGCCGAGGGGCAGGAGGGAGAAGAGGTCGATCGAGTACGCGGCAACGACGTTCTGCGCCTGGGTCCACGCTGTGACGAGAGATCCGGCGTCCCCGGACCTGCGGGCCAACCCCACTCGAATGCCGTGCAGGAACAGATGATTGCGCACGTGCGAGTCGGGGATCTCGAGCGGGTCGACCAGGTGGCAGGCCTGCGCGGCGTCTCCTCGCAGCATGGCCGCCCAACCGCCGATGAGAACGAGCCGCGTGTGGGCCTCGGTTCCCGGACGCAGCTCGGGTAGGGCGCGGGCGATGACGGAATCGACGCGGGCGAGATCACCGCAGTGCACCGCATGCAGGGCGGCCACCGCGGCTGCCGAATCGGGAGCGCACCAACGATCGGACGGCGCGGCCGTCAACGTGACCGCGCGCATCAGCGCGTTCGTCGCCGCACTCGACGCAGCAGCGCTACGCGAGTCGATCGAACCGAGGACCCCGTCGACGAGCAACGCACCCGACGCGGTGTTCGACGTCGGTGCCAGCGATGCCACGACACTCAGTGCGCGGTCGGCAGCAGGGCGGTCGCCGGCGGCAGCGGCCGACAATGCAGCCCACACCGCGTCGGTCCCGAGTCGATCCGTCCCGAGCCAGGCGAACAATTGCGCACTGCGCGAGACCATTCCGCGCTGCGCGGCGATCGACGCCGAGACCCTGACCGCAGTGCGTAGATCGACCTGCGTGTGATCGGTGGCCGCGTCGAGGATCTCGTCGGCGCGACGGCCTGCCTCGTCGAGGTGTCCGGTCGCGGCGGCCACCTCTGCCCGCCGCGCCGCGAGTGCCGACGGGTCGAATCCCGCCGCTGCTGCCGCGTCGTACAGCACGCCCGCTGATTCGGCGGCAGCCGAATCGGCTTGTCCAGCAAGGAAGCCGGCGAGGTCTGCGCGTACGACCCCGTGCGTTGCCAACGCGCGCGCGGCCGAGGCGTCGAGTAGGCCGAATCCCGCCGCTACCTCGGTGATGCGATCGAGCAGCACCCGGCATCGACGCTCCCCGATCATCTCGGTCAGGGGGCCTTCGACCGACGGGACCAACGCGCCCGTGGCGTCGAGAAGACCGGAGCTGCACGCGATATCGACGACCGTCTCCGCGTCGACCGGTCGCGTCACGAGCTGCGCCGCGGTGACCGGGTCCGGGACGAGGCCGAAGCGAGCCGCGAGCAGTACGGCGCGGGTGTCGTCGGTGGTGTCGACGAGGATTCGGCGATGCTGTTCGGCAACGGATTCGGTGACCGCACGCAGCGGTGTGGGGTCGGACCGTTCGCCCCCGAGCGCGGCCAGTGCTGCGTCGACAGCGACGAGCAGCCCTCCGGTGGATTTTGCGATCGCGCTCGCCAGCGACGCGGAGATCGGCCGAGCGACGGCGGCTGCCCGCGTCGAGATCGACGTCTTGTCCAGCGGTACCAGCGTCAGGCGAGCGGCACCTGCGGACGCGACGAGCTTCTCGATCCGGGAATCGTATCGGCGCGGGGCCGTGGCGAGAACCAGGGTGATGTCCGAACGCGTTGCCGCAGCGGCAATCTCGTCGACGCGGTGGTCCGGCAACAGGTGCGCGTCGTCGACCAGAACCGTTGCACCCGACGGCGCATCGGTGACACTGCCCGCATGCACCGTCGTCGCGGCTGCCGCGACCGCACCGAGCACCGCGGATCGGCCGGAGCCGTTCACCCCGACGACAACATGCACGCCGGTGCCGGACGACGCGTCACGAACGAATCGATCGGCGCGCTCGACGCCGACGAGAGCGGAGAGGGTGCTGGCCACGGTCGGGCTATCGACCGGTCAGGCCGCCGACGACCCCGCCGAGTCCGTCACCCAGGCCCTGACCCACACCTCCGACAACGCCGCCGAGGCCTTGCCCGACGCCCTGACCGACATCGCCGAGCGTCGGACCCTGGTACGTCGGTAGCGGTTGTGGCGTGAACTGCGGTGCTTGCGGTACCTGCACGGCCGGAGGCTGGTAGTTGGGCACCGTCGGCGCGGCGATCGACGGGATGGTCGGTACGGTGGCGGCCCCGTTCTGGCCGGGGACAGCGGCGGGCGCTCCGGCGACAGGAGCCCCGGTGGCCGGATCGATCTGGGTGACACTGCCGTCGGCGTTGACCACGGTGGTAGGTGCACCCGTGGAAGCGACTGCTGCAGAACCGTTTTCACCGGTCGGGCCGGTTGTCGACTCGACGCCCGCCACCGCGGCGGTGCTGCCCGGAGTCTGGGTGCCGGAGATGGAGGTCTGCGAGTTGGACTCCGCCGGAGTCGTGTTGTCGGAGGTCAGGGCCGTTCCCACCGACAGTCCGCCGCCGGCGAGTAGGGCCAGTACGACGACGGAGCCGGCGACCAGGCCTGCCTTCTTGCGTCCGGACATTCCCGATTCCGACGCCACTGCCGTCGGGGCGGGCCGCGGGGTGGGACGGGGCATCGGCGCGGCAACGGCAGTCGCGGCGGGAACCGCAGCCAATGCTGCTGCGTCGTCCGCGGCGGTGGCGCCGGCGATGTCGCTGCCGAGGATTGCGGCTCCGATCGCGACGGTCAGTTCGGGGCGCGGCCCGGCCACGACCGGTACTCGCAGTTCGGTCGAGACGAGCTCGGCGACGAGGGGGATGGCCGAGCTGCCGCCGGTCAAGACCACCTGATCGATGTCGGTGACCTCGAGGCCTGCGGCCGCGACTGCGTCACGCACGACGCCGATGGAGGCCAGCAGCGATGTGCGAACGAGGTCTTCGATCTCCGAGCGCACCAGTCGTACTTCGGTGTGCAGCCCCGGCAGGTCCACGGTCAGCGATGTGGAGGTGTCGTAGGACAGCTGTTCCTTGGCCTCGCCGCAGCGGGCGCGCAATTCGACCAATGCGCCGACGGTGTCGGGATCGAAGGGATCGAACTCGAACGACTGACTGCCCGAGACGGTGTCGAGCACGTACTGCATGATCTCGTGGTCGAACTGCGCGCCGCCGAACTCCTGCGAATGAACGCCGGTTCCGACCACGCCTGCGTCCGACCCGGTCCGCATGAGCGTGACGTCGAGAGCAGTCGCGCCGAGGTCGTAGACGACCGCGAGACCGTCGGACTGGGTTCCGCGGGTGACCTCGAGCCAGCGCATCGTGGCGACCGACTCGGGAACCAGAGTGACGTCGGTCAGGCCTGCGCGATCGAGCGCCTCACCGAGTACTTCGACGGTATAAGCGGTCCAGCGTGTGGGGTGGGTGACCACCACGGCGGGGGAGGAGTCGACACCGGCGGAGACGTCGGCGACGAGGGCTCGGGTGGCGGTGGCGTACAGGTCTTCGGCGCGGTGACTGCGGCCGTCGTCGTCGATCAGTTCGACGGGGTCACCGACGCGATCGGCGAATCCACTGATGAGATGGCGCGTCGAGCGGTCCCACAGGTCGGCGAGACCGGGGGCCGCACCGGGACGAAGATCGAGGGCCGAACGCTTGACCACCGAGGTCACCGGGTCGGTATCCAGGGCGGCAACAGCCGTCACGGTTCCGATCCGTATGCCGAGCCCTGCGTTCATCTGCCGCCACCTTCTTGTCGCACTGCCCTGGTTCCCACCGCCGTTACCCGCACTGTCGGCTCGGTGCCCCGATTCGTTACGTCTCACAGCAGGTTAGAGCGTGCAACGAGGTAAATCCCCTAAAGCGCTCGGATCCCCTAATGCAAGTCCCCTGGCGACCCCCGGGGCAGTAGGGGGATCGTCCCCGTTGGGCGGGGGCTCTGCGGGCCATAGCTTTGTGATCAACCACGAAGCATCACTCGTCAAGGAGACTCACATGGCTACCAACGCCGTACTCGATTTCATTCTCGGCCTGCTGCGCGACGACAACGCCGCTGCTGCCTACTGCGCCAACCCCGAGACGACGTTGGCCGCTGCCGGCCTCGGCGGCGTCACCCACGCAGACATCGTCGCGGTGGCCCCGTTGGTCGCCGAGTCGGGACTGTTCGCCGGTGCAGGCAGCCAGCTCTCCGCCATCCTGGGTGCAGGCGGATCCGCAGGCCTCGACGGCGCACTCGCCGGAGGCGCGAGCCTCGGCGGCGGACTGTCGGCCGGACTCGGCATCGCAGCAGGAGCAGTGGCCGGCGGCGGGCTCGCCGCAGGTGGCACCCTGACCGGCGGAATCGACGTGGCGGGCGAGATCGAAGCGTCGCTGCAGGCAGCCCTCGCCGCAGCTCTGGCCGTCGGTGGCCAGATCGGCCTCGAACTCGGAGCCGCCTTCGGTGGCGCTCTCGACGCGCTCATCGGTGCCGGTGCGGGCATCGGCGGCGGACTCGGTGGCGGAATCGATCTGGACCTCGACGGCCTTCTCGGCGGCACGGTCGGACTCGGCGCTGCGCTCACGGGACTCATCGGAGCAGGCGCAGACATCGGCGGTGAGATCAGCGCCGACCTGGCTGCGCAGTTGCAAGCAGCCCTCGACGCCGCGATCGGTGCCACCGGCGCAGTCGACCTCGCCGCGCTGGCCGACATCCAGGGCGGACTGTCCGGCGCGCTCGGTGCCCTCTTCGCAGTCGGCGGAACCGTCGGTGCCGAATTGGGCGCTGCCGTCGGTGGCGTCTTCGAATCCGTGCTCGACGCCGGTGCCGGGCTGGACATCGTCGGCGGCCTCGGGACCGCGCTGACCGCAGGCATCGGCGGCGCTCTCGCCGGACTCGGAACGGTCGGTGCCGACCTCACCGCAGACATCTCGGCAGCCCTGAGCGGATCCGCCGAAGCCGGAGCCGTGCTGGTCGGCGACATCGCCGGTGGCATCGGTGGCAGCCTCGGCGGACTCTTCGCCGTCGACGGTGCCATCGCAGGATCCATCGGAACCGCACTCGGTGCAGTACTCGACGCCGGTGCCCTCGCCGACATCGACGTGGACGCACTCCTCGCAGCAGGCGGCAACATCGGCACGGTCGTCAGCGGAGCACTGGGCGGCGTCCTCGATCTCGACGCCGGAGTCGTCGGAAACCTGGCCACGGCCATCGACACCGCCATCGAGGGAACCCTCGGCGCGGGTCTGGGCATCGGTGGCAGCATCACCGGCGAACTGGCGGGTGAGCTGACGGGTGAGCTGACCGGCGGAATCACCGGCGCGCTGACCGGCGGCGTCACGGGCAGCCTCGAAGGAATTCTCGGAACCGCATTCGGTGTCGGCGGCGCTGCAGGCGCACAGCTCGGCACGGCCGTCGAAGCGATCGTCGACGCCGGAGCCACTCTCGACCTCGGAGCCGCACTCGGCGCGAGTGCCGATCTCAGCGCTCAGCTGGCCGGTGCGGTCGACACTGCAGTATCGGCAGGTGCCGATCTCACCGGCACCGTGGAAGGCACCCTCTCCGGACTCGGTGGCCTCGGCGGCGGCTTGACCGGCGGCCTCGCCGGGCTCGGCAACGTCGGCGGAGACCTCACCGGCGGCCTGGCCGGACTCGGTGGCCTCGGCGGCGGTCTGACGGGCGGCCTCGCCGGAGTCGGCAGCGTCGGCGCAGGCATCACCGGTGGCCTCGCGGCCGTCGGCAGCGCAGGAGCAGATGTGACCGGCGGCCTGACGGCAGTCGGGAACGTCGGCGGCGACGTGGCCGGCGGACTGACCGGGCTCGTCGACGCGGGCACGAGCCTGACCGGCGGCCTGGCCGGACTGGGCAGCCTCGGTGGCGGAATCGCAGGCGGTGTCGCAGGTGGTGTCGCAGGCGGTGTCTCGACCGGTGTCGACGCAGCCGCTCAGGCCGGTGCGGGTCTGGAAGGCACCCTCACCGGTGCGGTGAACGGCGGAATCGACGCCGGTACCCAGGTCGGTGCAGGACTCGAATCGGCAGGTGACCTGGCCGGTTCCGCCGCGGGTGACCTGGCCGGAACCGTCACCGGAGGACTAGAGGGCACCGTGGGCGGCGTCGTCGACGCCGGAACCTCGGTGGGCGGCGAGATCGCGTCGAACATCGGCGGCGGACTGGATGCCGGCGGCTCGATCGGCGGCGGACTGGCCTCCACGGTGAGCGGGGGTTTGGATGCTGGTGCGGACGCTGCGGGTTCCGTGGCCGGCGGGTTTGACTCCGCCGCGCAGCTCGGTGGCCAGGTCACCGGTGCAGTGCAGTCGGGAGCCGAGGGATCTTTCGAGTCCGCGAGCTCCTTCGATTCCAGCGCGAACGCATCCGGCACGGGCTGGTCGAGTGTCGACTCCGACGTCTTCGGACAGAGCGAGAGCAGCACGGACCTGTTCGGCGAGACCGGCGGCAACCTGCACGGATCGGTCGATTCGGCAGCAGATTCGCTGGGCCACTCGCTGACCGTCGACCACGACATCGACCCGCTGAACCCCTGATCGAGTTGCCTGTGATCAGGTGACGCAGTGACGAGCCGGCCCCGAGCGTTCAACGACACTCGGGGCCGAGTCGTCGCTAGAGTTTGGGAATGCGGCCTGCGGGACGAGCTGGGTTTGCAGGAGTCGACGAGATGGGTTGTGGAGACACAGGTATGGACGGGCAATCTACGGAACTGGCCGAGCTGCTCGATCGCACTGCGAAGGTGGCGACATCGGCGGGACGATCCGATCTGGTCGATCGAGTCGAGGCAGCGAAGTCGCGTGTGCTCGACCCTCGCCGTCGCATCATCGTGGTCGGACCCCTCAAGCAGGGCAAGAGCCAGTTCGTGAATTCGCTGCTGAATCTGACGGTGTGCTCGGTGGGCGACGACGAGACCACCGCGATTCCGACGGTGGTGTCCAACGCGGACAGCTTCTCCGCGCAGCTCGTGCTCGCGAATCCCGGTGACGAACCGATTCGCGTCGACGTACCGCTCGAGGAGATCACCACGGTCACACCGGCGAGTCCCCGCACCCAGGGCCGGGAGGTGCTGCGGCTGGACATCGCGGTACCGAGCCCGCTGCTCGCCGACGGCCTGGTGCTGGTCGACACCCCGGGAGTCGGCGGCCACGGAAATCCGCATGCGGCAGGGACATTGGGTCTGATTCCGTCGGCCGATGCCGTGCTCGTCGTGTCCGATGCCTCCCGTGAATTCACCGAGCCGGAGTTGGCGTTCCTGCGGCAGGTGCAGGGCCTGTGCCCGGCTGTGGCGGTGCTGATCACCAAGATCGATCTGTATCCCCACTGGCGACAGATCGTCGAGGCCAACCGTGGACATCTGGACCGTGCAGGCATCACCGTGCAGATGCTGCCGGTGTCGTCGTTGTTGCGTTCGCACGCAGTGCGTTTGAACGACGAGGAACTCAATGCCGAATCCGGCTTCCAGCAGCTGTACGCGTTTCTGCGCGACGACGTGGTGGCACGAGCCGACGTGCTGGCTCGCGCATCGGTATCCCTCGACGTCCGCTCGGTGACCGAGCACCTGACACTGTCGTTCGGCAGTGAGCTTGCGGCGCTGAAGGATCCGGAGCGCGCGGCCGCCGCGGTCGCCGGGCTCCAGCGTGCCAAGTCCGCCGCCGAGGAACTGCACAAGAGGTCCTCGCAGTGGCAACAGACGCTCGGTGACGGAATCGCAGATCTCGCGTCGGACATCGATCACGACCTGCGCGACCGACTGCGGCGCGTCACCCGGGAGGCCGAGGAAACCGTCGACGAGGGAGATCCGGGGAAGGACTGGCCGCAACTGGGCGAATGGCTCGAAGAGCAGATCGCCGCGTCGGTGGGCGATAATTTCGTATGGGCACACGAGCGCGCGCTGTGGTTGTCGGAGTTGGTGGCCGAGCATTTCGCGTCGTCCGGGGCGGCGGCCCTCCCCGATCTCGATTTGGGCGACCTCGACAATGTGCTCGAGCCCGTGACGTCCCTGGCCGATCTGGAGTCGGGTCGGGTGGGTATCACGCAGAAAGTGCTCGTGGGAATGCGCGGATCCTACGGCGGCGTACTGATGTTCGGTCTGATCACCACGTTCGTCGGGCTGAGTCTGCTCAACCCCATCTCGATCGGCGCGGGTGTTCTGCTGGGTACCAAGGCCTACAAGGAGGACAAGAAAAACCGGGTCAAGGCGCGTCGTTCCGAGGCCAAGATGGCGATCCGCCGTTTCACCGACGACGTCAGCTTCCAGGTGGGCAAGGAGTCGAAGGATCGGCTGCGACAGATCCAGCGGGTGCTGCGCGATCACTTCACCTCGATCGCCGAGCAGACATTGCGTTCGCTCAACGAGTCGCTGCGCTCGGCGCAGGAGGCCGCTGCCGCCGACAACACCGACCGCACCGCCCGGATCGCGCAGCTGGAGAACGACATGCGGTTGGTCTCGGAATTGAACTCTCGCGCAACGCGTCTGGTGAAGGACGTCGCGGTATGAGCGTGACGGCACTGGCCCGAGCGCGCGATCTGATCTCGGCAGCGCGGTCGACGTACGCCGGCGACGCCGAGGCGTCCTGGATGCTCGACGAATGTCTCTACCGTTTGGACGAGCCGCTCCGGGTCGCGCTCGCGGGATCGCTCAAGGCAGGCAAGTCCACTCTGCTCAATTCGCTTGTCGGGCAGGATATTGCGCCGACCGACGCCACCGAATGCACCAAGGTCGTCACGTGGTATCGCAACGGCGTCTCACCCAGTGTGACGGCCTGGTACGACGGCGATCGGGCGGCGAACGTTCCGGTGCAACGACGCGACGGGCGGCTGACGTTCGATCTCGGTGCGTTGACGGCGGCGCAGGTCGATCGCCTCGACGTCGAATGGCCGGCAAGTACTTTGGCGCAGACGACGATCATCGACACACCCGGCACCTCGTCGCTCTCTCGCGATGTCTCGGCGCGCACGTTGGCGATGCTGACCCCCGAGAATTCGTCGTCGGGGGCCGACGCGGTGGTCTACCTGCTGCGCACCCTCAATGCCACGGACGTCTCGTTTCTCGGGCAGATCGGGGCACACGTCGGAGGTGATTCCGGGCCACTGGGGGTAATCGGGGTGGTCTCCCGGGCGGACGAGGTCGGCTCGGGCCGCATGGACGCGATGATGTCGGCCAAGGAGGTCGCGGCCCGGTTCGCGTCCGAGCTCGAAGCCACCGGACTGTGCCAGGCCGTCGTCCCGGTGGCAGGGCTGTTGGCGTTGGGAGCAGAGACGTTGCGGCAGAGCGAGTTCGCCGCATTCCAGATGCTCGCGACGGTACCGACCGAGGATCTGCAGCTGGCGATGCTTTCGGCCGATCGGTTCGTGCGGGCGGAGAGCACTCTGCCCGTCGATGCCGCCCTGCGCGCCAGCATTGTCGACCGCTTCGGCTTGTTCGGGATTCGGATGGCCGTGACGCTGATTCGGCTCGGTGTGCGTGATTCGCCGACACTGGCGGCCGACCTGGTCGAGCGCAGTGGACTGTCCGAACTTCGCTCGGTCATCGACGTGCAATTCGGCCAGCGTGCGGATCAGCTGAAGCTGCACTCGGCTCTGGTTGCGCTACAACGAATTCTGGAGTTCCGGCCGGAGTCGCATGCGCTGCGTACCGAAGCCGGCAGGATGCTCGCCGACGTGCACGGGTTTGCCGAACTACGGTTGCTCGGCCGATTGCGTTCGGTCACAACGACATTGCCCGACGGAGGACTGCTCGATCTGCAGCGCATCATCGGCGGCTTCGGTATCGCCGCCACCGAGCGTCTCGATCTGCCGCCCGATGCGGGGCACACTCAGCAGCGCGACACGGCACTGGCTGCGGTGCGCAAGTGGCGATCCCTCTCGGAGCATCCGCTTCTGGACCGGTTCACGTCGAATTCGTGTGCCCTCGCCGCACGTAGTGCCGAAGGGATTCTCGCCTCACTGACGTGAGGGGCGTCGAGGTAGCAGCGCGACGACCGTGGCGGCTGCGGCAGCGCCTGCCACGACGAACGGACCCCATTGCAGCACGCCGCCGAGCAGGGCCGAGGCGTCGGAGACGAAGGTCGAGAACGTGACGGCCGCCCCGATGGTCAGAATTCCTACCGCGCCCATCAATATTTTGGACGACGTGGCTGCGCCGCGGAGCAGGTTCAACGAGACGAACCCGAGTAGTACCAGCACGGCGGCGGCAGCACCGCTCGAGATGAGGGTGGCCGACGCCGTGTTCCGGACGTCTGCGGCGCTTGCCGTCGAATCCTGCTGAGCCACGGCGGTTTCGACGCCCGAAAGAACGACGTTCCAGTTCAGCGCGATGACGGCGGCCAGCGCCAGGATCAATGCGGCGGTCACCGCCCACAGTCCGGTCGCGATCTTCGGCAGACGGGAGTCTGCGGTGGATTCCTGTCGTGGCCGAAGAGGTTCGACGGACAGCTCCGGCCGCGGTGGTTGCGGGCGGGCAGGCCGAGGCCGGCCTGCTGTCGGATCGTTCGGTTCTACGGCCACGGTGCAGGAGTCTATCCGTCAGCGGTGCTGCGTCGTCTCTCTCACCGCAGCACCACCGCGACGCCCTCGTACGGACCGAGGTTCATCGGGAAACTGTGCAGTTCGTCGACCGTCGCGATCTCGTTGTCGTCGAACACATCGATGGCGCAGGTGCCGGGCACCAGGTGCTTGGACTGAATGGTTGCGCTGATCTCGTCGGACGAGAAGTTCAGCACCGTGGCCTGGATGATGCCCTGGCCGAGCTCGTGCACCATCACCAGCAGGCTCTTGTGCGAGACCGTCGGAATGTCGATCTGCTGCGCCGTGGCAATTCCGTACTTGTTGCGCAGCTCGATGATTCGAGCCAGCTGCCGAGCGAACGACTGGGGGTCGGCCAACTGCTCCGGTAGCGAACCGTACAGGCTGCGTCCACGGGGAATGCCCGACTCCGAGCGCACGGCGTCGGGGAAATACCCCATCAGGTCGTGTGCGCCGCGGTTGAGCCAGCGAGTGTCGCCCTCTTTGATGAGATCCTCGACCTCGTCGGCGGCGATCGGAAGGATGCCCAGCAAGTCCCAGCCGGACAGTGCGAACACGCCGGGCTGGAGTGCGTTGTACATGGCGAGCAGCAGGTGCGCACGTTTGACGGTCTCGATGTCCTGCTCGTCCATCCGATCGAGATCGCGGATGCCGAGCGACGCGGTGATCACACTGGCTGTGGTGCAGGCGATTCCGTTGGTGGTGAACGTTCGGTTGTACGGTGCCCAGCGGCCGGTGAGTCGATCGGTGAGCTCGCCGCGAATGCGATCGCCCAGATCGCAGCCCTTGACCGACTCGCCGCCGTAGGCGAACTCGTCTTCTGCGTGCAGTGTCGCGAAGTGGATGAGTTCGAACGTCATCTCGTCGTGGTTCTGCAGCGCGTGCACCAGCGACGCGGTATCCACACCGTGATCGCGAGCCAAAGTCATGGTGAGCCTGAGGAATTCGGTGTTCCCCATGACCAACGCATGCTGGTAGGCCGGGCGGTTGATGAAGTCGTACGACAGATCGGCACCGTTGGTGCCCATCGCCTTGATGTCGTCGATCGTCAGGTTCAACTCCTGGAAGGTGAACCCACCCATCTTGCGCACCACACTGGCGATCAGGTGATTCGCGGCCTCCGAGAGTGGGTGTCCCTCGGACCAACCCGGACCCTCCGCACGACGTTCGACGCCGAGGAAACCGTTGGCGTCCAAGCGCAACGCGCCGGCACCGAGATCGGCGATGGAATGGCAGGCGTCGCCGATGACGAGGCGCATTCCCGCGAACGATGGGTCGAGCCAGTTGATGGACGGCTGACCGGCCTTGAAGTAGTGCAGGTACACCCAACGCCGCTCGACGCCGTCGATACCGACGACGGGAGGTGTTGCGCTCCAGTTGGTTTCCTTGACGCCGAGCTCGTAGAAGATCACTCGCTGCAGCTGGCCGATGATGTAGCCGGCACGAGCGAGATTGGCCTCGGCCTCGGCGTCGATGTTCTGCGAGTCGGCACCGGCGCGCACACGCGGCAGCAGGTGCCAGTCCTGCGGCTCGATCTCGACCATGTGGTAAATGCCGGGGTAATCGGCGACGGCCATCTCGGCCAGCCGGAAATCCGCACCCTTACCGGTGTGGCCGGGAACGATGTCGTCGATGACGATGCCGTCGTACGCGGCGGCCACGACGCACAGGCGTCGGAACTCTTCTTCCGAGCCGAAGGCGGGGTCTATCTGCATACCAATGCGGTCGAAGTGGCCGTCGACGGACGGGGTGGGACGCCACCCGTGGATGCCGCCCGCCACCTTCACCGGTCCGGTGTGCACGGCGGTGACGCCGATTTCGGAGAACGCCTGCCACAACTTCTCGTCACCGAGGGTGCTCAGGAAGCTGGTCTGCGGAGCGTTGATCACCGAGATGGGGTAGGCGGTGAACCAGACGGGTGCTCGCTCGACGGCAGCACGCGGGTCGGGATCGGCATACGGGTTCTGCCACATGCTGCCCTTGCCCGACAGCTGTTCGGCAATGAGCTTGGCATCTCGCAGCATCGACTGTTCGGTGAGCCAGTCCACGTACTCGGGATTGGACGCGACCGGCTCGCTGTCCGGTGTGGGACCACTACTTCGGTTCGCACGGCGCACGGACGGACGAAGCGGTTTCGGCCGAGCCGGGTAGAACTTCTCGTCGTAGGTGATCTCGCTCGGTTCGTGCTGCACTTCGGGATCCATGTGCCTCCGTAGCCTCGCTTTTCCTCAACCCTACGTAGGGCGCGGCCGATCCGCAGGGTTGTGGTTCCCCTCTTCTTCGGCCAGCGAAACCTAGCGTGTGGGCGCGCCGGGCCCGGCCGGTCGATCGGTGAGAGTCGGCCGAATCACACGAATGTCATTCGGCCCGACCGGTTTTGTTCGATATGCGAACGTCATCGAATCGAGACCGCCTGGTGTGGAATGTCTGAATCGGATAGGCCATAGTGAGGAAGTACCAACTGTCCCTTCAGTCACATCAGACTCACGGGTCACATCCCCTCAGTCACAGGAGTTGTCCATGCGACGTCTTGCCCGCACATCGATCCTGGCCTCGACGGCCGCCCTGGCCGCCGGCATCGGTGCGGTCGTCCTCGTACCCATGGCCTCGGCCGAGCCCGAGACCGAGCCCGCGATGCCACTCGGCTCCGCAGTTCTCGAAAGCCCCGACCTGGTCGTCTCGATCGCCACTGTCTGCGACACCGCAGTCGAGAAGGCCCCCGAGGGCGGCGTCGTCGCACTGCAGGTCAAGGTCGAGAACAAGGGTGCCGACGACGCGTCGAACGTCAACGTCAACTACGGCGCGCTGCCGGGTCTGCAGGGTCAGAACACCGAGAAGACCATCAAGGCGGGCGAGGCAATGACCTACACCGTGCCGTCGGCCGATCGCGAATGGGTCGCTCGCCCCGCCGGCGCAGCTGCCTTCGCCAGCGCACTCGACGCCGACTTCATGAACAACATCACCGGTGGACTACTCAGCTACAGCTGCATCCCCGCACCCGCCGAGGATCCTGCCGAGTAATTCTCGTTCCGTACTTTCTCTCCCGCTGCGCCGCGACGATCCACCGGATCGTCGCGGCGTACTGCTGTGGAGGGGCTTCGCCCCATGTGAGTGGAACTTCGGTACCTGCTACGAGTTTCCACTCACATGCGGCGCAGCCGCTCCCCGGGAACAAATTCGCCACACCCTCCGTTGTGCAGGTCAGCAGCCTTGAGTGGATGAGGCTCAAGTTGGAAGTTGACGCGACAGATCGCGTTATGCAAACTTGAGTGGAGTTCGCTCACCCAGGGACTGAATCCACGCAATAACAGGAGGAAACATTATGGCTCGTGCGGTCGGTATCGACCTCGGGACCACCAACTCGGTCGTGTCCGTCCTCGAGGGCGGCGAACCGGTTGTCGTCGCCAACTCCGAGGGATCACGCACCACCCCGTCGATCGTCGCTTTCGCCAAGAACGGTGAAGTGCTGGTCGGCCAGCCCGCGAAGAACCAGGCGGTCACCAACGTCGACCGCACGATTCGTTCCGTGAAGCGCCACGTCGGCACGGACTGGACCGTGGAGATCGACGGTAAGAAGTACACCCCTCAGGAAATCTCCGCGCGCACGCTGCAGAAGCTCAAGCGCGACGCCGAGGCCTACCTGGGTGAAGAAATCACCGACGCGGTCATCACCGTTCCCGCGTACTTCGAGGACGCACAGCGTCAGGCCACGAAAGAAGCCGGCCAGATCGCCGGCCTCAACGTCCTGCGCATCGTCAACGAGCCCACCGCGGCTGCTCTCGCATACGGCCTGGACAAGGGCGACAGCGAGCAGACCATTCTCGTGTTCGACCTCGGTGGCGGCACGTTCGACGTCTCGCTGCTGGAAATCGGCGACGGCGTCGTCGAGGTCCGTGCGACGTCCGGTGACAACCACCTCGGTGGCGACGACTGGGACGAGCGCATCGTGACCTGGCTCGTCGACAAGTTCAAGGCTCAGAACGGCATCGATCTGACCAAGGACAAGATGGCGCTGCAGCGTCTGCGTGAGGCCGCCGAGAAGGCGAAGATCGAACTGTCCTCCGGGCAGAGCACCTCGATCAACCTCCCGTACATCACGGTCGACGCGGACAAGAACCCGCTCTTCCTCGACGAGCAGCTCAGCCGCTCGGAGTTCCAGAAGATCACCTCCGATCTGCTCGACCGCACCCGTGCGCCGTTCCAGGCAGTGGTCAAGGACTCCGGCATCGCCGTCAAGGACATCGACCACGTCGTGCTCGTCGGTGGTTCGACGCGTATGCCCGCAGTCTCCGAGCTGGTCAAGGAACTCTCCGGTGGACGCGAGCCCAACAAGGGCGTCAACCCGGACGAGGTCGTGGCCGTCGGTGCTGCACTGCAGGCCGGTGTCCTCAAGGGTGAGGTCAAGGACGTTCTGCTCCTCGACGTCACGCCGCTGTCCCTCGGTATCGAAACCAAGGGTGGCGTCATGACCAAGCTCATCGAGCGCAACACCACCATCCCGACGAAGCGTTCCGAGACCTTCACCACCGCTGACGACAATCAGCCCTCGG
Organism: Rhodococcus sp. IEGM 1354; assembly: GCF_030056855.1. NCBI lineage: Bacteria > Bacillati > Actinomycetota > Actinomycetes > Mycobacteriales > Nocardiaceae > Rhodococcus > Rhodococcus sp. IEGM 1354. The sequence goes on from NZ_JASHKT010000001.1 coordinate 892,245, forward strand.
TGCAGATCCAGGTCTTCCAGGGTGAGCGCGAGATCGCCTCGCACAACAAGCTCCTCGGCTCCTTCGAGCTGACCGAGCTGCCCCCGGCTCCTCGCGGCGTCCCGCAGATCGAGGTCACCTTCGACATCGACGCCAACGGCATCGTGCACGTCACGGCCAAGGACAAGGGCACCGGCAAGGAAAACACGATCAAGATCCAGGACGGCTCCGGCTTGTCCAAGGAAGAGATCGACCGCATGGTCGCCGACGCGGAAGCTCACGCAGACGAGGACAAGGCTCGTCGCGAAGAGGCCGAGGTCCGCAACCAGGCCGAGTCCCTCGTCCACCAGACGGAGAAGTTCGTCAAGGACAACGAGGACAAGGTCGACGCCGAGCTCAAGGGCCGCGTCGAAACCGCCATCGCCGACGCCAAGACGGCTCTCGCGGGCAGCGACATCTCGGCAGTCAAGACCGCCGTGGAGAAGCTGTCGAGCGAGTCGCAGGCTCTCGGCACCGCCATCTACGAGGCTCAGGCCAAGGAGCAGGGTGGCGCAGAGGGTGGCGCGCAGGCAGCTGACGACGGTGTAGTCGACGCAGAGGTTGTCGACGAGCCCGCCGACGACACGGACAAGAAGTGACGTCCGACAACACCGAGCAGGAACCGGTCACTTTCGTGGACAAGCGAAAGATCGATCCCGAGACCGGTGAAGTACGGGAAGGTGACGCAGTTCCCGAGCCCCTCGCGGGCACCGGAACTGCGCCCCAGCCCGGCTCGGTTGACGCAGGGAACGGCGATGCAGAGATCGACGCCGAGGTAGTGGAAGACCCGCGTGACACGAAGGTTGCAGAACTCACCGCAGATCTGCAGCGCGTGTCGGCGGAGTACGCCAATTACCGTCGTCGCACGGATCGCGAGAAGCAGTCGGGAGCGGAGAACGCGAAGGCGTCCGTCGTGTCCCAGTTGCTCCCCGTCCTCGACGATCTGGAGCGAGCTCGCCAGCACGGCGATCTCGAAACCGGACCGCTCAAGTCCGTGGCGGACAAGTTGGCGGGGGTGTTCTCGAACATCGGTTTGAGCACCTTCGGGGCCGAGGGCGACGCCTTCGACCCGGCCATCCACGAGGCCGTCTCCCATGAGGGCGATGGCAGCAATCCGGTCGTCGGCACGCTGATGCGTCCGGGCTACAAGCTCGGCGAGCGCGTGCTGCGTACCGCGATGGTCGGTGTGGTCGACAGTGCTTCCGAGGGCACAGCAACAGAAGAATCGGACGCACCCGCGTCCGACGAGCAGTAAAAAGAAATAGCGCGAGAGGAGGAAACGCCCGGTGAGCCAGCGGGAGTGGATCGAGAAGGACTTCTACAAGGAGCTGGGCGTTTCCTCCAGCGCTACTGCAGAAGAGATCAAGAAGGCGTACCGAAAGTTGGCGCGGGACAACCATCCCGACGCCAATCCCGGTAACGCCGCGGCCGAGAACAAGTTCAAAGCGGTCAGCGAGGCGCACGCCGTTCTCGCCGACCCGGCCAAACGCAAGGAATACGACGAGGCCAGGCGGCTGTTCGCGTCCGGCGGCTTCGGTAGCCGCGCCGGCGGTGGGTTCTCACCCGGTGCCGGTGGATTCGGCGGCGGTGGTCAGAGCTTCGACGTCGGCGACATCTTCGGTCAGGCCGGCGGCGACGGCGGCATCGGCGACCTCTTCGGTGGACTGTTCAATCGCGGCGCTGCGCAGCAGCGCCCGCAGAGCAACCGTCCCCGACGCGGCAGCGACGTCGAGACCGAGACCTCGCTGCAGTTCCGTGAGGCAGCGCTGGGCGTGACGGTTCCGTTGCGGTTGACCAGTCCGTCCTCGTGCACCACGTGCCACGGCAGCGGTGCCAAGCCGGGAACCAGCCCGCGGGTCTGCCCCAAGTGCAACGGCCAGGGTGTCGTCAACCGAAACCAAGGCGCGTTCGGCTTCAGTGAGCCGTGTGACGACTGCCGCGGTACCGGATCCATCATCGACGACCCGTGCGTCGATTGCCGCGGCACCGGAGTGCAGAACCGCACCCGCACCATCACCGTGCGCGTACCGGCCGGCATCAGCGACGGCCAGAAAGTACGACTCGCAGGCCAAGGCGAAGCCGGCCTCCGCGGAGCACCGTCGGGCGACCTGTTCGTCACCGTTCGGGTCAAGCCCGACAAGGTCTTCGGCCGCACCGGCGACGACCTCACGGTAACCGTGCCGGTCAGCTACGGCGAACTGGTCCTCGGCACCACACTGTCGGTGCCCACCCTCGAAGGACGCGTCGGCGTGAAAGTGCCACCGGGAACCGTCGACGGGCGAGTGCTGCGGGTGCGCGGACGCGGTATCCCGAAGAAATCCGGCACCGGCGATCTGATGGTGACCGTCAAAGTTGCCGTGCCGCAGAAACTCGACGATGCTGCTACCGACGCTCTGAAGAACTATCTGGAAGCCGAGAAGGCCAGCGGATTCGACCCGCGGGCCGGGTGGGCAGGTGTGTGATGTCGGTCCCTCCCGAGGGCGGTTCCGCGAAAGCCGGTGGAGTGCAAGGTGATCCCGACGCGCAGATCTTCGTGATCTCCGTCGCGGCTCAGCTGGCCGGTATGCATGCGCAGACCTTGCGTACCTACGACAGGCTCGGGCTGGTCACCCCGCACCGCACGACCGGCGGCGGGCGACGCTACTCCCCGCGTGACGTCGCACTGCTTCGTGAAGTGCAGCGACTCTCGCAGGACGAGGGCGTCAACCTCGCCGGCATCAAGCGCATCATCGAGCTCACCAATCAGGTCGAGGCCCTGCAGGCCCGGGTCTCGGAACTGGCGCAGGAGGTAGCGAACGTGCACGCGAGCTATCGCCGGGACCTGGTGCCGATCCAACGCAACGCCCTGGTGGTCTGGAAGCCGAAACACCAGCGTTAGGTTCGCCGCCTTCCCCCCGGCAAACGCGCGCGCATTTGTCAGGTGCGCGCAGATTTGCCGCGATTCGGTCACTATTCCGCGCGCGTTCAGCAAACGCGCGCGCGTTTGCGGCACCGGCAGTGGCGAACCCCGCGCGTTTGCGAGACACCCGGCATCGACCCCTATCCTGGTCCGCATGCAGGCGTGGAATTCGACAGTCGTTCAGTACCATCGCCTTCGGAACGACCTCGCGGTCATCAGGCTCGAGGGCGACGCGATTCCATTCAGGGCCGGGCAGTCGGTGTCCGTGACAGTTCCTCAGAACGCTGCTCTGACGCGTCGATATTCGCCCGCCCTGCCGCCGTCGCTGGACGGCAAGCTCGAGTTCCACGTGCGCGCGGTACCCGCGGGGTGGGTGAGCGGATCGATCGTCAACGAGACGCGGCCCGGTCATGTCTGGCAGATCAGCGATCCGCGGGGCGGTCTGCACGTCGACGACTCGGGTCGCGACGTCGTCATGATCGCAGGCGGAACCGGCCTCGCCCCGTTGCGCGCAATTCTGCTCGATCTCACGCGCTGGGAGCGGCCGCCGAACGTGACGCTGTTCTTCGGCGGCAAGTCGCCGCGCGATCTCTATGCAAGCGACATGCTGTGGTTGATGGCGTCCGAGTTGCCGTGGCTCACGGTTGTTCCCGTCGTCGATCAACTGCACGAGCCGTGGGCCTCGGACCGCTGGAACGATCGTATTCACGACGAAATAGGTTCCAGCACATCCTTCTTCGAGCCGGAGCACTGCTGGGAGGGTGCCATCGCCGACGTCGTCGCGGTGCAGGGCCCGTTTCCCGACAGTCAGATCCTGGTGTGTGGTTCACCCGGCATGGAGGCCGCCACCGTGCGCGCCCTGGTCGAGATCGGAACCCCGCTTGCAGACATCCGCCGCTGAAGCCGAAGCCGAAGCACCGTCCCACCACATCAGGGCAGTCCCAATATCCGACGCAGATGCGCCAGGTCCTCCGGCGGTAGTGCCGTGAATTCCGGCGGCGGGGCGTCGGCGATCGTGCGGGCTTTCTCGGCGAGGCGGCGTCCGGCGTCGGTGAGTCCGATGATGCGTCGTCGACGATCGTCGGGGTCCTCGGTGCGCACCACCAGGTCTCGCTGTTCGAGTTCGCGCACGTTCAGCGACACGTAGGGCACGTCGGAGGCGAGCAGGTCGGCGAGTTCGGTGACCGTCCGATCGCCGCCCAACAGCTTGATCAGCAGTTTCGCCCGCAGGAAGCTCATTCCGGTGGCCTCCGCGACGGCCCGTCGAGTGTCGTGTACCTCGAGCATCAGCGCTCGCATCTCGCGCCAGATCTGCGCTGCGTCGCTGCTCATACGAGCACCGGCTGATCGATACGCTCGGCGGTCGATCGGGCCCACCGGCCGGTGGTGACGATGGCGAGGACGGTGACGACCACCCCGGCACCGGCGATGACGAACCAGGCGGGCACGGCGGCGGCGGTGAAGCCGTCGGAGATCTCTCCGACGATGCTCGCGGTGACGATCGAGCCCATGACGGCGACGCCGAGCGACTGACCCACCTGCCTGCTGGTCGACGCGATGGCCGATGCCACGCCGGCTTGGCTGCGCGGCATCCCGGACACAGCGGTGTTGGTGATCGGGGCGTTGACCATGCCGAAGGAGATTCCGAAGATCACATACGCCGTCGCGAGCCAGGCAAAGGACGTCGTGGGCGTCGTTCTGGTGAGCATCAGCGCCGAGATCACGAAGCCGAGGCCGGCCACGAGCAGGGGGATGCGAGCCCCGAGGGTGCCGACGATGCGTCCCGATATCGGCGCGAAGATCAGCGTCATCAGTGCCATCGGCAGAGTGTAGAGACCCGCGTGCAGAGGTGAGTAGCCGCGAACGTCCTGCAGGTACAGCGTGTTGAGGAACAGGAACCCGCCGAGGGACGCGAACGCACACACGGCGATTACCGTAGCGCCACTGAACGGCGCACTGCGGAAGAACTTCAGCTGGATCAGCGGTTCCTCGATTCGCGATTCGACCACCAGCAGCCCGACGAGAGAGCCGATCGCGACGGCACCCGTGAACACGATCAGCGGTGATCCCCAACCCTTCGCGGGACCTTCGATGATGGTGAAGACCAGGGACGCGAGGAACGCGAAGATGAGGAACTGACCTACCGGATCGAACTTCCGCGCGTGCTCGGCCTTGGATTCCGGGACGAACTTCAGTGTCATCGCCAAAGCGAAGATCCCGACGGGGACGTTGATCCAGAAGATGGACTGCCAGCCGGCGCTGGTGACGAGCACGCCGCCGAGTGCCGGTCCCGCAGACATCGAGATTCCGACGACGGCACCCCACATGCCGATCGCGCCGGCGCGCTCTTTGGGGTCGGTGAAGGTGTTGGTGATGATCGACATCGCGACGGGATTCATCATCGAGCCGCCGATGGCCTGCAGCATCCGGAAGGCGATGAGCCAGCCCAGCGACGGTGCGACGCTGCACAGCAGCGAGCCGAGCACGAACGTTCCGGTGCCGATCAGGAAGAAGCGTTTGCGGCCGTACTTGTCGGCCATCGAGCCGCCGAGCATCAGCAGAGATGCCACGACCAGCGTGTATGCATCGATGATCCATTGCAGACCCGATACCGATGCATTCAGATCTGCGCGCATCGACGGCAGCGCTACGTTGACGATCGTGTTGTCGGTGCTGACGAGAAACAGGCTCAGGCAGCAGATCCCGAGCACGAGATATCGGTGTCGTCGAGTCAGCTCGGTCACGTGCACCTCCGCATATTTGCTTGTACATCTACAACTATTACATGAGTACTCCTAACTTGTTCGCCGAGCAAGTGGCGTCGGGCCGGTCGGTGCCCGATAGGGTGTGTGTCACAGACTTGCTCGACCCCCGATACCTGCTCGGTGAATGGAGAACAACAGTGGCTTCCGAGATCGCACCAGGCGACCTGGTTCAGGCGTCCGGGCACGCAGGCCCGTGGAAGGTGCTCGAGATTCGTCAGGGGTTGGCGTTGCTCGAGCATCACGACGGGCATCGGCTGTCGGTCCGTACGACGACGGTCGAGGTGGTGCGCAAGGCGTCGCCGCGCGAGGGCTCGGCTCCGCTGGAAGAGGCGGAGTCCGAGAGCCCCTCGCTGTTCGACGAGAGCTGACCTAGCGCCGCCCACCGTCGGCTGCGTATTTCTGCCGTAGCGACTTGGTCATCTGCTTGTATTCCCTCAACTTCTCGCTGCGCGCCCGCGCATCGTGGCGCGACGTTGTCCAGGCGTTCTCCCGCAACAGCTTTCGGTAGTTACCCAGCCGGCGTTCGGTGAGTTCGCCTGCCTCGACGGCAGCGAGAACGGCGCAACCGGGCTCGTGTGCGTGCGCGCAGTCGCCGAAACGGCACAGTGCGGCCAGCTCGTCGATATCCGAAAAGGCGTTCGCTACTGCGTCTTCCGATCCTTGTACGCCCACCGATCTCAATCCGGGAGTATCGAGCAGGGTCAGTCCCAGCCGTGGTACCGGAATCAATTCCCGACGCACCGTCGTGTGTCTGCCCTTGGCGTCCGCCTCGCGAGTGGTGCCGGTGGCGAACGCGGTGCTCCCGATCAGAGCGTTGCCGAGAGTCGATTTACCCGATCCCGACGGCCCGATCAGCGCAACCGTGCCGTGCAGATGCGCTGTCAGCGAGTCGATTCCGTCGGCCGACACCGCACTGGTGCTACAGACGGTGACACCCGGCGCGGCGGCCAGTACCGACTCTTCGGTGACGCGTCCGCTGTCGGTCTTGGTGATCGCGACGACGGGCACACCGCCGCTGCCCCACGCCAGCGTGAGGTAGCGCTCGACGCGACCGAGATCGAGGGCCGTGTCCGACGCGACGGTGACCACGACGGTGTCGACGTTGGCACCGAGAACCTGTGCGGCCGAGATCGATCCGGCACTGGCTCGAACTATGGCAGTCCGGCGGGGCAAGATGTCGATCAGCCGGAACGATTCCGCGTCCAGTGCCACCCAATCCCCGGTGCAGAGGCCGCCAGGAGTGGAGCCTGCGGAACGACCGCTGACACTGCCGGTGCCGCGCGCGATTCCGTGCTCGGTGACGGCGTCGAATTCACCGCGGTCGACGCGAACCACGCGAGCGAGAACTGCGCTGTGAGAATGCTGTTCGAACTCGTCACGCCAGTGTTGGTCGAGTCCGTATTCGAGTAGAGAAGACATGCGAGAAGTCCTTCGTGGAGGAGGTGTGAGGGCTCGGGTGTGTTCTCGTCCAGGTGGCCACGATGCCCACCTCCTCACTTCTCGAATGCACAAAACCGTCGACGGCAAACTAACAGCCGTCGACGGTGGGGGTAAAGCGATTTATCGACCGAGGTTGGTGCCCTCGGCCGGTTGCGCCAGAGCGGTCAGGAACGAGCGGGCCCAGCGGTCGACGTCATGGGCGAGAACCTGCCGACGCATGGCTCGCATGTGACGCTTACCTGCCTCGGGTTCCTGTTCGAGCGCTCCGGTGATGGCGTCCTTCACGCTGTCCAGATCGTGGGGGTTGCACAGGTACGCCTGGCGCAATTCCGCAGCAGCACCGGTGAATTCGCTGAGAACCAGTGCACCACCGAGATCGCTGCGGCAGGCCACGTACTCCTTGGCGACGAGGTTCATGCCGTCGCGTAGGGGAGTGACCAGCATGACGTCGGCAGCGACGAAGTAGGCGAGCAGGTCCTCACGGGGAATGGGACGATGCAGGTAGTGCACCACCGGGTGGCCCACCTGGCCGTACTCACCGTTGATGCGTCCCACCTGCTGTTCGATCTCACCGCGCATGGCGACATAGCTCTCGACGCGTTCACGGCTGGGCGTCGCCAATTGCACGATGACGTTCTCGGCCGGATCGACTCGGCCTTCTTCGAGCAACTCTCGAAATGCGTTGAGCCGAACGTCGATTCCCTTGGTGTAATCCAGTCGATCGACGCCGAGCATGATCCGTTTCGGATTACCGAGGTCTTTGCGCAGCTGCTTGGCGCGGTCTCGGACGGCCTTCGTGCGCGACTTGGTGTCGAGGTCACCGGAGTCGATGGAGATCGGGAACGCTCCGACGCGTACGGTCCGGAACCCCACCTGCACGACGCCGAGCTTGGACCGCACACCGACGGTTCCGCGTGAGGTGGTTCCCCCGGCGAGGCGTCGGGCAAGGTAGAGGAAGTTCTGCGCGCCGCCGGACAGATGGAAACCGATCAGGTCGGCTCCGAGCAGTCCTTCGACGATCTCGGTGCGCCACGGCATCTGCATGAACAGCTCGATCGGCGGGAACGGGATGTGCAGAAAGAACCCGATGGTGAGATCGGGCCGCAGCATCCTGAGCATCTTCGGGACGAGCTGGAGTTGGTAGTCCTGAATCCACACCGTCGCGCCCTGCGCGGCTGCCTCGGACGTCTTCTCCGCGAAGCGGCGATTGACCTCGACGTACGCGTTCCACCAGTCGCGGTCGTACTCAGGCTTGACGATGACGTCGTGATACAGCGGCCACAGCGTGGCGTTGGAGAAGCCCTCGTAGTACTGGGTGTATTCCTTCTCGCTGATCGGCACCGGACGCAGATGCAGATCGTCCTCCACGAACGGCTCGACATCGACGTCGGATACCCCGACCCATCCCACCCAGGCACCCTTGTTGGCGCGCAGGATGGGCTCGAGCGCGGTGACCAGCCCGCCGGGGCTGCGCTTCCATCGCGTGCTTCCGTCGGGAAGTGTCTCCAGGTCGACGGGCAACCTGTTGGCTACGACGACGAAATCCGAACCCTGCGAGGCGTCAGCCACAACTGTCCAATCCGCTTGTTGATCCCTGGGTATTCAGCCCTGCGAAACCTGTCAGTCGGTCTTCGCTACGGGGTCTATACCCAGCATCGACAACAACATGCGGCACTCGTCGGCATCGGTCGCGTAGGCGGCGACGACGCGCTGGGCCTGGCTGGCGGTCTCGTACTCGAGTGGGACGATGTCTTCGTCGGCGATGTCGTTGTCGGTCGATGTCTTGGCAGGCATGGTGTTCTCCGTACTCTCTGCTGGACTTACTCGGTGTTCGCTGGTGCCAACTCTATGTAAACAGGACACCCCATTGCCACTTCCCGATGCCATAGGCTGCAGCAAATGACCGATTCTGTCTCGCTTCACCATGCTCGAAACGTGGTGGAGGCACCATCCCCGGCCACCGGGGGCGCGATTCTGCGCCGCACCGTACGACGTCGTCGCACCCGCTTGATCGTCTCGTCCCTGCTGTTCGGGGTGCATCAACTGTGCGAAACGATGGTTCCGGTCGCGATCGGTCTGATCGTGTCGCGGGCGATCGACACCGGCGACGTGACGGCGATGATCGTCTCGTTGGTCGGTCTTGCGGCTCTGTTCGTCACACTGTCCTACGCCTGGCGCATCGGTGCCCGCATCATCGTCGTCGCCATCGAGCGAGAGGCCCACGATGTGCGGGTGGAGGTCGCCGGCCGCGTTCTCGACCCACGCGGACTGCGCACCGATCTGTCGGCCGGGGAATTGCTGACGGTTTCGACGTCCGATGCCGAGAAGGAATCGTGGATTCTCGATCTGATCGCCCGGGTCTTCGCGTCGGCCGTGGCGGTGGTGGCGTCGGCGGTGGCATTGCTGATCATCGACATTCCCCTCGGCCTGGCCGTTGTGATCGGTACTCCGGTGATTCTGATTGCGCTCCAGCGCCTCGCCCCGTTGCTCACCCGCGCGGCCACCGCACAGCAGGCCGAGATCGCCGGGGTATCGGGAATGGCCACCGATCTGGTCAGTGGAGTGCGTCCGCTGCGCGGAATCGGAGCAGAGGACGCCGCGACCCAGCGGTTCGTGACGTCGAGCCGAACGGCACTGGCAGCCACGCTGAGGATGGCCCGCGCCAACAACGTCTATCAGGGTCTGGCGGCGGCGGTCAACGCGTTGCTCGCTGTCGGAATCGCCGGTACCGCAGGCTGGTTCGCATTGCAGGGTCGCATCTCGGTCGGCGAGCTGATCACCGTCATCGGGCTCTCGCAATTCGTCATCGAACCGCTGACCGGGTTGTCCAAGGTCCCTGGCGTGGTGGCGATGGTGCGTGGCTCGGCCGACCGGCTCGCACTCGTACTCGGTGCCGACCACGTTCTGCCGCAATCGGATTCCGCTGTGCCCTCGGGTACCGATCTCACCGTCGACGAGGTCGGGTTCCGTTCGCTCGACGGCCTCACCTTCTCGGCCGCACCCGGCGAGATGCTCGGAATCGTCGCCTACCGGCCGCAGGACGGGGAGGCACTCGCCCAGGTGCTCTCCGGTCAGATCTCCGAGTCCGACTACACCGGAACGGTACGGATCGGCGGCGTCGCAACAGGGAACATCGATCTCCGACGCGCCCGCGAGACCGTGCTCGTCGAGCCGCACATCACCGACCTGTTCGCCGGTACCGTCCGCAGCAACGTCACCGCAGGTCGCGCGCAGCCCGACGCCGAACTCGACCGCGTGCTCGAGGCCTCCGCGGCCACCGACGTCGTCGAACTGCACGAAGCCGGACTCGACCACGCCGTCACCGACCGCGGTGCCAGCCTCTCCGGCGGCCAACGTCAACGGGTCGCGTTGGCGCGGGCCCTGTCGGTCGACGCCCCGGTGCTGGTGCTGCACGACCCCACCACTGCGGTCGACGCCGTCACCGAGCACACGATCGCGCGCGGCATCGCCGAGCTGCGACACACCGGAAGCGCGGCGCAGACCACGATCCTGATCACCACCAGCCCTGCGCTGCTGTCGGTGACGCATCGCGTACTCGTCGTCGACGACGGCCGCGTCGTCGACGAGGGAACCCACCACGATCTCGCGTCCTCGGACGCGCAGTACAAGGAGACGGTGCTGCGATGACCGCCCCCGAGCTTCTTCCCATCGCCACCGGTGCCAGGTCGGGCCGCTGGCTGTTGGAACAGCTGCGCCTACGCAAGCTCCGCACCGCGGTGACGCTGCTGCTCGGCGCAGTGGCCGCGGCGATGTCGCTGGTGCCGGTCTATGTGCTCGGTGTCCTGGTCGACCGCGTCCGCGCCGGGGCCGACTCGTCGACCATCGTCGGGGTCGTCGTCGTGATCGCGGTGGCAGCGGTCATCGGCGGTGTCGTCACCGGTTTCAGCGGCTACCTGATCAGTACCCTCGGCGAGGGCATCCTGGCGTCCCTGCGTGAGGCCGTCGTCCGACGCGCCCTCCGTCTGCCGGTGGCCACGTTGGAGCGAGTGGGCAAGGGAGACTTGCTCTCTCGCGTCGGCGACGACGTCGCAGTGATGGCCAAGTCGATCGGCGAAGTGATTCCCCAGCTCGTCGGAGCATTCCTGCTCGTGTGCTTGAGCATGATCACGATGCTCGGAATCGACTGGCGTCTGGGGCTTGCCGGTCTGGTGGCATTGCCGATGTATGTGCTCGCGCTGCGCTGGTATCTGCCCCGATCGGCTCCGCTGTACGCGGCCGAACGAGTCGCTATGGGCGAGCGGGCGCAGTCCTTCGTCAGCAGCATGCAGGGCGCAAAGACGGTGCGCGCCTACGGTCTCGAAGCCGAGCACCTCGGTGAGGTGGATAGAGCGTCGGCGAAAGCCCGCGACATCGGCGTCGACGTCTTCCGGTTGTTCACGCGTTTCGGCTCACGCAGCAACCGTGCCGAATGTGTCGGCCTGTCGGTGATCCTGCTGGCCGGATTCCTGCTCGTACGAGGCGATTACGTCACCGTCGGCGAGACGACGGCCGCAGCACTGCTGTTCCATCGCCTGTTCAATCCGATCGGCACCCTGCTCTTCACGTTCGACGACATCCAGTCTGCCGGTGCGTCGTTGGCTCGATTGGTCGGCGTCGTCGACATCCCCGACGAGCGGCCGGTGGGCGACGGTTCCGTGCCTGCCGACGCCACCCTCGATGTCGTCGATCTGCGCCACTCCTACGACGGGGGTCACGAAGTGCTGCACGGGGTCGACCTGCGCGTCGACGCAGGCGAGACGGTGGCGCTCGTGGGATCCACCGGTGCCGGGAAGTCGACGATCGCGGCCATCGCGGCCGGGTCCATGGCGTCGACGTCGGGCACGGTCCGTGTCGGTGGTGCATCCCTGGATGCGTTGGGGCATCAGGGATTACGACGACATGTCGCGATCGTCAGCCAGGAAGTGCACGTCTTCGCGGGCCCCTTGATCGACGACGTGTTGCTCGCGGCACCGGACGCCGGCCGCGACGACGTCGAAGCCGCACTGCGGACCGTCGGCGCCTGGGGGTGGGTCGAGGCGCTCGAGAACGGCCTCGACACCGCCGTCGGCGAGGGTGGTCACCAGTTGACGGCGGCGCAGTCGCAGCAATTGGCTCTGGCGCGGCTCGTTCTCGCCGACCCGGCTGTCGCGGTGTTGGACGAGGCCACCGCCGAGGCCGGTAGCTTCGGTGCCCGTGAGCTCGAACTGGCTGCGGAGGCGGCGACGAGAGGTCGTAGCACGTTGATCGTGGCACATCGCCTCACCCAGGCCGCTGCCGCCGACCGCGTCGTGGTGCTCGAGCACGGGAAAATCGTGGAGCAAGGTCCGCACGACGAGTTGGTCGCTGCCGGTGGGCGTTACGCACAGCTGTGGGAGGCGTGGCGGGGACGCTGATAGTTGTAGCAATTTGCCTATAGCTATTAGTTTTGGCTACGGTGTCCTCGGAAGATGGAGGAGGCCGACATGGCACGCGCAGGATTGACCTCGCAGCGCATCGTGGCAGCAGGAGCGGATCTGGCCGACGAGGTCGGCTTCGATCGCGTGACGGCCAGTGAGATCGCCAGGCGCTTCGACGTGAAAGTAGCGAGTCTGTATTCGCACCTGAAGAACGCGCATCAGCTCAATGTCGGTATCGCGCTGCTGGCGTTGGAAGAATTGGCCGACCGGGTAGCAGAAGCGTTGGCAGGCAGGGCAGGCAAGGACGCGTTGGTGGCAGTGGCCGACGCGTACCTGGTCTATTCGCGCGAACATCCCGGCCGGTATGCGGCCACTCAATTTCCTCTCGACCACGAGACGGCGATCAACAGTGCCGGGGTGCGGCACTCGGCAATGATGAAGGCGATCCTTCGTGGGTATCACCTGAGCGAGGTGGATCAGGTACATGCTGTTCGATTGTTGGGCAGCGTCTTTCACGGTTTCGCCAGCCTCGAAGCGGCCGGCTCGTTCGCTCACAGTGCACCCGACTCACAAGAGTCGTGGGCCCGAATCCTCGACGGAATCGACACACTCCTACGGCAGTGGAGGCAGGAACAATGAAGCCGATCTCCGAACGCGACATCAGATCGTCGTTCGTCAATTCGTCCAAGGGTGACGCCACTCGGCTTTCCCTCCCCGATATGTTCGACGAAGTGCCGTGGGAGGATCTCGATTTTCTCGGCTGGGGCGACCCGAAGCTGGCGGGACGAAGCTACATCGTCGTACCGCAGGAAGATCGACTTCGGGGAATTGCGTTGCGACACAAGGCAGGTGGCCCACGCACCGCACAGATGTGCAGCATCTGTCTCACCACCCATGCCAACGGCGGTGTGTCGCTGATGGCCGCTGCGAAGGCAGGGGAGTCCGGCCGACGCGGCAACACCGTGGGTACCTACATCTGCTCGGACCTCGCATGTTCTCTGTACGCACGCAAGAAGAAAACACCGGCCCTGGGTCGACAGTTCAAGGAAGACTTCGACGTCGACACCCGCACGGCGACGGTCAGAGGCAATATCGACGCATTCCTCGCTCGCATCGTCAGCTGATCGTCGCTGCGCTCCGGTCGTGCGCGTTTTGCGCCCCCAGAGGTACGCACAACGCGCACGACCTAGCTCTTTTGGCTGGACCGCTGCGGGCGCAATGCTGTGAAAAGCCAGGCCGCTGCCGCGACGGTTGCCAGTCCCCAGCCCGCGATGCCGGCCCATGGCAGATCCAGTCGCGGGATTGCGAGAACGCCAACTGTTATCAGTGTCGCGAACAGCGCCGCGAGTGTGCGGTGGGATTCGAATGGTCGAGTCGAATTGGCTCCCGTTCGTGGTGTGCGCATCTATTCGCCTCGTCGATGTGTTTGGTGAGCCTACAGTAAACCGGGAGGTCGGTCTTCGTCCAGGCGCCCCGGTTGATACCCATGGAGTGTGGCGCAACGGGCGTAGCGCGTCCGAGGATTGGTGATTTGCCTAGCACGGGCCACCGACAGGTTCCGGTTCGCGAATCCTTGTGCACAGCAATAGTTTTCGATTACACTATCATTGTGTATAGAACATATGTTCGATACACTTCTTCTCATGACCACGCAGATCTGGCAACTGAGCGAAGCAGAACTGCTCGCCGACGCTGCCGCGGTCTCTCATGACATCCAATTACTCGAAGCACGCCGCATCGCCCTCGTCGCTGACATCGACACCCGCGTGAGCCGGGAGAAGCTCGGCTTCCCCGGACCCGCAGGGTGGCTGACCTCCACCACCCTCCTCACCCCGAGCAAAGCGAACAAGATCGTGGCCCTCGCTCGCGGGTTGAAGAACTTCCCCGACATCGCCGACGCCGTGAGCACCGGCGTCATGTCCGTCGACCACGCCGCCCTGATTCTCACCTTCGCCGAATCGCCCCCGAAGAACCTCCCGCAAGAGGGTCGCGATATCGCCCGCTCCGCGATGATCGCCGCCGCCACCGGGCCCGGGGCACGCACCGACAGCATCCGCGAAGCGATCACCAAACTCGAGGACACCTACGGCGGCAACAAGCCACCA